>CAZQAT010000035.1:0-39725 GCA_964591315.1 uncultured Planctomycetaceae bacterium
CAGGAACGCAGTTGGGCCCCAATGCGTCAAAGCCTCATGAATAGGCCGGGCTAGCTCCGCCGGCTGAAGAGCGTCAGGCCCGCGAGGTCGCGTCCGCTGCCCGGGAGCACCAGGCTGCTCAGGTAGCCGACGACGACGCAGGTGGTCATCCCGACCAGGCCGTAGAGGTAGAAGTTGAGGCTGGTGCTGAAGGTCACCCAGGCCACCATCGCCGTGCTGGCGCCGGCTCCGACCAGGGCCCCGGCGGCCGTCGTGCGGCGGGTGAAGATGCCGAGGAAGAACACCCCTGCGATGCCGCTCGAGAGCAGGCCGAGCAGCTTCTGGAAGAAGAAGAAGAGCGAGGTCACGTCGCTGCCCGCGAGGTAGGTGGCCGCCGCGGTCCCGACGGCGCCCATGGCGACGGTCGTGAGCTTCGCCACGCGGAGGGCCTGGCCGTCGCCGACCGAAGGGCGGAAGCGGCGGTAGAAGTCGGTGGTGACCACCGTCGCGATGCCGTGCATGCTCGAGTCCAGGCTCGACATGGAGGCGGCGAAGACCCCGGCGATGACCAGACCCGAGAGGCCCGCCGGCAGGCGCTCGGAGACGAAGAGCGGCAGCACCTCGTCGGTCTTCATGCCCACCGCAAGCTCGCCGGGGTGGACCTGGAACCAGGCGAAGAGGGCGATGCCCATGCCGAAGAAGAGCAGCCCGCCGGGTACGGACAGCAGTCCGTTGAGCCAGATCCCGCGCGCCGCCGCCGCCTCGTCCTTCGTCGTCAGGTAGCGCTGGATGGTGGTCTGGTCCGTGGTGTAGGGCCCGAAGTTCAGGAAGAAGGACCCCACCACGATGATCCAGGTGCTCATCTCGACCCAGTCCCAGCCCCCGCGGTAGAGGGTCATCTTTCCGCCCGCCTCGGCGATCTCGAGGGCCGCCCCCGGTCCGCCCACGTCCGCGATGGCGATCCAGAGGGCCACGAGGAGCGCGCCCATCAAGACGACCACCTGCACGACGTCGGTCCAGATCACCGCTTCGATGCCGCCCAGGGCTGTGTAGAGCGTCGAGAGCGCGCCGATCAGCAGGATGCAGAGGTAGACGTCGAGCCCCGTGAAGGTCGAGAGCGCCAGGGCCGGCAGGTAGACCACCACCGCCATGCGCCCCACCTGGAACAGCACGAAGGAGAGGGAGCCGAAGAGGCGCAGGGAGAGGCCGAAGCGCTTCTCCAGGTACTCGTAGGCGGTCGTGACGTCCAGCCGCCGGAAGAAGGGCAGGTAGAGGTAGGCCACGACCGGCGCCATCAACAGGATCGGGATCCAGGCCGGAGCGATCAGGCAGTTGGTCGCGAAACCCACCGCGGGGGTGGAGAGGAAGGTGATCGCCGAGAGCATGGTCCCGAAGATCGAGAGCCCCGCCGCCCACCAGGGTACGCGGCGGCCGGCCAGCAGGAACTCGTCCGTGGTCTTCTCGCGGCGCGAGAAGAGCCAGCCCAGGACGACGAGGGATCCCAGGTAGACCACGAGCACCGCGTAGTTCAGGGCTCCGAACTCCACCTCGGCCGGTACGCGCCGGGCCCGCTGCAGGCGCGCGGTGCGCACCCCGGGTCGCACCTCGCCGCTGACGATCACCAGCTCGTCGCCCCAGGCCACGGCCTCGGTCGTGACGACGCCCACCGGCATCGCCCCCGCCTCGACCCAGGTGTCGGTGATCGTGTGGTAGGCCAGCACCCCGTCGGAGAAGCCCGTGCGCTCCGCGATCGGCAGGTGCATCTCGGCCCCGCGCACGCCGCTGAAGACGAGCACGTGGCTCTGGCCGAAGGGCAGGGCGCTGCCCGCGGCCACGGCCCGCGGCGGCGGCGCGATGGGGGACCAGGAGCCGCGCGGCCCGTCCCGCGGGTCGAAGCGCCAGGCCTCGGGCAGGTAGGCGTAGCTCGCCTCGCCGTCCTCGCCGACGGTCGTGATCTCACCGCTGAAGAGGTAGAGGTGCTCGTCCCCGAAGCCGTCCGCCTGCACCGCGGCCACGCTCTTGGCGCGGGGCGGCGCGGGCAGCGGAGCGAGCTCGCGCCAGCCCGCGCCGATCGCGCCGAGGTCGAGTCCCCAGAAGCCGGGCGCCACGTCGTCCGCGCCCTTGGAGCGCTTGCCGGGGAAGACGAGCAGCCGGTCACCGACGAGCTCGGCCGCGCAGAAGGCGGTCGGTGTCGGCAGGTCCGGCAGGGCCTCCCACTCCAGGCGGCGGGCGGCGGCGTCCCAGCGCACGCGCCGCACCGCGGAGCTCATGCCCGCCTCGTCGCTGCCGCCGAGCAGGACCAGACCGTCGGGGGTCTCGACGCTCGCGCCGTAGGCCAGCGGTCCGGGCAGGGGCTCCTGGGGCAGCCAGGCCTCGGCGTCGCGCTCGAGGACCCAGACGCGATCGGACCAGACCTTGGCGCCGCCCTCCCACGGAGGGGCCTCGGGGAAGTTCGCGCCGCCGGCGATGACGAGCACGTCCCCGGTGGTCCCGGCCAGCGGACCTCCCACGCCGATTCCGTCGGGCCAGGGCGGCAGGTCGTCCCAGGCCAGGGGCAGGCCGCGACGGGCCGCCCCGTCCTGGGCCGCGGTCAGGGGAGCGAGCAGCAGGAGGGCGAGCAGCAGGCGTGCCATTGGCACAGCCTACTCTCTCCCCTCCTCAGAACTTCACATTGAGCTCGACCCGCAGGCGGGTGCTCGTCTCGTAGAAGCCGCCCATGAGGTCCGGATCGAGGGGCTCGGAGGTCAGCAGGCGCGTGCGCAGGGTGACGCCCTCCATCAGCACCAGGTCCAGGTTTGCGACGTGCCCCCGGAAGTTGTGCTCGATCAGGAGGTCACCGCTCGCCACGGGGGAGAAGACCGCGTCATCGCCGACCTCCTGGTACTGGTAGTAGGCCCGCCAGTCCCCGGGGGCCCGGGCCGCGCCGCAGGAGAAGCCCAGGGCCCAGCCGCGCCCCTTCTCGCCGCTGGAGGCGAGGTTCGTGATGGCCTCGGCGGCGAAGCACCAGGGGAGGCCCGCGAGCTCGGTGGAGACGTCTGCGATGCCGTCGAGGATCTGGTAGTTGCGGGTCGTCGCGTCCGGGTGGGACGAGGCGTTGTCGTAGCCGTACCAGGCGAGGGAGGCGTTGCCCCGGGTGTTGGAAGAGAAGCGCTCGCTGGCCAGCACCTCCGCCACGCCGATGCGCACGTCGCCCTGGGCTCGCTCGCGGAAGACGTAGTAGCCCGCCTGGCCCCGGAGCTGGTCGAGGCCGCCCAGGTCGCTGAGGCTGTCGCCCACCACGAAGCCCTCCGGCTGGACGTCCGAGTACCAGACCAGCTCGTCGTAGATCGGGTTGCGGTGGAAGGGGTGGCCGAACTTGCCGAGGGTCACCTCCAGGGGATGCGGGCCTTCGGGCGTCCAGCGCAGGAACAGCCGGTCGAGGTTGAGCTGGATCTTCGAGAAGTCGTCGCCGAGGGTCGCGTTCGTGTCGCGGGCCTTGTCCTGGGGGCCCGTGGTGAGGCGAGCGCCCGCGAGCAGGTCGTCGCTCACGCTGTAGTCGGCCCCGAGCCGCAGCCGCAGGCGCGCACGCCAGCGGTCCGGGCCCGAGGGTCGCTGCCAGTCGGCCTCCGAGCGGAAGCGGAAGTCCCCGTGGAAGGAGAGGCGGTCGAGGACCTCCGACCAACCGGTGGGGAGGGTGGCGGGCTCTGCCTCCTGTGCCAGGGCCGGGTCGGCGCTGAACGCCAGGGCCGACATCCCGAGCAGGAGGGCGGCAGCTTGCTGGGAGAGGGGACCCGATTGGCGGTGCATCGGCGAACAGGATAGGGGCACGCACACCCCTGCTCTCGGTTGGGGTCGCCCAAAATGACCTCCAGCTCCCGCGAGGGTCAGGGGCGCGGGCGCCCGTCGGGCACGAACGTGGCTCGGCCCGGGAGCGGGCGTCGCCGCGCTCCCGGGCCGAGCGATCGGAGTCCTGGTCGCGTCAGGAAGCGAAGGCCTCGTCGGCCTTCTTCTTCAGCTCGCCCTTCTCGAACATCTCGAGGACGATGTCGCTGCCGCCCAGGAACTCGCCGTTGAGGAAGACCTGGGGGGTGGTGGGCCACTGGCTGTACTCGACCAGGGACGGGCGGATGTTCTCGTCGTCGAAGATGTTCACCACCTCGAAGGGGTGTCCCAGCATCTCGAGCACGGTGAAGGCACGGGCCGTGAAGCCGCACTGGGGCTGCTCACGGTTGCCCTTGCCGAAGACGACGAGCTTGTTCTGCTGGACGATCTCAGCGACTTTCTCTTTGTTCCACATGTTGCGATGGGGCTGTACGGGGGACTGAACCGCCGAGCAGGTCGGCGGGCTTACGGGGTGCGAGTCTTGATGTCGAGGGCGTGGATGGCCTGGGTCAGGTGGGTGCCGACCGCGGCGTGCACGAGCTTGTGCTGCTCGATCAGGCTGAGGCCCTCGAAGCGCGTGGAGACGACCTCCACGCCGAAGTGGTCGGAGGTGCCGGTCAGGTCGATGACGCGGACGTTCCCGTCGGGGAAGGACTCCTCGAGGAGCTTCTGGACGGCGGAGACGGTGAGCATGGAATCAGGCGCGGACGGTGCTGCAGGGGGGTCAGATCCGGTAATCTGCACCATACGTTAGGTTCGGCCCGGGGGCCGTCAAGGTCCCCTTGGGCCAAACTCCTGTACTGAAAGGACCTACGGATCTCGGACCCCTCATCGATGGCACGTCTCCTGCTCCAGCTGGCCGGCCTCAACGGCTTCCTGGCCGTGGCCCTGGGGGCCTTCGGCGCCCACGGCCTCCAGTCGCACCTCGAGGGCCAGGCCGACGGCGCCCGGCGTCTCGAGTGGTGGGAGACCGCCGCCCACTACCACCTGGTCCACGCCCTGGCCTTCGTGGCCTGCGCCTGGATCGTCGAGAAGACCGGGGGGCGCCTGGCGGTCTTCGGTGGCTGGTGCTTCCAGCTCGGGATCCTGCTCTTCAGCGGCAGCCTGTACGTCATGAGCCTGACGGACCTGCGCGCGCTCGGGGCGGTGACCCCGGTCGGCGGCCTGCTCCTGCTCGCTGGCTGGGCGCTGGTGGTGGCGGGGGCGCGAGCCTACGGGCGCTAGCCCGGGAAGATCGGCAGGTCCGGGAAGGCGCTCGGGGCCGGCTCCGCCAGGGGCGGGGGCGGCGGAAGCTCGTAGCCGAAGACCTCGCAGACGTGCTTGACGAGCAGCACCTCCACCAGCGTCGTCCCGTGCGGCATCTCCGCGTGGTCCGCCATGCGGGTCATGACCTTCGGGTCGAGCCCGCAGGGGGAGAAGGACTGGAAGGCGTCCAGGTCCGTGTGCACGTTGATCGCGAGCCCGTGCCAGGTGACCCAGCGCCGCACGGCCACGCCGATGGAGGCGATCTTGTGGTCGCCCACCCAGACGCCGGTCAGGCCCGGCTCGCGGCGGCCCTCGATCTCGAACTCCGAGAGCACGCCGATCACGACCTGCTCCAGGTCCCGCAGGTAGCGGTGCAGGTCGCGGCGGTCCTCGGGCAGGGAGAGGATCGGATAGGCGACGGCCTGGCCCGGGCCGTGGTAGGTGGCCTCGCCGCCGCGCTCGACCTCGACGACTTGCACCTCGCTGCCGGGCAGCTCCTCCGCGGGGGTGCCGCGGCCGGCGGTGATCACGGGCTCGTGCTCGCAGAGCAGGAGGTGGTCGCGTGCCTCGCCGGCGACCACCTGCTCGAGGATCTCCTGCTGGATGCGGTGCCCTTCCGCGTAGGGCGTGCGCCCCAGGCGGCGCACCTCGAGCAGGGGAGCGGTGTCCAAGGCTACTTCTTCTGGAAGATGTGCACAGCCATGGTGTGCACGGCCTCGGCGGCCTCCATCATGGCCTCGGGCAGGGTCGGGTGGGCGTGGATGGTGCGGCCGATGTCCTCGGCGGTGGCGCCCATCTCGATCGCGAGGGCCGCCTCGGCGATCAACTCGGTGACCTCCGGGCCGACCATGTGCACGCCGAGCACCTCGTCGGTCTCCGCGTCCGCCAGGAGCTTCACGAAGCCCTCGGTCTCCATCAGGCTCATGGCGCGGCCGGAGGCGGCGAAGGGGAACTTGCCGGCCTTGTACTCCTTGCCCAGCTCCTTGAGCTCCTCCTCGGTGGCGCCCACCGAGGCCATCTCGGGCGCGGTGAAGATCACCGCGGGCACGCAGCGCGCGTCGTAGACCTCGGGCTGGCCCGCGATCACCGCGGCGGCCACCAGGCCCTCCTTGCTGCCCTTGTGGGCCAGCATGGGCTGGCCGGCGATGTCGCCGATGGCGTAGACGTTGGGCACGGCGGTGCGCATCTGTTCGTCCACGGTCAGGAAGCCGCGCTCGTCGGTCTTGAGGCCGACGCTCTCCAGGCCGAGGCCCGCGGAGTAGGGCCGGCGGCCGACGGTGGAGAGGATCTGGTCGCACTCGACCGTGTCCTCGCCCTTCTTGGTCTTGATGCGCACGAAGAGCTGGTCGCCCTTCTTCTCGTAGCCGAGGGCGAAGGTCTCGGTCTTGAGCTTGATCTTGCTCTTCTTCAGGGCCCGCTCGATGACCTTGACGCAGTCGCGATCCTGGCCGGGGAGCGCGCCGGGGGTGGCCTCGAGGACGGTCACCTTGGCGCCGAGCTTGTGGTACATGAAGCCCAGCTCGAGGCCGATGTAGCCGCCGCCGATGACGACCAGGTGCTCCGGCACGCGCTTCGGGGAGAGGGCGCCGGTGGAGGACCAGACGGCCTCCTCGTCGAAGTCGAAGCCGGGGATCTCGATCGGGACCGAGCCGGTGGCGATGACGATGTCGTCGACCTGGAGCGTCTGCTTGCCGTCCTCGCCGTCGACCTCGACAGTGGTCTTGTTCTTGATCTTCGCGGCGCCCCGCAGGAGCGTGCACTTGTGGTTCTTGAGCAGCCCGGCCACGCCGCCGGTCAGCTTGCCGACGATGCCCTGCTTCCACTCGACGAGCTGGTCCACGTGGAGCTTGGGCTTGCCGACCTCGATGCCCATGGTCGAGGCGTGGCGCATCTTGTCCAGCAGGGAGCCGGCGGCGATCATCGCCTTGGACGGGATGCAGCCGACGTTGAGGCAGGTGCCGCCGACCTCGGCCTTCTCGATCACCGTGACCTCCTGGCCGAGCTGGGCCAGGCGGATGGCGCAGACGTAGCCGGCGGGGCCGGCGCCGATCACGGCGACTTTGCGGGGGGCGCTCATGGGTTCGTTCGGGGAGTGGGGGAGCTAGAGGGGGAAGGCGCCGTCGCCCGGACGGGCCTCGCCGTAGTGCTCTTCGATGCGCAGGAAGTCGTTGTACTGGCGCCGCAGGTGGCCGGGCACCTCGGCGTAGACGTCCTCGACCAGGGTGCGCCAGGACATGGGCGGGGCAGCCTCCTGCTCGTGGATGACCGCGTCGATCTCCTCGCTGATGGAGGCGCGCAGGGCGTCGGTCCCGTCCGCTTCGAGCTGGCCCTGGGTCGTCAGGTAGCACTCGAAGCGCTTCAGCGGATCGCGCTCGGCCCAGGGAGCGACCTCCTCGTCCGTGCGGTACTTGGTCGGGTCGTCGGAGCTCGAGTGGCCGCCCATGCGGTAGGTGTTGAGCACGACCAGCCCGGGGCCCTCGCCGCCGCGGGCGCGGGCGACCGCCAGGCGCATGGCCTCGTAGCAGGCGAGGACGTCGTTGCCGTCCACGTCCACCGCGGGCATTCCGTAGGCCACGGCCTTGTCGGCGTAGGACGACGAGCCGGTCTGCTGCTTGGCGGAGACCGAGATGGCCCAGCCGTTGTTGACCAGCACGAAGACGCAGGGAGCCTTCCAGACCGCGGCCATGTTCATGCCGCTGTGGAAGCCGTTGGAGCTCGAGGCGCCGTCGCCGAAGTAGATGGCGTGCACCTCGTCCAGGCCGCGCAGCTTGGCGGCGAAGGCGGCGCCGACCCCGTGGGGGATCTGGGTGCCGATGACCGACGACCAGCTCGGGTAGTTGGTGCCCTTGTGCTGGAAGTGGTTGCACATCTGGCGACCCTTGGCCGTGTCGTTGGCGTTGCAGTACATCTGCGCCACGTACTCGGCCAGGGGCAGCCCGCGCATGACCGCGGCGCCGCCCTCGCGCAGGCCGGACCAGAGCCAGTCGCGCTCCTCGAGGGCCGCGGCGGAGCCGATCATGGCCGCCTCCTGGCCCGTGGCGGTGCCCACGAAGCCGACGCGGCCGGCGCGCTGGAGCTTGAGCATGCGCTCGTCGAGCACCCGCACGCGCAGCATGTGCACGTAGAGCTCCTTCAAGCGCTCGCCCGAGAGGGGCGGGAGCTCGTCCACCACCTCGCCCGTGGGGGAGAGGATCTGATAGAGCTCGGACTCGGCCATGGAGAGGGTCGGGCTCACGGAGACCTCGACTAGAGGGACAGGAGTGCCGGGGTCTCGAGCAGGGTCCGCAACCAGGCAAGGAAGCGTGCCCCGTCGGCGCCGTCCGCCAGGCGGTGGTCGACGCTGCACGAGAAGTTCATGTACTGGCGCGGCTCGATGCGGTCGCCCTCGGGGGTCTCGACCACGCCGGGCTTCTTCATCAGCCGGTGCACGCCGAGGATGGCGATGTCCGGGAAGTTGATGATGGGCGTGGCGAGGGTGCCGCCGATGTTGCCGGCGTTGGTGATCGTGAACGTGCTGTCCTTGAGCTCATCGGGCTTGACCTTGCCCTCGCGCGTGCGCGCGGCGAGCTCGCCGAGCTCCTCGGCCAGCTGCAGGATGCCCTTGGCCTGCACGTCCTTGACCACCGGCACGATCAGGCCGTTGGGGGTGTCGGTGGCGATGCCCAGGTTGACGTAGTTGCAGTGCACGAGCTCCTGGCTGGCCTCGTCGAGGCGGCCGTTGAGCACCGGGTACTTGAGCAGCGCATTGGCCACCGCCTTCATGATGAAGGGCATGTAGGTGACCTTGATCTCCTGCTGGGCGCCGATCTCCTTGGCCTTCGCGCGCACGGCCACGAGGTCGGTGACGTCCACCTCCTCGACCACGGTGAAGTGCACCGCCGTGAAGGCGGACTGGGCCATGGCGTCTGCAATCTTGCGTCGCACGCCGCGGAAGGGCGTGCGCACCTCGCCGGCGGCGTTGACGGGCAACGCGGCGGCGGTGGCCGTCGTCGTGACCGGTGCCGTCGCGGTCGCGCCGCCGGCGGCGTGGAAGGCCTCCACGTCCGAGCGGCGCACGACGCCGTTGCGGCCGGTGCCGGTCACGAGGCCCAGGTCGACGCCGAGCTCGCGGGCCACCCGGCGGGCGCTGGGCACGGCCAGGACCTTGCCGTTCGTGCGGGTGGGGGGCGGGGGAGCGGTCGCCGTCGCTCCGGAGGCCGCGGCGGCGGGCGCAGGTGCCGCGGCCGCTGCCGCGACGGGCTCGGGTGGCGGGGCGCCGGAGGTCTCGAGGGTGTAGATCACCTCGCCCACGGGCACCACGTCCCCGGCGGCCGCGCGCAGCTCGCCGATCTTGCCCGGCGCGGGGGCGGGGATCTCGACGGTGGCCTTGTCGGTCATCACCTCGACGACCGGCTGGAACTCGGCGACCTCGTCGCCGGCGTTCACGAGCCACTGGACGATCTCACCTTCGGCGACGCCTTCGCCGATGTCGGGCAGCTTGAATTCGAGAACCATGATTCCTTCTGGTGCGGTCGGTGGTGGGATCAGTAGGCGGCGGTCTGTTCGATGGCGTCGAGCACACGCCGCTCGTCGGGCATGTAGTGGTGCTCGAGGGTGTTCGGGAAGGGCGTGTCGAAGCCGGCGACGCGCTTGATGGGCGCCTCCATGTACTCGATCACGTGCTCGGCGATCAGGGCCGAGATCTCGGAGCCGTAGCCGCAGAAGCGCGGGGCCTCGTGGACGACCACGACGCGGCCGGTGCGCTTGGCGTGCTCGAGGACGCCGTCCTCGTCGAGGGGCAGGAGCGTGCGCAGGTCGACCACGTTGGTCTCGATGCCCTTCTCGGCGGCGGTCTTGGCGGCCTTCTCCACCACGGGCACCATCGCGCCGTAGCAGAAGACGGTCAGGTCGTCGCCCTCGCGCACGGGGCGCAGGGTCGAGAGGTCGACGGTGTAGTCGCCGTCGGGGACCTCGCCCTTGACGCTGCGGTAGAGCGCCTTGGGCTCCATGAAGAGCACCGGGTCCGGGTCCTGGATCGAGGCGAGCAAGAGGCCCTTGGCGTCGTAGGGCGTCGACGGGATGACGACCTTCATGCCGGGGGTGTGGCAGAAGTAGGCCTCGCCCGACTGGCTGTGGTACAGGCCGCCGCGGATGCCGCCGCCGTAGGGCGTGCGGATCACCATCGGCACCGTGTACTGCCCGCCGGAGCGGTAGCGCATCTTGGCGGCCTCGCTGACGATCTGGTCGAAGGCCGGGAAGATGAAGTCCTGGAACTGGATCTCGGCCACCGGCTTGAGGCCGTTCATGGCCATGCCGATCGCGCTGCCGATGATGCCGTCCTCGGAGAGGGGCGTGTCGAAGCAGCGCTCCTTGCCGAACTCGGAGGTCAGGTTCTCGGTGGCCAGGAAGACGCCGCCCTTGGGGCCCACGTCCTCGCCGAAGCAGAGGACCGTGGGGTCGCTCTGCATCGCCGTGCGCAGGCCCTCGTTGACGGCCTTGAGGAGGGTGATGTTCGCCATGGTCAGATTGCGGTGTTCGTGAGGGAGGGGAGCGTCACAGGGGGAACTCGCCGTCGCCGGCGGCGGCGTCGCCCTTGCGCTTGGCCAGGTCGAAGGACATCTCGCCCTGGCGCCGCAGGTGGTCCGGGATCTCGCCGTAGACGTCGGTGAAGATCTCCTCCAGGTTCGGCTGGGGGGTCTCCTGGGCGGTGGCCACGGCGGCCACGACTTCCTCCTCGACCTCCGCCGCGATGCGACCCTTCTCGGCATCGGTGAGCTTCCCCGCCTTCGTCAGGGCGCGCTCGAAGATCTCGATCGGGTCGCGCTTGGCCCAGTGCTCGAGCAGCTCGGCCGGTACGTACTTGGTCGGGTCGTCGGAGGTCGAGTGCCCGCCCATGCGGAAGGTGACGCACTCGATCAGGGTCGGCCCGCCGCCGGCGCGGGCGTGGGCCACGGCCTCGGTGAAGGCCTGGCGCACGGCGAAGATGTCATTACCGTCGACCTTGACCCCGGGCACGCCGTAGGCCGCGCCCTTGATGGCGTAGCTCTCCGAGCCGGTCTGCTCCGAGCTGGGGCAGGAGATGGCGTAGCCGTTGTTCTGGCACGAGAAGACCACCGGTGCCTTCCACACGCCCGCGAAGTTCAGGGCCGAGTGGAAGCCCAGGCTGGAGGTGCCGCCGTCTCCGAAGCTGGCGAAGCAGACCTTGTCCTCGCCCCGCTGCTGGAAGGCCTTCGCCGCGCCCACGGCCTGGATGATGTGGGTGCCGATGGGGGAGGAGATCGAGACCAGCTTGATGGGCTCGACGAAGCTGAAGTGCACCGGCATCTGGCGCCCCTTGCTGGTGTCCAGGGCCGTGCCGAACATGTTGTGCATCATGTCCACCGGCTCGACGCCGTGGTACAGCCCCACGCCGAAGTCCCGGTAGCTGGGGAAGAACCAGTCGTCCTTGCGGAAGGCGCTGGCGGCGCCGACCGAGGTGGCCTCGATCCCTCTGTTCGGGATCGAGAAGCCGATGCGGCCGGAGCGCTGCAGCTTCATGCACATCTCGTCGAAGGTCCGGGTCAGGACCATCGCCCGGTACATGTGCAGGAGCTCGGCGTCGGAGAGGCCCGGGTCGTAGCCCGGCGCCGCGCCGTCTTCCTCGATGACGGTGATCAGTTCGCTGGTGCTCATGTGGAGGGTTCAGAGGTGCTGGTGGTCCGCCGGCGCTCGAGGACAAGGCGCGTGGCGAAGAACTCGCCAGCCTTGTAGCTGGAGCGCACGAGGGGGCCCGAGGCGGTGTACAGGAAGCCGAGCTCGCGGCCCAGGGCCTCGTACTCGGCGAAGCGCTCCGGCTCGACGTACTCGAGCACGGGAGCGTGCTGCTCGGTGGGGCGCAGGTACTGGCCCAGGGTCAGGAAGTCGACGCCGGCGGCGCGCAGGGCCTCGAGGCTCTCGACGACCTCCTCGTGGGTCTCGCCCAGGCCCAGCATCAAGGAGGACTTGGTGAAGGCCTGCGGGCGGAGTCGCCTGGCCTGGCGCAGGGTCTCGAGGGAGCGTTCGAAGGAGCAGCGCGGGTCGCGGATCTTGCGCTGCAGCCGGTCGACCACCTCGACGTTGTGGGCCAGGACGTCCGGCGCGGCGGCCATCAGGGTCGCCAGGGGCCCGTCCGCGTAGTCGGGGATCAGGGTCTCGACCACGGTCTCGGGGGCCCGCTCCTGGATCTCACGGACACAGGCCGCGTAGTGCCCGGCGCCCCCGTCCGCCAGGTCGTCCCGGTCGACGCTGGTGATGACCACGTAGCCCGCCCGCAGCTCGGCCACGGCCCGGCCCACCTTGGCGGGCTCCTGCGGGTCCGGCGGGGCGGCTCGCTCGACGGTCCTGACCGCGCAGAAGCGGCAGCGGCGGGTGCACTCGTCCCCCAGGACCATCAGGGTCAGGGTGGCGTGCTCGCCCTTCCAGCACTCGCCGATGTTGGGGCAGCGGGCCTCCTCGCAGACGGTGTGGAGCCCGAGCTCGCGGGTCATGCCCTTGAGGCGCGCGTAGTCCTCCCCCCCGGGCAGGGGCACCTTCAGCCACGAGGGCTTGCGGCCCCCGTGGGCCGCGGCCGCCGGGTCGGGCCGTCGACGGGCCGTGCCGGGGTTCTGGGGGGGGGCGGTGTCGAGCTCTTCAGGGGACATGGGGCGCGCGTGGGAGACCATGCATCCTAGCACAATTGCAGGGGTAGTTGACCCCCAGATAACACCCCATGCGGGGCCTCAGTCGGCGAGCGGAAAGGGTTCGTGGTGCGCGGCGTGACGCTCCGCGAGGTCCGCGAATTCCCGTGGATGCAGGCACGCCGCCAGGATCTCGATCGACTCCAGGAGCCGCGGGCCGGGCCGGTTGAAGAAGGCGTTGCCGTCGGCGACGAAGACCCGACCGTCCCGCAGCGCGGGCCAGTCGAGGCCCTGGAAGAGGGCCTGCAGGACGTCGAACTCGCTGCGCGAGCGCTCGAGGCCGAAGCCACAGGGCTTGATCAGGACCACCTCGGGCGCGGGGTCGAGGACCGCCAGCTCCGGCTTGGTGAGGGTCGGGGCGTGGTCACCGGGCCGCGTGACCAGGGCCTCGCCGCCGGCCGCGGCCACCAGCTCCGGCATCCAGGTGCCGCCCACCATGACCGGGTCGATCCACTCGATGGTGAGGGTCCTCGGGCGCGTGTCGAGGGCGGCGCTGCGCTCCTCGATGGCGGCCTTGCGCTCCTCGAGCCGCGCCACCTCGCGCTCCCCGCGCTCGGGGATCTCGAAGGCCTCCGCCACCTTCAGGATGTCGCCCATCACCTCGCTCCAGCGAGTGGGGTGCAGGTTGACGATGCGCGTGCCCGGTAGGAGCTCGGCGCAGGCCTTCTGCACGTCCGCGTAGGAGACCGCGCAGACGTCGCACAGGTCCTGGGTCACGATCCAGTCCGGCCGAGCCTCCCGCAGGAGTTCCGTGTCGATGTCGTAGACCGCGAGGGCGTGGGTCAGGAGGGCGCGCACGTCCTGGTCGATCTTCAGGGAGCTCGGCGAGAGCTCCACCTTGCTCGCGGTCAGCACCGGTCGGTCCGCCACGCTGGGCGGGTGGTCGCACTCGTGGCTACGCCCCACCAGGTTCGTCTCGCCGCCGAGCAGGCAGACGATCTCCGTCGCCGAGGGCAGGAGGCTGACGACGCGCAGCTCGGGGGCCGGGGAGGGCTCGGTCATGGGGGGAATTCTCAGGTACGACGCGGCGGCGCGGGGGGTGCTCCCGCGCCGCCGCTCCGGTGTCTGAGGTCGGCTGCCCTAGATCGGCGTGATGGACACGTCGCCGTTGATGACGGCCTGGCAGGCGAGGCGCGCGCCCTCCTTGTCGGTGGTGTGCTCGAGCAGCTCGCGCTCGTCTTCGTCCGCCTCGGCGATCGCGCCCGGGGCGTACTCCATGACGCAGGTGCAGGTCCCGCAGGCACCCGTGGTGCAGCCGAAGGGCACCGGAGTGTCGTTGGTCTGACAGAAGTCGAGCAGCGGGGTCCCCTCGGGAACCTCGTAGGTCTGACCGGTCGAGGGGAAGGTGATCTTGGCCATCGTTGCTGTAGGGAGGTTGGAGCTTGTCGGATCGCGGGCCGGACGATTCGGAGAGTAAGCCCACTCGCGACCTCTGACAATCGGTGGCCGAAGCGAAAGCGGCGTCCGCGAATAAAGGAGTTTGGGAGCTTTTCGTCCCCTGCGGAGAGGGCGCTAGGCTGCCGTCATGGAGATCGTCCTCGTCCACCCTGAGATTCCCCACAACACCGGCTGCGCCGCGCGCCTGGCGGCGGCGACCGGCCTGCGCCTGCACCTGGTGGAGCCCCTCGGATTCTCCCTCGAGGACCGCTACCTCAAGCGCGCGGGCCTCGACTACTGGCCCCAGGTCGAGCTAGCGGTGCACGCTTCTTGGAAGGAGGCCCGCGCGGCCCTGGAGGCGACCTCCGAGCGTCCCCTCGACGAGCGCCTGCGACTCTTCACGGCCCGCGGCGGGAGCTCCTTGTTCGAGACCGACCCCGCTCCGGACGACGTGCTGCTCTTCGGGAGCGAGAGCTCGGGCCTGCCTCCGGAGCTCCTCGAGCGCCACGCCGAGCGTCGCGTCTACGTGCCCGTGCGGCCGGGCATCCGCAGCCTGAACCTGGCCAACGTGGTCTGCCTCGGGGTCTACACCGCCCTGCACCGCTCCGGCGCGGGCTTGCCCGCGAACGACGGCACCTACCAGGCCCACCCCCGGGCCGCGGACGACGTCTGGCCCTCGGAGCGGGTGCGCCCCTGAAGTGACCTGCTCCGAACGCTCTCTCCCTCGGGTGGCGTGAGTACACGGCCGTGGCCGCCTCGGGGGTGGAGCGCGTGCGCCTCACGGTGCCGGTGCATGGTGCTCTCGAGCTCGACCTCCCCGAGGGCATCGAGCTCCCCGAGGACGGTTCTCTCGTCGCGGAGCTGGTCTCTGAGGAGGAGCCGGAGGACCCCAAGGTGATTCCCTTCCGCGAGGATTCGGGACGTCGAACCCGCGAGGTCCGGGTGCTGCCCGGGCGCTACACGGTCCGGCTGGTGCATCGCTGGCACGAGAATCACGAGCTGAGGACGGAGCCCTTCGCTGGTTCGTGGCAGGTCGAGGTCAGCCCCGACGGTGTGACGCGGCTCACGCTGGACCGTTGAGCTGGGGCTGGCCTCGGAGCCAGCAGTGCTCCGAGCCCCTGAGCCGAATTCCCGTGTCCGCGTACCGAAACCGCGCCTGGTGAGGTCGCTAGCCCTCCGCGGTCGCGCCGCCGGCTCCGCGCCGGTAGCTTGGGCGATCGATCCCCGGTCCGGACCCATCCACCCCGCACCGATCCAGGTAGCCCATGGAGCTCTTCTTCTGCGACCTCTGTCAGGAGGCCGTCCCCCAGTCCGACGTCGACGGAGGGCGTGCCCTCGTCCGCGGATCGCGGGTGGTCTGCCATCGCTGCAACGACGCCATGGGGGGCGTTGAAGACCAGGCAGCTGGCTCGACCACCACCGAGGGAGCCTCCTCCGGCACGACCGACGCCCGCTCCCAGCCCACGCCGCGTCCCGGGCGGCCCCTGATCTCCTCCGGGCTCGGTGCCGTGCTCGGACTGGCCGCGATCCTGCTGACCCTGGTGGCGGTGGTCGCCCTCCTGTTCCGGATCGAGATCCTCTCGCGCCAGGCGAGGTCTCTCCATGACGCCAACGAGGAGCGCATCAGTGACCTCGAGGAGCGCACCGTCGGCACCCGCGACGGCATGATCGCCCGGGCGCGCACCGCCGCGGAGGACGCCGTCTACGCGGAGCTCCAGCGCCTGGAGACCCTCGAGCGGCAGCTCGCGGAGCTGCGTACGGCCCTGGGTGGCGGTGCCGCGCCGGCCTCCGCCGGGGACGCCGAGGGTGAGACGCCGGAGGCGCCGGGCAGCGACCTGGACTCCGCCTCCCTGCTGACCCTGGGGGACGCCGTGGAGAAGGTCGAGCTGCTCGAGGAGCAGATCCTCTTCCTGCAGGCGCGGGTCTTCGAGCTGCTCGAGGGTGGCGCGCTGGTCGAGGGCGAGGCCGAGCCCCAGCCGAAGCTGGTGTTGCCCGACGGCGAGGTGGGGGACTGGATCGCCCAGCTCGCTCACCAGGACCCGATCGAGCGCGTCGGTGCCCTCTACGCCCTGGCCCAGGTGCAGGACGGCGGAGTGGTGCGGCACCTGGTGCCCCTGCTCGAGGACGGGGACGCCTACATCCGCAGCCTGACCGCCCGCATCCTCGAGAAGCGCGACGCGCGCTCGGCGGTGCAGGCCCTGATCGAGCGTCTGGGAGACACGGACGTCGGTGTACGCAGCTCGGCGGTCAGTGCCCTGCGTTCGATCACCGGCCAGCAGTTCCGCTTCGATCCCAGCGGCCGCGGCGGCGACCGCTTCGCGGCCGTCCGGCGCTGGAAGGACTGGTGGGCCGACAACTGGAACGCCTTCCTCTACGGCGAGGACTAGGGGGGCGATGACTAGCGGGGGCGAGGACTCGCGGCGCGCTAGAAGATCTCCACGTACTGGCCGCCGCTGTCCCGGGCCAGGTTCTTCAGCAGTCTGGAGCGACGCCCGATCGAGATGCCGTGGATCTTCACGTCGCGGTAGCGCGTCAACTCGGCGATCCGGGCGCGGATCTCGTTCGGCTCCACGATGCGGCCCTCGGTCGGCTCACCGTCCGTGAGCAGGTAGATGGCCCCGACCTTCTTGTCCCTGAGAGCCGAGACGAGCCCGTCGTAGAGGGCCGTCCCGCCGTTCGCGTACCAGCGTTCGATACGGGTGAGGGCCTTGGCCCGCGAGCGGCCGTCGAGCCGGATGAGCTCCTTCTTGTAGGCGCTGACGCCGCTGGAGAAGGTGATGATGTTGAACTCGACCCCGTCCAGGAGCTGGTTGAGGGAGTCGGCCAGCTCCTGCTTGGCCACGGCCAGGCGCGTGCTGTTCCGGGAGCTCGAGCTGGTGCCCCGGCCCCCCGCGCGGTCGGCCATGGAGCCGGAGGTGTCGAGCACGAAGCAGACCTTGTTCTCCTGGATCTCGAGCCCGTAGAAGGAGGCCGTGCGGTACTTGCCGTCGGGGCTCTTGCGGTCCGCGCGCGCCTTCTCCTTGGCGAGCACCTCCTCGACGGTCGGCAGCTGGAGGCTCGCGCCCTGGTCCGCGAACCAGGCCTGCCAGCGCTTCTTCGAGACGCCGTGGTCCTCGCCGGTCAACAGGCGTAGCTGTCGTGCCACCTCGTGGGTGACGAGGGCCCGCGGGTTGCCCAGGGCGTCGATCAGCTTCGGCACGGACTGCAGCTGGCGTCGGGCCCCGATCTGCTCCAGGGCCGCGAGCTGCACCTCGATCTCGTCGTCCCTCATCAGGCGGTGGAGCAGGCGCAGGGCGTCCTGGGTCGGCAGGCGCCCCAGGGCGCTCGCGGCCCCCAGGCGCACGGCCAGGCTCTGAGACTGCGTGTAGGCGTAGAGCTCGTTGATCCAGGCCGGGTCTCCCTCGCGCTTCTCCGCCAGGCTGAGCATGGCGGCGATCACGAAGTCGGGACTGCCGCGCTGGGCGACGCGCCGCAGGCGCGCGTGGACCTCGGGGTCCCCGCCGCGTGCCAGGATGTCGAGGGCCTTGAGGCGTACTTCCTCGTCCGCGTCTTCCAGCTGCCTCTCGATGGCCATGCGCGCCACCTCGGAGTCGCGCTCGGCGAAGACCTCGAGCAGCATCAGGCGCAGGGGCCGGGAGGTACTCCGCGAGCGTAGGGCGCTGGCCAGGTAGGTCTCGGCCGACTGACCCGTGAAGCTCCGCAGGGCGGCGTGCAGGGCGGCGCGGCTGCGGGCGGTCAGCTCCGCGTTCTCGACGATCCAGCGCGCCGCCACCCGGTCGCCGCGGACCACCAGGCTGGGCAGGAGAGGCTCGAGGGCCAGGGCGCGGCAGGCCTTGGACGGGTGGCCCTGCAGGACTCGCAGCAGCTCGGACTCCGAGGTGCGCCAGAAGTAGGTCAGGGCCAGGGTGGCCCCCTGCTGGTGGAAACCGTCCTCCGCCTTGAAGATCTGCTTGAAGAGCCAGTTGCGCACGCTCTCCTCGATGGCCGAGTCCTTGAAGAGCGTGCAGGCGCCGTAGGCCGAGCGCAGGCTGCCGGGGTCCCTGAGGGGCAGCAGGGCCTCCTTGAGCGAGGAGAAGGCCTGTGCGTCGCGTCCCTCCGCGATCCTGTAGTAGACCTCGGAGGGCGTGCGGTCCCCGTCGGTCAGGGCCTTGGCCACCAGCTGCTCGAGCTGGAGGCTGCGCTCGGTGGGGCCGTCCTGGGCGGCGACGGGCGCCGCCAGGAGGGCGAGCGAGAGCAGCAATGAAGACCGGCACCCCATGACGAGCACCCTAGTCGGTGGCCTGGGAGCCGAGTACCGAAGCGGGAGCACTTTTTTGTGCGGACCGCCCCGGGGCCTGGAGGCTGCTAGACTCCCCGGTTCGCCGCCCGCCCATGGACTCCACCGCGCCCCTCCGCAAGCCCCGCAAGGGCGACCTGTTCGAAGCGACCCTCGACGGCTACGACCGCCGCGGTCGGGCCGTGGGCCGCAGCGGGGACTACCGCGTCAGCCTGCTGGAGGGGGTGCCCGGGGACCGCTGGAGCTTCGAGGTGCGCAAGCGCCGGCGGGACGCCCTCGAGGGCCGCGCCCTCGAGCTGCTGGAGGAGAGCCCCCGGCGGGTCGAGGCGCGCTGCCGCCACGCCTCCCACTGCGGCGGCTGCTCCTTCCAGGCCTGCGACTACGGCGCGCAGCTCGAGCACAAGGGCGCGCTGGTGCGCCAGGCCCTCGAGGCCGCGGAGCTGGCGCACCTGCCCGAGGTCGAGCCCGTGCTCGGGGCGGAGGCGCCCTTCGGCTACCGCAACAAGATGGAGTACACCTTCGGCAACCGGCGCTGGATCGCGCCCGGGGAGCCGGAGGGGGTGCGCGCGGACCGAGCCCTGGGGCTGCACGCGCCGGGGCTGTTCAGCAAGGTGATCGACGTCGAGGAGTGCCCGATCCTGTTCGAGCGCGGCGAGCCGATCCTGGCGAGCGCCAGGCAGCTGGCGGAGGAGCACGACCTCTCCCTGTGGGACGTGCACGAGCACGTGGGCTTCCTGCGCAACCTCGTCCTGCGCGAGGGCCGGCGCACGGGGGACCTGATGGCGGTGCTGGTGACCTACGACGAGTCCGCGGAGCGCTTCGATCCCTTCGCCGCGGACCTGCTCGCGCGCCACCCGGAGATCACGACCCTGGTGCAGTCCCTCCACGACGGCCCCGCCAGCGTGGCCTACGGCGACCGCGAGCGCGTGGTGCACGGCCCCGGCCACATCGAGGAGGAGCTGTGCGGCGTGCGCTTCCGCATCTCGCCGCGCTCCTTCTTCCAGACGAACACCCTGCAGGCCGAGCGCCTGATGGAGCTCGTGCGGGCGGAGGTCGGACCCCGCGGGGACGAGGTGGTCTACGACCTCTACGCCGGAGCCGGGACGATCGCCCTGGTGCTGGCGCCCGTGGTGGGGGAGGTCCTTGCATTCGAGCAGGTGCCCCAGGCCGTGGCCGACGGGCGCGCCAATGCCCAGCTGAACGATGCGGGGAACGTGCGCTTCTTCGAGGGCGATGTCTTGCGCGAGCTGGACGCGGTGCTGGCGCCGGGCTCTTCCTTGCCGCGCCCGGATGTGTGTGTCGTGGACCCACCGCGGGCGGGCCTGCACCCGAACGTGCCGCCGAAGCTCGTGGAGTTCGGTGCTCCGCGTCTGGTTTACGTTTCCTGCAACGTCCACAACAGCGCGAAGGACGTGCGCGTGCTCGAGCAGGGCGGCTATCGGCTGGAGCGTGTCCAGCCTTTGGACCTCTTCCCTCACACGCCCCATGTGGAGTGTGTGCTCACTTTGCAGCGCGCTGACACCCCGGGAGGCGGCTAGGCGGTTAGGATCAGTGGATGCCCCAGGATCTCCACGTCGTCACGGGCTCCCTGCTGGCCTCCTCCCCGGGTCTGCTCGACCCGAACTTCATGCACACGCTCTCGGTCATCTGCGAGCACACGCCGCGGGGGGCCTATGGGCTGGTGCTGAACAAGCGCTCCAGCCTGACCGTCGACCGGCTCCTGCCGGATCACCCGATCCTCGGCGACATGGCCCTGCCCGTGGCCTGGGGTGGGCCGGTCGAGAACGACACCTTGCAGATCGTGCACCGCTTCGGGGAGCGCATCCCCGGCAGCTACGAGCTGGCTCAGGGCCTCTTCCTGGGCGGCGAGCTCGATCAGGTGGCGGAGCTGCTCAAGGAGGACCCGTCGCCCGGGGTGCAGAGCGGCGTGCGCTTCATCCTCGGCTGCGCCGGCTGGGGGCCGGAGCAGCTCGACGGGGAGCTGGCCACCGGCTCCTGGGTACCCCTGCCCCTCGACACCGAGCTGGTCTTCGGCATGGACCGGGGCCGGTCCGGCGATCAGGAGCAGACCTGGCAGCAGGCCCTGCGCATGCTCGGCAAGCAGGGCGAGGAGCTGGCCGGCCTGCCGCCGGACATCGGCTGGAACTGACGGGGCTTCAGACGCCGGTCGTCGCGCGGTTCATCGGGTTGGCTCCGGCGGTGCGCTCGTAGCCCATCACCGCCTCGGGGCGCGGGACGTCCACCTCGGCCAGGCGCTCACCCTTGGCTTCCTGGTCCCCGGTCTTCTCGAAGCCAGCGAGCTCGAGCACCGACTCCAGCAAGCGGATGCGCTCCTGCTGGGGCAGGCTCTCCACGGGGATGTAGCTCACGCCGAACATCTCGAGCAGGAGCTTGACCATCCCGTCGATGCGCAGCACCTCCTCCCAGGCCACCCCCGCTCGCACGCCGTCCTCGGCCAGCAGCTCGCGGTGGGGCCGCAGGTAGAACACGAGCCCCTCGCGCACGGACTCCATGTACTCCGCCAGGTGCGGCTCCCGGGCGATGTCCGCCAGGATGGTCGAGTGCTGGGCCGCGTAGGCCAGGTTGCAGAAGGCCCGGTCGGAGACGAAGCGCCCCTCGTGCTGCCGCTCCGCCGCGATCTGGCGCTCGAAGACCTCCCGCTGGTAGCGGCCCACCAGGTCCAGGTCGGTCCGCAGGGACTCGAGCTGAGCCTCCATCTCCGCCAGCACGCCGCGGGCCACCTCGGTGATCATGGGCAGCCCGTAGTGGTCCCGGACCCAGCGGGCCAGGGTGGTCTTCCCGGTGGAGTGGGCGCCGACGAGGTAGATGCGGGTGGGGTGGGGCATGGGCGGGTCCTGGGGGCTGATCTGGGGGGGGCAAGGGCCCCCGTGAGCTCGAGAGACACTACAGATCGCGCTCCGTCTTCGCACCTACTACCACTGATAGTGGCTGGCTGAGGGGCGGCGTTCCCGGGAACGGCACGCGGGTCGCCGGTCGGGGCCGGCGGTGGGGGGCGGCGGCCCGGCTCGCGTCCCGGGCTCTGGAGCCGGCTCGGGTGGGGGTCCGCCGCGCCCCGCGGGGGCGCCGGGCTCGAGGGGGCTCGTGCACGGTCCCGGGCGCCAGGTCCCGGCCCGAGGTCGGAGGCTGGGGCGCTATCCTCGTCGGCCATGAACCTCCAAGCCGAGATCGAGTCCGCAGCGGCGCGGCTGGCGAGCCGGGTGCGACGCACGCCGCTCGAGCCCTCACCCTCCCTCAGCGAGGCGAGCGGCGCCCGGGTGCACCTCAAGCTGGAGAACCAGCAGCGCACGGGCTCCTTCAAGCTGCGCGGGGCGACCAACAAGCTGCTCTCCCTCGACGCGGCCAGCCGGGCGCGGGGCGTCGTGGCCGCCTCGACCGGGAACCACGGAGCGGCGGTCGCGAGCGCCGCGGCCGACCTCGGCCTGGAAGCGGTCGTCTTCGCCCCGACGAACGCGGTCGAGGGAAAGCTGGCCGCCGTGCGGGGCCTGGGCGCGGAGGTGCGCCTGGCGGGGAGCGACTGCCTGGAGGCGGAGTGCACCGCGCGCGACTTCGCCGCCGCCGAGGGCCGCACCTACGTCTCGCCCTACAACGACCCCGCGGTGCTGGCGGGCCAGGGCACGATCGGCGTGGAGCTCCTGGAGGACCTCCCCGAGCTCGAGGCGGTCGTGATCTCGGTCGGTGGCGGCGGCCTGATCGGCGGGGTCGGGGCGTACCTCAAGGCGGCCCGGCCGGACCTGCGGGTGATCGGCGTCTCGCCCCGGAACTCGGCCGCCATGGCCGCCTCCCTCGAGGCGGGGCGCGTCGTCGACGTGGAGCACCGCCCGACCCTGTCGGACGGCACCGCGGGCGGGATGGAGCAGGACTCGATCACCTTCGACCTCTGCCAGCGGGTGGTCGACGAGCTCGTGCTGGTCGACGAGGAGGAGATCGCCGACGGCATGCGCCGGGTGATCGGTGCGCACCACACCCTCGTCGAAGGGGCCGCGGGCGCCGCGGTGGCGGGGCTCCTGGCCGCGCGCGGCCAGCTGGACGGGCTCCTGACCGCGGTGGTCCTGTGCGGCGCCAACGTCGACCGGGAGACCCTCAAGCGGGTGCTCTGACGGCCTGACGGGCCCGACCCTCAGCTGAGCAGGCGCGTGATGAGCTTGTCCAGGCCCCAGGAAGCGGCCGGGAGCAAGAGGACCACGGTGAAGCGGAGCCAGCCGACCCCGGTCACCGGCCAGTCCGGGGCGGCGCTGATCTGGGCCCGCAGGGCGGCGAGGTCCGCGACCTTCGAGACCGTGTCCGAGTGCAGCGCGCGCGGGCGCGGGAACTCGAGCTCCTCGAGCCTCTCGTCGAGCTGCGCGAGCATCCGCCTCTTCGCACGGCGGAGGCTCCGTCGGGCTCCGAGCTGCGGCAGCAGGAAGCAGAGCACGGAGACCAGGGCGCTGAACCCCAGTGGAACCGCGAGCCCGAGCAGGTCCGCGTTTCCGAGACCGGTCAGGAGGATGAGGAGTGCGCTGAGCGTGGCATTGGTGGCCAGGACCCTGAGCCCGACGACCGAGAAGGGGGTGAGGGACTCGATCCGCAGTGGATCGGGCTCGATCCGGAGGCCCAGCCTGTAGAAGCCGCGGATCACGATCAGGAAGCTCCCGCCCACCTGGGTGGCGAGCATCCAGAAGAGGAGGACCAGGGCGCTCGCGGCGAGCAGAGTCGGAGGACGGGCCTCGAACATCATGGTCAGGTCGCCCGAGGCCCAGAGCTGCAGGACTCCCATCAAGAGTCCGGCCGTGGTGCAGAGCAGCGTGGCTCGCCAGCTCGGAGCGAAGGTCTCGGGCTCGAGGGGCGCGCACTCCGCGTCAGGGACCCGGCTCCAGTCCCTCGCGCTCTGACGCAGGACCCAGTTACCCGATGCGACCAGGAAGGCGGCCAGGATGCCGATGATCGTCCCCCAGCGATCATCGATCGTCAGGACCGCGGCTCCGTCCGTGCTCGGCAGGCACCCGGAGCCCGTCCAGGCGAGCTTGAAGGCCAGGCCGGTGAGTGCCGCCACCACCAGGTACCAGGGGCGTGCGGCGTTGGGCCACCAGACGAAGCTCAGGCGGCTGCCGAGGGTCGGGCGCCGGGACTCAGGACTCATGGGCCGAGGGTGGCGACCACCTCAGTGGGAACGCAAGGGAGAAACACGCATCTGCCGTGGAGAGAACCGCCGGTGGGCTCCAGCGCGCGCGAGGTGGGGCCCCTGGAGGCATCGGATCGGGGAGTGCAGCCGCCTCCCCGCGCCGGGCTAGCGCGGGTCCTCGGCGAAGCGGAAGGCGGGGCGCCCGGTCAGGTCCGTGCTGAGGATCGTGGGGCACCAGCTGCGCTCCACGTGCTCGACGACCAGCTCCGTGCCGCTGAAGTGGTCGACGAAGGGTCGCTGGTCCCGGTCGTACATGCTGTCGGTCATGTCCCGGATGAGCAGCACGTCCTTGCCGAGCAGGACCAGCTGGCGGATGCCGACGGGGCGCCCGAGGACGCACATGTTCAGGTGGACGCCGCACAGCAGCACGTGGTCGATCCCGCGTTCCTGGAGCAGGTTCCAGGTCTCCTGGCCGTCGTCGGTGAGGGCGTCCGCGGGGTCGATCCGCAGGCGGTCGATCTGGCGCGTCCAGGGATCGCGCAGCTCGCACTCCGGCTCGCAGTCGCAGCCCATGTCCGAGTCGTCGATGGGCAGGGGCGGCTCGCGCTCCGGGTCGGGCCAGCACCAGTTCGTACCCCAGCGCTCCGCGCTGGAGAGGGGCACGGGCGTCTCCGCGTGGGGAGCTTCCTGGGCCCGCGCCCGCGCGGGAGTGCCGTCGTAGAAGTCCACCACCGAGCTGGGGGCGTGGATGACGAACACTCCGCGCTCCCGCAGGTCTTCCAGGAGCTCGTTCAGGGGCACCGCGAGCTCGGCGACCCGACGCGCGGCACCGCGGCACCAGTGGTCGTCCCACATGTCCACCACGACGATGGCGGTGCGCCGGGGGTCCCAGCGGGTGAGCCCGTCCACGGACTGGACCCCGCCGTCGCCTTCGACTCGCTTGCGGGTGTGCAGCACGAGGTCGCCTTCGGCGCCGGTGCCGGGCCCCGCACAGGCGGTCCCGAGCAGCAGGAGGAGGAGCGCGTTGGCCTTCATGCCTGGGATGCCTCCTGGAGCATGCCGCCGCTCATGGTCAGCCCGTGACGCGGACCTCGCGGCCGAGCTTCGCGCTGACGGTCTCGCCGATGCGCTCGAAGAGCTCTCGGCCCTCCTTGTCGTCGATCCAGACGCCGCGCTCGGCGTCGTAGTCGAAGTGCCAGGCCCGGGCGCCGGCCGCGTACCAGACCTGGTTGGCGGCGCTCTGGCGGTTGAGGACGTACCTGGTGCCGTCGCCGAACTCGAAGGTCACCACCCCGTCGGAGGGGTTGAAGTCGAGCTCGTCGGGGTCGAAGTCCTCGAGCCAGGCCTCGATGGTGGCGAGGCACTCTCCGGCGTGCTTGATGTAGTCGCTGGTCTCCATGGGACGGAAGGTCTCTCAGTTGCGGCGGGCGGCGGTCGACTTCTTGGGGGCGTTCTTCTGGCGCTCCTCGCGCTTGCGCTTCTGGCTCGCGGCCCACGAGCAGATCGGGCAGGCGTCGAGGTCGTGGCCGCGGGCCGGGCAGTGCTCGCGGCCGAAGTAGATGATCTGCAGGTGCAGGACGTTCCAGCGCTCCGGCGGGAAGAGGCGCTTCAGGTCGGCCTCGGTCTTCTCCACGTTCTCTCCGTCCGAGAGGCCCCAGCGGGCCGCCAGGCGGTGGATGTGGGTGTCCACGGGGAAGGCCGGCTCGCCGAAGGCCTGGGCCATGACCACGCTGGCGGTCTTGTGGCCGACCCCGGGCAGGGCCTCGAGGGCCTCGAAGCTCGCCGGGACGACCCCCGCGTGCTCCCTCACCAGGAGCTCGGACAGGGCGCGGATGTTCTTGGCCTTCGACGGCGCCAGCCCGCAGGTGCGGATCAGCTCGAGGATCTCGTCCACCGGGACCCGCGCCATCTCCTGGGGCGTCCCGGCACGGGCGAAGAGGCCCGGCGTGACCAGGTTCACCCGCGCGTCGGTGGTCTGGGCCGAGAGCAGCACCGCCACGAGCAGCGTGAAGGGATCCGTGTGGTCCAGGGGCACCGGCACCGTCGGGTGCAGCTCGTCCAGGATCTCCTGAACGCGTCGGGCCTTCTCCGCCTTGGGGATCCGCATGGCGCGGGCAGTCTATCCTTTTTCCGGCCCTGCGAAGTCCGCAGACTGTCCCCCATGGACGTCCAAGCCAGCATCGACGACTTCCTGGCCGGGCAGGTCTTCGCCGTGGCCGGTGCCTCCCGCGACCGGGAGAAGTACGGCAACAAGGTGCTGCGCTGCTACCTGCAGAACGACCTGATCGCCTGGCCGGTGCACCCCACCGAGGAGGAGGTCGAGGGGGTGCCCTGCTCGCCGGACCTGGCCTCCCTGCCGGAGCCGGTGCACGGGCTCTCGATCATCACGCCGCCGGCCGTGACCTCAGAGCTGGTGGAGCAGGCCGCGCAGGCGGGCATCAAGCGCGTCTGGATACAGCCGGGGGCGGAGAGCAACGAGGCGATCTCGAAGGCCAAGGACCTGGGGTTGACGGTCATCGCCGGTGGCCCCTGCCTGCTCGTGGCCCTGGGCTTCGGGGAGTAGCGGGAGCGGCGGGGTGGACGAGCCCATCCTCATCCTGGCGGTCGGGGCCGGCGTCCTGGTCCTCGGGCTCCTGCTGGTCCTCCGGATGCGCGCCGGGGGCTCGGGGTCGAGCGCCGAGGTCGAGGCCTCCGGGGTCGAGCGCGGCTTGCGGGAGCTGGCCGCCCTCCCTGAGGACTCCCGCGAGCGCCGTGAGCTCTGGCTCGGCCTGCTCGAGGAGCACGGGCGCGACGTTGTCCGCGCGCGCTGGTCCGACCTGCCCGCCGCCGTGCGCATCGGCTTCCTCGAGGAGGCGGCCGCGGGCCCCGGCTTCGCGGTCGACGACGTGCTGGTCCTGGCCCGCCCCGCGATGGAGGACGCCGAGGAGGTCGTCGCCCGCCGTGCCTTCAAGACCTACGCCTACACGGTCACGCACGCCTTCGAGACGCGGCCGGCGGGCTTCGACCCGCGGGTGTGGCTCACCTCCGTGGCCGAGGACGGCCACCCGGACGTGTCGAAGCTGCGGGAGGGGCTCGGCGCCCGACTCCGACAGGCGGCGGAGGCCAAGGGGGTCTCGGCCCTCGTCAGCCAGTACCGGACGCAGGCCTTCCGCAACGCGCTTCCGACTCCCGTGCGGCTCGAACTGGCCGAGCCCCTCGCCGTCGAGGGCGGCCCCGAGCTGGCCGCCGGTGCTCACGCGGGCAGCCTGGGCGGCAGCTTCGACAACGCCCAGGACGCCGTGGGGGAGGGTTGGAGCTTCACCCTCGAGCTGGCGCAGACGGGGCGCTGTCTGCGGGCCACCTGGGACGCGGTCGAGCTCCTGCAGGAGGTCCTCGACCCGACCCACGACGGGAGCCGCGCGTCCTTCGAGGACGCACCCAAGGAGCTGCGCCAGGCCCTGGCCCTGTCACCCTTCGTCGGGCCGCTGGTCGCCTGGGGTGACGGCTGGGACCAGCATGAGCCGCGGGTCGGCGGCGCGCCCCTGGCGCTCTCGGGCGAGCAGTTGCTCTCGGCCCTGATCGCCGTCGCGCCCGAGGGTGGCCCCAGCGAGCTGCTGTTCCTGATCTACGAGGGCGAGGTCAGCGCCGAGGAGGGCGAGGAGCCTGAGGAGCTGACGCCCTTCCTGACCCGCGTGCCCCTGGCGCGGCTCTTCACGGCTGACGCCGTGCGCGTCTCGGCCGTGTCAGGCGCCTGAGCCCCTGCGGCACGGGGCGCTGAGCATGTTCCCCCAGAAGGGGGCCTCGAGGCTGCGGCCGCTGCTGGCCTGGCTCAGTCCCGCTCGGCCACGGCGACGGCCATGGCGAGCCCGGCGTCGTGGGTGATCGTGATGTGGATGCGGGCGATGCCCTGCTCCTCCGCGAGCTCCGCCGTGCGGCCGTGCAGGGAGAGCCGCGGCGCGGCCCCCGGGGCGCGGGTGACCTCGATGTCGACCCAGCGCACGCCCCTGGCCCAGCCGGTGCCGAGCACCTTCATCACGGCCTCCTTGACCGCGAAGCGCCCCGCGTAGTGGGTGAAGCGGGCCTTGCGGCGGTCGCAGTAGGCCTGCTCGGCGGGGGTGAAGAGCCGGTCGAGGACCCGCTGGCCGCGGCGGGCGAAGGCCTCCTCGAGGCGCTCGATGCGGGCCAGGTCACTGCCGATGGAGTGGATCGTCACGCGCCGACCTCGCTCCCGGCGGGGGCCCACAGGTCGTGGGCCCGGGCCGCAACCGGCACCGGTCCGAGCACGCGGCCCCCGTCCAGGAGCAGGGCCTCCTCCGCCAGGTTGATCGTCGGGCAGGCGTGGCGGGGCGCGAGGTACAGCTCGGTGCCCAGGGGCGGCGGCGAGCCCGAGAGCACCTCCAGGGGCAGGTGCTCCTCGCTCGGCCGCCCGGCGACCAGCTCCGGGTGCCCGATGACCAGGGCGCAGGGGCTGCCGGCCTCCGCCGCGAGCGTCTTCGAGCCCGCGTCGCAGGTGGCGCGTCCCGCGCCGGGGTGGCTGACCACGCGCGTGAAGACCACCGCCGCCGGCTCCAGGTCCAGCTCCGGGTTCTGCTCCCAGCCGCGGTTGTCGTGCACGACCAGCGTGCCGGGGGAGACCCGGTGGCGGGTGCCCTCGAGCCGGGCGAAGGGCTCGAACTCCAGGGCGCAGCGGAAGCCGGGGGTGCCGCTCGTGACGAGCTCCGCGGCCGGCGTGCCCTGGCTCCGCAGCGCCTCGAGCAGGGCCAAGAGCGTCTCGTAGCCGGCGAAGGCCGCGCTGCGCCGCTCGTCGTAGTCGAGCTGGGTCAGGTGCCCCTCGTAGGCGTGCACGCCGCGGAAGCGTGGTCCGGCGGCGGCGGCCACGGCGAGGATCGCGTCGACCTTGGAGGGCGCCAGGCCCGTGCGTTCGAAGCCGGGGTCCACGTCCACGAAGACGCCCACCGAGTCCGGTACCCGGTCCACGTGCTCGGGGTGCTCGCTCACGATCGAGAAGGTGACCCCCGGGTGGCGCAGGGCCAGCTGCCCCAGCTGCTGGAGGGCCGGCCCCTGGGCGGGGAAGGCCAGGCAGATGTCCCCCTCGCCGGGGGCCTCCGACTCGAGCAGCTGAGCGAGGTGCCGCGCCTCGCGTACGGTGGCGCACTTGTAGCCGCGCACACCGGCCTTGCTCAGCTCCTGCCAGACCTCGGGGATCTTGGTGGTCTTGACGTGCGGGCGCCAGCGATCCGCGTCGCCGATGGCCTCGATCACGTGCGCCACGTTGCGCCGCACGCGGGCCAGGTCGATCAGGAGGGCCGGGCTGATGACCTTGGCCGCGACTTCGGGGGGCAGGGCGTAGGAGGGCGCGCTCAGCTCTTCGTAGGCGGTCATGGGGCGACAAGGTAGCACGCCGAGGGCCGAGGTCGGGGGGCCGGGGAGATCGGCGCGGAGTCCCCCGTGCGCGCGGCGTGGATCGGGCGCGCCCGTGCGCCGCCTTCAGCGCCGGAAGGGCAGCTTCGCGAGCTTCTTCTTCACCGGTCTCAGGGCCTTGCCCTCCAGCCGGTCCAGCTCCGCGGCCAGGCGATGCCACTCCTTCCGCATCGACTCGGCGCGCTCGGGCTCCTCCGCCGCCAGGTCGTCGAGCTCGCTGCGGTCGGCCTCGAGGTCGTAGAGCTCCCAGCGGCCGAGCTTGGCGGAGACGAGCTTCCACCTGCCCTGGCGCAGGGCGCGGTCGCGGCCGAAGCGGAAGTAGAGCTGCTCGTGCCCCGCGCGCTCCGCGCCGCGCAAGAGGGGCAGCAGCGAGCGGCCCTGCAGGGGGTCGACGACGCGCTCGCCCACGGACTCGGGGTAGCTCGCGCCGGAGAGCTCGAGGCAGGTCGCCATCACGTCGATCAGGTGCGCGGGCTGGCGCTCGATCGACCCCGCCTCGCGCACCAGGCCCGCCGGCCAGTGGGCGATCAGCGGTACCGAGATGCCGCCCTCGTGCTGGTTCTGCTTGTAGAGCCGGAAGGGCGTGTTGCCCACGTGGGCCCAGCCCACGTCGTAGGTCCAGTAGGAGCGCGGGTCCCAGGGGGCGTGCTCGCTTCCCTTGGTGCGCTCGAAGGGGCAGGCCCCGTTGTCGGAGCTGAACAGGATCAGGGTGTCGTCGAGCAGCTCGTGCTGCTCGAGGTGATCGACGATGCGACCCACGCTCCCGTCGAGCACGCTGACCATGGCGGCGAAGACCTCCATGCGACGGGCCTCCCAGCGTTGCTCTTCCTCCGTGAGGGTCGTCCAGGCCGGGACGTGGTCCGGGCGCGGAGAGAGCTTCCACCTGGCCGGCAGCAGGCCGCCCTCGAGCTGGCGCCGGTGGCGCGCCGACCGCAGCGCGTCCCAGCCCGCGTCGTAGCGACCGGCCTGGGCCTCGACGTCGGCCTTCGGCGCGTGCAGCGGGTAGTGGGGGGCGTTGAAGGCCACGTACAGCAGGAACGGCGACTCCTCGGCGCCCATCGCGTCGAGGAACTCGATCGCGAAGTCCGCCGTGGCGTGGGTGGTGTAGAAGGGCCGACCACCCAGCTCCTCGGGCACCGGCCAGGCCTCGCGCCCCAGGCGGAAGCTGTCGTCGCCGGTGAAGAAGTTCGTGGCGCCGCTCAGGTGCCCCCAGTAGCGCTCGAAGCCGAAGTCCAGGGGAGAGCCGGAGAGGTGCCACTTGCCGACCATGGCCGTGGAGTAGCCGGCGTCGCGCAGCACCTCCGCGAAGGTCGCGGCGCGGGTCAGCTGCTTGCCGCCCGCCTGGTTCGCGTAGAGCCCGCTCAGGAGCGAGATGCGGGAGTTCTCGCACTTGGCCGTGCCGTAGAACTGGGTGAAGCGCAGGCCCCGCGCCGCCAGGGCATCGAGGCGCGGCGTGGCGATCTCCGATCCGTAGCAGCCGAGATCCGAGAAGCCCAGGTCGTCGGCCAGGAGCACCACCACGTTGGGGCGCGGGGGCGCGGCCTCGTCGGCCTGCGGCTTCCCCGGGCCGAGGGCCGCCGCCAGGGTCAGGGCCAGGAGCAGGTCGCGCATCGCTGCAAGCTTACAGGCTCTCGATCCAGGCCTCGATCAGTGCGACGGCGTCCTCGTCCACCCGCAGGCTGCCGATCGGCGGCATGCGGCCCGCGCCGAGGGTGCGCACGCGGTGCAGGAGCATCGAGCGCCCCGGGTCGCCGGGGGCGAGCTGCCGCGGGTCCCTCAGGCCCAGCTCGCCCTGGGCCGGGGCCGCGTCGACGAGCCCCGTCGCCTCGAGCGGCACGTGGTGGCGCAGGTCGATCGTGGCGTTGCCGGGCCCGTCGGGCTGGTGGCACATGGCGCAGTTCACGTCGAGCCAGGCCCGCGCGCGGTCGGCCAGGGGGGCGTCTCCGTCGTCGAGGCGGGGGAAGCGCGGCGCGCCGTCCGGCGTGAAGCCCTCGGGCAGCTCCAGCAGGCCGGCCCGCGCCAGGCGCTCGAGCTGGTCGCCGCGGTTGAGCTGGGCCGCGGTCAGCCCGAGCACGAAGCCCGTGGCCCGCACGTGGCAGCTGGCGCACTCGGAGGCGGAGGGGGCGTGCCAGGTGTGGACCCCCTCGCGGGTCCACAGCTCGAACTGCCGTCCCGCCGGCGCGAGGTGCGCCTCGCGCCCCTCCCAGACGTAGGTGGCGGCCTCCCAGCCCTTGTCGACGCGCCGGATCAGGCGCGTCTCGAGGTCGCGCTTCCGGCGCCCGGTGCTGCCGCGGAAGTGCTTCACGAGGGTCGTGCCCACGGGCACCTCGAAGGCGCCCCGGTCGCGGTAGCCCAGGGCGCCGCCCTCGGGCAGGTCGATCCAGCGCTCCTTCGCGGCGCCGTCGGACCAGAAGGGCGCGTTGACCTCGTAGGCCACCAGCCCCTCCGCCGGCACGGCCCGCTCGTCGAAGCCCATCAGTCCCGTCTCCGCCAGGGTCTCCGGCCAGTTGGCGTAGCTCGCGCCGGGGCCGTCGGCGGGGATGATGCGGTAGATGCGGCCGTCGAAGCTGCAGACGTACAGCTCGCCGTCGTCGTCCTCGCCGAAGGAGGCGATCGAGCGGCCGCTGCGGCAGACCAGGTCCTGCTCGTAGCCGCCGTCCTCGGCGCGCCGCAGGCGCCAGAGGTTGCCCGAGGCGTAGTCACCGAAGAGGTAGTCTCCCCACAGGGCCGGATGGCGCGCGCCGCGGTAGACGTAGCCGCCGGTGACCGAGATGCCCTCGCCGCGGCCGTAGGTGCCCACCGGCTCGACGGCGGGCTCGGTGGTCAGCGGCGTGTCCCCGTCGAAGAGCTCCAGCGCCTCGAAGCGCCGCCAGCCGTAGTTGCCGCCCGGGACCACCAGGTCGACCTCCTCGACCGAGTTCTGCCCCACGTCGGCGGCCCACAGCTCGCCGGTCTCACGGTCGAAGGAGAAGCGCCAGACGTTGCGGAAGCCGTAGGCCCAGATCTCCGGCCGGGCGCCCTCGTGGTGCACGAAGGGGTTGTCGGTGGGGATGGCGTAGGGAACGGCGCGGTCGCCCGTGTCCACGTCCAGGCGCAGGATCGCCCCGAGCCAGGTCTCGAGCTTCTGGCCGTTGCCCTGGGGGTCGTCGGCCGAGCCGCCGTCCCCGAAGGAGAGGTACAGGTAGCCGTCCGGCCCGAACTCGATCGAGCCGCCGTTGTGGTTGCGCCAGGGCTGGTCCTGGGTCAGCAGCACCTCCTCGCTCGCGGGGTCGAGGACGGCGGGGTCGTCCTCGGCGAGGGTGAAGCGCGACAGCACGCCTCGCGCCTCGCGTCCCGCCAGCGAGTAGTGGGCGTAGACCTCTCCGTTCTCCGCGAAGTCGGGGTGGAAGGCGAGGCCGATCAGCCCCTCCTCGTTGCCGCGCCGGCTGACGCGCTCGGAGATGTCGAGGAAGACCCGCGCCTCGCGGGGGTCCTCCTCGGCCTCGAAGACGCGGACCACACCGGCCTGCTCGACCACGAACACCCGCCCGCTGCCGTCGCCGGCGCCCCTGAGCAGCACGGGCCGCTCGAAGCGCAGCCGAGGCCACACCCGCTCGAGCTCGACGCCGTCCGCCACGGGGTCGGGCCCCTGGCAGGCGAGGGCGCCGGGGCAGGCGACGGAGGCGAGGATGGAGAGGGCGAAGGCGGGGCGCAGGATCATGGGCGGAGGGGGGGCTGGGGCCGCCCCACTCTACCCTTCGGGTCCGCCCCTCTGCGGGGTCAGGCTGACCCCGGGCGGCTCAGGAACCCTCGACCTCGAGCAGCGGATCGCCCTCGCGCACCTCGGCCCCGTCCTCCACGAGCCAGCGAACGACCGCGCCCCTCTCGGGCAGGCCGCCGCCCCCGTGGTAGAGGACCTGGCTGAAGGTCTTCATGACCTCGAGCAGGCCCACGGCCTGGCCGTCGGCGACGGAGTCGCCGGCCTCGACGTAGGGCGGGTCCTCGGGGCTGGCGCGGCGGTACAGGCGACCGGTCTGGGGGGCGCGCAGGACCAGGGCCCCGGCGCTCTCTTGGTCGGCGTCACCAGCCGTCGCGCCCTCGCCCGCATCGATGGGGGTCAGCTCGTAGAGGGTCGTCCCGTAACCCACGGGCGCCTGCACGCGCTCGGGCCGCTCGTTGGCCACGCGGCCGTGAGCTCCGTTGGGGACCACGAGGTCGAAGTGGCGACCGAGGGCGACGATCGCCCCCGCCCGCTGGCCGGGACCGAGCAGGGCGCCGGCCTCGAGGGCCTCGGTGAACAGGCCCACCTCCGGGGACGCCAGGGTGGTGCGCTCCCCGTCGCGGACGAGCAGCAGCTCGAGGCGGCTCCTGGCGCTCATGAGCGCGGCTCCGTCAGGGCGTCCAGGTCGTGCAGGGACCAGATGCGCGGGTTCTTCGTGCGGCGGTAGCCCAGGGCCTGGTGGCTGGCCTCGGCGAAGAGCTCGAGCCAGCCGCGCAGCTCGTCGAAGCGCACGATCTCGTCCGTGTCCATCTGGGCCGCGGACTTGTAGGGGTCCATGTCGCCCTCGATGCGCTCCTCGGTCTGGCGCATGCCCTCCTCGGTCTGCGCCCGCTCCTGCGGGTCGTCGGTGGCGATCTCGAAGTCGTCGTCGAGCTTGGTGTTGAAGGCGGCGATGGCCAGCGTGCGGCCCTCCATCACCGACTGGCGCGTGAGGGTCGTCGAGAGCTGCACCACCGGCTCGTAGGGGTGGCCGGCCATGGCGTAGTAGCCGGCGCCCGAAGCCTTGCGCAGCAGCACCGTGAACATGGGCGTCGTGTTGGTGCTGTTGGTGTAGATCAGGCTGGAGCCGTAGCCGAGCAGGCCCAGGCGCTCCGCCTCCACGCCGATGTCGAAGCCCGAGATGTCCTGCATCCACACCAGGGGGATCCCGTCCGCGTCGCAGGCGCGGCTGAAGGCGGCCACCTTGGCGATGCCCTCCTTGTAGAGGATGCCCGCGGCCTTCTTGGCCCCGTGGTGCTCCGGGTCGTCGACGACCCCCTGGCGGTTGGCGACGAAGCCCACGTAGAGGCCGTTGACGCGGCCCACGCCCACCAGCATCTCGCGTCCGCGGTCCGGCAGCACCTCCCAGAAGAGGCTGCGGTCCACCAGGCGCGCGAGCACCTCCTCGACCTCGTAGGTCATGCGGTGGTCGGCGGGGAAGAGCCCCTCGAGCTCGGTGGCGGGGAAGAAGGGGTCACCGGGGTCCGCGCCGTAGCGGTAGAAGGCCGTCGCCGGCGAGGAGAGGCTCGCCACCTCGGCGCGGATGCGCGTGATGGCCGTCTCGTCGTCCGGCACCCGCACGTCCGCGCAGCCGGACTGGTGCACGTGCACCTCGGGACCGCCGATGTCGAGGCTGGAGAGGTGCTGGCTCTTGGCGCCCTTGATCAGCGCCGCGCCGGCGATGACCATGTAGGCCTGCTCGGTCATGTAGACCCGGTCGCTGATGATCGGCATGTAGCCGCCGCCGGCGATGCAGTCTCCGAAGACCCCGGCGATCTGGGGCACGCCCGCGGCGGCCAGCTCGCTGTTCTTCTTGAAGATGTAGCCCGCGCCGGTGCGGCCGGGGAAGGAGCGCGACTGCTCCGGCAGGAAGAGGCCCGAGCAGTCGACCAGGTAGACCACCGGCAGGCGCAGGCGCAGGGCCATCTCCTGCCCGCGCTGGATCTTCTCGGGGGTCAGGGGCCACCAGGAGCCGGAGGCGACCGTGTTGTCGTTGGCGATCACCATCGTCCAGCGGCCCTCGACCCGGCAGAAGGCGGTCACGACGCCGGCGCCGGGGGACTCGAACTTGCCGAAGCTGCGGCCGTGGTTGACGAAGGTGCCGACCTCGCGCAGAGGGCTGTCGGGGTCCTTCAGGAGCTCGATGCGCTCGCGGGCGGTGAGCTTGCCCTTGGCGTGCACGCGCTCCACGTACTTGTCGCCCCAGCCGCCGTGGACCCCCGCGCGCTTGTCGTCGAGCTCCGCCTCGCGGGCGAGCAGCGCCTCGCGGTTCCTGGCGTAGGTCGCGTCGTCGAGGGCAGCGTCCCGGGATCGGCCGATGGGGGTGAGGGGGACCTGGGCCATGGTTCAGGAGGTTGCGCCGACGCCCCGTGAGTCCCAGCCGGGCAGGGAGGCGGTGTCGTAGTCGCCGCTCGCGAAGGCCTCGCTCTCGAGCACGGCGAGGTGCAGGGGGATGGTGGTGGCGACGCCCTCGACCCGCGCTGCCCGCAGGCACTCCAGCATGGTGGCGATGGCCTGGGGCCGGCTCTCGCCGTGGACGATGACCTTGGCCAGGAGGGAGTCGTAGTAGGGGGGCACCTCGTCGCCGGCGGTGAGGTGCGTGTCGACCCGCACGCGGCCGGGGCCCGCCTGCGCGGGCAGCTCGAAGGCCGTGAGCTCGCCGGGGGTCGGTCGGAAGTCCTGGGCCGGGTCCTCGGCGTTGATGCGGCACTCGATCGAGGCCCCCGAGAGGGAGACGTCGTCCTGGGTCAGGCTCAGGCGCTCGTTGGCGGCGATGCGCAGCTGCCACTGGACCAGGTCGACCCCCGAGACCTCCTCGGTCACCGGGTGCTCCACCTGCAGGCGGGCGTTCATCTCCATGAAGTAGAGCTCCCCGTCCGGCGCCCGCAGGAACTCGACGGTGCCCGCTCCCGTGTAGCCGATCGAGGCCGCGGCCGCGGCGGCGCGCTCGCCGAGGCGCGCGCGCTGCTCCGGAGAGAGTGCCGGGCTCGGGGACTCCTCGATCAGCTTCTGGTGGTTGCGCTGGATCGAGCACTCGCGGTCGCCCAGGTGGATGGCGTGGCCGAAGCCGTCCGCCAGGACCTGCACCTCGATGTGCCGGCCGCCGCTGACGTACTTCTCCAGGTAGAGGGCGCCGTTGCCGAAGGCCGCCAGGGCCTCGGCCGAGGCCTGGGACCAGGCCGCGTCGAGCTCCTCCGCGGAGTGGCAGCGCCGCATGCCGCGCCCGCCGCCTCCGGCGTCGGCCTTGAGGATGACCGGGTAGCCGATCTGCTCGCAGAGTGCGCGGGCCTCCTCGACCGAGGACAGCAGGCCGTCGGAGCCGGGGATCCCGTCGAGCCCCGCGGCGGACATGGCGCGCTTGGCGGGGATCTTGAGGCCGAGCTCCTCCATCGTGCGCGGCCGCGGTCCGACGAAGCTCAGGCCGTGCTGGGCGCAGAGGGCCGCGAAGCCGGAGTTCTCCGCCAGGAAGCCCCAGCCCGGGTGGACGGCCGTGCACCCGGTCTGGACCGCCGCCTGCACGATGCGGTCCGTACGCAGGTAGGAGTCCCGGGGCGCGGAGGGGCCGACGCAGACCACCTCGTCCAGGCCCTCGACCCAGGAGGCGCCCAGGTCCGCCTGGGAGGCGATGCCCACCGCTCGCACCCCGAGCTCGCGGCAGGCGCGGGCGACGCGCACGGCGACTTCACCGCGATTGGCGATCAGGAGGGAGCGGAACATGGGCGGTTGCGGGCGGGGGTGGGGGCGCTGCGCTGAGAGTCTACGCCCGGGGCGGCTCACTCCAACTCGATTCCGATGCCGAAGCTGCCGGTGGGGCGGCGTGCGCCGGCCAGGTCGGCCTCCGTGCACGGCGGGGAGCTCGGGCCGTCGTACGGCGCGCTCCCTGTGGGCCTCCATGGGCTATCTTCTGTGCCATGCTGAGCGCGCTCGCCCTGTCCCTCGTCGTCGCCATTCCGGGCACCGCCCCGGAGGAGGATCCGACGCCCTGGTTCGAGCGCCTGCGCTCCGACTCGGCCCTCGAACGGCAGGCCGCCCAGCGCTGGCTGGCGACCCACCTGGTCCCGGGGGACTACCCCTTGCTCGCGGCCCGGGCCCGCGACGCGGACCCGGAGACGGCGCGCCGCCTGGCCCTGGCCCTGGGCTCGGACGACCGGCACCTGGATCTGGTCGTCCTGCTGCTGGGGGAGCCCCTGGACGAGCTGGAGGAGATCGGGCGCCAGGCCCTGGACGACCTCCTGAACCGCTGGTGTCCGGGCATCACCGAGACCTCCGCCCGGCGTCGCGAGGTGGCCCTGGCCGTCGGGGAGGTGGCCGAGACGGTCTTCGTCGACCGCGCCCGGGTCGAGCGTCTGGAGCTGGCCGTCGACCGGCTGGCGCGGCTGGGGGACCTGGGCTTGCCCCTCGTGCTGGCCCCGGGCATCGCCGACCGGGAGGTGCGGCGGGCCCCGCAGGAGGGCCGCGCCTTCGAGCACCTGAGGGCGCTGTGCGCCGAGGAGGGCCTGGCCGTCACCGGCATCGGCGACTGGTCCGACCCGATGCGCCCCGGCGCCGGGAGCTGGATCCTGGTCTCCCCCAAGAGCGGCGCCCGCTCGCGCACGGGGGCCGACCGCATCGCGGACTGGTGCCGCGTGGTCGAGGCCGGCCGGCCCGGCGCGGCGACCGCGGCCCGCAGCCTGGCGGCCAGCGGCTGGTCGGCGGTCCTGCACTGGCTCGACCGACGCTGGAGCGAGCGCCGGGACGAGGCCGCCCTCGAGGGCTTGCTCGCCGCCGCGGCCCAGGGGCGCGTGGGGCGCAGCCTGATGCGGGCCGACGAACGGAGGGCCCTGCTCGAGCGGGCCGACCGCGCCCTCGACTCCCGCGAGCGTGAGCTGGACGCCCTGAACGCCGGCGAGCTGGACGCCAGCGAGGCGCAGCGCTTCGCCGAGCGGGTCGCGCGCGCCCTGGGCAGCGCGGGGCCGATGACCCTCGGCGGCGGTGACGACAGCGCCCTCTTGCTCGAGGGCTGGCAGGACAAGGGGCGCGCCCAGCGCTGGCTGCGCCTGGCGGTCCTCGAGGGGCGTCGCGGCGGGGGCGAGCGGGTCGGGGGCTTCCTGCGCGCGCTGGTCGAGGACCCCGCCGAGCTCGGTGCTCCCCTGCGCTTTCAGGCCCTGCGGGCCCTGGCCCAGGCCTCGGCACCCGGGGACGGAGCGACCCGGGTGGCCCGGGCCGACGAGCTCGTGGCCTGGTGCCTCGAGCAGGGGCAGGAGGACGAGCTGCTCGTGCTCTTCGAGGCGCTCGAGGTGCCCCTGACGACGGGCGCACCGGAGGTGCGCGACGACGCGCTCCTGTTCGCCCTGCGCCGTGCCCTGCGCGCCGGGGACAGCGCGCTCGCCACGACCCTCTGGCTGCGTTGCGCGCAGGAGGTGCGGCGGCCGGCGCGCTCGGCCCTGGTGCGCACCCTGGCGGCGGCCCGCCTCGAGAGCGGCCCGCGGCTGGTGGGCGAGGTGGCGGCGGCGGTGCTGGCCCGCAGCGAGGAGGCGGGGGTCGACGGGGACGAGCTTGCCCGGCGGGTCGAGACCTGCCTCTTGGCCGGCTGCCTCGAGGGGCGGCGCCAGGGGACCCTGGGCGAGGCCCTCGAGGCGGGGGGACTCGAGGCCCGGCAGGACGGGCTCGAGCTCCTGGGCGCCCTGGTCGCGGGCCCCCGGGGAGAAGGGGCGGAGCGCCGGCTCCTCGCGCTGCTGCGCTCCCAGCCGCGGGACCCCGAGTTGATCGAGGGGCTGATCCGCGCGCTCGGGCGGGCCCTCACCGCCCTCGACCAGGCGGGGCTCGACGACCGGCACCGCCGTCTGCGTGAGAGTGTCTGGCAGGCGAGTGCCTCGGGGGACTCTCCCCTGCACCGACGCCTGGGGCACCAGGTCTGGCCTCCGAGCCGCCCCGCAAGGGTCCGCGACCTCTTCCGGCACGAGCGCGAGCTGCCCTCGCGGGGCCTCTGATTCCCTCCCGGGACGCGGAAGCTGCTCGGCGGGATTCGAGGCCTCGGACGGCCTGGAGGCCCTCTGGGGGACATTCCTTTGTCAGAATCGTGCCCCAGGACGCTCCCGCCGCTTCCCGGGCAGGATTGGCCTCAGGCCTTGGTGGGAACCTGGCCGAAGGGCAAGATACGACCAGGCCCCATGCCATCCGGCACCCGAGACGCCCATGAGCGAGCCGCTTTTGCAGCCGACCACAGATCCCGACTCCCTGACGCCCGCCAACCGGGACTCCCCGGTGGGGGAGATCCGTTCGGAGGAGATCCAGATGGTCTTCGACCCGCGGGGCCACGTCGCGGAGCAGTTCCGTAGCCTGCGGAACTCGATCATCGCCCTCAATCCGGACGGCGCCCCGCGCAGCGTGGTGATCACGAGCGCCGTGACCGGCGAGGGCAAGACGGTCGCGGCCGTGAACCTGGCGGTCGCCATGGCTGAGCTCCCGGGCAACCAGATCCTCTTGGTGGACGGCAACCTGCACAGCCCGGCGGTGGACCGCTACCTGGGCTTCGAGCCCCACCAGGGCTTCGCCGACATCCTGCGCGGCAGGTGTGCCCTGGACGCGGCCATCCGCCCTACCTGCGTGCCGAACCTCTCCGCCATGGGGGCGGGGACCCTGCCGGAGAATCCCTCGAAGCTGCTCGGTTCGGAGCGCACGCGCACCGTGCTCAACACCCTCAAGCAGCGCTTCTCCTACGTCCTGGTGGACACTCCCGAGGCCCTCTCGATCTCGGACGCGAGCCTGCTCGGCGCCATGGCGGACGGCATCGTCCTCGTGGTCAGGATGGGGGACACTCCCAAGAACCTGGTCGAGCAGACGAGCAATCAGCTCGAGACCCTGGGTGGAAACGTGCTCGGGACCTGCCTCACCCACGGCAGCACGGGCGGGGTGGAGCTGGGCAAGAAGAAGTAGGCGGGCCTGGAGGCCCGGGCGTCACCCGGCCCTGCGCCCGAGTCCTGCCGGGCAGTCGAGTCGGCCTTCGTCGCGACGCGCCGTAGCGGGCTAGCCCGGCCTATTCATGAGCCTTCAACGCATTAGCACCCAACCGGGATC
>CAZQAT010000036.1:0-14259 GCA_964591315.1 uncultured Planctomycetaceae bacterium
GGCTGCCGGTTGGGTGCTAATGCGTTGAAGGCTCATGAATAGGCCGGGCTAGGCCGCTGTCCCGCCCACTTCGGTTCCCGCCGCCACCTGGGCAACGATGCGCTCCGCCGCCCGGCCGTCCCCGTAGGGGTTGATCGCCCGAGACATGAGGTCGGCCAGCTCGCCGCCGGCCAGGATCTCCTCGATGCTGGACTGGATCGCCCCAGGATCCGTGCCGACCAGGCGCACCGTGCCGGCCTCGACCGCCTCGGGGCGTTCGGTGACGTCTCGCGTGACGAGAACGGGAACGCCGAGGGAGGGGGCCTCCTCCTGGATACCGCCTGAGTCGGTCACGATCAGGTCGCTCCTGTCCATCAGCCACACGAAGGGTTCGTAGCTCGCGGGCTCGGTCAGCAAGACGTTCCGGCAGCGGCCCAGGCGTTCGTGCACGGGCCCGCGGACGTTCGGGTTGAGGTGGACCGGGTAGACGATGAGCCAGTCGGGGTGGGCCTGGGCCGTGCGCTCGAGAGCGGTGCAGAGATCCTCGAAGCCCCGACCGAAGGACTCACGGCGGTGGCCGGTGACGAGGATCAGCCTCTCGACCCCGCGGTCCAGGCGCTCGCAGAGCTCGGGGGCGAGGGCCTCGCTCCAGCTCGCGGCGGAGCGTCCCGAGACGCGCGAGCGCACCTCGAGCAGCGCGTCGATGACCGTGTTGCCGGTCACGTGGACTGCCTCCTCGTCGACGCCCTCGGCGAGGAGGTTCCGGCGCGCGCCCTCGGTGGGCGCGAAGTGCACGGCGGCCAGGCGGCCGGTCAGGACGCGGTTCATCTCCTCGGGGAAGGGCCGGGCCATGTCGCCCGTGCGCAGGCCTGCCTCGACGTGGCCGACGGGAATCCCCTCGTAGAAGGCCGCCAGGCTGGTGGCGAAGCAGGTGGTCGTGTCGCCGTGAACGAGCACCAGCTCCGGGCGCTCCTCCCGCAGCACGTCCCGCAGGCCGAGCAGGGCCCTGCTGGTGACGTCGAAGAGGTCCTGCCCGGGGCGCATCAGGCCCAGGTCGTGGTCGGGCTCGATGGCGAACAGACGCAGGACGGAGTCGAGCATCTCCCTGTGCTGGGCGGTGACGCAGACCCGCGACTCGAGTCCCGGCTCCGCGGCCAGGCGCTTCACGACCGGGGCCATCTTGATCGCCTCGGGGCGCGTGCCGAAGACGCTCAGGACCCGTCGGCTCACAGGAAGACTCCCTTCGTGTCGATCAGCACCTTCTCGTTGAGGGCCTCGCGCGGGATGCGCTTGAAGGGCTTGTGGTCCACCAGCACGACGACGAGGTCCGCGCGGCGCAGGGCCTCGGTCTGGGAGACGAGGGTGAACTCGTCGCTGGCCTCGATGTTGGGTTCGCAGACGATCACCTCCCCCACCTCGGCCCGCTGAACGGTGCGCACGATCTCGACCGCGGGCGACTCCCGCAGGTCGTCGACGTCCGCCTTGAAGGCGAGGCCGAGGAAGGCAATCACCGGATCGCGTTGCTTGAGGGCATGGGAGAGGACACGCTCGACCACCCAGCCGGGCTTCTTGTCATTGACCTCCCGCGCGGTGCGGATCAGGGGCGACTGCTCCGGAGCGCCGTGCACGAGGAACCAGGGGTCCACCGCGATGCAGTGGCCGCCGACCCCGGGCCCCGGGGCCAGGACATCCACCCGCGGGTGTCGGTTTGCCAGGCGGATCAGCTCCCAGACGCTCACGCCGAGCTCGTTGCAGATCATCGAGAGCTCGTTCGCGAAGGCGATGTTCACGTCCCGGAAGGAGTTCTCGGTCAGCTTGACCATCTCCGCGGTGCGTGCGTCGGTGGCGACCACCTCGCCGCGCACGAAGCCCTCGTAGAAGGCCACCGCCGCCTCGGTGGAGGCCTCGGTGATGCCACCCACGATGCGGTCGTTCTCCACCAGCTCGGTCAGGATGCGGCCCGGCAGCACCCGCTCGGGGCAGTAGGCCACGTGGAAGTCCTCGCCGGGCACGTAGCCCGTCTCGGCCAGGATCTCCGCCACCAGGCCGTCGGTCGTACCCACGGGGCTGGTCGACTCGAGGATGACCAGGTTGCCCGGTCGCAGGAAGGGCAGGATGGCCCGCGTCGCCACCTCGATGGCCGAGAGGTCCGGCACCTTGTCGGCCGTGGCCGGGGTGGGGACAGCCAGGATGAAGACGTCCGCCTCCACCGGTTCGAGGCCCGCAATCAGGTGGCCAGCTGCGACGGCACCGCGCACGATCACGTCCAGATCGGGCTCGACGATGTGGATCTCGCCGCGGTTGATGGTGTCCACGACCCTCGAGGACACGTCGACCCCGTGCACCGTGTGGCCTCGGGTCCCCAGCAGGGACGCGGTCGGCAGGCCGATGTAGCCCAGGCCGACGACGCAGACCGTGGCATCACGACTGAGCGGCGCGGCGCTGCCGCTGGTCTCCTGCGCGGCCTGTGGCCGTGCCTTCTCGCTCTCCATCTCAGGCTGCTTCACTGTCCGTGCCTCCGTACCCGTACCCATAGCCGTAGCCGTAGCCGTACTTCTGCTCGCCCCGCGTCGGCCTGGCGCAGTTGAGCACGCAGCCGACGAGGTTGGCCCCCACCTGCTGCAGACGCCGCGCACCCTCGCGCACGACCTTGTTCGAGAGCTTGCCCGAGCGCGTCACGAGCAACAGCGCGTCGAGCCGCGAGGCCAGACAGTCGATGTCCGCCACGGCCAGGGCCGGCGGCACGTCGAAGACCACCAGGTCGTAGGCCTCGCGCACCTGCTGCAGGAACCGCCCGGTGATCTCCCCCGCCAGGAGGTCTCCGGGCGAGGAGGGCTGGCGCCCGGCCGTGATCACGTCCACGTTCTGTGCCCGGTCGTGCTTCACCACCTGCTGCCAGGAGAGCTCACCCTTGAGCACGTCCGAGAAGCCCGGGCTGAGCTCGGTGTGCAGGTACTTGTGCACCCTCGGCCGGCGCATGTCAGCGTCCACCAGGAGCACCCGCCGTCCGGTCATGGCGAAGGCCAAGGCCATGTCCACGTTCGTGATCGACTTGCCCTCGCTCTGAGTGCAGGAGGTGAACGCCAGGGTTCGGATCTCCAGGTCCGCCTGGCCCGAGTTGAGCACGAACTTCAGGTTCGAGCGCAGGGAGCGGTAGGCCTCCGCCACAGGCCCCTCGGGAGCGTCGCGCAGGGCGAGGAAGTCATCACCCGCGCCCTGCACCCTGCAGGGACCCCGCTTGTAGTCGGGGATCGACCCGAAGAGCGGCAGGCCGCTCGCCAGCTCCAGCTCCTCGTTGGTGTAGACGCCGCGGTCGAAGGCCTGACGCAGGGTGGCGAGGCCCAGGGCCGCACCGAGGCCGAGCACGAGGCCGCCAAACAGGAACAGGGGCGCGAAGGGGCCGCGCGGCGCCCGGGCCGGGGTGGCCGCGTCGATGAAGTCCGCCGTGGCGATCGTGGCCGCGCGGGTGATCTCCGCCTCCTTCTGGCGACCGAGCAGGAACTGCACGATCTCGGTGTGGGCGTCACGCCGGCGCATGGGGTCCGCCAGGACGCGAACCTCCTCGGGCAGCTCGGCCAGAGAGGCCTCCACGGTCAGGCGCTCGTCCTTGAGGCGCGAGAGACGCGAGTAGAGCCCCGTCAGGCGCTGAGTCAGGTGCTCCACCGTGCGCTCCTCGAGGCGCTCGAGGGCGGTGGCGATCTTCGAGTCCTCCTCGACCGGGTAGTCGCCCACACGGCCGTCGTAGAGCTCGAGGAGCTGGGCGTACTCGGCACGCTGGACCTCGTAGCTTGCGAGGCGGCCCGCGAGGAGCTCGAGCAGGCGTCCCTCCAGGTCAGCGCGCTGGGCCTTGAGGGTCTTCATCTCCGGCAGCTCGTCGGTGAAGTCGACAGCCAGGCTGCGCAGGCGCTGGTCCAGCTCGCTCCAGTGCTTGAGGTAGGTGTGCAAGAGCGGGTCGAGCTCGCCCGCCTCCTCCAAGGCCTCGAGGCCGCCGAGGGCACTGTTGTCTCCGCGCCCCAGGCGCTCGACGATCTTCTCGAGACTCACGCTGAAGAGCCCCAGTCGCTCCGACTCGGTCTCCAGCTGCAGGCGCTTGTTCATCACCAGTCCCTTGTAGGCTCCCGCGTCCGTGCGGCCGAGCAGGGCCGACTCGGCGGTCAGCTGAGCGATCTGCTGGATGTAGCTCAGGGTGACCGGGTCGGCCAGCTCGCTCTCGAGCCGCGAGAGGGCCGCGATGTTGCCCTCGTTCAGGCGCTCGAGAGCCTCCTGCAGGCTGTTGAGGAGCATGCGCAGCTGCACCTCCTCGACCTGCATGGAGCTCAGCTGCCCGATCAAGGCCTCGCCCGAGGCGGTGATGTTGACTGACTTGGGGTTGTTCGACTGCAGCTCCACCACCTCGCGCTCGGCCGCCTCGAGGGCATCAATCTGCTCCTCCAGTTGCTTCTCGATGAACTCGACGGTCTGGGACGCGCGCTTGGCGTTGCGGGCCTCATTGCGCTCGAGGTACAGGCCGCAGAGAGCATTCACGGTGGCCGAGGCTCGCTCGGGGTCGGAGTCCTCGTAGATGACGCGGATCACTCCGCTGTTGCGCTCGGTCTCGGAGACCCGCAGACCCTCCTCGAGCATCTCGACGGCCTCCTCCGGTCGCAGAGTGTGCAGGTGGAAGGTCTCGCCGCTCAGGTCCCCATCGGGGACCAGGCGCAGGCTCAGGCCCTCGTACTCGATCGGTTGGCCGGGCCGGAAGTCGACCTCGACTGCGTCCTTGCCGCCGATCCCGAAGCCGAAGAGGGGGTGACGCTGACCGATGCGGACACGCCGAGGCCCCATGAACTCGAGCGTCAGGACCGGCTGCCGCAGGCGGCGCGGGTCCGGCACGACCTGGGCCGCGAGCCGCGGTCGCTCGCCAAGCTCCTGCCACTGGGTCACCGTGTCGCTGTTCACGAGGCTGTTCAGGGGGCTCAGGCCGCCGGAGTCCACCAGGGTCGTCAGGGTCCCCTGGCTCCCGCCCTGCCCCTCGACCACGGCACGTGCAAGCCCGCGCGAGCGCAGGATCTCCATCTCGCTCACGGCCTGGGGCGCGCTGGTCAGGGCCGCCAGCTCACCGAGCACGCCGGCTGAGCGGTTTGTGTCGAGCAGCATGGTGGCCTCGACCCTGTAGACCGGGCTCTTGCGCGAGAGCAGCAGCAAGCCGCACAAGAGGCCCAGGAGCCCGAGCACCATGAAGGTGCGCAGATTGCGGCGGCAGGTCTCACTCAGCTCTGCCAGCAGCAGCAGGGCGTCGCTCTTCTCATCCATGGATCCGTCCCTCATCTCCCCGTCTCTTCAGTTGTCATTCCGTGATGCTGTCTTCGATCAGCAGCAGGGTCGCCGCCGACGAGAGGGAGGACGAGATGCCGCTGATGATCGGCAGGGCCTGCTCCGCAAAGCGCCCGCTGCCCGAACGCATGACGAAGATCAGATCGTCCGGGTGGACCTGCATCAGCCCCGCGGCGGAGACCTGGTCGCCGTCGATCACGTGGACCTCCACGTCGTCGGTCCTCTCACGCACGAGCACGACCTCGTCGCGAGCAGCGCCACTCGCAAAGCCCTCCCCGAAGGAGAGGGCCTGGTAGACGTTGAGGGGCCTGTCGAGGGTGTAGGTGCCGGGCTTGTTGACCTGCCCGTACAGGTAGAACCGCCGCGCGGCGAACTCGAGCACCGCCAGGTCGATCCGAGGCTCCTTGACGTACTTCGAGTAGGCCGTGGTGACCGCCTCACGGGCCTCGTCGAGGGTCAGGCCGCCCAGGGCCAGGCTGCCGACCAAGGGCAGGCTGACCTCCCCGCTCGGGTCGAGGCGCGAGCCGTCGTAGCGCTCGCTGTGGGGTGTGGTCAGTTCCGGGTGACCGTGGACCCCGACCCGGATCAGGTCGTGCGGACCGAGCCGGAACTCGCGTAGGGCCAGGTCCGCGGTGGTCGGAGTGTAGGGCGGCAGGCTCTGGGGCACCTCGGGCGTGCGGCAGGCAGCCAGGCCGAGGAGCGCCAGGACCTGGGCCAGGGCGACGGAGGAGATGGTGTGGGCTCTCATGGGCAGCAGGGTTCTGGTGGCCTTGTATCGGACTCCTCCCGAATGCCCTTGATCGCCCGCCTTCCCCAGAGCGCGGCCTGGCGCGCTTCGAAGCCCGCAGTCCCCACGATGGGACGACGTATTTCTATTAGCCCGAATCCGGGCGCTCCCGTGTCTGGGACTCAGGCCCTGGCGGGCACATTCCGCTCAGGCTGCCGACCCCTCGAGTCGAAGTGCTGAGCGGACCGCGGATGCCTGCAGGCCTCCCACCTGCACTCCCCACCCCAATGCGTCCGCGGCATCAAGACCTGCTCTTGATACTCCTTCCCGCGCCGTCGGCTCGAGGCTCCCCTCTCGAGTCGACGGCACTCTCAACCCTCGCCCACCAACGCGGCTCGGCATGACCACCTGGATCGTCGGCGACATCCACGGCTGCGCGGAGGAGCTCGGTCGCCTGATCGAGCACCTCTCCCTGGGCGAGGAGGACCAGCTGGTCTCCTGCGGCGACCTGTTCCACCGCGGCCCCGACCCGGCCGGGGTGATGGACCTGCTCGAGGCTGCCGGCGCGCACTTCATCCTCGGCAACCACGAGCGCAAGGTGCTGCACCGCCTCGGCCTCGACCCCCGCCGCGCTGACGCCGCCGACCGCCCGCCCTCGAGAGAGCACTTCCCGCCCCTCGACTTCGAGGACCTGCACGGGGACGGGAACCGCCCCTGCAACGCGCCCCCGGAGCGTCGCCGCGACCTGCTCGTCTTCCTGCAGAAGCACTCGGGCTACTTCCTGCGCCACACGGACCTCTCCGGCGCGGGGCCCACCGCCGACGGGCGCCCGTGGGTCGTGGTGCACGCGGGCGTCCACCCGCAGAAGCGCCTCGAGGACCACACTCCCTTCGAGCTGACACGCATCCGCCGCCTGGACAAGCGCGGCAATCCCTGGTGGTTCGAGGAGTACCGGGGCGAGGCCCTGGTCCTCTACGGTCACTCCTCCGCCCGCCTGCCCCAGGCCCGCCGCGAGCGCGGTATCACGCGCACTCTCGGCATCGACACGGGCTGCGTCTACGGCGGAGCGCTGACCGCCTACGCCCCGGAGCTCGACGAGTTCCTGCGCATCCCCGCGGCGGCAGCCTACGCCGCCTAGAAGGACACCCGCAGCCCGAGCCCCGCGTAGATCGACGAGCTCGTCTCCGCCTCCCCCACGAAGCCGGTCTGGCCGTCGTGGAAGGTGGTCTCGCGCCAGAGGAGCTTGCCGCCGCTCAATTCGAGCACCACGTCGTCGGTCAGGTTCCAGGCCAGGCGGGTGCCGGCGCGGATCTCCTCGTCGCGGAAGGAGCCGCCGCGCATGGGGCCGCTGTCGTTCAGGCGGTACTGGCGGAAGTCGTAGACGGCCTCGAGGCCGAGGCTCAGGTCGTCGGTCAGCCGGTAGTCCAGGTGGATCTCGGCCGCCTCGGTCAGGAGGCGCAGCTCCTCCGAGATCTGCCAGTCGAAGCCGAAGTAGGGCAGGATGAAGGGCGAGTCGTCGAAGCGGGAGATGCCCGCCACGCCGACGACCAGGGCGAGGTCGTCGGCCGCCGCGTAGCGCAGGGCCAGCGCGCCGCCCAGGTAGAGGGACTCGTCGACGCCCACGGCGTCCTCGCCGGCGTTGCCCACCTGCAGGCCACCGTAGATGTCGGTGCGGCCGGCGCTCTGGTGCAGGAAGCGGGCGGCCAGGCGGGTGTCGTAGACGTCGTTGAAGGGATCGCTCACCCCCGGCACCGGAGTGGCCCCGCCGCCGAAGTCGTAGAAGCAGCCCTCGATCCCGAACTCGATCGCGTAGCTGAAGCCGCGGGTGGTGCGCTCACCGAGAGCCACGCTCCAGCCCCCGCGCTGGGTGGTCAGGCTGCCCCCGCTGCCCTCGAAGGTGGCGCTTCCCGTGCCGCGACCGAAGAGCTCGAGCTCGACCGTGTCAAAGGCGTCCGGCTCGCCCGGGCCGGGCGGCCCCTCCCGATCGAGGGGCCGCGGCCCGATGAAGTCCAGGTCCCGGGCGGTGGCGGCCGGATCTCCTCTCCCGCTGCGACCCTCGGCGGAGGGCCCGGACGGCCTCGCGAAGCCGGCCTCGACCGGACGGATCCCGGCCTCCCAGGAGCGGGCGACCCGCGGCAGGGGCCGCAGGGTGGCCTGGGCCAGGGCCGGAGCAGCGACCGGGCCCAGGAAGGCGGCGGACAGAATGGCAGCGGAGGAGGCTCGGAGCATGAAAACAACGCGGTCAGCGGCGGCGAACGCACTGGCAGCTCCCTCGCTACGGCCCTTGCCCGACCGCCGCCCAGGGGTGCCCTGGAGGCATTCAAGAAAGCCTACCCCCCGATCCCGTGCGAGGCGGGGAAGAGCCGAGTCCGGGGGCCGCCCCTTCCGGGGTCAGCCCGGCTCCACCGCTACCGCTTCCAGGGCAGCACGAAGGGCCGCTCGCCGGCGCCGCCAGGCATGGGCAGGGTGCCGAACTGCAGCTGGTCCCCGTAGACCGGCTCGAGCACCTCCGGACGCAGGACCTCGCCCGTGGGCCCCGAGCACACGCTACGCCCCGCGTCGAGCAAGAGCGCCCGGTCGGAGAACTGGCTGGCCAGGTTCAGGTCGTGGGTCACGACCGCCACCGCGCGCCCCGCTCCACAGAGCTCGGACAGCAGGTCGAAGATACGCAGCTGGTGCTCCGGGTCGAGGGCGCCCGTGGGCTCGTCCACGAGCAGGAGCCGCGCCTGCTGGGCCAGGGCTCGGGCGAGCAGGGCCCGCTGGCGCTGGCCGCCGGAGATCTCCGCCAGGGGCCGCTCCGCCAGCTCGGAGAGGTCCGCCGCCGCCAGGGCGTCCTGCACCGCGCGCAGGTCCTCGGCACCGGCGCTCTGGAAGAGCCCCCGGTGGGCGTAGCGACCGTAGCCCACGAAGGCCTCCACCGTGACCTCCGGCAGGGCCGTGAGGGACTGGGGTACGAAGGCCAGGCGCTGGGCGCGCTCGCGGGGGGCGAGGTCCGCCAGGGTCTCGCCACCGAAGCGCACACTGCCGCGGCCCGGCCGCAGGAGGCCGGCGAGCAGGCGCAGCAGGGTGCTCTTGCCGGCCCCGTTCGGCCCGAGGACCGCGAGTAGCTCGCCCTCGGCCAGCTCGAGGTCCACGTCCACCACCGCCGCGCCTCCGTCGACGCTGGCGGGGTAGCGGTACTCGACGCCCTCGGCGCGCAGGAGGCTCACCACGTCTGCAGCTCCCGGCGCGAGCGCATCAAGAGAAACAGGAAGAAGGGTCCGCCGACGAGGGACATCACGACCCCGGGGCGCAGCTCCGCGTGGCCGAGCAACAGGCGCGCCCCCAGGTCCGCGGCCAGCAGGAAGGCAGCGCCCGCCACCAGAGCCAGGGGCAAGACGTGCCGGTGCGACGTGCCGACCACGAGCCGCAGGAGGTGCGGCACCACCAGCCCGAGGAAGGCGATCTGCCCAGCGACGGCCACGGCGGCGGCGGTCGCGAGGGAGGCGGCGCCGAGGGTCAACCACTTGACTCGCACCGTGTTCACCCCGAGGCCCGCCGCGTCCTCCTCGCCCCCGGCGAAGAGGTCGAGCTCGCGGCTGACAAAGGGCACCGTCACCACCGCCAGGGCCAGACCGCCCCAGACGACGGCCACCCGTGGCAGGGCGTGATCCTTGAGGGAGCCGAAGGTCCAACTCCAGAGGGCCTTGGCCACCTCGAGGTCTTCGGAGAGGGCCACCGACTGCATGGCGGCGAGCAGGCCGCCGAGGCAGGTGTTCACGGCGATGCCCGCCAGGAGCAGGGTCGGCACCGACAGCCGCCCGCCGCGGGTGCCGAGGGTGCTGACCAGCAGGGTCGTCAGGAAGGCACCGACGAAGGCGCAGGCGGTGACCATCAGGGGCGCGACCTCGACCGCCGTCTCCACCACGATGCGCGGGCCGTAGCCGCCCACGAAGAGGATCGCCACCGAGGCCCCGACCGTGGAGCCGGTGCTGATCCCGAGTACGGAGGGCGAGGCCAGGGCATTGCGGAACATGCCCTGCAAGAGCGCGCCCGAGAGGGCCAGGGAAGCGCCGACTCCGATCGCCACCAGAGTTCGCTGCAGGCGCAAGGCCAGGATGCTCTGGCGTGACCCCTCCAGCCCCTCCCCCAGGCCCAGCCAGCCGGCGGTTCCGCGCAGAGCCTCCCCCAGACTCAGCTCGCCGGTGCTGCCGATCATCAGGGAGCCGAGTCCCAGGAGCCCGACCAGCGCAGTGAGCAGGAGGGCGACGACGCGGGGTGTTCGCAGGGCGCGCAGCAAGGTCGGCGAGGGAGGAGGCGCGTCGGGGAGAGGCTCTGGGAGGAAGACCTCGGCCGGCGGAGGCCGAGGCGTCAGCCCGCATTATTCACCAAGACGCGCTCCAGACACAGCCGCTCGGTTCCAGGTGGTCGATCCCAACCGCTCCCAAGGGCCGAGAGGGAGCCAGGGGCGAGCGATTGCGAAGCCTGGCGCGTGTCTTCGTGAATCGTGCGGGCTAGGCTGCCGCCATGATGGGCTCTCGACTGACCCGGCTCGGACTCCTGTCCCTACTTTTCTCGGGGCTGGTGGCGTGCTCGACGGAGGAGCCGCCCGCGCCCGAGACCCAGGCCGCGGGAACGGCCCCCGTGGAGTCACGCCTGCCCGAGATCACCCCCCCCGCGGGCTTTCCGGCCAAGGTCAAGAACTCCGACGGGCGCACCGCCCTCCTCCCGGCCCGCCCCGCGCGCATCCTGCCAGGGGACGCCAGCCTGCTCGACGCCCTGGTCGAGCTGGTGGAGCCCGAGCGCGTGGCAGGTCTTCCGCGCACGGCCATGACCTACTCGGTGCTGCGCGCGGAGCCCGGCCCCTGGGCCGAGCTCGAGGTGCTCAAGAGCTTCGAGGCCGAGGAGATCCTCGACCGCGAACCGGACCTGCTCCTGGTGCACGCCTACCAGGCCGGGTCCACCGTCGACCGCGTGGGCGAGCGCGACGTGCCGGTCGCCATCTTGCCCATCGCCACCGACTGGAAGGGGACCCTGGCGAGCATCCGCTGCCTGGCCCGCCTGGTGGACGAGGCCGAGCGCGGCGAGGCCTTCGTCGAACGCCTGGAGACTCGCCGCCGTATCCTGCAGGCGGAGGCCCCGCGGACGGGCATGCGGGTCATGCCCTACGGCAACTACGGCGCCGGCGGCACGACCGCGGGCCGCGGCACCACCTGGCAGACCATGATCGAGCTGGCGGGCATGCGGAACGCGGCCGCCGAGGCCGGCATGGAGGGCCACCCCGAGGTCGACTTCGAGCAGCTGCTCGCCATCGACCCCGACTTCTTCCTGGTGGCCGAACCAGAGGGCGTGGAGATCGGGAGCGGGGAGACCCTGCTACGCAAGGAGCCCCTGCTGCGGAGCCTGCGGGCAGTGAAGGAGGAGCGCTTCCTGCGCCTGCCCGAGTACCTCTACTCGACGGCCTCGCACCAGGTGCTGACCGCGGCGGAGGCGATCGCCGAGCAGGCGGACGCGGCGCTGGCGGCCCGGTGACGACCCGGGCCTTCCCTCAACCCTGCCCTTCGGCCACCTCTTCGTCGAGGGACCGCAGGTACAGGTTGAAGGTGCTCCGCAGCCAGTTGTCGTCGGCGTAGGTGCTCGTGAAGAACTTCTGAGCGGCCGCCTGCCGTAGCTGGCTCAGGTTCGAGTCCACCTCCACCGGCCGCATGGTCGAGACGTCCGCCTCCCGCTCGCCCGCGCAACGCACGAGGTAGGCGGCGTTGCCGTCACGGGTGGCCTCGGCCGCGGCGACGTGGCCGTCATCGGCGGAGTAGAGGGAGGCCTTGGAGCGCAGGTAGAACTCGAACTGCGTCGGCTGCTCCTGGACCTCGCCCAGGCGCGGGTACTGCGTGCTCCAGCCCCGCTCCTGGACCTCGAAGCCGGCGGCGGTGGCCGCGGCCGCGAACTCCTCGGAGGTGGCGCTGGTCTCGAAGGCGGCGCCCTCCTCCTCGGGGCGCTCACCGAAGGCGTCACGCACGGCCTCGAGGCGCTCGGCGGCGATCGCCGGCCGACGCTCCTTGACCCACTTGTCCGCAACCCGGTCCTGGATCTCCGGGAAGGGCGGCAGGCTGGGCGGCAGGATCTCGATCACCTTGCCGACCACCAGGGCGCCCTCCTCGACCTCGACGCGGCGGGAGAACTCCCCCTCCTGGACGCGCATCAGGGAGCCGGCCAGGTAGTTGCCCGACCAGGGCTCCTCGCCTTCGCGCAGGGCGGTCAGGGTGCGCGGCTCGAGCCGCACGAAGTTCAGGCCGAGGGAGATGGCCTCCGTCTCCAGGTCCGGATTCTCACCCTGACTCTGGCGCAGGCGCAGGTCCGAGATCCAGTCCATCATCGAGTAGTAGATGGGCGCCTCGCGCTGCACCTGCTCCTTGACCTCCTCGAAGGTGAAGAACTTGTCGCCGGACTCCTCGAGCTTCTGGGCCTCGTCCTCGTTCGCCGGGATCGGCCGCGCGAAGCGCACGTGGCTGTTGCGGTTGTAGTAGTTCTCCGCCATGACCTCGGCGTCCTCCTCCTCCGGGCGGGGGAAGCGCTCGAGGAGCTGGGCGTAGTCGCCCTCGGCCTCCGGGTCGAACCAGGCGATATCGGCGGCGAAGCTGCGCTCGGTGTTGAACTCCTGCTTCTGGAATGCGGGCAGGGCGTTGAACCAGTCCTCGAGCTCCTCGGCGCCGGGAAGTTCAGCCCGGGCGGCGTCCTCGTAGTCCTCGGACACGACCTCGACGAACTCGAAGTTGTACTCCTGGGCGCCGGACTTCCAGCGCTCGATGACGTCCTCGGCCAGGACCTCACCGGCGGGCAGACCGGACATCTGCAGGAAGCGGCGCACGATCAGGCCGCGACGCAGGATCTCCTCGAAGGCCTTCTGGGTCAGCTCGCGGCGAGAGGCGACGAAGGAGTTGTAGTTCTCGGCAGTCTCGAAGAAGGCCAGGATGGTCTCGGCCACCTCCTCGTCCGCCACGTGGATCCCCGAACGCCGAGCGAGGCTCTCGAGGATCAGGAAGCGCGCGACCTGGATGTCGTCCCCGGGGTCCACCTGCCCCAGGAGCAGGAACTGGAAGAAGGGCTCGAGAGTGCGGATCCGACGCTTCTGGTCGTAGAAGTCCCCGGTCTCGACCTCGCGCCTCTCACCGTCGGGGGTCGTCCAGCGCATGGCGACTTCACCGGTGGCCGCCCCCCCGCCGGTCAGCGAGCTCATCATCGGGCCGGTGATCGAGAAGATCAGCAGCAGGAAGATCACCAGCAGCAGGTTGAACAGGAAGCGCGCCCGGCTGGTGCCCTTGGGGGCCTCGACCAGGTGAGCCTCGTGCTGCTCGGCCGTGCTCTCCAGGGTCTGTTGGGCGTGGGCCTTGCGCTCGGCCAGGTGGGCGGCGTGCTTCTTCTCGCGGTTCTTGGACATGGAATCAACGCGGCCCGTGAAGGGGCCGTCTCATCACCGCCGGTCCGGGCGGCGTCGTCGCGGAGGGGTCCGCGGGGAACCGGGGAAGGACACGGTTCCGAAGGAAGGGCAAGAGTGTACGGCCCGCTCGGAGCCCGGCGCAAGGTCGCTGGACCCCCTCCCGCGGCCCCCGGAGGACCTCTCGGGGGGCCAACGAGCAGCCCCGGGCCTCACTCCTTGAGCAGCTCGCCGTCCCGGGGCAGGTCCCCCAGGCTGGCCATGCCGAAGCGGTCCAGGAACTCCTTGGTGGTGCCGTACTGCAGGGGCGCCCCGGGCAGGTCGGCGCGGCCCGTGACCCGGGCCAGGCCTCGGTCCACCAGGTTGCGCAGCATGGCTCCGCACTGGACTCCCCGGATGGCCTCGATCTCGGCCTTGGTGACCGGCTGGCGGTAGGCCACCACGGCCAGGGTCTCCAGACCGGCCGGGGAGAGCTTGTCCGCCTTGCGGGCCTTGACCAGCCTGGCGACGGTCTCGTGGGTCTCCGGGGCGGTCATCAGGCGCCAGCCGCCGGCGATCTGGCGCAGCTCCAGGGGCAGCCCGGAGGCCTCGAGGCGGGTCTGGACCTCCTGCAGGGCGTCCGTGATGCGGCCGGGACGGGGGCGCTCGAGGAGCTGGCCCAGGCGGCCCTTGCCCAGGGGCTCGGGGGAGGCGAAGACCAGGGCCGAGACGGCTCGCACGAGCTCGTCATCGGACATCGAGTCCCCGGGGCCGGGGCCCTGGGCGGCCACCTCGGCGTCCTCCTCGGCCCGGGCGGCGGCGGCGGCGTCCTCGGCCTCGGCCTCGGACT
>CAZQAT010000036.1:14359-39546 GCA_964591315.1 uncultured Planctomycetaceae bacterium
CTCGGCCTCGGCCTCGGACTGCTCCTCCACCGCGGCCCCCTCAGGAGGGTCCCCGGCGGCCTGGGGCCCCCCCGCAGGCTCGACCTGCTGGTCGTCGTGCTCCTCGGGCTCCGGCTCGGGAGTCTCGCTGGCCTGGGGTTCGTCGGGCTCCGTCATCTGCGGCTGGGCCTCGAGCAGGGCCTCGGCACTGGGGTTCGCATCGCTCATCGCCTCGCGAGCATCGCCCAGGCCGGGGAGCGATGCAAGCGCCTAGGCGCGCCCCTTCCCAGTTGTGCGCGACCACCCACCCAGGTCCGGGGCTGGGGGCGGCTCCCGGGGGACCCCGACGAGGTCCACGCGCCCCCCTGCCCCACTTTGCGCGCTTTTGCCCTCTCTCCTACAATCGAGCGACGAGAGCGCTTCGCGGCAATCCTCTATGGCGCAGCGCACCGTTCGGGGGTGGTGACGACCCGAAGGGGATCTCACCGCGGCCCCGTTCCGGACCTCATGATTCACAGACTCCTGCGCCTGGTCGAACGCATCCTGGGGCTCACCGTCCGGGCCTCGGCCCGCTCGATGGAGCTCGTGGGGAGCGTGGTCACCAGGGTCTGGAGCTGGCTCGTACTGCACCTCCTGGCCTACCTGGCGATCTTCCTGATCGCCCTGCGCTCGTTCTTCACCCGCCGGCGCATGTCCCACGACAACGGGATCGCCGCCCGGGGCAAGATCTTCCTGGTCGAGGATGCACCGTGGCCGAGGAACGACTTCTTCCGGCCCGGGGCCGAGTTCGACTGCCGCTGCCGCTTCTCGATGGTGTCCTTCCAGGACGACGCCCGCCTGGTCGCCCGCGGAGCCGCCCTGAAGTTCGCCGACGCGCGCATCGAGAGCCCTCTCGACCTGCTGATGAACACGGGCGAGACCACGCCCTTCAACACGGTCCGGACCTTCTGGAGCTTCATGCTCCTGACCCTGCGGGGCCGGGCGGAGCACGCCATCCAGTACATGCAGGAGGACCCGACCCTGTACGTCGGCAGCCTCGACCGCCTGAGGCGCGTGCCTGAGACCTTTGCGCAGCTCTACTACCACAGCAAGGTTCCCTTCGCCTTCGAGGTCGACGGCGGCACGCGCTACTACGTCAGGTTCCGCATGATCCCCTGGAACGAGGGGCCCGAGACGGGGCAGCCGGACGAGCAGGACCTCTTCGACTGGTCCTGGTGCCGACAGGGCCTCCGGCCCGGAGAGCAGCGCAGCCGCAACTACTTGAAGCAGGAGCTGCGACGACGGCTGGAGCGCGGGCCGATCCGCCTCCACCTGCAGCTGCAGCTGCACGAGATCCGTCCGCAGGAGCGCCGCCGGGAGGTGATCGACTCGGCCCTGACCTGGCCCGAGAGCACCCACCCCTGGCTGCCCCTGGCGGAGGTGCGCCTCGACGAGGTGCTCGACCACGTGGAGGGCAATGAGACCCTCTTCACGGTCAACAGCCTCCCCTCCTGCATGCGCACCCTGAAGCCCCGGGACATCGACGACCCGGCGGGCACCAACTACCTGCGCAAGCTCAGCATCTGGTGCCGGCGCGCGCGCCTCCTGGGCAACCGCGTGTTCGGCGTCCCCAGGCCCTTCCCGGACGAGCGCGAGCCCGGGGAGTCGCCCTCCACGCCCCCCTCCGACCCGCTGCCGATCGGCGCGCCCAAGCCCTTGCTCCTGCCCCAAGAGGAGAGCCCCGCGCAGGCCGCGGCCCGGCGCCAGGCGCTGCAGCTCACCCGGGAGGACTACCCCCTGGAGGTCCCCGGCGACCTGCCGACCCACGTGGCGCGGCCCCCGGCACGTGAGGAGCTCGACGGCGGCGGGAGGGCGCGCACCTACGAGGACGTGCGGAGCACGATCTCCGACCTGGGCCTGGCGGACATCGAGCGCTTCGGCGGCGGCAGGCGCACCCTCGCCACCTTCGACAGCTACTACCCCTTCCACCCTCCCCCGGCAGTCCACGACCGCTGGCGCCTCGACGCGGAGTTCGCCCGGCAGCGGCTGAACGGGGCCAACCCCACGAAGATCGAGCGCTGCCGCGAGCTGCCGCCGAACTTCCCGGTCACCGACGCCACCGTGCGCGGACTGCTGCCCAAGGACACGACCCTCGAGGGGGAGCTCCAGGCCGGGCGCCTCTACATCTGCGACTACGCCATCCTCGAGGGCCTCGACACGGCGGACGTCTGCTACCAGTGCGCGCCGATCTGCCTCTTCCACCAGTCACCGGACGGCTCGCTCCTGCCCCTGGCGATCCAGCTCGGCCAGAGCCCCCTGGACGGTCCGATCTTCACCCCGGAGGACCCGCCCTGGCTGTGGCTCGCGGTGCGCACCTACGTCCAGTCCGCCGACGCGGCCCACCACGAGCTCCACTCCCATCTGCTGCGCACGCACCTGGTGGCCGAGACGATCTACGTCTGCGCTCGCAGGCAGCTGAGCGAGCGCCACCCGCTGATGGAGCTCCTGGCCCCCCACTTCCAGGACACGGTGGCCATCAATCACGCGATCCGCACCCGGCTGCTGGTGCCCCGCGGCCCCCTGGCGGAGACCATGGCCGGAGGCCTCGACGGCAGCCTCGAGCTCCTCGAGCGCGCCTTCGGCGAGTACCGCTTCGACCGCTTCGGCCTGCACGAGGACCTGGAGCGCCGGGGCGTTGCCGAGCGCGGCGAGGACGGCGAGTTCCTGCTCGAGGGCTACCACTACCGGGACGACGCCCTGGCCCTGCACGAGGAGATCGACCAGTGGGTGCGGCGCGTGCTGGGTGAGTTCTACCGCTCCGACGATGACGTGCGGGACGACCACGAGCTCCAGGCCTGGACGGCCGAGCTGAACGACCCGGAGCGCGGCAACCTGCGCGGGCTGCCGGGGGACGGACGGATGAACACCCGCGAGGAGCTCCAGCGCCTCCTGTCCCAGGTCCTGTTCACCGCCACGGCGGCCCACGGAGCGGTGAGCAACGGCCAGTACGAGCACCTGGGCCACGTCCCCAACGTCCCCCGGGCCCTGCACAGACCGCCGCCCACGACCAAGGACGAGCTCTCCGAGGAGTGGCTGGTGGCGGCCCTGCCGGACGCGAGGCGCTGCGCCATCCAGATCGCCATGGCGCACCTCTCGGACCGACCGTCGGCCTGGCCCCTGGGCAACTACCCCCAGGGCTTCTTCCAGGGCCACCGCGACGTGATCCGCCACACGAAGCAGTTCCGCGCAAGGCTCGACCGGGTCTCCCTGGCGATCCGCGAGCGCAACGCGCTGCTGCCCGTGCCCTACGTCTACCTGGACCCGCGCAACGTCAGCAAGAGCATCCTCGTCTAGCCCCGCCGGAGCTGAGCATGAGCCACAGCATGGAAGTCTCTCTCGCCGTCGGCGGCGTGGTGCTGGCAGCCTCCGGTGTGAGCTACCGTCGCTTCGTCAGGGACTCCCTGCTCGAGCCGCCCCCGGCCGCTCCGCCCGGACGGGCGGACGGTCCCACGCCCTTGATGCTCGTGCCCGCCTTCCGCTCGATGGTCGTGGCCCACGTCTGCATCGGGCTGCAACAGCTAGCGACGTCTGCCGCGCTCTGGCTGGAGAGCAGGTTGCTGTACGAGCTTGGACTCCTGCTCTCCATCAGCTGCATGCTGTTCGCGCTCCGCTCCCTGGAGCAGCTGACCAGGCGCAGCTTCGGGACCCCGGTCGTGGGAGCCGTGGTCGCCGCGGTGGGGCTCCAGCTCTTCACGCGGGAAGTGACCTTCGAGGGCACCTCCTTCTGGGTGCGCGGGAAGGACCACCAGCTCTGGGCCCTGTCGTGGGTGCTGCTCTTCCTCTACTGGAACGTGTGCCTGTGGAGTGCCCGCAAGAGTGCCTGCGACCGGCGGGACGCGCGCCTCCTGCGGCTCTACGGCTGGGCGCTGCTCAACTTCAGCTTCCTGTTCTCGATGGTGTACAGCTTCCTGGCCGGCCTGCAGGCGGAGACAGGACTGGCGACCTGGTTCGGAGACTGCCTGGGGGTCGGCCAGGTCAGCGCGGGGTTCCGGATCGTCCAGGACGCACCGTCGATCTGGTCCGTCTTCGCCGGGGTGCAGGCGCTCGTGCTGCCCTTCCTGATGCGGGACATGCGAGCGGGCTACACCCAGAACCTGCCGCCACAACCGCGGACCGAGCCGGTGCTGCCCAAGGTCCTGCGCGTGCTCCTCGCGGGGGTGCTGGCGTGCGCCCTGTACGGGTCGTTCCCCGTGCTGAAGGCGGTGGCGGAGATGATGGTGACGAAGTAGAGAGCGGACCGACTCCGACCCCCGACTCGTTCGCTCCCCGTCACCCCCCCGCGCGAATCAACTCGAACAACGGCTCGAAGTCCGCCGGCTTGCGCTGGGCCATCTCCGCCTTCCAGAGCATGAACTCGAGCTCCTCCACCGGCCGCTCGCTCAGGCTCTTCTCCAGCAGCGGCTCGATCTCGGGCCAGCGCCCCTCGAGGGGTGCGTGGAGGCCCTCGTTCTGGATCACCAGCCAGCGCTGACCCTCCAGGATCGGACCGCCGAAGCCCCCCACCTCGGTGGCGAAGGCCAGGCGCGCGAGGGCGGAGTCATTGCGGACCACCGGGGGGATGCGGCCGCCGCGCTTGCCGCTGGGGTCGATGCTGACCTCCCCGGCCACGCGGGCGAAGGGCTCGCCGCCCTGCAGGCGCTGGAGGGCCCGCTCGGCCTCGTCGCGCTTCTCGACCACGAGCACGCGCACCTCGGCCCAGTCCTGGGCGAGCACGAACTGTCTCACGACCCGCTCCGCGTACATGCGCCGGCGCACGTCCTGCTCCAGGCCCTCGCGGTAGCGCTCGGGCTCCAGCCCGAGCTTGGTCGCGATCCACTCGTCGAGGGTCAGGTCAGGCTGCTGCTCCCGCAGGCCCGCCTCCAGCTCGGCCAAGGCGCGGGTGTAGGCCTCGGCGACGCGTAGCTCGTCGACGGTCAGCCCCAGGTCACGGGCCTCCTGCATCACGATGCGCTCGACCACCATGTTCTCGAGCAGGTCGCGCAGGCCGACGCTGTCGACCCGCATCCAGGTGGAGATCAGGTCGGAGACGAGCACCTCCTCGCCGCCGACCCGGGCCACCACGGGCTCGACCGGCACCTCCACCTCGACCTCGCGGGGCGCGGTCTCGGCGGGCGCGGACTCCTCGACCGGATCGAACTCCGGCTGCAGCTCGGGCCGCTCCTCGGAGACCGTGGCTGCCGAGGTGCGGCGGGGCACGCTGGGGTTGGAGGTCTTGCAGGCGCTCGCGGCGCAGGCCAGCGCCAGGGCGCCGGCGAGGAGGGATCGCTTCATGGGTTCGTCAGCGGTAGCGGATGCGCCGCACGCGGCCGATGCTGTGGCAGGTGGGGCAGGGCACCTGGGTCCGGCCGGAGGAGGCGCCCTCGCGGGCGCTGCCGGTGTAGATCACGTCCCGCACCCCCGTGCCCCCGCACTCCGAGCAGTTCTGCAGCTCGGGCTTGGGCCGCACGAAGAGCTCCCCGGAGTTCTCGGCGTAGTAGGCGATGATCCAGTTCCGCCGCGCGGAGCTCTGGAGCAGCTTCCAGGCCTTCTCGACCTCGGCCTCGTCCTCCTCGGACTTGCTGGCGCGCTTGGCCATCTCCTGGTTGCGCAGCCAACGCTTGATCTTCTCAGCCTGCTCGGCGCGCTCCTTGTCCCGGGCGGACTTGGGCTCTTCCTTCTGGGTCTCGGCCGAGCTGCCCTTGAGGGCCGCGTCCTCCCCCAGGAGCCAGGTCCCCAGCCCGTAGGAGGCGGGCTTCCAGCGGCCCACCTTGCGCTCGATGAAGTACTGGCGGATCTGGTCCTCCTCCACCTCGGGCCAGCGCTTGCGCATGGCCTCCGTGACGTTCCTCACGATCTCCTGGCTGAAGTCCTCCTCGAGGTAGGCCAGGGTGCCCTCGAAGGTGTGCTCGCGGGACATGCGGGCGGCGATGCGCCCCATCCAGGAGAACCAGGAGCGGGCCACCTCCACGTGCATGAAGTCATCGCGGGACTTGACGACCCGCTCCTCCATCTTGAGTCGGTCGGTGACGAGCGGGCTGCCGGGGTAGGTCGCGTCGAACAGGGCCAGCTGCTCGAAGGCCTCACCGAACTTCTTGCGCCGCCGCAGGTGGTCCACGTTCGCCAGGAAGTCCACCTGCTCCTGGTTGTCGACCTTCTCCTGGATGCGCTCCAGGATCACCGCCAGCTCCTGGGCCTTGAAGGTCTCGTCGAGCTCCTGGGCACCGGTGTAGTGCTCGAGGGCGCGCTTGTAGTCGAGGATGCGCTCGCAGAACTCCGCCAGGGCGAACTGGCCCTCGGGAGTCTCGAGGTCGGTCTTCTGCTCCTCCTGGCGGTAGAGGTCCTCCTTGGTGAACACGTCCAGGGCCGGCACCTGCAGGCCGCCGACGTGGCTGCGCACACGCTGCTTGGGGATCGAGAGGACCTTGCCCTCCGAGAGGAACAGGATCGCGTCGTCGGTGCGGTCCTGGATGCGGCCGATGACCTCGCGCCCGTCCGCCAGGACGATCTTCTCGGCGGCCACCTTCAACTCCTCGCCGGCCAGGTCCACGTAGCCGAAGCGCGTGCGCAGGTCGAGCTCCTGCTCGGCGGCGAGCATGGACCAGGGCATGGTCACGAGCCCTCCCGTGTCCAGGCGCTGGAAGGTGACCGACTCGGCGGTGTGGTCCGCGATGCTGCCCCACTGCAGGGCGCCGGTCCGGAAGCGGACCATGATCACCTCGGCGGCGGCCCCCCCCGCAGAGTCCGCGGCGGGGAGTTCCTGGGCGACCGCGGCCGGCGCGAGCACGGCCAGGGCCAGGGCGAGGGTGCGGGCGTGGGTTCGAATGGTCTTCATGGCACTCATCGTGGTCCTCCGTGAATCCTCGCGGATCCGGGGAGAAGGTGGGCAGTCATCACTCCGTTTCTATGAACTCGCGGCGCAGGACCTCGCCGAAGGGCACTTCCTGGATCTTGAGCATGGACCAGCTCTTGGAGCGCTGGACTCCGGCGCTCTGCCAGGTGACCTCCACGTCGACGCGGTACTCCCGGGGCAGGTCCGGGTTGGAGACGGCGGTGGCGCTGTAGACGACCCCCGGCACCCCGGGCACCGGCCGCTCCTCGATCTCGATCGGCTCGCCCAGGACCCCCTCCTCGTAGGGGAAGAGGTTGCGGTCCAGGTCCGCCGCGACGGCCTCGAGGGCGGTGGCGGCCTGGGTCCGGAGCTGGGCGTGGCGGGCGGTGGCCGAGCCAAAAGTCAGGAAGCCGATGATCGCCGCGGACCCCAAGAGCAGGATGCCCATGGCGAGCACGACCTCCACCAGGGTGAAGCCGTCGCGGCGAGTGGTCGGGCTCGTGCGCCTCACAGGTCCCAGTCCTCCCGGTACAGCTCGACGGGCACCTCGCGCACCAGCCCCATGCCCCAGTGCACCAGGGCGCCCGGGTCGTGGATCTGGGGCTCGGTCCCGCGCTGGGCGCGCTGGACCTGGACGCGGTCGCCGGTGATGCGGGTCACCAGCATCCACTCGCCTCCCACCTTCAGGTGGCGGCCCACCGCCGGCAGGCGCTGGCCGTCGTCCACGTCGAAGGCCACGTCGGTGGCCTCGATGCGCGACAGGGTGCGCGGCCGTCGGCGGCGGTCGAGCGGGCGCTCGAACTCCACCTCGAGGCGCACGCGCCGCGGCAGGACGGGCCGGTCGTCCGGCTTGGCCATGCCGCTGTTGGGCTGGTTCCAGTGGTGGACCGTCGTGTCCGGCCGCTCCTGCTCCCACCCGTCCCAGGACGTGGCTGCGTCGCGCTCCTCGCCGCCGAGGCTCCAGCCGTCGTGGATGATGGAGGTCTGGGTGGCCAGCTGGACGCCGAACCACAGCACCCCGCCGGTCACCTCGTCGAGCTCGGCGAGCTGCGGGACGCCGGACTTGCGCACGAAGCCCGGCTCGAAGAAGGAGTCCGCCTCGCCGTCGGCCAGGCGCCGGGCGCCCCGGTACAGGAGGCCCTCGGCGCGCGCATCGGCGTCCTTGGTGCTCATCGGGACGATCACATAGGCCACCTCGATCAGGGCCTGCACCTCGAGGGTCGGGCCCGCCTGGGCCTGGCCGTCCTCGGCCTCCGCGGGGGGCGCGACGCCCTCTTCCTGGAGCGGCTTCGGGAAGGCCCGCGCCAGCTCGCCCGGAGAGGCCTGCCGCACGAGGCGCAGGCGCGGCCAGACGGTCTCGCGCAGCTCGTCGCCGTCCGTGTCGAAGCGCACCCACTCGAGCAGCAGGTCGCCTCGCTCGCCACCCTCCAGGGCCCGCAGGTCGCGGGCGAAGAGCTCCACCACCCCGATCGCCTGGCCGGTCAGGTTGCGGCGCACCTCGGTGCGTCGCCACATCTTCATCGAGCCGTCGATCAGGGCGAAGACGGCGATCATCAGGATCGCGAGCAGTCCTGCGGCCAGGACGAGCTCCAGCAGGGTGAAGCCCCCGCGCTCACGGCCACCGTCTCGCCCGTGGCGCATCATCGCGTCACGCTCCTCAGGGTCATCGACGGCCCGAGATACTCAACCAGCACGTTGTCGATCGCCGGCGTGGCTCGCCAACCGTGGCCCTGGCCGGTGTCGGCATCGAAGGCGCCGTTCAGGTACTCGACGAAGAAGCGCCACTCGACCCGGTCACTCTGGGCCAGGATCGGCTTGGTGGTCGTGCCCTCCTCCGAGCGGTAGAAGAGGTCGAGACCCTCGGTCAGCTCGGGGTCCGCATCCCAGGGGGCCTTCGGGTCGCTGCGCGTCAGGACACCGATGCGCACGCCCGGTTGGTTGGCCTCGAACTCCTGCCAGGAGAAGGAGCGCCAGAAGGCCGCCGGCTGGTCGAGCTCGAAGCCGAAGTAAGCCAGCTCCGGCCCGTCGGCCCGGGGCGCCCAGCGATCCCAGTAGCGGAAGGGGAAGAGGATCACCGGCGCCCCCGCCTGGTGCGCCTCGGGAACGGTGCCGTAGCGCCCGCGGAAGAGGCCGCCGGCCTTGCCGTCCATGCGGCCGGGCTCCTTGGACGCGCTCGGCATCTCGAAGGCGCCGTTGCGCAGGCGCGTGTAGTGGATCAGCTCGCGCCCGATCAGCAGCGTGCCCTCGAGCGGGAAGCCCGCCGTGCTGGCGACGGGGATGGCCGCGTCGTCGGCGCCGATGCCGGCGGAGAGGATCGCCACCTGGAAGCCGTCGAGGAAGGTCACCGGCGAGCCCCGCTCGTGGTGGTCCGCCATGAGCGTGCCCAGCAGGCCGCGCCCACCCTCGGCCACGGTGATCTCCCCCGTGTTCACGTCCAGGCCGTCGTAGGCCAGGATCTCGGAGCCGACCCGCAAGAGGCCCGCGTCCTGGTCCAGGTCCGAGAGGTACTTGTAGGTCGAGTTGAAGATCCCGAGCGGGATGCGCACCGCCGCGTCCCAGACGTGGATGATCTCCTGGCCGTTGTCGTCCGGCAGCCCCTGGTTCATCACGAGCTGGGCCCCCTGGATCGACTCGGGGTCCACCAGCGGCGTCTTGTCCCCGAAGTTCGTGTGGCCGTAGCGCAGCTCGTCGACGATGGCCGAGGGCACCTGGCCCCCGTCGATGGCGCCGCCCACGTTGACGGTGGTGACGTTGCGCGGCCGCTCGCCGCAGGGGAAGCGGTTGACCCGCGCGATGGCCCGGGTGTCGACGATGTTGAGCCCCGTGCTGCCTTGCACCGCGCCGGCCACCACCGGCGCCGGCGCGGCGGTCGAGAGCGCCACGAACCAGCCATTGCCCGCCAGACCGACGGACTGCACGGAGGTGGTCTCTCCCGCGTCCACGGACAACAGCTCCCCCTGGTTGGGCGAGGGCGCCCACAGGTGCACCGTGGAGACCGGCGCCGGCTTGTGGCTGCGGTGGACCGTCACCGGCCAGCCGAGGCTGTTGAAGTTCGAGTCCATCAGGTAGACCGGATCGTGCTTGCCGCAGCGCCCCCCGTCGATGCCCTGCTCGGACAGGCGCCAGACCGGGAGGACGGGCGTACCGGCGTTGTGGTCGTGGGAGAAGGTGCCCAGGACCCCGCGGTGCTGGAAGGCCTCGCGCACGGCGCGGGCGATCGGGTAGTCCCTGTCCTGCTCCTCACCCAGGATCGGCTGCCACTGGGAGCCGATGACCGGCGAGGCGACGGGAGGGGTCGCTGGGGCCGCGGGCGGCGGCGCGGCGGCGAGAGCTCCGCTCGGCGGCGCGATCGGGTTGCCGGATCCCGAGGGGCCGCTGGGCCCCGGCGGCTGGGTCGGGTCGTCCGGGTCCACGGGCGGGCGCGCGCCGATGGCCCGCAGGCGGGCCTGCTGGAGGGCGTCCGGGTCGTCACGCACGAGCTGCAGTGGGGAGCCGGCGATGATCTCGTCGTAGCAGACCCACTCGGTTAGCTCGCCGTTCGATGCCTCCGTGATCTGGGCGAACTGCTCCAGCCCCTGGGTGGCCGGCACGAAGGACTGCACCGAGCCCTGGGCCGGCAGGGAGATCGGGATGCAGAACAGGCGCGCCCCGTGGATCTGCTGCACCGGGACGCCCCCCGACAGGACCTGCCACTGGATCACGAAGGCCCGCGCGCCGCCACCGATGTCCGGGTCGGCGTTCGCCAGGTTCTTCAGCTCCGGCACCGCGTCGCCCCAGGCGACCACGTTCAGCACGTTGTTCGTGTAGCCGCTGTAGCGGATGATCGACCAGCCTCCGGTCTGGTAGCCCTCGACGGTATCGGGGGCGTGCACCTGCAGCAGGGCCGCGTAGCCCCCGCCCTGGCTGAAGGCCGCCATGACCGGCCCCACGTCGGTGTTCTGGTCGTCGGGGCGCTCCGCGTCGCCCAGAATGAGGCCGGTGATCGCGGTGCCCGGCAGGATCCCGGTCCCCAGCGGGAAGGCCCCGAAGCCTCCCAGCACGTTGATCTGGTCCCCCATCGAGTTGGCGCCCTCGACCGCCGTGACCGTGGCCACCCGGAACATGCCCAGCTCCGTGGGCAAGGTCGCCTGCCCGGCGGGCACGTCGCTGGCGAGCACGTTCGAGAAGCCGTAGAGCTCCACGGTCGCCCCCACCGGGTGGTTGAGGGCCGTGGCCCCGATGTTCATCGGCAGCTGCGGGTCGCCCCCGGACCACTGCACCCGGGCGTTGCGCCCGCCGAAGCCGGCGTCGGCCCCCGCCTCGGCGTAGACCGCGTCCAGGGTGCCGCCGGCCTTGCGGTACTCGATCAGCTCGTTGCCGATGCGCACCACGCCGAAGTCGGGGAAGCCCTCGGTGGACTCCACGTCGATGGTCGAGTTCGTCTCGTCCAGCTGGGAGCGCAGGCGCGTCAGCCCGAGGGTGCGCACCCCGTGCGCCATGCCGTTGACCAGCATCAAGACCTGGCTCGGCCGCGAGCCGCGCACGTCGAGCTCGACGTGGTGCCAGGTGTCGACCGGCAGCCCCGGGCTCTCGTCGTCGGGCGCCAGGGCGTAGCGCACCTCGGTGGCCTCCTTGAAGCCGGCCGTGTCCACGTGGTCGCCCCCAGCGTCGAGCACCCGCAAGACCAGGTCGCCGCCCTCGAAGGCCAGCAGGATGCGGTCCGCGTCCTGGGAGGAGCCGCCCACGTCGAGCAGGATGCTGTCGGCGTGGGCGCGCGGGTTGATCCACATCGAGTACTCGAAGCCGCGCAGGAAGCCGACCCCGTCCTGGCGATCCCACTGCACGCGCTCGTGGTCAGGCGCGTGGACCACGGTCTGGTCCGGCAGGTAGCGCCCGTCCAGGTTGCGGGTCTCGTGGGTGAAGTGGATCATGCGCCCGCGCCACTCCTGGTCGGCGCTGGTGTCCACCTGGTGGTGCAGCAGCTGGACGAAGCCGCCCTCCTCGCGCTCGGCGAAGACGTGCTGGGGGTTGGGCAGGTCGCCGGAGTACTCCCAGCCGGTCTGGTTGACCACGCCGGGCAGGTAGATGCCGCCCTCGTGGGTGCCGAGGTGCGCCCACAGGCGGGTGGGCGGCTGGGTACGGATGCCGTCCGGGCGGCTGGTGGCCTCGGGCCCCGACATCCAGTAGGGCGCCTCGCGGCCCAGGCGCAGCATGGAGTCGAAGTCCTCCTGGTGGTGCCAGGCGTGCAGCAGCTCCCGCTGCGGGATCACGACGCGCGTCTCCTCACGCTCGCTGCGGAAGCGCTCGACCCCGCTCGAGGCGTTGACCACCGAGCGCAGCACGAGGTCGTAGACGTCGTTCGAGGTGAAGCAGAAGGGCATGGTCGAGTACTCGAGGGCGTACTCGTTGGCGTTGAGCGCGTTGCGGTAGAGGGCCACGGCGTCCCAGCCGTCGATCAGGCCGCCGGTACCCGGAGCCTGGGCTCCGCGGTCGGCGGCCAGGGCGTCGGGGACCACCGGGGCGTCCCCGGGCAGCTCCTCGATCCCCGCGGCGGGCAGCACCACGCGCCGCAGGAAGTCCTCCATGCAGTCGAAGGGGCGCGACTCGACGATCAGCTGCGCCAGGGCCTCGGCCTCGCCACCCGTGATGCGCGAGTTACGGCCCCGCAGCTTGAGGTTCTCGAGCAGGACCTCGATCACCTCCGGGGAGGCGGTGTTGATGTTGACCGGCTTGCGGGCCAGGACGCGCACCTCGGCCTCGTAGGCGTCGTAGTTGCCGGAGAGGCCCCTGTCGAGGTAGATCGTGCCGTTGTTCGACACCGCGCGCACCAGGGCCAGCTCGGTGTAGCCGGCGCCCTTGATCTGGATCGTGCTGCCCGCGTTGAACCAGCGCACCGAGTCCACGCGGATGTGGCCCTGGACGTCGGGCTCGCCGCTGGAGGTCATGCGCGCCGCCCGCTGCCACCTCTGGCCCGCGCTGACACCACCGTAGACGCTGCCCAGGCGCTCGAGGCTCTCGAAGTGCTCGGTCCGCAGCTGCCCCTCCGGCGGGGCGTAGCGGTTGACCTCCTCCAGCATCTCCAGGGAGTCGAAGGACCGCACGTCCCCCGCCATGCCGCGCCACTCCACCAGCGCGAAGCCGCGCTGGTCCATGACCGTGGCCCCGACCCCGTGGGCCACGGGCGGCAGGGGGCCGGGCAGGGGGTTGTCGTCGGCGTCGTAGGTGGCGCCGTAGCCGCGCTCGACGCCGACGAGCTTGTTGCCGTCGATCTCCTCGTAGCGCACCAGCTCGCCGCCGATCCACACGAAGCCCTCCGGGTCGAGGCCCGCCACGGAGGCCAGGGTGATCTCGTCCTCGTCCTTCGGCAGGGGCTTCACGAGCCGCGTGACGCCACCCATCATCGCGCCCAGGAGCTGCGGCGGCGCGGAGCCCAGGTCGATCTTGCCGGCCACGTCGGAGGCGAAGGCGTCCCACATGACCCCCTGGGCGTCGTGGGGATCGAGGAACTCCGGACGCAGGCCGCCCTTCACCTCGAGCTCGTCGAGGCCGTCGGCGTAGAGGGTCGAGTCCGTGCTCGGGTGGGACAGCTCGAGCCGCGCCCGGGCGTGGACCGAGGCGTTCTCCAGGGCGATCTCGGCCTCGGTGCGGTGGAAGAGCTGCTGGCTGGCCTGCTCGGCGCTGGTGGCGGTGAGCAGGAAGGGCGTGCAGATCAGGAGCAGCGCCGCGAGCACCAGGATCACGGTCACCAGGGCGAAGCCGCGCGACGCAGCCGTGGCCGGCAGTTGTCGATGCGAGGGTGCGAGCGTCCTCATTCGACCGTCCCGTAGAGGTTGATGCGGATGGTGTCCGTGCGGCCGTCGTCGTAGACGAGCTGGACCACCGCCGGCCCCTCGTGCTGAGCACGGTCCAGGCCGCCCCCCGCGTCGAACAGGATCTCCGTCAGGGAGTCCTCGTGGAAGCGCACGCCCTCGGGCAGCACGCTCACGTTCTCGGCGCCCACGGCGCTGATGACCAGGCTGTCCATCGAGCCCTCCCAGGGCCGCTGGCCGCCCCCGAGGACCATCTTCGACTTCACGGGCACCACGTCCCCCTCCTCCTCGAGGACGGCCACCTCCAGGTCGTCGACGAAGATACGCAGCCGGTGCAGGTCGTAGGAGACGAGCACACGGTTCCACACGTTCGGGGCGAGCACGCCGGGGGGCGAGTCGAGCACGGCCTTGCCGGCGCTCAAGGGCTTGCCGGTCTGCTCGTCGTAGCGCTGGGTGTTCATGGTCACCCGCAGGCCCAGGCGGCGGGCCGCGTGCACCTCGAGGGAGTCCCCCAGGCGGATCACGCGGCCGTTGCGGCCGCCCTCAGGTCGCATCACGAACTGCAGCTGGAAGCCGGTGGTGATGGTGAAGGCGGGGTCGGAGTGCACGCCCACCTCGTAGGAGGCGCCCGGGGGCATGCCCCTGAAGCCCAGGGCCTTGCCGACGAAGCCGTCGTCCACGAGCTGCGCGTCGAGCAGCACGCCGTCCAGGTCGAAGGCCCCCTCCGGTGGCACGTCCTCGAAGTGCCAGGTGCCGATCACCGCCAGGCCCTCGGCCGCGATCCTGCCCTCGGTCAGGTCGATCCGCACGCGCGCGGGCGCCTGGCGCGAGCGGCTCCAGTTGCTCGCAGCACGCATCGTGCTGCGCACGGTGCTGCCGGAACCGGCCGAGCCGATGTCGATGGAGGAGATCGCGCCCACCCCGAACCCCAGCATGAGCGCGAGCAGCCCCATCACGAGCAAGAGCTCGATCAGCGTCATCCCTCGTCGGCGGGCCCGGTCGCGCATGGGCTCGGCCCTAGTCCTCCAGCTTGAAGTTGTAGAGGTCGTCCTCGTCCCCGAAGAGCCCGTTCTCCCCGGCGGAGATGAGCTGGAAGGTCCGCGGGTTGTAGTAGTTGCCGGTCTTCGGGTTCTTGAGGGCCTTGACCGTGGAGACGTCCATCTCGCCCGTCTCGTCGAAGGTGGTGTACTGGTCCTCGCGCCCGTAGTCCTGGCGGTGGAAGTAGGCGATCGGGTTCTCCCAGTCGTCGACCAGCTCGAAGAGGTCGTTGTTGCCGTGGGTGGTGAGGCTTTTCTTGGCCTCGTCCCCGTCCACGTTGTCGAGCCGGTCATCGGACATGCCCGCGTTCCAGTCCTTGCCCCACAGGGCGACGCACAGGCACTCGATGCCCAGGTTCGTCTTGTTGGGGGTCGGGCCCCAGTCGGACTGCCAGCTGGACGGCGGGTAGTTGCCGGTCTCCTGCTCGTAGGAGTTGGCGGCACCGCCGATGTTCTGCAGGAAGGTCTCGGTGATCGACTGCTTGGCCACGCCGCCCAGGGCCCCCAGGCGGAAGGCCAGGAAGGTCATCAGGATGGCGAGGATGACCATCACGGCCAGGAGCTCGATCAGGGAGAAGCCCGCCCTGCGGGCCCGCGTGTTCAGGGGTCGGATCGGCTGCATTCCTAGCGCTCCCGCTTCACGATCTCCACGTCGTCGACCTCCAGGTTCACCCGGCGGCCGGACTCACCCTCGGCGAAGATGCCCACCACGATCTCGCGCGTGGTCGCGCCCAGGGCGGGCATCGGGACGCGCTCGGCGATCGGCACGCCGTCCACCAGCACCCGGAAGGCGGTCTTGGCCGACTCCCCGTAGCGCTCGAGGCGCAGGGTCACCGGCTGGCCGTCCGCCCAGGGCATGACGTCAGAGTCGATGTAGGGGTCGTCCTCGCGGCCGCGGCGCATCGAGCGGTACTGGACCACCTTCTCCTGCGGGTGGCGCGAGAGGGTCACCTCGGCGCTGGTCTGGTTGCCCGCGCGGGCACCCCGGCGCTGCTCGAGGGCCACGAAGAGGCCGACCCGCACGGTGTTGTCAGCGCGCACCGTCAGCTTGGCCTCCAGGGAGACGAAGTCGCCGGAGGTGAAGAAGCGCTTGAGGCGCGTGCGGCCGACCTTGTCGAAGTTGCCGCCCAGCAGCACGTGACCCTCGACCATGTCGATGCGCGTGCTCGCGATCTCGTCGGTGGTCCAGCCGTTGCGCAGGTCCTGGCGCTCGAAGCGGTCCGTCCAGGCCACCTTCTCCTGCCAGTCGTCGATGTTGGCGATCTGCTCGTTGGCGTAGACGCGGTAGACGTCCTCCTCCGACAGACTGCGTCGCGAGTCCTCGAACTCGCGCAGGAGGGTCTTGGCCTCGGTCGGGTCTCCCAGGGCGTACTCGCACCAGCCGCGGCCGAGGTTCGCCACCGGGTCGGCGCCGTCCAGGGCCAGGGCCTGGTCGAAGTGGTCCCGGGCCACCTCGGGCCGGTCCATCTGCAGGGCGTTCAGGCCGCGCAGGGTGTGGGCCGAGGCCAGGCGCCCGTCGATGCCGACCGACCGCTCGAGGTAGCGTTCGGCCGCCTCGTTGTCGCCGGTCTGCATCTCGAGGCGACCGAGGGCCGCCAGGGCGTCGGGCAGCTCGAGCTCCCGGTCGAGTGCCTTGGTCAGGGCCGTCTTGGCCCCTTCCACGTCGTCGTTCTGGGCCAGGATGCGACCCCGCTGGAAGAGGGTGTAGACGTCCGTGGGATCGTTGGCCTCGGCGCGGTCGATGTAGTCGAGGGCCTCGGCGCCGTTGCCGGTGACCTCCGCCAGGTGCGAGAGGGCCCGCCAGGCCTGGTAGGCACGCAGGGGGTCGGACTCGGCGGCCTGCACGAGACGCTCCCGGGCGAGGACATGGTCCCCCGCGTTCAGGGCGGCCAGGCCCTGGGACAGGAGCAGCTCGAAGCCGGCGCCCTCGGTCTCGGGTGTGTCGGCGGCGCTGTCGTCCGCCGGGGGCACCTCGCCGCTCAGGTAGGCCACGTTGAGCAGGCCCGCGGTCGCACGCTGCTCGTTCTCGTCCGCCTGCAGGGCGCTCGTGTACAGGCGCTGCGCCTCCGTGAGCTCACCGAGCCCCACCAGGGAGTCCGCCAGGTCCGTGCGGATGGCGGCCCGGATCGACTGGAAGTCGGCGGCGGTGGGCTCGAACTTGTGGGCCAGCTTGAGGTGCTCGTGGGCCTCGGCCACGTCCCCCCGGGCCAACAGGAACTTGCCGTACTCCCACTGCACGAGCCACGACGTGCGCCCGAAGCTCTCCGCCTGGCGGAAGTGCTCCTCCGCCTGGTGCGTCAGCCGGAAGCGAGCCTCGAGCTGGGCCAGGCGCGTCAGCACGAGCGGGTGGTTCCCGTGGTTGCCGTCGAGCAGCCCGTGGTAGATCCCGAAGGCCTCCTCGAAGTCGAAGGCCGCCTCGGCGCAGAACGCGAGGCCCAGGACGGCGGTGGGGTCGTCGGCCGAGAGCTGCGCGAGCTTCTCGTAGAGCTCTGCCGCCACCTCGAGGGCCCGCGGCGTCTCGAAGCGGTTCAGCACGCAGTGGGTCGCCAGCTCCATGCCGGCCAGGTACTGGCCCTGGGTCAGGGCCCCGGCGAACGCGAGGCGCCGCAGCTCGATGTCGTTCTCGACCGTGTCGGCGAAGGCAAACTCCTTCAGGCGCTCATCGCGCTCGAAGACGAAGGGCTCCTGGTTCGGGAACTTCGCGAGGCCCGTGGCCGGGTTGATCTCCACGAACTCGACCGGCTCGTCGACGTTCTGGAACAGGCGGTAGCGGTCCTGGTTCTCGATGTGACCGAAGTGGAGCCCGCCGATGTTCACCCAGTCGTACTTCGCCTTGTAGGCCGCCAGCCGCGCCTGGCGCTCCTCGACGGTCATCAGGGACTCGTCGAGGTCCTCGCTGACGGCGAACTCCTCACCGGCCTCGGCCGCGCCCTCGTCGACCTCCGCCTCGAGGAACAGGCCCGGGGCCTCCTCGACGGCCTTGTCCACCCGCAGGAACTGCCCGAAGCGTGCCGGCTCGGGGCCGGCGGCAGGCAGGGGCCGCAGGAGCTGGAGGGGCTCGAGCTGAGGGCTGACGAAGGCCAGCATGGGCAGGGGCCGCGTGTCCCTGGGGGGCGCGAAGAGCTCCCGCTCCAGGTCGTCGGCGCTGCGCGTGCGCGGCGTGGCGATGCCCACGTCCGGGGCCCGGTGGTGCTCGAACTCGGGCGCGGGCTTCTTGCGGTTGCTCTCTCGAGTAGCCCCGCCGGGGCCACTGAAGAAGAGGAAGCCGAGCAGGGCCACGGCGCCGATCAGGACGACCTGTTCTTGTCGGATGGCCATGACTTAGAACTCCTCCTCGTCGGCTTCGATCTTCGCCAGGCGCGGAGCGAGGAAGGTCACCTCCAGGCGCACCTCGCCCTCCTGGGTGCGCTCGGGCACCACCTCCAGCTCGTCGATCAGGATCGCCTCGCCCTGGTCCGGGGACTGGGTCGAGGCCAGGACCCGCATCATCGGCCTCGAGGCGCCGCTCATCTTCATCTTGACCCGCGTCTTCTCGACCCGGCCGACCCCTTGCCGGCCGCGCAGGCCCGGGTCGAGCTTGATCTCGATCTTGTCCACGCGCTCGACGCGCTCCTCGATCACGAAGTTCAGCACCCGCTCCACGAGGTCCAGGGCGTCCAGGTAGCGGGCGATCTCGTCGTCGCGGGTCGGCGCCAGGGCGGGCAGGCCCAGGTCCTGGGCGATGCGCACGTTGCGCCGTCCGGCCCGCCGCAGCACGTCCTCGCGCACCCGGGAGGCGGCGGTGAAGTACTGGTTGCCGGGTGTCCCCCGGGAGGCGTCGAGCTGGAACTCGGGGCGCGTGGGGTAGGCCACGTGGACCGCCAGGGCCTCCTGGGCCTCGAGCAAGGCCGCGTTCTCGGTGCGCGCCGTGGTCAGGTCGCGAGCCAGGAAGCGCGAGTCCCGCAGGTCGCTCTTGAGCCGCGTGCGGCTGTTGCGCGCAGAGCGCAGGTCCTTGCCGATGAAGGAGTCGATCATCGCATCGCCGATGAAGAACAAGATGACTCCGCCCATGACGGTCATCACGAAGCGCTTGTTCTCCTGCCAGTAGTCGTTGAGATCCATCTCAGCTGTCCTCCCCCGCGTCGTCCGTCGATCCCGCGTCGTCCAGGTTGGGGTCCGGTAGGGCCAGCAAGGTCAGGTCGAGCTCGAAGGAGCTGCCGTCGTAGCGCGGCGCCGACTTGAGCCTCACCCCCGGCAGCTGCTCGCTCAGCCCGGTCAGGAAGGTCTCGTGCAGCACGGACATGGACTGGGTGCCCTGCCGTGCCCGCCCCTCGAGGCGCACGATCGGGCGCTCGTGGTCGCGCTCGATGCCGAGCTCGGGGTCGTGGGTCGTGCGGCACTCGAGGCGCGAGAGCCAGTACTCCTCGGGCATCTTGTCGTCGATCACCTCCAGGGTGCGCATCAGCTGCTCCCCCGAGCCCAGTAAGGCCTGGTACTCGAGAGCGCTGGCCTCGAACTCGGCGTTCTGGTCCAAGAGGTCGCGGGTCTTGTTGTGGGTGTCCTTGGCCCGCTTGAGGTCCCGCTCGAGCTTCGAGACCTCGGACTCCATCCCCGAGAGCTGGGCGCTCGTGTCGAAGGCCGTCCAGCCCAGGTAGGCCACGCCCAGGACCCCGGCCGCCGCCAGGAAGGCGGTGCCGCCCCAGAACTCGCGCCGCTTGCGCAGGCTCTCGGGCAGGATCTCGACCGAGAAGGCCTCCGGGTCCGAGGCCATGGTGGCCAGCCCGAGGGCGCAGACGGCCTCGAGCTTGTACTCCTCGAGGCGATCCGCATCCTCCGGGTCGAGGCCGCTGGTCTCCACCATGCGGAAGGCGTCGAAGAGCTCGACCGGCACGCCCATCGCGCCCTGCAGCCAGGCGGGCAGGCCGTCGAGGGCCGCGCCGCCGCCGCACAGGGACACGCGGTCGATGTTGAGCCCGGAGAGCTTCAGCTGGCTCTTGCAGAAGAGCACCGTCGACTGGAGCAGGGACTGCAGCTGGCCCGCGGCGCCGCTGATCGCGCGGCTGGCCTTCTCCTGGTTCGAGTTCTCGTAGCGCGCCCCGGGCTCGAGGGTCGCGTACTGGACCTTGACCTCCTCGGCCTTCACGACGGAGATGCCGAAGCGCTGGGCGATGGCCTCGTCGAACAGCTTCGAGCCGCCGGACAGGTTCCGCGCGAAGATCAGGTCCGGGCCGCGGCAGATGATGACGTCGATGTTGTCGTGGCCGATGTTGGCCACCATCACCGTGTCGCCCTCGATCACCCCGAAGCGCAGCCAGGCGTTGTAGAGGGCCAGGGCGTTGGGAGAGAAGGCGTTCAGGCTACCCCCGGCGGAGGCGAGACCCTCCATGTGGGTCGACAGCAGGCTCTCCTTGGCCATGGCGAGGACCACCACGTCCTCCCCGTCGATCTCGGGCATCTCCGGCAGGAGGTTGAAGTCGCTCGCGACCCCCTCGCCGGTCTGGCCGCCGATGTCCTCCACCTCGAAGCGCATCAGCTTGCGCAGCTGCCAGTCGGGCACGCGCGGGACGCGCACGTAGCGCAGGTTGAGCTCGCGGCCCGTCAGGCCGATGCGGGCCGCCGTGGGCTTGAAGCCCAGGTCCAGGGCCCCCCAGCCCGCCGCGACGCCGCCGCCGCCCTCCACGGGCTCGACGGAGAGGTCGCTGACGTGGAAGGTGCCGCCCTTGTACTGGCCTCGGAGGCCGACGGCCGTCGAGAGGCCGACGTCGATTCCTGTTGTCGTGCGCGCCATGGGGCTAGTCGTTCACTCCGTATTGTTCCGTGAGGTACTGCCGCACCTCTCTCGCCAGCCGCGGCGACTCCGTCTTCTCGAGCACCGTGAGGATCGCCCGCAGGCGGTCCACCTCGTCCTTGGAGAGGTCCACCTCCAGCTCGCCCAGGGCCAGCTCGACCTCCGTCACCAGGGCCGCGGCCTGCGCCTCGACCTGGCTGCCGGCGTACTTCGCACCGACCGCCTGGGCCCGGCTCTTGCACTGGCGGTAGAGGTCCACCAGACGGAAGAAACGGGCGCGTTCGAAGGAGGCCTGCACCTCCGCCAGCTCCACCAGCCCCGCCTGCTCCAGGCGCGTGCGCGCCGAGCGCGCCTCCTGCACCAGCTTGGCCTCGAAGGGCGCGTTCGCCAGGAGCTCGCTCCACCTCGCCAGGCACTCGCCCAGCTCCCCCTGCTCCTCCGCCTCGCGCGCGGCGAAGGCCAGGTCCCCGGCCCGCGCGCGCTCCTCGCGGAAGTCCACCTTCAGGGTCGCGCTGGCCGCGGCCGCGCGCACCCGCAGGGCAGCCCCCTCGCGGCGGGCGGTGACGCGGGTCGGCGCGTCGAAGGCCAGGGCCACCAGGTCGTGACCGCCGCCGAGCAGCAGCACGCGCACCTCCTGGGCCTCGAACTCTCCGGAGTGCTCCGCCAGGCCCGCGGCCCCGAGGGTCGCGACCCCCTCACCGGCGGTGTCGGCACCCACGCGCAGGCTGAGGCCCTCGGCCCCCGCCGCGGAGAGGCGGAAGCCACCCCCGGTGGGCTCGACCGTGAGGGCGTGGTCGCGCTGGGTTCGGGCTCCCGTCCCGCGCAGGTCCCCGAGCAGCGTCTGGCTGACCTTGACGAGCTGGGCCACCGTGCCCTGCTCCCCGTGGAGCCAGAGGGCGCACTCGCCGACCTTGGCGACGGGCGCGGCGGCCTCGGAGCCGTCCACCAGGGAGACGTCGTCCACGTCCACGGTGCCGCCGCCCTCGACCTCCGCCTCCTCGGTGGCGGCGGGCTGGCGCAGGGCGCGACCCTCGATGACGACCCGTGCGCGGCTCGCGCCGGGGGGCACGCCGGCGACGAGGCGCACGTCCTGGAACTGGGTCACGTCGCTGATCCAGGCGCACCAGGCCACGTTCGCGGCCGCCTCACCCGCCGGGTCACCGTCGCGGGCCAGGAACTCGACACCGACGCGCCCGACGGACTCGCCCCGGGCGCGGAGCTGGGCCGCGAGCTCGACGCTGCGCCCGACGCCGACCGCGACGGGTTCGCTGGCGATGCGCGCCCACTCGCCGGGCACCAGGATCGCCCGCAGGCCGTCCTCACCGCTGTTGCGGGCCCCACCACGCTGATCGAAGGTGGCGGGGGCCGCCTCGTCGGCGCTCCAGCCGGTGGCCCCGGCGTCGCCCTCGAAGGAGTAGCTCGGGAGCTTGTTGCCGGCCACCTCCTCCACCGGCGCGATCCGGCTGCGTCCCTCGCCGCCGCCGCCGGTCAGGAAGAAGGACGCCGCCCCGCCGCCCGCGATCAGGAGCGCCAGGAGGCCGACCAGGCCGAGCTTGGACGACTTCTTGCTCTTCGCGATCAGGTCCGCGCTGACCACGTCCACCGACTCACCGGCGTCGGCCGCCGAGGGCGCGGCGGCGGGCGCGGGCGCCGGCGCGTCGAGGAAGCCGGAGTCCTCGAGGGTGGCGTTGATGCTCCCGAAGGAGACCTGGTCCCCGTGGGCCGGGCGCGCCTCGGTCACCTTGCGGCCCCCCAGGCGCGTGCCGTTCGTGCTGCCCAGGTCGCGGAGGAGCAGACCCTCCTCGGTCACGAGCAGTTCCGCGTGCTGGCCCGATACGGAGCTGTCCTGGAGCTGCAGGGTGTTCCCGGGGCGCCGCCCGACGGTGAAGCGCGGGGACGAGATCGGGACGGACTCGCCTTCGCGCTCCCCATTCTGGAAGCGCAACGTGAAGCGATCTTGCATGCGGGAACGTGCCTCGGTGGTCGTCGGTCGGAACGAGCGGTCGTGCGCTGACGTGCGGACACGCCGGGGGTTGTCCCGGACAGGCGTGGATACCCGTGCGGGCGGGGTGTGTAACCCTTGCACCGGTGTGGCCGATGCTGTCCGGGCAAGCTTATCGCCCCCACTCCCCAGGGCCTAGTACGGGCCAGGGTCTGCCCCGTCGGTTGTTGAGCGGAGAGCGCTCGAAAGGGACAATTCGGGGCCGCCCTCCCCTCCGATTTGGTGTCCTTTCGCACATGAGCTCCCCCCGCCGCTTCCTGCTCGATCGCACCCCGGAGGAGGGGCCTCCGGAGCTCCTGGCAGCCGACGCCGAGCACGCCCTGCGAGTCCTGCGTCTGGGGGTCGGCGATCGCCTCCTGGGCCTGGACGGCCGGGGCCGGGCCTGGGAGCTGGAGGTGACCCGCGCGGAGCGCCGTGGACTGGAGCTGGCCGCCCTCGGGGCCCCGACCACCGAGCCCGCCCCGGGCCAGCCCGGCGCCCCCCTGCCCTGGATCGAGGCCTGGTGCCCCCTGCCCAAGGGCGGCCGGGCGGAGGACATGCTGGAGCGGCTGACCCAGCTCGGCCTGGCGCGTCTGGTGCCGCTGGTGACCGAGCGCACCGAGCCCCAGGCCCGGCAGGTCTCGGCCGGCCGCCTCGAGCGCCTCGAGCGCAGGGCCCGCGAGGCCCTCAAGCAGTGCGGGCGGCTGTGGCTGCCGGAGGTGGCGCCGGCGGAGCCCTGCGCCACCCTGCTGGCGAGGCGAGGCACCCGGGTGCGGCTGGAGCGGGAGACCGAGGCGGGACTGCCCGCAGTCCTGCGGGACGCGCGGCCCGCGAGCGGCTGGACGCGGGAGGAGCCGCTGGTCCTGATCGCCGGTCCGGAGGGCGGGTGGACCCAGGCCGAGGCCGCGGCGCTCGCCGACGCGGGAGTCCGGGAGGCGCGCCTCGGCCCCCACGTGCTGCGGATCGAGACGGCCCTGGAGGCGGCGCTGGCGGTGGCCGCCTCGACCTCCTGAGGTCTGCCCTCAACGCATCCTGCGCGACCTCGACGACACCCCGCCCCGGAGGACGACCCGCGCAGGTCCCGGACGGACTGAACTCAGTCCCCCCCGGCGCCCCACTCCTCGGCGGCGACGAGCAGCTTCTCGGTGCGCTCGTCGAGCTTGAGCTTCTTGCGCGCCTTCTCCTTCGGCAGGAAGGAGACCCAGCCCCCCCGGGCGGGCCTCTTGACCTGGGCTTCGAAGCGCTTGCGCGTCGCCTCCTCCAGCCTGGCGAAGCCCTTGGCCTGCACCAGGCGCGTGGCCAGGGTCTCGGCGCCCTGCCAGCAGGAGTCCTCACCGAGGTCGAAGCCACCCTGGGCACCGCCGCCGGTCTCGACGTAGATGGGCACGTCGCTGGAGCTGCGCCAGGCCTTCGGCTCGACGATGCGCAGGACCAGGTTGTTCGAGTCCGCCCAGGGGAAGCGCGCCATGGTCGACTCGATCCGCGACCAGCCGAGCTCCTTCGTCCAGACCTCGACGATGTAGTGCTCCTGCAGGCGGCCCGTGGTCTGGGTGCTGGCCAGGATGCGCGAGGGCACGTCCGCCGCGAGCAGCAGCGAGGCCGCCACGTTGGCGTAGCCCGTGCAGACCGCGTTGCCGCGCTCGAGGCACTCCTGGGCCCCCTGATTGCCACCGCCCACGTACTCGAGCTTCTCCTGGAGGAAGGTCACGAGGTCCTGCATCAAGGTCGAGAGGTCGGTCTTGTCGAAGCCCGCAGCGGCCTCCTGAACCAGCTCCGCATCCAGGTCGATGCCGGGGGCAGCGCCCAGGAAGCGGCGCACGTTCTTGGGGGCCTTGCGCGGCTTACCGAGGGCCACCCCGACACCCTCCGAGACGGGCCGGTCGGCCACCATCGCCAGGGTCGAGACGGCCAGCTTGACCTCCGCCCCGCGCTCCTGGCGCTCGAGCACCACGCGCAGGGGCCGGTTCTCACCCTCGTCGAGCAGCTCGAGCCGAGCCACCTGCCCCGGTGGGTCGGAGACGACGCGCAGCGCCAGGGGCGACTGACGCTCGAAGGGAAAGGGGATCGACATCGACACCCACGGCGCCTTGCACTTCTGGGGAGCGCGCACGACGTAGGTGCCCGTGTGCACCACGAGCTTGCTGGGCAGGAGGTCTCCCTTGGCCTTCTCACCGAAGAGCTCGACGTCGTCGAAGGCCACGCGCCCCTTGCCGGCCACCCCACAGCGCAGCATCCAGCGCGTCGCGCCCTCGGGCACGACCGCCTCCAGCTCGAGCTGGGTCCAGGGCCCGGCGGAGGTCAGGGCGCGGCTCTTCTGCATGCCCAGGCTCTCTCCCTCGCCATCCATGAAGAGCAGCAGGAAGGAGGCACTGGCTCCCTCGTCCAGCTCGTCGACCCGCACCCAGCCCCGCAGGACGGCCAGGTCGGCCTTCGAGTCCCCGCGCACCTCCTGGGTGAGAGAGGTGAAGCCCCCGGGCTTGGAGGTCTCGATCAGCGCGCAAGCCTCGCCCCCGTGGGGGTCCTCCTCCAGGCGCTCGAAGCGCGGCGCCGGGTCCTGGATCTGCCGCGGCCAGATCGTCATCCAGCCGTCGACGGCCTGCCCTCCCTTGCGCTCGAAGTCGCCGTTCTGGAGCAGGTCGTCGTCCCCGGCGAGGACGGGCGAGACGGTGAGAGTCAGGAGGGCGAGCCCAAGGAGCGACTTGTGCATGGGCGTGGAGGGCAAGAGTCTGCGGGTTCCTGGAGTCTAGCCCGGCCTATTCATGAGGCTTTGACGCATTGGGACCCAACT
>CAZQAT010000037.1:0-27014 GCA_964591315.1 uncultured Planctomycetaceae bacterium
CCGGCCAGGGCGCCTGCGCAACTCGAACTGGCGTGGAAGAGCTGCTGAGGCAGGCGGAGGCGGGCCCCGAGGACTCACCCCGTGGGGACGTGTGCCTGGTGGGCTCGAAGGGCCGCGGGGGGCGCGCCGAGACCGGCTCTGCCTGACCGAGCATGGGCCGAAGCGGTCGGCGCGAGCCGTCAACGGCCCGGAAACGGGGTTTGGGGTGGGAGATGCGGGGCGCGCGATGACCGCCTGGAGCGCTTGCACCCCCGGTGTGAATTGCTGGTATGCTTCATGGGTTGGTAGAGGGCTCTCTTATTGGGAATCATGGTCATGATCAAGATCCGTCGATATCTGGGCGTGGGCCTCGCAGTCGCTGTGGCCTCGAGTGTGGCGCAAGCAGACCTGTCGGATTGGGTGAACGCGGTGGCCCTGGGCACACCCGCCAAGTACACCAGCACCGCCATCGTGGTGCCCAGCGATGTGGACATCGGTGTCATTTCGCCGTCCCCAGGGTTGACCTACGAGTTCGTGATCAACTGCACGAATGCTGGGCTGAGCAGCACACTGATGGGGTCCCGAAACACTGGCGTGGGAACAAACTCTGCGCTGAAGTTTGAGCAGTACGCGGACACCTTGAGCTTGGGGATCACGGACTCCGGCGTGGCGGACTACACGATGGCCCCCAACATTCCCGACCAGGACTCCCACGTGGCCTTCGTGGTCGACCCGGCCGCGGCGACGACCGAGCTATTCATCAACGGCGTCTCCGTGGCGATGGCACCCTACGCGCCCCATCTCACCAACCTGGTGGGGATGGGCCATTGGTACTCGCCAGGGGGGTCCGTTGACACTCTGACAGGCACGATCTACGGCGTCGCTGTCTACGAGACGAAGCTGACCGCTCCTGAGCTGGCCGAACACTCCGCGGCGTTCCTGAGCACGGTCCTCGGTTCTCCGAATTGCTTTGGGATCGGATGCCCCTGTGGAAACGATGATGGCGTCGGTGGCTGCATCAACTCCAGCGGCTCCGGCTCCAAGATCGTGGCCCAAGGATCCCAGAGCGTCGGCACGGATGACCTCGTCCTGCTCGGGTCTGACATCCCCCCTGGTGGCTCCGCGATCCTGTTCTCCGGGACCCAACGCCTCAACGGCGGGGCGGGCATCTTGTTCGGCGATGGCCTGCGCTGTGCAGGAGGCTCACTGCAACGTCTCGGAATTCGCGTGGCGGACGGAACGGGCAATGCAAGCTGGGGACCTGGGCTGCTCACTGGGGCCAGCTGGGCTCCCACCGGAAGCACGCGTACCTTGCAGATCTGGACCGCCGATCCGGTGAACGGATCCTGCGGAACGGGCTTCAACACCAGTCACGGATTGGACCTGTTGTTCGCTCCCTGAACTCTCGCTGAGATTGCAGGAGGGGCCAGGGGGTCCGCCCAAACGCCCACGAAGAGCGGCCATGGAGGCCAGTAGGTCCCCGCTCCCCCTCGAGCTCTCCGACGATCATGCGACGCGCCAGGGGAGCGCGTGCAGCCTCGCCATCGCCACACGTGGGCGGAGCTCTTGCAGAGGGTGTTCGCCGTTGACCGCTTGGAGCGCCTGCTCCGATCCGGCCTGGTTCCCTGCGCTCAGTTCCGCAGCAGGACCCACAGCCCGATCAGGATCAGGAATACCGCGAAGGACGACTTCAGGTTCCGGTCCGAGGTGGCCTCCTTCAGCCGCCTGCCCAGCACCAGCCCCAGGGCGATCAAGGCCAGGACCCACAAGAGCGTCAGGGGCGGCACCGTCACGCCCCGGCCCACGTAGCCGAGCAGGGCAGCCAGGGACTGGATGGCCACGATCGCCAGGCTCCCCTTCACCGCCTGCTTGATGGGCGTGCTCCAGAACAGGCTGAGGGTCGGGGCGATGAAGATGCCGCCCCCGACCCCGATCAGGCCGCAGATCACCCCGGTCAGCAGGGCCGAGACACCCAGGGCGATGGGGTTGCGGCGGCTGAACGCGTCCTGGCGGATCGGGAACAGCATCAACGTCGCCACCGTCAGCGTGAACACGCCGAAGATCCCCATGCGCACCCCGTCGGGGGTGACCGGCGCCAGGAAGCTGCTCGACAGCGCGGCCGTCGGGAACGACAGGAGCGAGAAAGTGATGACCGCCTTCCAGTCGACCACGTCGCGGTCGCCGAAGGTCTTGATGCTCGTGTTGATCCCGATGGTCACCAGGCTCATCAGGACGGCCTGATCCAGCGGGTAGCCGAGTACCTTCGTCAGGTACGGGATCAGGATGATCGCCCCGCCGCCTCCGAACATGGCCAGGGCCACGCCGACCCCGGTCAGGACCGCGACGTCAAGAAGCAGTTCCATGCGGTGCGCCGGCGATCTGGTGCGACCGCCGCAGGTGCTCGATGTGGATCAGCTGGTGACGACGGGGCTCGGCGCCCTCGCCAGGGGGCGGGAGGTCCGGGCGCAGTGCCCTCTCCTCTTCGCTCAGCTCGCGCGCCTCACCCCTGGGCTCGTAACCAAAGGCCTCCATCACCTCGCGGCAGCTGTTGTCGATGATGTCGATCTCCTCGGCGGGGAGCTCGCGCTGCCAGGCCGTGATGCGGTCGCGCTGAATGGGCTTGGCCAGGTTGCCCCACAGGCCGGGGTAGCTCGAGGCCGCCCGGCGCAGCTCGTTCGAGTCGTGGTCCTCGAGCATGTCCGCCGTGAACGGCACGTCGAGGAACTCGCAGGCCCGGCGCAGCTCGGCCTCCGTCCGCATCATCAGCTCCTCGTACTTCAAGGTGATGAGCGGCGTCGTGCGGCCCAGCTCGAGGACCCGCGCGTGGTAGTCAGCCCACCTGAGCGCGCTGGCGTGCGGCGTCTGCGGTCCGCGCGGTGTCCCCCGTGCGCTGTTCCACACAGCCCTCGGGTCCCGCACCAGGTGCACGAAGGCCGCGTTCTTCAGCCGGTCAACAAAGGCCAGCGTGATGTCCAGGTTGTCGGGCGACTTGCACAGGATGCGCGCGTGCGCCTTACCAGCGAGTCGCGCGCCGACCGCGTTGATCGCCAGCGAGATACCCAGGGCGTCCCCCGGCAGCCCGCGCTCGCGCAGCTCCTCGTCGACCTCGGCCGTGGTCAACATGCGCCCCCCCGGAACCAGCGGCCGCGGGCTGAGGTTGGCGCTGAGCACCATGGCGTCCAGGAGGTGCTCGGAGGCCATCGACTCCAGCGCCATGAAGGAGCGCCGTGGAATGGGCGGGTAAGGCCCGAACAGGGCCGGGTTGTTGGTGGCCAGCAGCGACTGGGTCTTGTTGGACCCGTGGCGCTGCGGCGCAAGCATGAAGATCGTCGAGGCGTGGTAGTCCGACATGTCGAGGGTCGCGTGGGTCACCGCGCAAGCGGTGACCAGACGCGCCCTCGTGGCCACATGTCCTGAGGGCCCGACGAAGAGCGCGCGCGAGGTCAGCCGGTGCCTGCAGGGGACCGTCGCCTCACGACGTCCTCGTCCGAGCTGGTGGCGAGAGGTCGCGCTAGGAGAAGCAGGCGAGCGTGAGAGACCGGAGAGGGTCCCGCCTGCGGCTTGCGAGGGGCGCGATGATATCACACCCACGCCCCCGGCACCCCTGATGGGGAAGCCCCCCATACCACATGCAGGGCGGTGGGAGCACCGCCGTCCGTGATGGGCGGCCCTGGAGCGTGCGCCGCCCCGAGCTCTTCGTCGGCTCGGCCACGCAGGCCCCCGGTCGCATCTTCGGGCGGCCCGGCCGAGCGCACGAGGGTCATCCGGTGGCGTTGGGCGCTTGGCTGGCTGGGGCGGGCGAGGGGCGCTCTTCGCGCGCCGGGAGCCGTATCAGAAACCTCACGTGCACGACCGGGGGCCCATCACCTCAGTCATCGGACGCCTCCTCCGGGGGGGAAGACGTGTGGGGAGACGCCTGGTCAGAGGACTGGGCTCCCGTGCAGCGGGATCCATGCATCCCGGGGGTTACGCTCAGGCGCGGGAGGGGGTTCAATGAACGCGCCATGAGCCGTTCCATCAACGCCCTGCTTCTTGCGGTACTGGCCCCGGCGGGCTGGAGCCAGGTCCCCAGCGGATACTACGACAGCGTCGACACGAGCGACCCCGCAGCCCTGCGGGCCACGCTGCACCAGGTCATCGACGATCACCTGCGCTATCCGTACACCTCCTCGAGCACGGACACCTGGGACATTCTCGAGCAGGCCCAGACCAACCCGGCCGACTCGGGGGAGATCCTCGACGTCTACAAGAACGAGGAGTACACCAAGGTCGGAGGCGGCAACAGCGACTACAACCGGGAACACCCCTGGCCTTCCTCCTACGGCTTCCCGAACTCCAACTCGGACAACTACCCGTACTCGGACTGCCATGTGCTGTTCCTGTGCAACTCCTCCTACAACAGCTCGCGCAGTAACAAGCCATACGACACCTGCGCGGGTGGTTGCGACGAGAAGACGACGGCCTTCAACGATGGTCAGGGGGGCGGCTCCGGGTCCTACGTCGGTAACTCGAATTGGACCGATGGTGGAGGCGCCGGGCGCTGGGAGACCTGGATCGGGCGGCGTGGGGACGTGGCGCGTGCGCTCCTGTACATGGACGTCCGCTACGAAGGCGGCACCCACGGCAACACGGGCTCCTCGGAGCCGAACCTGATCCTGACCGACAACCTGTCCCTGATCACCGCCTCCAACACGGGTAGCAACGAGTCCGTCGCCTACATGGGGATGCTCTCCGTACTCCTGCAGTGGCACGCGGAGGACCCGGTCGACGACTTCGAACGGGCCGGTCACGAGGTCGTCTACGGCTACCAGGGGAACCGCAACCCCTTCATCGACCACCCCGAGTGGGCCGACTGCCTCTACAACGGGTCCTGCACGGGGAGCGACGTCACGGCCTACTGCTTCGGTGACAGCTCGGGCGCCACATGCCCCTGCTTCAACTTCGGCTCGGCGGGCCACGGCTGCGCGAACTCCCAGCAGTCGTCCGGTGCACTCCTGACGTCTTCCGGCTCCACCAGCCTGGGGGCGAACGACCTGGTGCTGCACGCCTCCTCCTCCATCGCGAGCGCCCCGGGCCTGTTCTTCGTCGGCCCCCTGCAGGCCAACGGCGGCCTGGGCAATCCCCTGGGGGACGGGCTGCTGTGCACATCCGGCTCGATCACCCGGCTCGATATCGTGATCTCGACCGGCACCGGTGAGGCCTCCACCTTCAGCTCGGTCTCGTCGGGGCAGGGCTTCCTGCCGGGGCAGAAGAGCTTCTACCAGTGGTGGTACCGGGACACCTCGGCCCTGCCCTGTGGGACGCCCTTCAACCTGAGCAACGCCCTGGAAGTGACCTGGAGCCTCTGAGGCTGGGGGGCTCACTCCGATTCGAGTCAAACTGAAGGGGAATCTCGATCCCCCTCGAAGATATGCGCATTCCTAGGGCGATCGCCAGCCTGCCGTGTCGATCCGTGAACTGGCCAGGGGAAGCCGGGCGAGGAGGTCGCCCGAGCACAGGTCGCCAGGGGAAGTTCGGGAATGCGAGACGGGAGCACAGACGGTAGAGGCCCAGGTACGCACGCGTCCGGCGGGGCTCCGATCCTCCGCCGCGGGCCGCGGCCCGGCCCGCGAGGACGGAGCCAGCAGGGCCTGACCCTGATCGAGATCGCGATCACCCTCTGCATCCTGGTGGGCTCGATCCTCGGACTCACGGTGGCCCTGCTCGAGTCGATGGTCACGACGCGCGTCAACCGCGAGACCGCCCTCGCTACCGACGGGGCACGCCAGATCATCTCGGACCTGCAGGGCACGCCCTTGGAGCAGGCCTTCGGGCTCTACAACAGCGGACAGTCGGGGAACCTCCTGGGCAACGCGGCCATCTCGAATGGCGGCTTCGCCATCGCGGGCCTCGACCCCCTATCCAATGACGCCGACGGTCTCGTGGGACGCATCCTCTTTCCGGAGGGAGGGCTCGTGGCCCTCGAGCTTCGGGAGGACGCAGCCGACACCCGCTTCGGCACCCCCCGGGATCTGAACGGCGACGGTGTGTCGGGCGACGCCCTGGATCACTCCGCCGACTACCGCATCCTGCCCGTCGTCATCGAGGTCGACTGGAACGGCGCCTCGGGACCGGCCCACGTCGAGTTCAAGACCGTCCTGGCGGAGTACTGATGCTCGTGTTCACGAAACGCGCCGCAAGGGCCGGCTTCACCCTGATCGAGATGGTCATCGCCATCGGGATCTTCGGGGTCCTGATCGGCTTCGCCACGATGATCGGTGACGCCTCCCGAGGGGCCTACGGCCAGGCCACGTCGGCCTCGGTGCTCAACGCCCAGGCAAAGCTCAACCTCGACCGCATCGCGATGGAGATGCAGGTGGCCTCGATCGCCACCTTCGACCCCGCCCTGGAGACGGGCATCGTCAACACCTCCTCGCTCACCTTCCAACAGCTCGTCGACATCAACGCCGGGGTCCCCGTCTACGGGGGCCCGCTCCCGGGTGAGCTGATGTCCCTGGAGCTCACGCTCGACGACGGCGAGAGCGCCGACGGCATGGACAACGACGGCGACGGCCTGATCGACGAGCAGCAGCTCGTGCTGACGCGAAACGTCGGCTCGGCCGAGGAGGTCGCGGTCACGATCTGCGGCAACGTGCGGGAGTTCCTAGAGGGGGAGCTCCCCGGGGGCGGCGACGAGAACGGGAACGGCCTGACCGACGAGGCGGGCTTCGACATCGGGCGCAATGGGGACGTCCTCACGCTCCGGCTCTCCCTCGAAGCTGTGAACAGCCGGGGGGAGGTGCTGGTGAGGACGGTCGAGACGGCCATCCGGCTGAGGAACTGAGTGATGAGAGTGCGTGCTATCCAATCGAAGGGGAGCGAGCGGCGCCGGGGAGTGTCGCTGCTCATGGTCAGCTTCGCCGTCGTGGGCCTGTCGGTGTTGGCCCTGGCACTGTTCACGACCGTGTCGTCGACCGGCAAGGCCCAGAAGGGCTCGCGAGACATCGTCAACGCCTCCCTCGTGGCCGAGGCCGGCCTGGCGGAGGCCATGCTGCAGCTCTCGCGCGGTGAGGACGCCACCCTGGGAAACGAGCAGCAGCCCCTCAGCCTGGGGTCCGGTTCTTACTGGGTCACGGACGCCGACCTGGGTAGCGGTGACCACATGCTGACCTCCTTCGGGGTCGAGAACGGCGTCGGATCGCGCATCGAGCTGGTGGTTCAGCAGGTCACGAACTCGGACTTCACATGGGCCGCCTTCGGCGACGAGAGCCTTGAGATGTCCAGCAACGCGCACGTCGACAGCTACGACTCGAGCCTGGGCAGCTATGACTCTCAGCAGGTCAACGGCTCCGGGAGCGACGCCTACGCGCTCTCCAACGGCCACATCGGCTCGAACGGCAGCATCGCGATGAGCCAGAACTCCGCGGTCGAGGGCAGCGCGATCCCCGGCCCCGCTGGTTCGGCCACGATCCTCGGGAACGCAACGGTCTCGGGTTCCACGGCGCCTGCCACCAGCCTCGTCGAGATGCCGCCCATCGAGGTGCCCTCGATCCCCTCCGTAGGGGACCTGACGATCTCGAACAACAGCACGGCCACGATCCCCTCAGGGGACCACCACATCGGTGCCTTGGTGCTCAAATCGAACGCCAGGATAAACGTGACCGGGCCCGCACGAGTCGTGCTCGACTCCTTCGACCTCGGCTCGGGCTCGGAGTTCATCGTCGACGCTACCAACGGCGGGGTCGAGATCTTCGTGCTCGACGACTTCGTGATGAACAGCAACACGCTGATCGCCTCGGACACCTACACGCCGGCCGACATCGAGATCAACCTGTTAAGCGACAACGTCATCGACCCGAGCCTGGACGTGGACCTGGACGAGGTCGACTTCGACTCGAACGCCCAGCTCTACGGGACCATCTACGCTCCCAGCGCCGCGATCGAGATCAACAGCAACTTCGAGCTGTTCGGGTCCCTGGTTGCGCGCTCGGTGGTGCTCGACAGCTGGTCCAGGATCCACTTCGACGAGGCGCTCCTGACCTCCTCCTCCGACGAGGAGATCCAGTTCCAGACCGTGGCCTGGAGAAAGCTCCCCTACCACCCCTAGGAGACCGGGATGGGACTCTCACGCCTCGGCCTGGCCCCCTGCCTCCTGCCGGCCCTATTCATCACCGTCGGTGCCGCGGCGACCCCCACCGAGAGGTCGCCCTCCTTCACGAAGGTGGAGCGCGCCGGGATCGAGCTCCTGCGAGGCCTGCGGGATCCCGCGGCGCCGGCCCCGGAGGTCTCCGGGGTCCAGCTCACGGAGCTCGGCTCAGGTACCGTGGACCTTCTCCTGACCGTGCTCGAGGAGCGCGCAGTGCCAGGCCTGGGGCTCCCCGGTAAGGAAGGCCAGCCGGAGCAGATCCTCAGCCTGCCCCAGCGGCAGACGATCCTGAAGGCTCTCACCCTGCTCGGCAGCGGCGCCGTGACCGCCCGGCTCGACGAACGCTTCTCGGCGCCGGAGACCCTCGCCCAACGCCGCGTCCAGGTGGAGGTCCTCGGAGCCGTGGGAGGATCCCCGGCACTGCTGAGCGCCGTCGAGCACACCCGCGCCGAGGAGGGTGAGCTGGACCCGCGCCTGGCCGAGGCACTCGAGGAGGCCGTGGGTTCGATCCTGCGGCGTCACCCGCGCGGCTACCAGGTCCTGGAGCGGGAGTGGCCAACGCTCTCCGAGCTCGAACTCGGAGCGATCGTGCGTGGGGTCGGCGGCACCCGCGATCCCCGCGGCCTGCCCCTCCTGGCCGACCTGCTCAACTTCGCCCCCACCCAGCGTCGCCTGATCGCGGCCCAGGTGCCACTGGTCGCCCCGGGTGACGACGCCCGCGTCAACAACGAGATGGCCACCCTCTTGCTGGACCAGCTCGACTCCGACGACGAGCACCTGGTCCGGGCCGCGATCCTCGGCCTCGGCTGCCTGGAGGACTTCAACTGCGTGCCGCGCCTGATCGAGTTGCTCGCCAGTGACAGCGCCGCGCTGCGGGCCAACGCCCACCACGCCCTCGTTCAGCTGCTGAACAAGCCGACCCGGCCGACGCACAAGCTCTGGGAAACCTGGTACCAGAAGGAGCAGCGGTGGTCCGAGCGCGAGAGCAACCGAGTCCTGGCCGACCTGGACAGCCCCCGGCAGGAGGCCGTCCTGCGGGCCCTGAAGGAGCTCGGCCTGCGCCGCCTGGACCGGCACCGCCTGGCCCTGAGGGTGGCCGAGCTGCTCGAGCACCCGACCGAGAGCATCCGGGTCAGGGCCTGCAACGCCCTGGCGGGGCTGGGCTCCCGCTGGGCCATCGAGCCCCTGCGGGAGGCCTTCGACGGCGACTCCGCGACCGTGCGCACTGCCGCCGGAGAGGCCCTGAGGGCGATCACCGGCGAGAACCGGCCGCATGAGGACCTCGCCTGGTCGGACGTGCACGGGCCCCGAAGCGAGAACGACTGAGCCTCGGGCAGCTCCGCATGTCCCGCCAGGCGGAACCGCCCTCCGCCCCACGGCCAACCGTTTGTAAAGAACGCCCCTCACCCGTTCGCTTCCCGAAAAAGCCTGGCTCGGCCTGGCGCTTCGGGGAGTCCCTCCCACCCGACCGGTGCGAGCCCTGTGCGACCCGTACCGCCCCCGGGCACCCCGAGCCCTGAACTCCCTCACCGGAGTCCGTCTCCCAGGAGAGAGATGCTCCCCAGATCGATCCGAAGAAATGCGAGGGTTTCGCCAAAAGGATCGTCCACCCGGGAGCGTAAGGACCCCTGGTCAGCGAGGACCCCCTCGAGCGCTCTGCGCGACTCAGGGGCCTCCTCCGGCGAACTTCCCTCGCCACCACGGGTACTTCCCACCCACAACACCGCAGCAACCCCGCTCTTCGCTCGCCATGATGCTCGCTCCCCTTCTCGCCCTGGCTCCCGTTCTGTCCACGCCGAAGCCTGCCGCTCCCGTCGAGACCCTCGACTACCAGGAGCTGGCGGCTTCCTTCCTGGAGACCATGGGCCGCCCGGGCGCCGGCCGTGAGGAGGCCGCGCCCCAGGCCCTGTTGGACGAGGCCTTCCTGAAGAGCTCCCTCGGTCTCTTCGACGTCTGGATTCCCAAGGCCGATCTGACCCAGCGCGGCACGGCCGAGGACTATCGCGACCTGTGCCTGGCCCTCTTGAATGCCCAGCACGAGTGGATGGACTGGCTCGGGACGGAGGTGCCGGACCGCAGGACGCTGGCCAAGGACTTCAAGGGCCTCACGAAGTGGGTCGACGGATGGGGTACCGCGGAGCTCGGCGCCGCCCTCGGCGCGGAGGCGCAGAACACGACCGAGCTGTTCGACGCCAATGCGAAGCTCCGCGCGCAGGCCCAGCGCGTGGCCCACGCCTTCCGCTCGACGGCCGTCCTCGGCCAGAACCGCATCGGGGCGGCGCCGGTCAAGCTGGTGCTGGTCCCCCACCGCAAGGACTTCGTCGAGTTCATCGCCTACGCAGGCTGGCAACTCCCTGGCAGCCGGAGCAGCTTCTGGCAGCGGGGAATCGAGACCTGGAGTCACTTCTACATGAACGACCTCCAGGTGCTGGCTCTCGAGTACGCCTCACCCAGCACCTCTCCGCGGGACTACGGCTCGAGCTACAGCATGAAGGCCAAGACGCCCACCGGCATGGAGCAGCAGGTGGTGCAGCTCGCCCTCAACAAGCTGCTCGCCTACGAACACGGCGACTCCCTGCCGCCGAGTCTGATCACGGGGCTCTCGATCAACCTGGTGACGCGACTCTACGGGGGCTGCTACACCCGCATCGACGGAGACGTGCGCTCCAGGGTGACCCAGAAGCGCGAGGTCTTCGTGCGCGGGGGCCGGCCGGAGGGCGGTGTCCTGCCCCCCAACACGGCGGACAGTCGCTGGCGCGTGGAGCACGGCAAGAAGCACTACGTCCCGATCCTCGAGCAAGCCCAGAAGGCGGCCGCCGGCAACCGCAAGCGGGGCGGCGACAGGTACACGGCCTTCGAGCTGCAGAGCGACAGCGGCAGCATCCGTTACACGACGCGCGCCCCCCTCCTGGGCCCCTCGGCCGGTGGGGAGGAGGTCTTCCCCGACGCGGTCTACGGGGACTACCTCGAGTTCACCCGCGCCTACCCGGCCGCCTTCCTGCACTGGCTGCAGGCCCACGGCGCCGGCTCCAAGAAGAAGTCCGCCCAGGCCTTCAGCGAGTTCCTGGGCCAGCTGAACTCCGGTGCCAGTGCCCCGACCGTGGCCGAGGTCGCCGAAGCCGTCTACGGACTCCCCCTCTCGGACCCCGAGGCGAGCAAGAAGTCCCTCGAGGGCAAGTTCCTGCGCTGGATCGCGAAGCAGTAGCAGCCCGCCGTCACTCGGCGGGGGGCAAGACCACGAACTGGATCAAGTAGTCGCCACCGTTGAGCCGCGTCGAGGCGACCACGTCATCGCTTCCGTTCCCGTCGAGGTCGAGAGCCCGTAGGGTGACCTCCTCGTCGTCGCCCCGGCCCGTCGCCTCCACACGCAGGACGGGCTCCCGTCCCTGGCAGGCGGCGCGCAGGGGCGCCCCGGGGTAGAAGTTCCACTCGCGGATCTTGCCGAGGTCGATGGTGCGGGTCTCCTCGTCCCCCAGCCGGTCCAGGTCCTCGAGCAGGTAGGCCTCCACCAACGCCTCGAGGGTGCCCTCCTGGAAGCTCGCGAGGCGCTCGTCCACGGGCGGGGCGTTGTCGCGGAAGAACAGGAGCTCTCCCTCGACCAGGTCGACCACGTCGTTCTCGGCGCCGTCACCGTCCAGGTCGAGGCGCTCGGCCTTGATCCGCTCCTGGCGCTCGTACTCGTCCTCGATCTCCTTCGCATCCTCGTACAGGCTGAACAGGCGCGGGATCTTGAGCGAGATGGTGTTGCGCCGCGTCGGGGTACGACTGAACTCGCCGGCGGTGTTCGCGTAGGTGAAGAACTCGAAGTCCAGGGAGCCGGGGAGCACCAGCCACTGGATCATGCTCCCCAGGCCGATCTTCTCTCCGCGCAGGAGCTGTAGATCGGGCAGCTCGTCGCCCGTGACCTCCCTCAAGAAGAGGTGCAGCAGATTGCCCGAGACGCGCAGCACCTGGTCCGCCTTGGGGCCGACCCCGCGCACGGAGCCGCCGTGGTAGACCTTGATCGTCCCTCCGACCTGGATGACCAGGTCCCGGGGCGCCTCACCGTCGAGCTCCTCGATGCGCCACTTGACGCCCTGGTCCAGGTTGGAGAAGAGGTCATCCAGGTCCCAGCCGTCGCGCTCCGCTCCGGACTCCGCGAGGCTGGCCAGGTCGAGGGTCCAGGTCGGGGTCGGAGACAGCTCCGGCCTCGCCAGGTGGAAGTCCACGCGTCCCTCCGCGGTGGAGACCAGATCCTGGCGCCCGTCGCCGTCCACGTCATCCATGCTGAACCAGGGGATCCGGAGCGTCTGACCGAAGGTGCTCTCGAGGCTCGCGGCGTTGCCGACGCGGTAGTCCACGTCCGCCTCGTACTCGATCTCGAAGCCCTCCCCGAAGTTGCCCTCGTCGTCCTGCAGGTGGATCCGGAACTGCCCCGCCGCGGGCAGCACGAGATCCAGGCGTCCATCGCCGTCCACGTCCCGCGCGAACCGCATGCGATTGACGCCGTGGGGCAGGTAGCTGCGGGAGGCCAGGTGCAGCCTCCCTTCGCCGAACTCGCCCCCGGGCCCGGGCACCCAGGAGCGCACGTCCCCGGCGCTCGAGAGGGTCACCACCTCGTGGCTGCCGTCCCCATCCAGGTCGACCACGTCCCAGGCCAGGTTGTCCCCAGGCCAGGGGAGGTAGGCGTCGAAGTCCGCGGGGTAGGTCCGGTCGGCCCGCAAGTAGCGGTAGCCGAAGCCCGTGGGCTCGAGCTGGATCAGGTCCAGCCGCCCGTCACCGTTCGCCTCGCGCACGGCGAGCTGGCCACCGCCGTCGGGAATCACCACGACACTGACAGCCGGCTCCTGTCCGGCAGCCAGGTAGAGGCTCGTCAGGACGGCACCAAGGGGGGAGAGTCCGGCCACCATCTCAGCGCCTCCGGGAGGACATCAACACGTTCAGGGAGTCGCGCGCAGGAGTCACGATGTCCCCCACGCCGTCGCCGTTCAGGTCGCGTAGGTCGAGGGAGAGGAGGGTCCCCCGCCGCTCGAAACGCCTCCACGGCGACGTCTCGTACTCCCAGCTGTCCCCACCGAAGAAGCTCGACTCGCGGACCAGCCGGCGGATCACGATGCGCCCCTGCAGGTCGAGCTCGACCAGGTCAGGAACGCCGTCGCCGCTGCAGTCGATGTCGAGCCGGCGCCTTTTGATGACCTGGTCGATGTTGCTCACGTCGAAGACCTCCGACTGCTTGAATGCGGGCTTGCGCTCGAAGGGGCGCCGGCCTCCGGTGCCCAGGAAGGCCATGTAGTTCATCTCGAACTCGAGTCCCGAGACGGCCTCGATCATCGAGGGCAGTGAGAGCTTGCGGATGATGAGGTCGGGCGTGCCGTCGGCGTCCACGTCGACGACGCTCTGGGTCAGCGTGGCCGCCTCGAAGCGCAGGACCTGGGTCGCCTCGGCCGGCAGGAGCCTGCCACCGTCGTTGCGCAGCACGAACAGGCGCACCTCCCGGTCCTCGAGCCCGGACATCTCCTCGGAGACCCGAGCCACCAGGTCCAGGTCGCCGTCGGCATCCACGTCGACGAATTCGAACCTGACCGTAGCGTCCTCGGGCTGCAGGTACTCCGGCAGTTCCTCGACCCAGCTCGGCTCTCCGCGGATCCCCTCGGGCCCGCAGAGGTACACGTGCAGCCGGTCGTCCTCGAGATAGACGAGGTCGGGGCGGCCGTCCCCCTGCAGGTCCACCAGGGCCGGCGCCGGGTAGGACTTGCCGTCCCGCAGCAGAGTCACCGACGGATCGGAAGAGAGGAAGACGTCATCGGAATCCCCGAAGAACCCCACGCGTATCTCACCGCTGCCGCTGGTGGCCACCCCGTCGCCACTCCCGGAGGTGCTGCGGTCGATCTCGACGTCGCCCTCGGAGCCGACGCGGGTGTGCAGGGAATAGTGGTCGGGACCCTCCTCTCCCTCCCGGGGCCCCCAGATCGTGACCCCCGCGCGCCCGGGGAGCAGCACGTGGTCCCTGACGCCCACGGGCAGGACGTAGGCCCAGTACGGCAGGGCGCGGCTGTCGGGCACGTCGTACAGCAGAGGCTCCGTCGCCAGGCGGGAGATGTTGCCCGCGTAGCCCTCCTTCGTCAGGGAGAAGGAGTGGGCGCCCGAGCGGGTGAGCAGCAGCAGCTCCTGACCCGGCTCGTCCCGCACGTCGGCGAAGCCGAAGGCCAGAACGTCCGGGTGCACCGGGACCTCGCGGAAGCCGCCGGGGTCGAAGCCCCGCCGGTTGGCCTCGTAGATGCGCAGCTCGCGGCGTCCCTGGGGGTTGCGCAGGGCCACGCAGAGGGACATGCGGCCGTCCCCGTCCAGGTCCACGAAGCGGTGAGTCAGGAGCTGCCCCTCGAACTCGATCGAGGCGTCCACGTAGGTCACGCCGTCCGCCTCGGAGTGGGCAGGCCCCGCCACGAGGAGCGGGAGAAGCGCGGCCGCGATCATTCGGCGAGCTCTCCCTTCCCGCTCGAGAACTGGATCCAGCGCAGCACGCGGTACTCCCGCTCTCCACCTGTCCGGATGTAGCGGAAGAGGGAGATGAACCACAGGTCGATCAGGGCGAACTCGGTCGTGTCGCCCACCAGATCGTGGGTGTAGTTGAACAGGATCGGGAGCTGTGCCCCGGTCACGACGGTAGCGGCCTCGAAGAGCTCCACCTCGGCCACCTGCCGCTCAGCCGCGGAGCCGTGGAAGTCCACCCGCACGACGCTGCCGGCAGGCCGAGCCCGCAGGGCGCGGATCAGGGCCCGGGCCGAGAGCACCTCCTCGCCGTCGACCGCGGTCACCGCACTGCCCACGGGCACGCCGGCCAGCGGGAACGGCGCGTCCTCGGCCGAGGCCACCAGGACCGCCCCGCCCCGCCCGGTCACCCAGCCGGCCCGCGAGCGGGCCGGGTCGATGCGCTGCAGCACTTCCACCTCGCCCACCGAGGGGGCCGTGTCCGCCCGCAACCGGACGGGCACCTCGAAGACGGTGTCGTCCCGCTGTACCCGCACACGGATCTCCGCACCCACGGGGGTTCGCTGGAGCAGGGTCGCGAGGGCCTCCGGGTCGTCCACGTCGGAGTCGCCCCAGCCGAGCACCACGTCCCCCACCTGGAGGCCGGCCGCCGCCGCGGGGGAGTTCTCCACCACCCGCACCACCCGCGCCCCGGGGTCGAAGGTCAGGGCGTCGAGGGAGCCGCTGTCGTTCTCACGGGTCTTCAGGCCGAGGAAGTTGCGCGTCCCTTCCTGGGCCGGTCGAGCCCAGGCCAGGGCCTCCGGCAGGGGCTCGGGGATGGCCTCGGCGGGTGCGGTGCTGCAACCGGCCAGGCTGGAGGCGCACAGCAGCGCGGCGGCCACGAGGACTTGGATTCGAGGCGTCATGGGTAGGCGGGGGTCGGCTCGAGGGCCAGTCTATCGGCTCCCGAAGACCGGACCAGGGCGGCGCTAGAGGCGCCGGCGCATCATGACGGCCGCCGCCAGGAGCACGAACAGCACTCCCTGTGGTCCCGGGAGGACCAGGCTCATACGCATCAGGGCCTCCGAATAGCCGGCATCCGAGTATCCGTGCGCCATGCCGACCATTTCGTTCATCGCCGAATTGTCCACCAGCGAGGGCGTGTAGGAGGCGAAGACCCAGAAGCGGTCCTCCCCCAGGGCACCCTTGAACAGGTCAAAGGCCAGGAAGACGGCGATCGACACCGCCACCGCCAGGATCGCTCCGCGGGAGGTGCTCGAGATCAACAGACCGAAGGCGTGCACGGCCCACAGGGCCGGCACGGCGCTGGTGAGGGTGCGCCAGAGCTCGCCGCGTAGCTCCTCGGGCTCGAGGATCACGTAGCCGTCCTCCACCAGGGGGCCGAAGTCGAACCAGAGCTGCGCGGCGAACCAGGCGGCGAGGCCGGTCAGGGCCACGGCCGCCACCACCAGGGGCGGACCGAGCAGAGCGCGGCCCAGCACCAGGGCCGGCCGCGCGGCGGTGCGCGTGGAGGCCAGGCGCAACAGGCCGCTGTCCCGGTCGCCGGCCACCGAGCGTGCCCCGTGGATCAGGAGCAGCAGCGCGCTCAGGGCCAGCCCCACCCGCCAGGCCTCCACCATCGGCGCCCAGCCCAGCCCCTCGTCGAGCCCGAGCAGTTGCTTGCCGCGCTGGGCCGCCTCGAAGCGCGCCGCAGCGTCGAAGAGGTGCGCCACGCCCACGTGCAGGAAGGGGATCAGGAGCAGGAACAGCACCGCCCCGTGGGTCACCCGCGAGCGGAGCAGGTGGTAGAGCTCCGCCCGCAAGACGCGCCAGGTGCCGGTCACGCGGCGCCCTCCGCGGCCCCGTGCCGGTCGATCAGACCCTCGAAGACTGTCTGCAGGGTCTCGACGCGCGCCTCGAGGCTGCTGACCTCCAGGCCGGCCTCGACCAGGGTGCGGTTGAGCAGGGCGACGGGGGTCGCGGCCTCGAGGCGCACGTCCAGGACAGTGGCGCCATCGTCTCCAAGGACCTCACCGTCGACGCGCGCGCCCTGCAGCGCATCGATCCGCTGGCGCGCCTCCGCCGCCCGGTCCACGGTGACGCGATAGCGCCCCTCCCCGCGGCCCAGCAGGCTATCGAGGTCCCCATCCTTCACGATGCGCCCCCCGTGCAAGATCCCCGCGTGGGTCACGACGGTCTGCATCTCGTGCAGACGGTGCGAGGAGAGCAGCAGCGTCATGCCCTCGTTGCGCAGCTCGCGGAACAGGTCCAGCATGCGCCGAACCCCCATGGTGTCGAGACCCGACAGGGGCTCGTCGAGCACCAGCAGCTCGGGTTCGCCGAGCAGGGCGCCGGCGATGGCGAGGCGCTTGCTCTGGCCGAGGGAGAGGCTCCGCACGCGCTTCTTCGCCATCTCCGCCAGGCCCACGGCCTCGAGCACCTCCTCGTTCGTGCGCCCGCGCCGGTGACCGAGCACGCGCCGCAGGTACTCGAGGTTCTGACGGGCCGTCAGCCCGGGCAAGGCGATGGCCGTGTCGAAGACGACGCTCAGGCGCCCGTCCAGGCGGTGGATGCGCCGCGCGGGCTCACCGAGCACCGTCGAGCTGCCCGAGGTCGGGCGCAGGAGCCCCAGGGCGCAGGCCAGAGTGGTCGTCTTCCCGGAGCCGTTGGGCCCCAGCAGGCCGTAGATCGCGCCCCGCTCCACCGTCAGGGAGAGCCCCTCGACGACGGTCTGCGAGCCGTAGCGCTTGCACAGCTCATGGATCTCGATCGCGCTCAAGGCTCCCCCACGACTCGTCGCCGGCGTGCTCAGTCTCGTCCCTGGCCGCCGAGATGTGCGTCGAGGCCGTCCAGACCCTGGTCGAACATCGGTCCGATCAGGCTATCCATGGCCAGACCGAGCAGCTTGCCGGCCCCCTCGAGCTCCTGTGACATGGCCCAGGTCACGGTGGTCCCCTCACCGTCCGCGGCGAGCGTCATGCTCCCGACCGAGGCCATCGCCTCCTCGATGAAGACCATGTCGTACTCGATCTTTTGGCCCGGCATGCAGTTCTTCAGGGTCAGCTTGCCCTTGCCGTGGATCGGACCCTCCCACGCCATCGAAGCGCCGTCGCCTGTCTCGCCCTGGAAGTCCCAGGTGCACTCCGGGTCGGCCTCCTTGCTCCAGAACGTCCAGTCGGGCCAGGTGTGCAGGTCGGACACCACGGCGTAGACCTCCTCGGGGGTCGCGTCGACGGTCTTGGAGCGCTCGACGACGACCGTGCTGGGCAAGGACATGACGCCGATCACGCCGGCGAGGATCAGGACCACGATCAGGCCGAGGCAGCCGATCAGGAGCTTCTTCATGGGGAGATGTAGGGGCTGTTGGAGAGGAGCGGAGGCGGGGCGTCAGACCCGTGCCGGGATTCTCCAAGTCGCCGGCATCCGCGCAAGCACGGCGGGCTGATTCCCTCTGTACGGTCCCGGAGGCCTCATTCCGGGCCGGCGTCCAGCAAGCCCTTGGCCCGCTCGCGCAGGCGGTGGGCCAGGGCCCGGTGGCCGGCTGGGGTGTAGTGACCATCGACGGGGAAGTGGGAGGCGCCATCCGTCTCCGCGACCAGCTCGCTCAGATCGAGGTGCTCCACGGCGCTCCCGCGGGCCAGGTTGGCGAGTTGCGGGGTCTCGGAGAGCACGAGCAGGGGCACGGGTCCGAGCTCGCGCTGCATCTGCAGGTAGAGCGCCTGGACCAGGCGCCAGTCCTCCGCGTGCTCGTCGGCGCGCAGCAACCGCCCGCGCTCCCAGCGCAGCTTGTCGATTGCGCGCCAGAGGTGGCTGACCCGCGGCAGCCAGGGCCGCGGAACGGGGACGCCGCGCAGCTCGAGCCCGTCGCCGTCGAGAACGAAGCGGGGCTTGCGGCGGCCGTAGGCCACGGAGTCCGCGCACTCGACCAGGTCGTTCGGGCAGAACAGCACCACCACCAGGTCCAGCCGCCCCTCGGGGATCAAGCGCTGCAGCAGCAAGAGCTGCTGGTCCGTGCCGTAGCCGCTGACCGCCGCGTTGAGCACGTCCCAGCTCGGCTCGAGCTCGGCCAGGCGGGCGCTGAAGCTCTCGCCCTGCTCGACGCCCCAGCCGAAGGCGAAGGAGTCACCGAGGACGAGCACCCGCGGGCGGCCCGGCGACGGCGCGGGCCAGTCCTCACCGCGGAAGCCGCGGGCGTTGATCCGCACCTCCACGTCGAACTCGCTGCTCGCATGGCGGGCGCTCGTGCCCGGGGCGTAGGCCCAGCCCAGCTCCCGGTCGAAGGTCACGTAGGCGGGATTGGTCGTCGGCCCCAGACCGCCGGAGCGCACCAGGCGGTAGCCGAGCTCCGCGAGGAGCACGGAGAACGCGAGCCCCAGGACCAGGGCCACTCCCCTCCTCCGCCAGGCCCGGCGATTCACACCCGCCCTCCCGGCTCTCCGCTCGGGGTCTGCGCTTCGGGCTCGTGGAGCTGCGTCCTCCCACTCACGGGTCACCTCGGTTTCGATCGCAACAAGCGTCCGCGTTCATCGAAGAGCGCCCGAACCGCGAGCAGCACCACGCCCGTGGTCCCCGCCACCGTCGCGCCCGCGATCAGGAACATGACCAGGATCTGGTAGCGCGCCGCCATCCCCGGTTCGGTGCCGCCCAGGATCTGCCCGGTCATCATCCCCGGAATCGTCACCATCCCCGCCACGCTCATGGCGTTCAGGATCGGGATCAAGCCCGCCTTCAGAGAACGCGACGCGACGGGCCGTGCCGCCTCCCAGGGCCCCGCGCCAGCGGAGATCCAGAGCTCGAGGCTCGGGCGCTCCTCCTCGAAGGCGGTGAGACAGCGCTCCAGGCCGAGGCTGATCCCGGTCAGGCCGTTGCCGAGCACCATCCCGAGCAAGGGGATCAGGTAGCGCGGCGTCCACCAGGGATCGGTGTGCAGGATGAGCGTCGTCACGAACAGCATCGACGATGCGGCCGCCACGAGCAGGGACAGGAAGACGTCGCGCCGCACGCCCGCGTAGGTGCGCCCCGCGCGGCGCACCGCCTCGACGCTCGCCAGCACGATCATCAGGGTCGCGATCCCCCCCACCAGCCAGGCGTTGCCCGACTCGAAGACGTAGACGAGCACGAGCCCGAGCAGCGAGAGCTGGACCACCGTGCGCAGCCCCGCCACCAGCAGCTTGCGCCCCAGCCCCAGTCCCAGCCACAGGGACACCAGCCCGTTGGCGACCAGCAGCGTGGACCCGAGCGCGAGCCCCCACCAGGTGATGGCGATCGGCCCCTCAGTCGGCATCGTTCCGTCCCTCGAGGCGGATCGTCGCGTCGGCCACGCGCTCGGCCTGGGCCGCGGAGTGGGTAACCCAGACACAGGTGCGCTCCTTCAACAGGGCCTCGACCCGCTCTGCACCCTCCTCGTCGAGGGCCGCCGTCGGCTCGTCGAGCAGGAGCACGCCCGGCGCTCGCGACAAGAGCACGGCCAGCAACAAGCGCTGCCGCTCGCCCACCGAGAGCTCGCCCCAGGGCTGCTCCCAGGCGGCCGCCCCGAGCCCGAGTCCCTGCGCCAGGGCCCGGGGATCCTCAGCCTCCCGCCCACGCTGGGCCCGGAGACCCGCGATGCGCAGCTCGAGCTCCGCCGGGGTCCCCGTGAGGGCCGGCACCACCTGAGGCACGCAACAGACCTCGGCCCGCCAGCCGCAGCCGCCCCACTCCTCGGGGCTCCGGCCGCCCCAGGTGAGGCCCCCCTCCTGACGCAACTCGCTGCGCGCTCCTGAGTCCAGGTCCCCGAGCTGCCGCAGGAGCTGGGTCTTGCCCGAGCCCGAGGGTCCTCGCACCACCAGGGTGCGCCCCTCCTCGAGCCGGAAGTCCAGGTCGCGATAGAGCACGCGCCCCCCCAACTCCCGGGCCAGGCCCCGTGCTTCGAAGGTCATGGCGGGGATTCTACGCACCCACCCCCCTCCTTCGAGGCCCGACGGTCGGCTTCCCGCGACACGGGGCGGACTGCCGCGACGGGGAGGGGCTCAGCCGCGGACCAGCACCCAACCCTGGGGCTCCGACCGCGCCCGGCCCTCCTCGCCCAGCTTCTCCAGGCCGGCCTGGAGAGAGCGGGCAGCGTAGGGGCGGACCTCCTCGGGCGCGTCGTCGTAGACCACCGGCAACAGCGCCTCGAGGCTCCGCGGCTCCTCACCGAGGGCCGCCAGGAGCTTCGCCTCGCGCTCGGCCCTGCGTCGCAGGTGGTAGGCGAGGGCCTTCTTGCCCGCCCGCACGGCCGGACCGTGGGCGGGAATCACCAGACCGATGTCGAGCTCCCCCGCGCGCCGCAGGGTCTCCACATAGGTGGCCATGTGCCCCTCCGGCGGGTCGATCACGATCGTCGAGAGGGTCGAGACCAGGTCGCCGACCGCCGCCGTGCGGTAGCGGTCCTCGACGAAGATCAGGTGACCGATGGCGTGGCCCTCGGTCAGGTGGGCGGTCAGCCCCCAGCCCTGCGTGCCGTCCGGAGCGCGGCCCAGCTCGAGGCGCGTGCCGTCCCCGATCAGTCGCTGCTCCAGGTCTCCGAGCTCCAGGCGCGCGAAGGTCTCGGGGTGTGCGAGCACGGGCAGGCCGTAGCGCCGTGCGGTGGCCTCGACCCCGCCCACGTGGTCGTGGTGGTGGTGGGTGAGCAGGATTCCGACCAGCTCGCGCCCCGCCTCCCGCCAGCGGTCGAGGGTATCGAACAGGCGCGCCTGCTCCGAGGCGTGGGGCGTGGCCGGGTCCACGACGTAGACGCGCTCCTCGCCCATCAGCACCGTGTTGGTGGTCGTCGCCGGCGGCAGGGTCGGCGTGCGCAGGGGCGCGACCATCACCCCGGGGGTGTAGTAGGCCCGGTGCAGCTGCCCGCCCTCGATCGCGGCTCCGAGCTCGGCGGCCCGGGGGAAGAAGTCCTCGAGGCCCCCGTCCTTCAGGAGCTCCAGCAGGAAGAGCGCCGGCGGCACCAGGGGTAGCTGACCGCCGCGCCACTCCTCGAGCAGCTCGGGTACGCGCCAGAAGCGACCGTCCACCAGCTCTCCGGTCTCGATCGCGGGCAGCTGCCCCGCCGGCAGCTCCAGGTGGAAGAAGGGCGTGCGGTGGCGCAGCTTGGAGTACTCGGGGGTCGTGACCGTGGTGACGCAGCGCAGGAGGGCACGGGCCCGCTCGGCGGCCTGCACGAACTCGCACCAGGGCCCGGCGTCCGTGTCGCGCTCCAGCAGACGCGCGCGCAGGGCGGCGCGCCGCTCCGCCGGCACGGCCTCGGCCAGGTCACCGACGAGCAGGCCGGTCTCCTCGAAGAGCTCCCTCAGGGCGGCGCGCTCGAGCGCCGCCTGGTCGTCCCGGCTCTCCTCGCCGAGGAGATCCACCTCGTCCACCACGCCCCCCGGAAACGCCCAATAGCCGCCGAAGAAGCGCAGCTCGGGAGCCCGGCGGACCAGGTACACCTCGAGCTCCCGCTCGTGGACACGAGTCATCAGGACGGCGGCGGAGTGTCTCATGGGCAGTGCGAGTGGCGGCAGACCCTACCGCGATCGAGCCCCACGGCGCCGGCCCGAGAGCTCAATTCGCACGCAGGGAGACCCGGCGCCGGGCGGGGACCCCAGCGGCTGCGTCTCCAGCCCTGGCATGGAGGTTGCCATCACTCGGCCCCAGGTCGCGCAGGCCCCCGGTCGGACTCCAGCTCGCACTTCAGTTCGGCGCGGCCCCACACACCACCTAAAGCCCCTAGGATAGAGACCATGAGGACCATCCGACCCACCCTCTGCCTGCTCGTACTGCCCCTGGTCCCCCTGACCGGTTGCTCCGACGCCACGTCCCAAGAAGCGCTCGGGCAGAGTGCGCTTTCGAACGCGCTGACGGCTCCGCCCCCCACCGGCACCGTCGCACCGGGGGGGAGCCAGGGCAATGCCCAGCCCCCTCACCTCGGCGACCCCCACCAGGGGGGGAGCGCCGCGGACCTCTTCCTGGTCGACGCCTCCTTCGGGCGGCTGGTGGACGTCTTCGACGTCGATGGGAACACCGGCCTGCGGCGGCTGGTGTACGAGGACGTCGTGGTCGGCGCCTCCGTCGTCAGCGACGGGAGCACCTACGACCTGGGCGAGAATCTGGCCCAGCGAGACGAGCTGACGATCCTCCACGACCGCGGGACCCAGGCCTTCAAGAGCGCGCTCCAGAACGCCGAGGCCCAGAGAGTGCCGATCCTCGACGCGGGGCTGCCCCCGGAGCTCGGCCCCTGGTCGACGATCCAGCGCGACGCGGCCATCTCCCTGCAGTTCAGTGACCTGCTCGACGTGGACTCCGTGTCCGGCTCGACCGTCAAGCTCGCCACGGGCTACCCGCCCGAGCTGCCCTACGAGGCGCGGGTCTTCGCGGACACCAACCACGGCGCCCTGGCCGACCCGGACGGGGACGGCCTGCCGAGCTTCTACCCGACGCGGGTCGTGCTCGACCTGACCGTCAGCCTGCTCGACGGGGCGAGCTCGAACCCGCCCCTGCGGGTCAACAACCTCGGGCTGCCGGCCTCGGTCAACGACAGCGAGCCCAACGTGGCCCTGCGCATTCCGACCAGGGCCGCCCCCCAGAGCGGCCAGACCGAGATCCTGACCAACCTGGCCGGCAGCGGGCTGGCCTTCAACGGCAACGGCACCAACGACGGCAGCGTACCGACGCTCGACATCCTGCGCGCCATGCGCGCCGGCGGCGAGACGGACGTGACCGGTGACCCGCACAACGGCTTCCTGCCCGACACGGAGGCGCCTCGGGTCGTGAACGAGATGCTGATGGTCTTCGGCGGCGGCATCCAGGCCGACCCGCTGGTCGACAACGGCTTCGTGGTCGGGAGCGCGAGCTTCAACACGGTGGCCTGCACCTCGGCCGTGAGTACGGGGGACCTCGTCCAGCAGAACGGCCTCTACGGCGTGGTCTACGGCTTCGGCCTCCAGAGCGGCGGCGTGGTGCAGGACCTGCGGGTGCGGATCCTCTACAGCAACACCGGTCGACCGACCAACGGGCTCGCGGCGCTGACGACCGCCTACGACCCCTTGTTCGACAACTCCGACTGCTTCGTGAGCTACGCACCCACCGCGACCACGCCCCCCAACGACGGAGTCAGCCCGGACGCCTCGGTCAGCGTGCGCTTCAGCGAGCCGATGGACGCCGAGACCCTGAGCGCCTTCTACGGCTTCACGCTCGCGGACGCCCCCTCGAGCCCAGCCCAGAGCGGCGACCTGATCGCCGGTCAGGTCATCCCCTCGGCGGACCTGCTGGTCTTCACCTTCCAGGCCTCGGCACGCCTGCCCCACGTGCAGGGCGTCTCCGAGACCTACCACGTCCACGTGGGCGACAACCCCCTCGCGCCCGTACGCGACGCCGCGGGCAATTCGCTCGCCTCCGCGCTCGACGACGCGGAGCTGAAGCTCGACCCCGGCGCTGCCGGCAACGGCAACGGCAACCTCGTGCTGCGCTTCGAGAGCGGCGACATGCTCGGCGGCGACGGCTTCGAGGAGTTCCGCGGCCAGGTCTCCGTGAACGCGAACGAGGAGCTCATGAAGCCCCGGCCCGTGACTCGCTTCCAGGGCAACGCGGACCGCAGCCAGGCCCTGCCGGGCGCGATGATCCCCTTCTCCTCCGGCGTCCAGACGCCCCTCGTACCCCTGGGCAGCAAGCTGCACCAGCTCTGGCGCTACGCGGACCTGGGCTTCGGCCTGATGGACGACTCGAACCTGAACCTGGACGTGGAGGGCCTCTCCTGGGCCCCCGCCGGCGGTCAGGTGGTCGCGGACTCCTACCCGGAGTTCTCCATCACCCTGGGGCACGGAGACAAGCTGCCGGACGAGCTGCTCGACCCGCTGTCTCTATTCCCCGCCTACCCGGCATCGGGCCTGGGTACGGTGTTCTCCGACAACTTCCTCGAGCCCGGTGAGGTCGTGCACCCCAGGTCGAGCGGCTACGTGGTCAGCCCGGCGGACCTCTACACCTCGACCACGGGCACGGTCCTGATCCCCTACCCCTTGAACCGCGGGATCGCGGTCGAGGACTACCAGCACTACACCTGGCGCGACACGTCGATTCAGTCCGTGGGCGGCAGCGCCGGTGGGGGCGTGCCCCTCGACCAGGAGATCCTGGTCAATGGCCTCGGGCCGGAGAAGAACTACGCCGCGGGAGCGGTGCCGACGATCGGCCTGCCGCTCCTGTCGGAGTTCCGCGTCTACCCGGCGGCCCAGGGCCTCGGCCTGAACGCCCTCGACGTCTCCCTGGCGGCCATCACCTCGGCGCGGCCCAATTTCCGGGCCTACTCAGCGGGTGGCATCGACGCCAACGGCAACCCCGTGCTGGTGAACCCGGACCTCGAGACGGTGGCGAGCGGGGGCTTCAACCCGGGCAGCAACCCGCCCGGGGCCCCGACGATGCCCGCGGACTGCACCTTCTACATCGGCGCCGTGGACTTCGTCACCACCAAGAGCCGGGCCCACTCGATCTGGCTCGACACCCGCTCGACGGCCCCGAGCTTCAACCAGGCCAACCTGCTGGGCGACCTGCCCGCGGGCACGAGCATCGAGCTGGCCTTCCGGGGCGCGGACGCCATCGTCGGGGGCGCCCCCGGGCAGCCCTTCTACATCGGAGCGGACGCCGCGGGCCTCGACCCCTACGGCGACCCCCTGCCCGAGCCCTCGGCCGGCGCGCCCAGCTTCTTCGGCGGGGACGCGAGCTGGAAGGCGGACATCTCCAGCCTGAGCGGCGCCCGCTTCGTGCAGGTGCGCATCAGCTTCCTCGGCGACCCGGTCGACTCCGAGGTCGCGAAGCTGGACGGACTGGCCCTCTCCTGGACGGACTGACTCGAGTCCCACCACGACAGACGGCGGCGGTGCCCCCAGGGGGCGCCGCCGCCGTCTTTCACGGGAACTCCACGGCCGGGGTGTAGCGGTCGCCGGGTCGGATCCGGTCCAATCTCGGCCATGGAACCGATCCGCATCGGCATCAACGGCTTCGGCCGCATGGGCCGCCTCGTCCTGCGCGCCGGCTGGGACCATCCCGAGCTGGACTTCGTGGTGGTCAACGAGCCCCACGCCAGCGCCGAGACCATGGCGCTCCTGCTCCAGTTCGACAGCGTCCAGGGGCGCTGGCCCCACGCCTGCGCCGGGGAGTCGGGGCGCCTGACCGTCGACGGCCGCGAGCTCGACTACCTGCAGGGCGACTCCCCCGGAGAGCTGCCCTGGGAGCGACTGGGGGTCGAGCTGGTGCTCGACTGCAGCGGCCGCTTCCGGACGAGCGCGAGCCTCGCCCCCCACTTCGAGAACGGTGCCCGCAAGGTGGTCGTCTCGGCGCCGGTCAAGGACGGCCCGCCCAACATCGTGGTGGGCGTCAACCACGAGGCCTTCGACCTGCACGCGGAGCCGATCGTCACGGCCGCCTCCTGCACCACCAACTGCCTGGCGCCGGTCGTGCGCGTGCTGCACGACGCCTTCGAGATCGAGCGCGGGGTGGTGACGACCATCCACGACCCCACGAACACTCAGTCCGTGCACGATGCCCCCCACGGGGATCCTCGCCGGGCGCGTGCCAGCCAGGTCAACCTGATCCCGACCTCGACCAACTCGGCCACGGCGGTGACGCTGATCGTGCCCGAGCTGAAGGGCAAGCTCGACAGCATCGCGGTGCGGGCGCCCGTACTGAACGCCTCACTGGTGGACGCGGTCTTCCAGGTCTCCCGGGACACGACGGTCGAGGAGGTCAACGGGGCCCTGCTGGAAGCCTCCCGGACGGCGCCGCTCGAGGGCATCCTCGGCTACGAGACGCGGCCCCTGGTCAGCTCCGACTTCGCCGGGGATCCGCGCAGCGGAGTCGTCGACGCCCTCTCGACGCGTGTCACCGACGGGCGGCTCGTGAAGGTCCTGATCTGGTACGACAACGAGTGGGGCTACGCGAACCGCCTCGCCGAGCTCACCCGCATGGTCGCTGCCACGCTGCGCTAGCGCCCCATGGGCAAGGTCCGCGACTACACGACGGTCACCGGCGCCTACTGGGCCTTCACGCTGACGGACGGCGCCCTGCGCATGCTGGTGCTGCTGTGGCTGCACGAGCTCGGACGCTCGCCCCTCGAGATCGCCTCCCTCTTCCTGCTGTACGAGTTCTTCGGCGTCGTGACGAACGCCGTCGGGGGCTGGCTGGGGGCGCGCTTCGGGCTGCGCGCGACGCTGCTGTCGGGGCTGAGCCTGCAGGTGGTCTCCTTCGCGCTGCTCGCCTGGCAGGCGGCGACCCTGAGCGTGCCGGTCGTACTCGCGGCCCAGGGCCTGAGCGGGATCGCCAAGGACCTGACGAAGATGAGCTCCAAGAGCTACGTCAAGCTCGTCGTGCCCGCGGGGGACGCCGGGGGCCTGATGAAGTGGGTGGCCTGGCTGACGGGCTCGAAGAACACGTTGAAGGGCCTGGGCTTCTTCCTGGGCGGCGGGCTGCTGGCGAGCCTGGG
>CAZQAT010000037.1:27114-38773 GCA_964591315.1 uncultured Planctomycetaceae bacterium
CTCCACAGCTACCTGATCGTGGCCTACGCGGAGGCGGAGAAGGTCTCCTTGAACGTGGGCTTCTACTACTCGGCGAACGCCGCAGGACGCCTGGTGGGCACACTCCTCTCGGGGCTCCTCTTCCAGCTCGCGGGGCAGGGACTGGCGGGGTTGATGACCTGCGTGGCGGGCTCCGCCGCCTTCGTCGCGGTCTCCGCCGCCCTCTGCGTGCCCCTGCGGAGCTCGGAACGCCGCGCCGCGGCGGCGACCTGAGCCGGGGACGGCAGCCGGAGTGTCGCGCTAGACTGACCCGATGCGCCCCCTCCCCATCGCCCTGGGACTGTCCGCCGGAGCCCTCTTCGGCTGCGGCCAGGCGCCCTCCTCCACGCCCGACCCCGGCGCGGCGGAGGCGGCGGGCGTCTCGAAGTACGGCCACGACCTCCTGGCCGAGTCGAGGGAGTTTCGGGTGTTCAGCGACCTCCCGCTCGACGGCTCCGAGCTCTTGCGGACCTGCGAGGAGACGTACACGCGAGTCAGCCGCTGGATCGATGACGCGGAGGGCGCACGGCGTCCGGCGGTCGACGTCTTCCTCGTGGCGGAGGGACACGAGATCGCCCTCTTGGAACGCAAGCTGAGCGTCACCAGCCCCGTGCACCCGAGCTTCCGGGCGGGCGACGCGGGTGGCGGCTACTACGAGCGCGTGCGGTGCATCCTCCTCCAGGTGTCGCCCCATCCGGCGCAGGACCTGCCTCTGATCCTGAGTCACGAGGTGTGCCACGTGGCACTCAGGGATGCCTGCGGCGACCTGCCCGCGGCCGTCGAGGAGGGACTGGCCGAGCTGCTGCCCCACTGGGCCCTCCACGGCCCCGCGGAGCCCGACCCCGCGCGCGTGGACTACCGCGACCCGGAGCACGAGGCGACCTGCGCCGAGCTCCTCCAGCGGGGCGAGCTGCCGGGCGTCGCCCAGCTCCTGCAGCTCGGGGGAGGCTTCTTCGGGTCGCACCGGACGCGGAACCAGGCGCTCGCCTGGAGCCTGCTGCAGCTCCTCGTGACGGCGGACGATTCGAGACTCGCCGGGCGCCTGCCGCGCTACCTGCGGTCGGTGCGGAGCGCCGACGACTCCTGGGGGGCCTTTCGAGAGAGCTTCGACGTCGCGGCGGTCGAGGAGGCCTGGCGACGGCGGATCTCGACCTACGCGCGGAAGTGAGGCGACGCGGCGCCCCTCACGGCCGCACGCGCAGGATGTAGGTCGTCTCCTCCAACCCCGGCAGCTCGACCGGGCGCAGGCCGCGGCGGTTGTAGAACTCGAGGGTGTAGTCCGCGGCGTAGTTGCGGCCGACGACGAGCACCGTGTTGAGTCCGTAGCTCTTCAGCACGTGGTTCAGCCCCGGCCCCACGCCCCGGTCCTGGATCGAGTAGACCAGACCGTAGACCGGCCGGCCGAGGAAGAGGCTCAGGTGGTGCCAGTCCCGCGGCGCGGCGATGCGCGCGTCCGCGGGCAGACGCCCGTCGATCTCCGCACAGTGGGCGCTCCAGGCCTCGTGGTGGGTGCGCACCTCCTCCCAGTGATCTCGCGGCCCGAAGGAGAGCGCGGCCCAGGCCACCAGCATCGCGGCCGCGATGAGCTCCCCCGCGAGGCGCCGCGTCAGGAAGCGCACGCCCTCCACCAGGGTCGGCAGGGCGACCAGGAAGACCGGCAGGGCGTAGCGATCGAGGAAGGGCGTCGGAAAGAAGGCCACCGCGAGCAGGCTCCCGCCCACGAAGATCTCCGCCGGCTCGAAGCGTCGGAAGAGGGCGAACAGCAGGCAGCCCGCGAGGAGCACCGCCAGCGCGATGCGCGCCGCGCCGGCCTCGGCCAGGCTCTCCTTCGTCTCCCCCTTCACGAAGCGCAGGCGCGCCAGGGTGGCGAGGGCCTCCTCGGCCCGCTTCGGGAGACGCTCGAGGAGGGCTCCCCCGCCCACGAAGGCAGAGCTCGGGTCCCGATAGTCCTCCTTCAGGATCAGCGCCGACTGGCTGTACTGCTTGGTCTGGTCGACCCGCTCCAGGCTGCGCTCGAGGCCCGCGTTGCGCAGCGACCAGGGCGCCATGGCGAGCACCGTCACCACGGCGAGGGCCGTCAGCCCCCCCCACGGGGCGGAGGGTCTGGGGCCGGACCTGCGGCACGCCAGCAGGTGGTGCACCAGGCGGCTGAGCACGATCGCCGGCAGGAGCAGGACGAGCGCCGCCCGCAGGTAGGTCCCCAGGCCGATCGCGAGACCGAGCAGGGCGTACCGGACCACCCCGCCGGAGCGCGCGCTCCAGCGCTCGAGCACCAGGCAACCGAAGAGCAGCGCCACCCCCGGCACGTCCGACAGGACCTGGTTCCCGAGGCGGTGGAAGCCCGGCAGGCACCACAGCAGCAGCGCGCACAGGAAGGCCAGCAGGGTCCCGATCCGCGCCCGCAGGAACAGGAAGTAGAGGGCCACCCCCGCCACCCCGAAGGCGCTCACCACCCGATGGATGGCCCCGAAGTCGACGCTGTTCGGCCCGACGAAGGGCGCGGCCAGGGCCGCCATGCCCGGCGCCCGCAGATAGAAGGGCTCTCCGAGGTACGCATAGCCCTCCCCCGCGGCCATGGCCCGGGCGCAGAGCAGGTAGACGCTCGCGTCGCTGACCGGGTCGTACCAGGGGTGGACGAGCAGAACGAGGCCGCCCACCCCGAGCAGCGCGAGGACGAGCAGGGCCAGGCCGTCCAGGCGCGTCCAGGGGCGGCGGGCATCCGTCACCTCGGCGGTGGGTCCCGGAGACTCCTTCGGCAGCGCGTCGTTCAAGGCGAAAGGCGGCGACGGGCTCCGTGGCACGGCCCGACGGCGCGGCTACACTAGCCGAATGACCCCCCAGTCGGTGAAGGGAACGCGAGTTCGTGAGGGTGCGTGCCGGCTGCTGGCCGCCGCCCTGTTCGGAGGCCTGTCAGCTTGCGGCGGAGCCTCCGAGCCCGGCGGCGACCCCGACCGGCCGCGGGACATCCTCCTGATCACGATCGACACCCTGCGGGCGGACCACCTGGGGATCTACGGCTACGAGCGCGACACCTCGCCGCAGCTCGACCGCTGGTTCGAGCAGGGCGCGATCTACGAGCGCTCCTACTCCACCGAGGCCAGCACATCCCCCAGCGTGGCCAGCCTGCTGACCGGGAAGCTGCCCCAGGACCACGGGGTGCGGCTCTTCTTCCAGGTGCTGCCGGAGGGGACCGAGCTCGTGCCGGACCTCCTGCCCCCCGAGTACCAGAAGGTGGCCGTGGTCTCGAACATGGTCCTGACCGACGAGGCCATGGGCATGGCCAAGCACTTCGACCACTACGACGACCTCGTGGACCAGAAGGAGTCGGCCCGGGAGATGTACGAGCGCGACGCGCGGGGCACCACCGACGCCGCCCTGCGCTGGATCGGCCTCGAGCAGGACCCGGACCGGCCGTTGTTCCTCTGGGTGCACTACATCGACCCCCACGGCCCCTACGCGCCGCCGGAGGACTGGCCGGTGAGGTTCACCCACGAGGGCGAGAAGCCGATCGACGTGAACCGCATCCACAAGTACGGCCGCCTGCCGGGGGTCACGGACGGGCTGACCTACGTGGACCGCTACGACGCGGAGATCTCCTACGTGGACGCGGAGGTGGACCGGCTCTTGCAGGGCTTCGGGCAGTTCAACGACGTGGAGAACGCCCTGGTCGTCCTCACCTCGGACCACGGGGAGAGCATGATGGAGCACGAGCGCTGGTTCGCGCACACCTACCACGTCTACGAGGAGATCACCCGCGTACCGCTCCTCCTGCGCGGCCCCGGCGTGGTGCCCGGTCGCTTCGAGGGCCTCGCCTCGGGCATCGACGTCGCGCCGACCCTGCTGCGCTTCGCGGGGGTCGAGCCCCCGGCGGCGTGGGAGGGCATCGACCTGCTGGACGGATCCGTGGGGCGGGAGGGCCGGCTGGTGTTCACGGAGGCCTCGCGCAAGAACCACCAGTGGCGGGCGGCCCTGGACGGCGACCAGAAGTGGATCGCGCAGGTGCGTGGCGAGGGGCGCGAGATCGCGCGCCGCGTGCACTTCCGCCTCGACCAGGACCCGGGCGAGCTGAGCGCCGGACCGTGGCCGGAGGTGACCCCGGGCTCCGAGCGCCTGCTCGAGCGCATCGCCTCCGACCCGGATCCGGCGGGAATCCCGAGCGAGTACCGCAGCGGGATCCGCCTCACGGCGCCCAAGGTCGCACCGAACCTGAACGAGGCGCAGCTCGAGAAGCTCAAGCACCTGGGCTACGCGGAATAGACCGGACCTCGGGTGGAGACGGCCCCGGGGGCAGTCCCTACAATCCGCCCATGCCGGAGATCTCCGTCGTCATCCCCTGCCTCAACGAGGCCGACACCCTCGAGGACTGCATCCGGCGAGCCCAGACGGGCATCGAGGAGGCCGGCGTGCCCGGCGAGGTGATCGTGGCCGACAACGGCAGCACCGACGCCTCGATCGAGATCGCCGAGCGCTGCGGCGCGCGGGTCGAGCACGTCCCCGTCCCCGGCTACGGCAGCGCGTTGATGGGCGGGATCGCCGCCGCGAAGGGGGGCTTCGTCGTCATGGGTGACGCGGACGGGTCCTACGACTTCCTGCAGATCCCACGCTTCTGGGCCAAGCACAAGGAGGGCTTCGAGCTCGTCCAGGGCTGCCGCCTGCCCGCCGGCGGCGGCACCGTCGAGAAGGGCGCCATGCCGTGGCTGCACCGCTGGGTCGGAAACCCGGCCCTGACCTTCCTCGCTCGGCGCATGTTCCGCATCCCGATCCACGACATCTACTGCGGCCTGCGGGGCTTCTCGAAGGAGCTCTACGACCGCCTCGGGCAGCGCTGCACGGGGATGGAGTTCGCCGTGGAGATGATCATCAAGTCGAGCCTGACCCGGGCCAAGATCGCCGAGATCCCGATCACCCTGCACCCCGACGGCCGCGTCTCCCACGCACCGCACCTGCGCACCTTCCGGGACGGCTGGCGCACCCTGCGCTACTTCCTCCTCTTCAGCCCGCGCTGGCTGTTCCTCTTCCCCGGGCTGATCCTGTGCCTCCTGGGTCTCGTGGCCTACGGCCTCGTCTACAGCGACACGCGCCTCGGCGAGGCGCGCCTGGGGGCTCACACGCTCCTCTTCGCGAGCCTCGCGATCCTCTGCGGCTACTCCTCGATCCTGTTCGGGATCTTCGCCCGCACCTTCGCCACCATCAACCATCTGACGCCCCCCAGCGAGCCCCTCGAGCGGCTGTTCAAGCACGTGGACCTGGAGCGCTCCATCGCCGCCAGCCTCGTGGGCCTGGTGGCCGGCGGCGGGCTGCTGGTGGCCTCCTTCCTGCAGTGGCGCGACGTGGAGTTCGGCGACCTCGACTACGGACGGACCATGCTGTGGGTCATCCCCGGCGTGACGATCTTTGCCCTGTCGTTCCTGACGGGGATGTCGGGCTTCTTCGTCAGCCTCCTGCGGATGGGCCGCAGGTAGGCCCACGCGGCCGCCATGGGCAGCCCCTCCCTCGAGACCCTGGGCCGGGTCCACACGGCCACGGTTCACAAGCGGCGGGTGCGAGTGATCGTTCGCGAGCTGGCGCGGCTCGTGCCCGAGGGCGCGCGCGTCCTCGACGTGGGCTCCGGGGACGGCCAGGTGGCGGCGCTGCTGATGTCCGAGCGGCCCGACCTCACCGTGGAGGGCGTCGACGTGCTCCTGCGGCCCGACACCGCCATCCCGACCCGGGAGTTCGACGGCACCTCCCTGCCCTTCGAGGAGGACGCCTTCGACGCGGTGATGATGGTGGACGTGCTGCACCACACCCTCGAGCAGGAGCGCCTGCTGGCGGAGTGCGCCCGGGTGGCGTCGAAGGCCGTGGTGCTGAAGGACCACTACCGGCGCGGCCTCGGCGCCCAGGCGACCCTGCGCTTCATGGACTGGGTCGGCAACCGCGCCCACGGGGTCGCCCTGCCCTACCGCTACCTGTCCCCCGAACAGTGGCGGGAGCTGTACCATCGCACGGGCCTAGTCCCGGTCGAGACGCGCGAGCGCCTCGGCCTGTACCCCTGGCCGTGGACCTGGCTGTTCGACCGCCGCCTGCACCTGGTCACGCGGCTCGAGCACGGCCGACCGTAGCCGCAGCCCACCCCACTTGCCTCCGTCGCCACGCATCGTCTGCACCCTGCCCACCTACGACGAGGTGGAGAACGTGCTCCCCGTCAGCCGTGAGCTGCTCGACCTGCGGCCGGACCTGGAGGTGCTCGTGATCGACGACGACTCGCCGGACGGGACCTGGCGCGTGGTGGCCGAGGCGGCGGAGACGGAGCCCCGCCTGCACCTCCTGCACCGCCGGAGTGAGCGTGGCCGGGGCAGCGCCGGGCGCGACGGCTTCCTGCGCGCCCTCGAGCTCGGAGCAGAGATCGTGATCGAGATGGACGCGGACGGGTCCCACGACCCCAGCTCGGTGCCGCTGCTCCTCGAGCGGCTGGAACGAGAGGAGGAGCCCGTAGGCCTGGTGCTCGGCTCCCGTGGCGCGCCGGGAGGACGGGACGCCGAGCGCGGTCGCTGGCGCCAGTGGCTGACCCTGGCCGCCAACGCCTACACACGCGCCGTGCTCGGCCTAGACGTACGCGACTGCAACTCGGGCTTCCGTTGCTGGCGACGGGAAGCGTTGATCGCCATCCAGATCCAGAAGGCCCGCTCGCGGGGCCCGGCGATCGTGCAGGAGCTCCTCTACAAGGCCCACCGCTGCGAGACGGGCATCGCTGAGGTACCGATCCAGTTCCACAGCCGGATCCACGGCAGCTCGACGCTCACCCTCGGGACCCTGGCGCGCAGCTACGTGGCAGTGCTCCACCTGCGTTGGCTCGCCCTGCGCGGCCGGATCTAGGGAGCGCCATGCCTAGCCGACTCCGATCGGGCCTGGCCCGCACGCCGTGGGTGCTCGTCATGGCCGTCGCCCTCTACGCGATCCTGCGCGGGGCGATCCTCCTCACCGACTTCGACAGCGTGTGCATCGAGGTCTACGAGCTGTACCCCATGGGAACCCTGGCGCAGGTGCTGCGGGAAGACTCTCACGTGCCCCTGCACATCTTCTACGACAATGCCGCGGGGCAGCTCCTGGTCGGGGTACTGGCCGTGCCCTTCTTCGCCCTGTTCGGCTCGACCTACCTGGCCCTCAAGCTCCTGCCGGCGACCTTGGGGCTCGGTGTGCTGCTCGTGGTCTGGCGCTTCTGCGACCGACACTTCGGGCGCGGCAGCGCAAACCTGGCGGCGCTCTTGTTCGCCCTCGGGCCGACGACGCTGGTGAAGTACTCCCTGGTGGCCTCGGGCAACCACTTCGAGAACGTGTTCTTCTCGAGCCTCGTCCTGTTCGCCTTCTACCGGCTCCACACGGGTGGCAACCGCCGACTGTGGCTCATCGCGTCCGGTGTGGCCGCGGGCTTCGCCCTCTTCGTGTTCCTCGGGGCGATCCTGCCCGTGGGCCTCTGCGTGCTGGCTCACGTCGCCGTGCGTGGTGCCCGGGGTACCCTGCGGGACCTGCGCCTCGGCCTGCCGGCGACCCTGGTGGGCGCGGCGCCCTTGATCGCCATCAACCTGCCCACGGGGGGACGCGTGTTCCGCTTCTTCGAGTGGCGCTTCGAGGACGAGAAGGGGCTGCCCCTGGCGGAGCGCCTCGAGGCCACCTGGAGGCGGCTCGGGGACTTCTTCACGGAGCACCTGGTCCCGGCCCCCCAGTCACCAGACATCCTGGGGCTCGACGGCCGGGTCCTTGACGGGCTCTACCTGCTCCTGTTCTTGGTCGCCTGGGTCTCCTTTCTCCCCGATGGGCTGCGGGGGCTTCGTGCGCTCCTGCGAGGTCTGTTCGACTGGCGCCCGGAGTCGGCCCGCAGCCAAGACGCGGAGCAGGCGGCCTTCGGGAGCTTCATCATGGCGCCCCTCGTGGCGCTCCTGCCCCTCACCGGGCTTGCCTTCGCCATCTCCGACCTGAAGATCGGCGCGGGACCCTACGGACAGGTGCTCGGGTTCGCGGGCTTCCGCTACTTCAACTGGCACTTCCTGGTCACAACCCTGCTCGTGGCCGCCGCCGCGGGGCGCTGGTTGCGCTCCCCGGACCGTGCCCGGCGTGGTCTCGGGTGGGGACTCGGGGGGGCGGCCCTGTTGCTCGCCGCGACGAACCTGACGCTGCCCCGCTGGTCCGGCGGGGCCGGAAACGTGGGCGCGCACTACGAGGCCTACAACTACAACAAGGTGGCTCGTGGGCTCCTGCTCTCTCCGCTGTACGCAAGCTACGAGGAGCTCGTGCCCGAGATCGAAGCCCTCCCCCTCCGCCGGCAGCGGGAGGTCTACGTGGGCATCGGCTACTACAAGGCCTACGAGGCGGGGCTCGAGGTCGGAGGAGAGTCCATCGCCCCCGCCGCGACACGGCTCCTCGCGGAGTGGCCTGCAGAGCACGGCGTGGACCTGGCTCGCGGCATCGGTCGCCACCTGCGTAGCAGCTGCCGCAGACTCTCGCCCGAGGAGTTGCCGGGCGCCCTGGAGACCGCCCTCGCCGGGACGTCCTTTCGACAGTCCATGCTCGAGGGCCTGTTCGAACCCTGGCGCTTTCCCCTCGAAGGGGTGGTGGACTCGATGCTCCTCGAGAACCTGCGCCTCTACCGGACCCTGCTGGAGAAGTTCGGCCCCCCCATCGCCCGCGGACACGGGCGCTTCTGCGGACGACTCCTGCAGCGGGCTGTGCCGGCCGACCTGGAGCGAGTCGACGCCCTGGTTCGCCACCTCGCGCCAACGCAGCGGGGAGACTTCTACTTCGGCCTGGGCTACGGGGCCGCCGCCGCGCAGCCCGCAAACTCCCTGCCCCCGGCCTTGCTCGAACGGCTGCAGCACCCGGAAGCACGGCGGCGAGCCTTGCGGGGCTACGGTAGCGCCCTGCGGTACCTGGATGGCGAGGAGGCTGCGCGGGCGATCCTGACGCGGCTGACGGGAGGACTCCCGGAAGCGGACGCGGCGGCCCTGTGGGGCGGCGCCTCCCCCTCAGATCCGACGCGCGACGACCCGTAGGCGCGCGGGGGGCACGAGGCCCCAATCCATCAGGCGGTCGAGGAGGCGGAATAGAGACCGTCCGCAGGAGGCGCGCACCCCGCGCGCCCCGGGGCCGAAGAACTGCGCCGGACGCGGGACCGAGGCCCGCACCGAGAGCACCTCGAAGCCGCGGGATCTCAGCCAGGGCAGGAGGCTCTGGCGGTCGAACTCGAGCAGGTGATAGGGCGGCCCCCCGTCACCCCCATCGCGCTTGAGGAGCTTCGCGAGGCCGGGCCCCAGGAACGAGCGTGGGATGACACCGGCAGCTCGGTACCAGACCGAGTTCACGTAGCTCGGCACGACGATCAACAAGTGCCCACCCGGCCGCAGCAGGCGGCGCAGGCCTTCGAGCACCTCGCCCGGAGCCGTCGTGTGCTCGAGCACGTTGTCCGCCACGACGAGGTCGAAGGCCTCGGCCGTGAAGCCCGACCCCTCGAGGGTCCCGTGGTGCACCTCGAGCCCCAGCTCCTCCCTGGCGTGGCGACTCGCCACGGCCGAGACCTCGACCCCCGCAACTCGGTGCCCCCGCCGCCGTGCCGCCTCGAGCCAGAACCCCCCGGCCGCCCCGAGCTCGAAGATGTCCGCCGCCTCGAGCCCCAGCTCCGCCTCGAGCTCCTCCACGACACCCTCGTAGCGAGCGACGAGCTCTTCCCCTCGCTCGAAGTAGCTCCCCTCCTCGACGCCAAGGGTGTAGCCCCCCTCGAAGTACTCAGGGTCGTCGTAGAGCTCTCGCAGTTGCTCCTCGCTCGGCAAGGGATGCACGAACACGAGGCCGCAATCCCCACAGCGCAAGAGGTCGAAGGGCTCCTCCCCCAGGGCGTAGGCCGCCGCCCGGTACGGCTCTCGCTGGGTCGCCTCGCACAGCGGGCATGCGGTCTTCGACGGGCTCACGGTCCGCGGCGCCCCCTACTGCTTGCGCCCCTCACTCCAGGGCCCCCGGACCGTGTCGAGCTCGGCCGGAGTCCGGTTGCAGGCACAGGCGCCCTCACCACGCCGCTGGGAAGTGCCGTAGGGCGGCACCCACGCGCAGAGCAGGACCACGGACCGCCGGGAGATGAGCATGGGTCCAAGCTAGCAGATCCGGTTAGGCTTCGAGGAAGCCCGATGCTCCGTGCGGTGCGGTGAAATGGGCGCCCCCCCACGACGCACCCCCGGTCATGACGATCCTGCTCCCCACCGCACTGCTCCTGGCCGGCGGCCTCCCCCCCGCGCCTCCCCCGGTCCAGCTCGAGTGGCTCTCGAGCCTGAGCGAGGCCCGCCGCGGGGCCGCCGAGTCCGGCGACGTGATCTTCGTCGTCGTCGACCACGCCGGCGAGGGACGCTGCGACACCTTCCTGAAGAAGACCCTGCGCGACAAGCGCGTGCAGGCGGCGGCCTCGACCGCCTGGAGCCTGCCGGTCTCCTTCGAGACCCATAAGAAGAAGGGCTCCTGCCCGCGCTTCAAGGGCGTCACCTGCAACGACCACCGGCGCGCCGGAACCGACCTCCTCGATGGCGCACTGCGCCGCAATGCGCGGGGCGTGACGCCCATTCCCCAGTACCTCTGGCTCGACGGGCAGGGCGAGGTGCTGCTCTCGGTGTCCTTCGAGATCGACGCCGCCGGCCTGCTGTGGTGCTTCGAGGAGGCCCGTCGCCGCGTGAATCCCGAACAGGCCCCGCCGCGCTCCGCGGACTCCCGCCCCCCCCGCCGACTCTTGATCGGCCGGGCCCTCGAGCTGCCGGAGGATGACGACCGCGGTCGCGGCATGACCGAGGCGGAGCTGGAGGAGGCCCTGGCCGAGACAAAGAGGAGCTTCGCCGGCCTGGGCAACGTGGGGCTCATGCTGCGGGTCATGTTCACCGACCACCCGGATGCGGTCGACTTCGTGCGGGTCGAGCTGAGCAGCGTCGTGGCCACCTACGCCCGAAGCCGCCTCGAGCCGACGCTGCACGCCATCGGCGATCTCTCCCCCGCCCCCCACTGGGTCGTGCTCGAGGAGTTCCACGACAACAAGGATCCCGCGGTCAGGCACGAGGTGGCCGTGGCTCTGGAGCAGATGGGAGCTCCGAAAGCCCTGAAGCTGATCAAGCGGGCCCAGCGGGCGGAGAAGGACGAGGACGTGAAGGGCGCCTGGATCCGCGCCCTGGGCGCCTGCGGCGCGGAGGACAAGGGCACCCGCAAGACGCTGCTCAGCCTGAGCGCGAAGGGCAAGAGCACCGTCGAGCGGGTCTGCGCGGTCCTGGCTCTCGGCTACCTCCTGCCCCACGAGGACGTGCGCGAGCGCTGGTCCGAGCTGCTCGCGGAGGGCCCGTCCGAGCTGCGCCTCGCCGCGGCCTGCGGCCTGGCGCTGGCCCGCGATCGAGACGGGCTGGAGGCCCTCGAGGCGGCGGTGGAGACCGCCGAGGAGAAGGACAAGCCCCCGCTCGAGCGCGCCCTCGCCGTGCTACGCGGAGGCGACCTCTACACCCTGGCCCCCGACGTGGAGCGCCTCACCGGCGACTTCCTGGCCCGCGGCCGGATCTTCTTCGGCGGACCGGAGCGGCCGAGCGGCATCGACGAGGACTAGCCCGGCCTATTCATGAGGCTTTGACGCATTGGGACCCAACTGCGTTCC
>CAZQAT010000038.1:0-3423 GCA_964591315.1 uncultured Planctomycetaceae bacterium
GGGCCCGCCTCCCCGAGCACCAGGCTCCCGTTGTAGGCCACGTGCAGGATCACGGCCGGGAACAGGCTGCGGCTGCGCAGGGTGATCAGCGCCAGCAGGGCCCCCAGGATCGCCGTGGGCAGGAAGCGGTAGATGGAGGCGTGCACGGCGCCGAAGAGCACCGCCTGCCAGACCACGATCTTCCAGCTGGGCAGGTCGCGCCGCAGGCCCGAGAGGACCGCGCCCCGGAAGAAGAGCTCCTCGCAGACCCCGGGGCTGAGGGCCATGACCAGGAACAGACCCGTGGGCGAGAGGGCGTCGAAGCCCGCGGGCAAGCTGGCGCCCTCGGTCATGGAGCGCGGTAGGGGCATCACCGACTGCTGCCACTCGATGCCGTGGGTCGCGACCCAGGCCAGGAAGGGGGCGGCCAGGAGGGCGCCGAGGCCGTGCTGCACCGGTGGCGGCCTCAGCGCGAGGGTATCGACCAGGGGCTCGCCCGCCCGCCGCGCCGTGCCGCGGGCGGCGAGCACGGCGAGGACTGGCAGCAGCACCCAGAGCGTGAGCAAGAGGCCCGGCAGGGGGCGCCAGCTCTGCAGCAGCCCGCCCACCAGGTAGACCGCGAAGACCCCCGTCCAGCCCCAGTTGAGGGCGCGTCCCGACTGCACCCGGCGCTGGCGGTCCTCCACCTCGCTCGAGGCCGAGGCCAGGACGCGCTCCCCCTCGAGCAGCCCGCCCACGTGGCGCAGGGCCCACAGGGCGTAGAGCAGGGTCGAGCCGAAGGCCAGGGCGCCCGGCAAGGGCGCCAGGCCGCCGACCATCGCCTCGCGGAAGGCCAGCGCAGGGCCGGCCAGGGGCACGACCGCCAGCAAGGCGTCGAGCTCCACCTCCGGCAGGGCAGCGATGGCCGTCGGCAGCATGGCGACGAGGGTCAGGGGCAGCACGTAGTGCTGCCCCTCCCGGAAGCTGCGGGCCTTGCCACACACCAGGCACAGCACCGCGCACATCAGGAGGCAGACCGGCAAGAGGAGGAGGCCCGCGCCGAGCACGCGGGTCACGCTCGGTCCTACCAGCTCGCCCCCTTCACCGCCGAGGGTGCCGAGGCCGAGGATCGCGCACAGGGACAGGCTGGCCACGTTCAGCACCAGCAGCGCCAGGCCCGTACCGAGCACCGCCGCGAACTTGCCCCACACGAGCTGCAGGCTCGGCACGGGCTGCACGAGCAGGGTCTCGAGGGTTCCGGCCTCGCGCTCGCCGGCGAAGGCCGCCAGGGCCGCGTAGCTCCCGCCGGAGAGCAGGATCAGGACCGCGATCAGGGGCAGCAGGCGGCCGATCCAGGCCCCGCCGCGGTCCTGCCCGCTGGCGAGGTCGCGGCTCTCGGAGACCCAGGCCGCCGCCGGGTCGCCGCCGAAGAGCTGCTCGAGGCGCTCGGCCTCGAGCTCGCTGCGCAGGGAGCGCAGGGCCGCGTGCACCCGGCCCTCCGCCTCCTGGGCCGTCTCGCCGGCGCCGTCGAAGGCGAGCTGCACGCGGGTGTTGCCGGGTGCCTGCGGGGCCGGGCCGGCGAGCACGAGCACCTGGCCGTCGGGGTCCAGGAGCTCGGCCACCATGACGCGCGCCGCGGCGCGCGCCTCGTCCCCCTGCTCGTCGAGGCGCCCGAGCAGGGCGGCGCAGCTCCCGGGCTCCAGGGCGCGCAGCTCGATCGGCTGCTCCTCGGCCAGCCGCGCGAGGAAGCGCGCGGAGACCTCGGGATCGGCGGCGGACAGCTCGTGGGCGATGACCACCTCGCGGGCCTCGAGGGTCTCGCGCCCCACGTCCGCGAGCCAGCCCTGGCCCAGGAAGAGCAGGGGGTAGAGCAGCATCGGCAGCACCAGCCCCGCGAAGAGGGCCCGCCGGTCGCGCAGCAGGCCCAGGGCCTCGGTGCGCAGCACATGGCGCCAGGCGCCCTTGGGGGAGCCCGTGCTCAAGCGCCCGCGTCCTCTCGCTCGAGGCCCCCGCGCCGCACCAGGGTCGTGAAGATCCCGTCCAGGAAGGCCTCGCCGGTGCGCTCCGCGAGCTCCTCCTTCGTGCCCTCGTCGAGCAGGCGCCCGCCGTGGATGACGCCGATGCGGTCACACAGGCGCTCCGCCTCGCTCATGATGTGGGTGCTGAAGAGCACGCAGGTGCCCTCGTGGCGGCGGGCGTCGATGAACTCGACCATGGTGGCCGCGGCCAGGATGTCGAGGCCCGTGGTGGGCTCGTCGAGGATCAGGACCGGCGGGTCGTGCAGCACGGCGCGGGCGATGGAGACCTTCTGCTTCTGGCCGGTCGAGAAGCCCTCGCAGCGGCCGTCGGCGAAGGGGCGCATCTCGAAGGCGTCGATCACCTCCTCGACGCGCGCCTCGAGGGCCTCGCCCTCCAGGCCGTGGAGCTTCCCGAAGTACAAGAGGGTCTCGCGCGCGGTCAGGCGCGGGTAGAGGCCGGTGCTGGTGGACAGGAAGCCGATCCGCCTGCGCGCCTCGAGGGGCTCGGCCACCACGTCCACGCCGTCGAGGAAGGCGCGCCCGGAGGTGGGGGCCAGGATCGTCGAGAGCATGCGCAGGGTCGTGGTCTTGCCCGCGCCGTTCGGCCCGAGCAGGCCGTAGATCTCCCCCTGGCGGCAGGCGAGGTCCACGCCCTTGACGGCCTCGACCGTCCCGCGCTGGGGGTCGTGGAAGGTCTTGCACAGGCCGCGGGCCTCGATGGCGAGCCTGGTCTCGGTGGGGGTGGTGAGGGTGGCTTCCATGATCAGCGGGTCGCGCGCTCGGAGCGCAGGAAGGTGAACAGGCGCGAGAGGGGGACCGTCTCGCCGCTGGTGGCGATCGTCTCGCGGGAGAGGACGCGCACGGCGAAGGCGATGGCGAGGCCCGCGTAGAGGAGCATCGAGAGCGCCGTCAGGGCGTACTCGAGGGGCAGCACCTCCCCGCGCAGCAGGGAGCGGAAGGCGATCACCACGTTGACCACCGGCACGAAGGCCAGGCCCGGGTCGAGCTCGAGGCCCGGCATGACGCCGCTCATGGCCGGCACGAGGAAGAGCATCTGCACCGGTCCGAGCAGGGCCTGGCCCTCCTTGAAGCTCTTCGCCAGGGCCGCGATGCCGGTCAGGCTGGCGCTGGTGAAGAAGGCGAACAAGAGCGCCAGGGGCGCGATGCGCAGGAAGGCCGCCACGGGCAGCTCGACCTCGATGCTCACGCCCGCGCCGAGCATCTCGAGCAGGTGCCCGGCGGAGAGGCCCAGGGCGAGCAGGTTGAGCGAGGTGGCGAGCACCGCCGTGGCGCAGACCGCCAGGATCTTTCCCTGGTGCACCGCTCGACGCGGGACCGGCAGCAGCAGGGTGGTCTCCGCCGTGCCCCGCTCGCGCTCTCCGGCGGTCATGTCCACCGCCGGGTGGAAGGCGCCCATCAAGGTCATCACCACGAGCAGGAGCGGGAA
>CAZQAT010000038.1:3523-38244 GCA_964591315.1 uncultured Planctomycetaceae bacterium
GTCGCCTGCCCCAGCTCCCGGAGCTCGAGGGCCTCGAGCGTCGGGCTGTCCGGCTCCGAGCCCGCGCCGGTCAGGGCCGCGCCCAGGTCCGCCGGCACCTCGACGCCGGCCGCGGTCGCGAGACCGACCTCGACCGGGGTGTGCTCCCTGCGGCCCTGCACCAGCAGGAGGCCCTGGATCATGATCCAGAACATCACCGGGTAGAGGCAGATCGGCAGGACCACGGTGTAGATCGCCGTCTGCCGGTCGCGGAAGCTGGTGACGAGCTCCTTGCGGGCCACCCACCAGGTCGCGCGCCAGACTCCGGGGGGGCTCGGGGACCTCATCGCAGCCTCTTTTCCCGGTCCGGTGGTGCGATTGCAAGCACAGGGCCGGGCTTCCTGGCGCGGCCGGCGAGGATCGAGGCCTCCGCGCACGGCGCAGGCTCAGTCCGGGGCGAGCTCGAGGAGGAAGGTGCTCACGGCGAACACCTTCCGCAGCCGGCCGACGTGGCGAGCCTCGCGGGGGCTGCTGGGTCCTAGTTGCCGCCCGCGGCGCTCGTGTAGCCCAGGGCGTCGAGCAGGCCGTGGGTGCCCTGACCCGAGAGGCGTCGCGGCTCGTCCAGGGGCACGAGTAGGTCGAGGGGGCGCTGGATCGACAACACCGAACCAAATCGCACCCGGTCGGCCTCGATCCAGCGGGCGAGGATCTCCTGCAGCTTGAACAGCGCCCGCATGCGCACCTCGCCGATGTCGTGGCGCTCGATCGTGCACTCCTGGCCGAAGGTCTCCGTGGTGCGGTCGGCAACCGCACCGGGGAGGGCCGCGGGGGGCGGAGCGCCGGCCTGGTTCACGCGCTCTCCCGGGTCGTCGGGGAGGTGGTACTGCTCGATCCTGACGCTCCCGTCCTCGTTGGTCTGGAAGATGATCTTGGTGCAGGGGCCCACGGCGCCCGAGAAGGGCTGCTCGCTGTTCGAGACGAACAGGAGTCCGCGCGAGTCCGGCCCCTCTTGGTGGAGGGTCTTGTCGAGTGAGACTCCGTCGATGCTCTCGACCGGGGGCAGGTGGGCCCAGTCGAGGACCGTTGGGAGGAGGTCCATGGGGGACACCAGCCGGTCGCATCGAACTCCAGCAGGCAGCAGGCCGGTGGGCGCGCGCGCGACCAGCGGCACTCGTAACATCTCCTCGTAGAGGTGGTCGTTGTGGCCCCAGCGACCGTGCTGCCAGAAGGCCTCGCCGTGGTCGCTCGTGACGACCATCCAGGTCGAGTCCCACAGCCCGCGCTCCTTCAGCACGTCGACCATCTGGCCGATGGCGCGGTCGGCCCAGAAGATCGAGGCGTCGTACAGGTCGAGCGTGTGCTGGCGGTCCGCCGCCGTCATCTCCAAGAGGCCCTCATTGGCCCGGACCAGCGGGGCGACCTCCCCGGCCGCGAAGCCCTCGGGCGTGTCGCTGTCACTCCAGCTGCTGACGTACTCGGGATCGGTGAACTTCGCCCGGATCTCGTCCGGCGGGAAGTACGGGGAGTGCGGCTGCAGCAGGTGGAAGTAGATGAAGGTGTCGCGCTCGGGGTCGGCCTGATCGAGCACCCGCTCCAGCTGACCCGGCCACCAGTCGGCGGAAACCAGGTGGATGGAGGTGCCGTCCTCGCCGGTGATCGAAGGCTCGTCCGGGGTCCCGGTCCCCTCGTAGGCCTCGAGCCACTGCTGGAAGCCCTGGGCGATGCCGGTCAGCTCCCCGGCATTGGCGTTGGAGGTGGCGCCGAAGCACTGCCAGCCGTGGCGCGAGAGCTCCTCGGCCAGGGTCGTGCCCATGGGGCGGGTGCCCTTGCCGTAGCGCTGCATGACCCCGTGGCGGTGGGGCAGCAGTCCGGTCATCAGGCTCACGGTGCTGGCCACCGTGTAAGGGGCCGGGGCCGCGGCCCGGGTGAAGGTCACCCCCTCGGCGGCCAGGGCGTCGATGTGGGGGGTCGTCTCGCGCGGGTACCCCAGGTGGTGGACGTGGCCCGAGTGCAGGGCGTCCAGGACGACGGTCAGCACCACACGCCGGTCATCGCGATCAACTCCCTCCACGGGGTTGCCGCAGGAGGGGAACAGGAAGGCGAGGACGAGGGCGAGGCTGAAGGGGGGGAACAGCTCGTGATTGTCCACTGATCGGAGTCTACGCGAGGTCTTCGCGGGCACGCTGCCGAACTTGCTGATCCACACGGACGGCCGCCGCCCGAGGAAGGAGTGCGTAAAAATTTCCGGTCGAGGCCTGGGTCCGATGAGCATAAAGCCGCGTCAGGGCCCCGACCGATACGGGGGGGATGAAGGCGACGAGTCCCCGCTCCCCCGATCCGGGGGGCCGTCCGGCCCCCCCGCCGGACGTTCGCGAGGAGGTCCCCACGGCGAGCCACCCCCTGGCGCTCGACGAAGAGGACCTGCAGCTCATCGCGTTGCGTGGCGCTCAGGCCCTGGGCGAGGCTTCGCCGGCCCCCGCTCCCTACGCCCCGCAGGAGCGAGTCTCGTCGCCCTTCGACCCCTGGGAGGTCTGGGGCATCCTGATGGACTGGGCCCGGCTGCCCGTGCGCTTCCTGGCGGTGGGCCTGGTGGCCTACGTCTTCGCCTTCAACCTCTCCGTGGTCCGCGGCAGCTCGATGGCACCCGGCATCCACGACGGGGACCGCATCCTGATCGACCAGTTCAGCTACATGTTCAGCGATGTGGACCGCGGGGACATCGTCGTCCTGCAGTACCCCCTCGATCCGAGCCTGGACTACATCAAGCGAGTCGTCGGCCTGCCCGGGGACCAGGTGACCATGATCCGCGGGCAGCTGTGGATCAACGGCGAGCGGGTGGAGGAGGCCTACCTGCGGGAGGTCGACCCGTACACCCGCATCCAGACCGAGGTGGCTCCTGGCCACTACTTCGTGCTCGGTGACAACCGCCTGCACTCCTCGGACTCGCGGGAGTTCGGGCAGGTGCACGAGGACCTGGTGCGCGGCAAGGTCAACCTGCGCCTGTGGCCCCTGGGTCGCATCGGGCGCGTCGAGTAGGCGCGGCGCTCCCGGGTCGTTACCCTGCCGGGATGCACATCCCGGCCCCCGTCACCCTGGTCACCGGCAGCTCCCGCGGCCTGGGCCTCGAGATCGCCAGGGCCTTCCAGGAGCGAGGGGACAAGGTGCACGTGGTCTGGCGCCGCGACGGGGAGGGCACCGAGGAGCTGCGGGAGCAGTACCGCGGCCGCAACCACCGGGTCGACCTGGGTGGAGCCGAGGCCGCGGCGCGGCTGGTGGAGCGCATCCTCGAGATCGACGGCAAGCTCGACCACGTGGTGCACTGCGTGGGGGACTTCGAGTCCGCGCCCCTCGAGGACACCGAGCCCGCCCGCTGGCGGGAGCTCCTGGACAGCAACCTGATGACCGCGGTGCACCTTGTGGACGCCCTGCGCGAGCCCATGCGCGAGACCGGAGGCACCCTGGTGCTGTTCGGCTGCGCCGGGGCGGCGCGGCTGCGGGGTCGCCGACGCGTGGCGGCCTACGCCGCCGCCAAGAGCGCCCTGCTCGTCCTGGCCCGCTCCCTGGCCCGCGAGGAGGCGCCCTTCGGCCTGCGGGTCAACACGGTCTCGCCGGGGCTCGTGCCCCATGCGGACGCCCACCCCGAGACGAACGACCCGGCCCGGCACGCGGCCGTGCCGCTGGGACGGGCGGGCACGCCCGAGGAGGTGGCGGCCGCCGTGCTCTGGCTCTCCTCCTCCCGGTCCTCCTACGTGGTGGGCGCGGACCTGGAGCTCTCCGGCGGCTGGCCGCCCTGAGGCGGCGACGACGGCGGGCTGGCGGGCTAGAATCCCGCCATGACTGTCTTCGAAGACCTCAACCCCGCCACCGGGGAGTGCCTGGCCGAGATCCCCGTCACGAACCCCGAGGAGCTGGCGGCCGCCGTCGCCCGCGCCCGGGCCGCCCAGCCCGCCTGGGGCGCCCGACCCGCCGCCGAGCGCCTCGAGCTCCTGCGCGGGATCGCCGCGCGCCTCGAGGAGCGCGCCGAGGAGCTGGCGGACCTCGTCACCCTGGAGATGGGCAAGCCCCGCAAGCAGGCCCTGGGGGAGGCCCGCGGCTGGGCCAGGCACACCCTGGTCGAGCTCGACGAGATCGCCCGCGCCATCGAGCCCGAGGAGCACAGGACCGAGGGCGCCACCACCTGGCTGGTGCGCGATCCCCTGGGCGTGGTGGCGGCGATCACTCCCTGGAACTTCCCGATCGGCATGCCCATGCAGATCCTCTTGCCGGCTCTCGGCACGGGGAACACGGTGGTCTTCAAGCCCAGCGAGCACGTGCCCCAGGTGGGGGCGCTCCTGGCGGAGATCGTGGGCGCTGAGCTGCCGCCCGGCGTGCTCGAGCTGGTCCAGGGGGACGGTGCCGTGGGCGCCGCCCTCGTGGACGGCGACGTCGACATGGTGGGCTTCGTCGGGAGCCGCGCCACCGGCAAGGCGATCATGCGGAGCGCCGCCGGCGGCCTGAAGCGCCTGGTGCTCGAGCTCGGCGGCAAGGACCCGCTGATCGTGATGGAGGACGCGGACCTGGAGAGCGCCGCGGAGTGCGCCGTGCGGCACAGCCTGCGCAACACGGGCCAGGTCTGCTGCTCCGTGGAGCGCGTCTACGTGGCCGACGCCGTGGCGTCCGCCTTCGAGGAGAAGGTGCTCGAGAAGGCGCGCAGCTGGAACTGCGGCGACGGCTTCGACGACGAGGTCGCCATGGGGCCGATGGTCAGCGCCGAGCAGCGCGACAAGGTCGTGCGCCAGGTGGACGCGGCCCTGGCGGCCGGCGCGCGCCTGGCCTGGCGCGGCACGGCTCCCGAGTCCGGGGGCTACTTCCACCCGGCGGTGGTGCTGGCCGACGTGGGCGCGGACCTCGACATCAACCACGAGGAGACCTTCGGGCCCGTGGTCAGCCTGACGACCTTCTCCGGGGAGGAGGCCGAGGCCCTGCGCCTGGCGAACGACTCGCCCTACGGCCTGGGCGCGAACGTCTTCACCGCCGACCGGGAGCGGGGCCTGCGCATGGCGCGCGGGATCCAGGCCGGCCAGGTGGGCGTCAACCAGTACCTGGGAAGTGCTCCGGGCCTGCCCTGGGTCGGCGCGCGCCAGTCCGGCTTCGGCTACCTGGGCGGCCTCGAGGGGCACCGCCAGTTCACCGTCCCCAAGAGCATCTCGACGCCGGAGGCGGCGGAGGCGCCGGAGGCTTGAAGGCCTCTTCCCTCGCCGTTCTCGGCTCGCTCCTGGGGCTCCTCGCCTGCGGAGGCGAGCCCCGCACGAGCGCCGCGTCCGGAGGCGAGCGCGCGTCGGTGGAGGCAGGGCCCTCCTACGCCCTCGACTTCCTGGACCTGGCTGCGGAGCAGCCGGAGCGCTGGGAGGGCCGGCTGGTGGAGCGGGACGGCCAGGGCCGCTTTCGCACCTGGGGCTGGCGCGTCCTGGGTCCCGGGGAGCTGCCGCGGCTGGCGTACCCGGTCGCCGAGCAGCCCGTCGACGATCGCTACGCTGCCTGGGTCGAGGTGCGTCAGCGTGGCAAGGACTGGTTCGCCCGGGCGCCGGTCTCCGCGACGCGCGGCGACCGGGCGGAGCCGGTGGAGCTGAGCCTGGTGCAGTACGCGGGCTTCGGCGGGCGGCTCGTGGACGAGGAGGGTGCGCCCGTGGTGGGGGCCCAGCTGACGCTGGTCCAGGAGCGCGCGGGTGAGGCGCCGCTCCTCTACGACGGACCCCGCTCGACCTGGAGCGGCGCGGACGGGATCTTCCGCTTCCCCCTGAGCCTCGAGCCCGGCGGCTACCACCTGCGCGTGCGCAGCGAGGGTCGCGCGGATGTGCAGCTCGACCTCGAGCTCGAGGGTGGTGAGGTGGAGGGCTACGAGCTGCGGCTGGCCGGCGCGGCCGCCGGCGAGGAGCTGGCGGTGGCCCTGGTGGGGGAGGGCGAGCCGCCCCAGGCGGTGGTGGCCCTGCACTCCCTCGACGGCCAGGGCGTGCGGCGCGCCCTGCACACCGAGCAGAGCTCCACCGAGCGCGGCTTCGTGGAGCGCGTGGGCAGCGGCTGCGCGATGCTCTTCGCGGCCCTGCCGCCGGGGCGCTACGAGGCCTCGATCTTCGGGCTGGACGGGCGTCGCTACGAGCCCAGCACGGTGGAGCTGGAGCTGCCCTTCGACGCCGAGGGCCTGGTCTTCGTGGCCGTGGGTGCTGCTCCCAGGGAGCTGCGCTTCGAGCTCGCCGGCGCCGGGCAGCAGGCGCCCCCCGCGGCGGCACGGGTGCGAATCACCGGTCTGGGCTGGTGGTTCCCCGAGGCGGGGGCCCTCGCCTGGGGTGAGGCGCTCGGGCGGCTTGCGCAGGGTGGCGGCGCCCGGGACTGGACGGTCTTCGCGCCGGGGCACCGGCCCGCCCACGGTCGTATCGACGAGCTGCGGGCCGCGGACGAGCAGCGCTGGGAGCCGCTGGGGGTCGAGCTCGAGCCCGGCTGGGGCTGCGAGCTCCTGTTCCGCGACGGCGACCCCGGCCTGCCGCCTCCGAGCCTCGACTCCCTGAGCCTGGCGGCCTTCGTGCGCGGGGCGCCCCCCGTGGCGGGCGTCGAGGTCTGGATCGACGGGGAGCGCGCGGCGGTCAGCGACGCCGCGGGCCGCGTGCGTCTGGCGCGCGAGTCCATGCCGCGGGAGCTGGAGTTCCGCAAGGCAGGCTGGCGCGCCTTCGACGCGCGGGCGGCCGGCGGCGAGGGGGGCGGCGAGGCCGCGGTCCTGGACCAGGTCGGCGGGGCCGTCCTGTGGTTCGGCCGCGCGGAGGGCCGTCGGTAGGAGCGCGGGACTTCGCCCGCGAGGGTCGCCAGAGCGACTCACTCACCCCGCCGGACTCCCCTTGCCCGAGGGGGCCACCAGGCGTTCAGGGACTCGGCAGCGCCGCTCCGAGGGTCAGCATGGCGTAGGCCGTGGCGAGCACCGGGTTGCCCTCCCACCAGCGCGGCGCGTTCTCGTTGATCCAGGAGCCGTCGTCCTTGCGCTGCATGGCGATCACCCTGCCGCAGAGCTGCTTGCGCCAGGCGTGCTGGCGGCCGGAGCCGTCGGTGATCTGCTCCTCGCCGTACAGGTCGAGGGCCTTCGCCATGGTGTGGAAGTAGTAGTACAGCCCCTGGTAGGGCGCCGTGGGGTCCTCGGAGTGCTCGAAGCCCGGGTTCACGTCCAGGGTGTAGTTGCGGCAGATCCAGCTCCAGGCGGCCTGCATGCGCGGGTCGTCCTTGGGCAGCCCGGCGAAGATGAAGCCCTTGAGCAGGGCGTAGGTCATCGAGCCGTAGGAGCGCGGCACCTTCGTGCCGTCCTCGAGCACCTCGAAGCCGGCCTTGGAGTCCCCCGGGGCGTAGCCCGCGCCGCCGTCGTTGCCGCTCTTGATCACGGTGCCGTCGGAGTCGATCTCGACGTCGTTGGACTCGGAGCGGTTCTGGGTGCGCTCGAGGAACTTCAGGGCCCGGCGGAAGCTCTCGTCCCCGGTCTCGAGGCCGGAGGCGGAGAGGGCCTCGAGGGCCATCTGCAGGTTGGAGAGGTCCGGCCGCTCGTCGCCGCCGTAGCCGATGCCCCCGTAGTAGAGGTCCCCGTCGGTGTAGCCCTCGCCCTCGTCCGCCTGCAGGGCGACGAGGAAGTTGCGGGCGCGGCCGATCACGTCCCGGAACTTCGGGTCACCGCTCTTGGCCAGGGCCAGGATCGAGGCCGAGGTGAGGTAGTTCTTGAGCTTGCCGTCGTGGATCGAGCCGTCCCCGTCCTGGTGGGCGGCGATCCAGATCAGTCCCCGGTCGATGGCCTCCTGCACCTCCTTGGGTCGGGGGGCGGGCAGCTCCTGCAGGGCGCCCAGGGCCATGGCGGTCAGGCCCAGGTCCGGCTGGCCCGGCGCGCCCCACAGGCCGTCGGTGCTGGTGGCCACCAGGAAGAGGGCGCCGCGGCGCAGGGAGTCGACGGTCTGGCTGCGGTCCGCGTCGTCGAAGCTCGGCAGCCGCGAGGCGCTGGTGGCCTTCTCCTTCGGCGGGCTCAGCAGCTTGCGGCAGCGGGTCAAGGCGATGATCGCCTCGGAGGTGCGGATCAGGGAGCCGCTGGGGCCCTCCCAGGAGCCGTCGGCCTTGCGCCGCCCGCGCCAGTCGGCGACCTGCGCTCGGGCCTCGGCGGCGCTCAGCTCGCGCTCGGGGCTCGGCTTGGGCACGGTGACGAAGAACTCCTCGAGTCGCTGGCGCACGGCGTCGCTCTTGGGGTCGCGGTACTGGCGCAGGGCGAGCCAGGCCAGGACCGACTGGGAGGTCTTCTCGATGTCGTGCAGCTCCGGGTCCGGTCCGAGGATGTAGATGCCCCCGGACTTCGGGTCCTGCTTGGAGGCGAGGTAGTCCAGGGCACCGGCCACGAAGGGCCCGTCACGTCGCACGTACTCTCGCGGGCAGGTCGCCAGGGCTTGCAGCACCCAGGCGGTGGACTTGACCGATGCCCCGTAGCTGCCGTCGGGGGACTGCTTGCTGCGCAGCCAGCGCACGCTGCGGTCGATCTCGCTCTTGAGGTCGATGGCGCCGCTATCGGTGTTGGCTTCCTGGGCGGCAGCCGCGGGCGCGGCGGCGGAGCCGGTGGCGAGGGCGCAGAGCAGGAGGGAGGCGGAGAGGAGGCGCATCATGGCGGTCGTGGCGGTCCAGGGGGTCGGGGCGCGGCCCTGACCCGGTCGCGGAAGGGCGTCGACGCGAACGGGACGGGGTCCGTTGGGTTCACCCGGCGGCCAGGATACCCTCTCGGACCTGCCCGCACCCGGCGTGTCGCTGGTTCCCCCCGCTCAGGCCGGGGCCAGGTGCGACGCCCGCTCCCCGGCTTCCTTCCCCGCCTTTTCCCAGCTCTCACACACCGCAGCCTTGGCCCCGCCCGACTTCATCCCCTTCCCCTTCGAGCGCCTCCCCGGAGAGGAGATGGCTCGCCGGGCCGCGGACTTCGCTGAGGAGCTCTCGCGCCGGCGGAGCGTGCGCGCCTTCGCCGACGCGCCCGTCCCCGCGGCGGTCCTGGACGACTGCCTGCGGGCCGCCGGCTGCGCCCCCTCGGGGGCCCACCAGCAGCCCTGGAGCTTCGTGGTCGTGACCGACCCGGCCACCAAGCGCGCCATCCGCGAGGCGGCCGAGGAGGAGGAGCGGCTCAACTACGGGGGACGCATGAACGAGGAGTGGCTGTCGGCCCTCGAGCCCTTCGGCACCGACGCGGACAAGCCCTTCCTCGAGATCGCCCCGGCCCTGGTGGTGCTGTTCCGTCAGGCCCACGGCTACGACGGAGAGGAGAAGGTCCAGCACTACTACACCCACGAGTCCGTCGGCATCGCCCTGGGCTTCTTCCTGGTCGCCCTCCACCGGGCCGGCCTGTGCGCCCTGACCCACACGCCGAGCCCGATGAAGTTCCTCGAGGAGATCCTCGAGCGGCCGACCAACGAGCGCGCCTACATGCTGCTGCCGGTGGGGTATCCGGCCGAGGGCTGCGAGGTGCCGGACCTGGAGCGCAAGCCCCTGGACGCCATCCGCACCTGGTGGGGGCCGCGGCCGGACTAGTCGGCCAGCCGCACGGCGGTGCCGTAGGCCAGGACCTCGGCCGCACCGATCGTGATCTCGGCGCTCGTGTAGCGCACTGCGATGACCGCGTTGGCGCCCCGCGCCCGGGCCTCCTCCTTCATGCGGTCGAGGGCCTGCTCCCGGGACTCGGCCAGCAGCTTGGTGTACTCGTCCATCTCCCCGCCGACGATGTTGGTCAGGAGCGCCGAGAGGTCCTCCGTCGCCGGCCGGGCGCGGACCGAGGAGCCTCGCACGATCCCGATCACCTCGACGATCTCGCGGCCGGAGACGTGCTCGGTGGTGGTGACGATCATCGACGAACCTCCTCGTAGGGGTCGTAGGGGGCGAGGCGCAGGCGCAGGTGCCAGCGTAGTGCCAGGAGCAGCAGGAATCCGCTCACGGAGGCCAGGACGCAGATCTTGGCCCACAGGGCCAGACCGGAGCCGAGCAAGAGGACTGCGGCCCAGGCGGCGAGGCCCAGGGCACCGGCGACCAAGAGGAAGCTCCCCAGGGGCCGGCCGGCCCTCTGCAGGGGCTCCTCGCGCACGCGCTCCCACTCGTGGTCGCGGGGCTCGGGCGGCGCCATCTGGCGCGCCAGGACCTCGAGCTTCTGATAGACGGCCACCTGGCGCACGAGTTCGGGTTCGTTCGCCAGGCGGGCTTGGAAGTCGCTGCGGACCTCGGCGGCGAGCTCGTCGTCGACGTAGGCCATCACGAGCAGTTCGTCGCGGGTGGGGTGTCCGTTCTCGGTCACGACTCGGTACCTCCCAGGGCCTCGAGCTCGGTGCCAGCGGCGTCGGGCCTGGCCTCGAGGGTCGAGGCCAGGCGCTCCCGCAGGCGGCGGCGGGCGTGGAACAGGCGCGACATCACGGTGCCCTGGGGGATGCCGAGGCCCTCGGCGATGTCGCGGTAGGAGAGCTCCTTGTAGTGGCGCAGGACCAGGATCTCCCGGTCGCGGGCGGAGAGCTCCTGGAGGGCCGCGGCGAAGTCGTCGCTCCACTCGCGGGCCGCCAGCTGGTCGCTGGGCTGCTGGGCCTTGACGTCCTTCAGCTCCCAGTCGCCCTCGTCCTCCTCCCCGGGCCGGCGGCTGGAGAGGGAGACCTGCCGCAGGCGTCCGCGGCTGCGCAGGAAGCTGAAGCAGGTGTTGCGCAGGATGCGGTGGAACCAGGGCAGGAAGGGCTCCCCGTCGCGGAAGGTGTCCCGCGCGCGGAAGACCTTCATGAAGGCCTCCTGGGAGAGGTCCATGGCGTCCTCCCGGGAGCCCACCAGGGAGTGGGCCACGTGGAAGGCGCGGCCGCGCAGCTTCGAGACCAACGAGTCGAAGGCCGCGCTGTCGCCGGCCTTGGTCGCCATCATGAGCTGGGTCGTCTCGGTCACCATGTCCGAGGCACCCTTCTCCGCGCCCGCTGGTTTCTTCAACCAGGATTCGGGAATTTGAGGCTCCGGATGGTCCATCTCAGGGGCGTGGGGTGGGGTCCAGCGCAGACAGGGCGGAGAGGGCTGCGCGGCGGCTGGCGCCGGCGGGGCCCAGGCGCTCCGCCGCCAGGTCGAGGCCCGCGGCGCAGGCGGCGCGCCAGGGGGCGTCACCCAGGAGGCGCTCCACGGCCTGCCCGAGGGCGGCGGGGGGCTCCTGGCCCGCGAAGCTGAACTCGGGGTAGAGCTCCCGACCCGCCAGCAGGTTGACCGAGGAGAAGTGGGGCACGGTCAGGAAGTGGCGTCCCATCCAGGCCTGGAGCGCTCCCTCGAGGCGGTACACCACCACCGCGGGCAGGCGGCGTTGGAGGAGGTGGATCAGGACCGTGCCGGAGACCGAGAGGGCGGCGCCGGCGCCGTCGAGGGCGGCCTCCAGGCCGTCGACCACCTCGAAGCGGTCGCGGTGCAGCTCGGCCTCCCCGAGCAGCGCGTCGATGCGCGCCCGGTGCCGCGGGTCGCTGCAGGAGATCCGCGCGCTCCAGCCCTCGGCCTCGAGGTGCGGCGCGGCGCAGCGCAGCATCAGGGGCAGGTTGCGCTCGATGACGGAGGCGCGACTGCCGGGCAGGATCGCCAGCGAGTGACCCGGCGGGCTCACCGGCGGCGCCGGGTCGAGGGCGTCCAGCAGCGGGTGGCCCACGTGCTCGACCTCCACGCCGTGGGCGGTGAACCAGTCCGCCTCGAAGGGCAGGATGGTGAGCGCCCGGTCCACGGCCTGGCGGAAGCCGCCTACCCGCCAGGGGGCCCAGCCCCAGAGCTGGGGGGTGATGTACTGAACGGTGGTCGCGCCGCAGGAGCGGGCCACGTGGGCCAGGGGCACGTTCAGGGCCGGCGAGTCCACGCCCACGAAGAGGTCGATGGTGCCCTCGGCGTGAGCCGCCGCCGCGTCGCGCACGAGCCCGAGGTAGAAGGGCAGGGCGCCGAGCACGCCGCCGAAGCCCATGCGCGCCTGGGCGACCGGATCGCCCAGGGTCCTGACTCCCGCGGCGGCGAGGCGCTCCCCGCCCAGACCCAGGAGCTCGGGCTCGGGGGCGCCTTGCTCCGCCAGCACGGCGCGCAGGGCCACGACGAGGTTGAGGGCGTGGGTCTCGCCCGAGGCCTCGGCGCAGGAGAGGAAGATGCGTAGAGGTCGCGCGGGGAGCACCAGCTCCCGGGCGTCCGGCGCCAGGGGCGCGCGGGTGCTCAGTGCGTGGCGCACGCGAGCGAGCCGCGCATCGTGCTCGAGAAACTGGCCGCAGGCCCTCAGGGGCAGCAGCAAGCCGTCGCCGAGGCTGCGTGCCACCTCGCGGGCGACCAGGGCGCCGGGCGAGGGCCGCGGGTCGAGGGGGCGTTTGTGGACCAATTGGCTGGGCATGGAGGGCCTCGGTAACGTATTCAATCCCGTCGTGCGTTTCCTGGGCTACTTCCTCCTGGTGTTCGCGGCGCTCTTCGTGCTGCGCGAGCTCCCGATCCTGGGCGGGATCTTCCGTATCCCCCTGCTCGGATTCTTCCTGGCGGCCATCGTCGTCAGCTGGGGCGTCGCCCGGGTCGGCGCGGCCCTCTCCGCTCGGGCCAAGTTCACCGGACAGCTGCGGGAGCTGGGCACCGTGGACACGCCCCAGATGCGCGGCAAGCTGGGGCGGCTCCTGCTGCAGAGTGGTCGGGCTCGGGAGGCCCTCGAGCCCCTGGCCGAGGCGGCGGCGGCGGACCCGCAGAACGTGGACTGGCAGTTCCGCCTGGGCTGTGCCCATCTGGCCACCGGGGAAGCGCGGGCGGCCCTGCCCTTCCTCGAGCGCGCGATCGACCTCAACGCCCGTCACGCCTATGGCGGAGCCCTGCTGAAGCTGGCCGAGGCTCAGCACCTGGCGGGGGAGGGGCAGGCGGCCCTGGCGGCCCTCGATCACTACGAGCGCCTGCAGGGTCCCACGGCCGAGTCCGCCTTCCGGCGCGGCCTGGCCCTCAAGGGTCTCGGGGCGCGCGAGGAGGCGAGGGCTGCCTTCGACACGGTCGCGGAGCACGTCAGGAGTGCTCCCAAGTACCAGAAGGCCGAGGCCCGCAGCTGGGCAGCGCGGGCGGTCTGGGCGCGCTGGTTCTGAGGGCTCGGGGCTAGGGCAGCTTGCGCTGGAAGATCGCCAGCGAGGCGGCCAGGGCGGCCGCGATGACCGCGAGCATGGGGATCAGCTGGGACCAGTCGAGCTCCTCCCGCAGCATGACCTTCATGAACACCTCGACGTCCGCCAGGCGGTACACCGACGAGTGCGTCACCACCTTCACCAGGTAGATGGCGAACTCGAGGATGCTGAAGAAGAGCACGATCAGGGCCACGGCCATCGGGTTGTCCATCAGGCAGGACAGCAGGAAGGCCAGGGCGTAGAAGAGCAGCAGGAAGGCGCACTGGTGCAGGGCGCACAGCATCAGCGGCGCGAGCTCCATCTCCGAGTCCACGAAGGTGAGCAGCCAGGGGACCGTCAGGGTCGTCAGCAGCACCGGCACCGTGAGGGCCAGGGCGCCGGCGATCCAGCGCTCGAGCAGGAGGCGCCGGCGGGTGAAGGGGCGCGCCAGCAAGATCTCCAGCGTGCCCCGGTGCACCTCGCCCGCCACGGCGCCGGCGGCGAAGAGGGCAGCTGCCGCCGTGCCGAGGGTGTTGCAGCCCTTGAAGAAGTGCTGGCCGGTCACGTAGGCCTCGATGCCCCCCTGGGCCAGGGTGTCGACCATGTCCTTCAACATGTCGATCGGTGCCATGGCCTTGAGGGCGCCGACGTTCTCCTCGAAGTTCGGCCAGTACAGGATGGCCGCGGCCAGCATCACCTCGAGCAGGACGAGGTAGGCCAGGGTGGGCCAGATGTAGGCGCGCAGGGTGCGTTCCACGGGTCAGACCGCCTCCTCGCCGTAGAGCTCCCGGTAGAGCTCCTCGAGGGAGAGCTCGCCGTAGTCGAGCCGCAGGGGGCGCGGAAAGTCCGGGCCCTCGAGCAGGCGCCGCAGGGTCGGGCGCAGGTCTTCCTCGGCGAGCTGCAGCACGCAGCGCCCTCCGTCGATGCGCACGTCGGCGGCGCCTGCGGCGCGCGCCAGGCGCTCGACCGCGCCCAGGTCGACGCCCTCCTCGAAGCCCATGCGCACCAGGCGCCGGGCTCGGCTGGCCACGCCGGCGGCGGTGTCCTCGTTCAGCTTCTCACCCGCGCGCATGAAGACCATGCGGTCGCAGATCCGCTGGACCTCCCCCAGGTGGTGGGAGGAGAGCAGCACGGTCGTGCCGCCACGCACGTCCTCGAGCAGCTTCTCGAGCACGACGCCGCGCTTGTTCGGGTCGAGGCCCTCCGAGATCTCGTCGAGCAGCCGCACGGGCACCCGCGGACCGAGGGCGGCGGCGAAGAGGAGCTGGCGCTTCATGCCGTGGCTGAAGGTGTGCACCCTCTGCCGCAGGGGCAGGTCGAAGTCCTCCGCGATGGCCCGTGCGCGCTCGGCCGCCTCGCGGCCGCGCCCCGCGACCAGCCAGTCGAGCTGGTCCCTGGCGCGCATGCGCGGGTAGAGGGAGAGCTCTCCCGGGGTGAAGGTGCAGCGCTCGCGGACCTTCACCCCGTCACCCTGGAGGGGCACGCCGTCGAGCCAGACCTGGCCGCCGTGGCGCGGTACGAGGCCGACCAGGCAGCGCATGAGGGTGCTCTTGCCGCTCCCGTTGGGGCCGAGCAGGCCCGTGACGCGGCCGGGCTCGACGTCCAGGTCCAGCGGCGCCAGGGCGACCTTCTCGCCGAAGCGGCGCGTCAGTCCGCGCACCCGGACGGCGCCGCGTAGCTCCGCGGCGCCTCCGCCCGCCGTGGCCTGTGGGCCATCACCTGTACCTGCCGTCTCCGCTCGCATTCCTCTCCTGCGGGGCGGAGAATAGGGGCGGCACCATGGAGTGGCAAGTGGAGCAGGTCCTGAAGCGCGACAGCTTCGGGAGGGTGGAGCGAGTCGCTCGGCCCGAGGGGGCGCACGCCCTGCGGCGTGTCGCCTGCGGGGGGCGCCTGCCCGGATCGGGCTGGGTCGCGCGTAGGCTGCTGGCGCGGGAGCGGCGTGCCCTGGCCGCCCTGGAGGGACTGCGCGGGGTTCCCTGCCTGCACGCAGGGGACACGGCCGGCGGGGTCCTCCTGCGCGAGTGGCTCGCGGGCGAGCCCCTGCACCGGGCGGAGGTCCTGGCGGAGGACTTCTTCGACCACCTGGACCACCTGGTGGAAGAGCTCCACCGGCGCGGGGTGTGCCACAACGACCTGCACAAGGAGCAGAACATCGTCGTGGGAGAGGACGGCTTCCCGCACCTGATCGACTTCCAGCTCGCGAGCGTGCACCCGAGGCGCGGCCGCCGCTTCGCGAGCCGCGTGCGGGACGACCTGCGCCACGTGCAGAAGCACCGGCGGCGCTACACGCGCGACGGGCGCGGGCCAGCGAGCGCCGGGGTGGAGCACGGGCGCGGGCTGGGGCTGAGGCGGAGCCCGGTGGCCCTCGTCTGGCGGCGGACCGGAAAGCCCCTCTACAACTTCGTCACCCGCAAGCTGCTCCGCACGCGAGACGGAGAAGAGCGGCGCCCCTCGACGGGGCCCTGGCCGCGTTGGAGCGAGGCCCTGGGTGAGCGCCGGACTCGCCCCGAGTGACCCGTCCCAAGCGGGACAGGTCACTCGGGTCGGGTCTGGCAGAAGTTCGCGAGCAGAGCGTGTCCCTCTTCGCTCAGGATCGACTCGGGGTGGAACTGCACGGCCTCCATCTTCAGCTCGGGATCCCGGATTCCCATCACCACGCCGTCCTCGCTGCGGGCCGAGACCTCGAAGCTCGCGGGCAGCTCCAGCTCCTCCGCCGCGAGTGAGTGGTAGCGCCCCACTGTCAGGGGACTCGGCAGCCCGCGGAAGATCCCGCGCCCGTCGTGCTCCACCCGGTGCGCGTGACCGTGGACGGGCTCGGGGGCGCGCTGGATGCGCCCCCCGTGCACGTGGACCAGCACCTGCAGCCCCAGGCACACTCCGAGGACCGGCAGCCGGCCCGCGAAGGCGCGCACGAGCTCACAGGCCTCGGGTGCAGCCTCGGGTCCCCCTGGCCCCGGGCCAATCAGCAGGCGCTCCGGGCCCAGGCTCCGCACGGTCTCGGGAGACAGGCCCGCGGCCCGCTCCACGCGCACCTCCTGCCCCAGTTCCATCAGGTACTGGACCAGGTTCCAGGTGAAGGAGTCGCGGTTGTCGACCACCAGGATCACGGCCAAAAGACAGCAGAAGCACGGCACCGCGGCAAGGGGGCGGGGCGGTCGGCCCCAAAAAAGGGGGCCGTTTCACGTTCGGTTCGGCCCGAGGATTCGCCAGGCGGCCCTGGTAGGCTCTCGGCCATGGACATCACCGTCATCGGCGCCGGCGAGGTGGGCTTCCACCTGGCCGACATCCTCTCCCGGGAGGAGCACCGCGTGAGCGTCATCGACACGGACCCGGTCAAGTCGCGGCGCATCATGGAGTCCCTCGACGTGCAGGTCGTGCTGGGCGACGCCACCGACGTGGGCGTCCTGACCCGCGCGGGGGTCTCCAAGTGCGACCTGGTGGTGGTCGTGACCGACGACGACCAGGCCAACATGCTGACCTCGGTCATGTGCCGCCAGCTGGGAGCCAAGCGGATCATCCTGCGCCTGCGCGAGCTGGAGCGGCTGGACGACTACCGCTTCTTCTACAAGCAAGCCCTGGGCTTCGACGTGGTCCTCTCCTCGGAGGAGTTCGCCGCGGACGAGATCGCCAGCACCGTGCGCGAGCACCACGCGCTGGAGGTGGAGAGCTTCGCCGGCGGCCGCATCCAGACCCGGCGCTACCGCATCGACCCGGGCTCGCTCCTGGGCAGCAAGACCCTGGCCGAGGTCGAGCTGCCCGCGGGGGTCCTGATCGGGGCCGTCTCGCGGGGTGAGAACTTCTCGATCCCCACCGGCGAGTACCGCATCGAGGAGGGGGACCAGATCTGGACCATCGGCAAGAGCCACGCCCTGGACGCCTTCGAGCACGAGCACGGGGCGCCGTCCCTGCGCCGGCGCAGCGTGGTGATCATGGGGGCCGGCAGCGTGGCGCGCGCCGTCACGCGCCGCCTGCAGGGGGTGACGGGGATCGCGATCCGCGTCATCGAGCGTGACCCGGTGCGGGCCAAGGCCTTCGCGGCGGAGTTCTCGAGCGAAGTGATGGTCCTCGACGGGGACGCCAGCGACCTGGAGCTCCTGCACGAGGAGCGCATCGGGGAGGCCAACGTCTTCATCGCCACCTCCGGCGACGACGAGGAGAACATGGTGGCCTGCCTCCTGGTGCACTCCCTGGGCACCGAGCGCACCATCGCCCTGGTCAACAAGCCCTCCTACCGGCACATCTACGACCTGCTGGGCATCGACCAGGCCATCTCGCCGCGCATCCTGTGCGCCAAGAAGATCCTGCGCTTCGTGCGCTCGGGCTCGGGCTCGGTCTCCGCCATCGCCGTGCTCGGTGAGGGCAAGGCGGAGGTGCTCGAGGTGGAGGTGCACCTGCCGGGCAAGAAGACAAGCGCCAAGATCAAGTCCCTCGACCTGCCGAAGGGGGCCGTCATCGGTGCGGTACTGCACGGCGACCAGACCCGCGTGCCCCACGGCGAGACCGTGCTCGACGAGGGGGACCACGTGATCGTGTTCACCCTGCCCGAGAACGTGGAGCGGGTACTCGAGGTCTTCGACGCGGGGCACGAGGGCTGAGGCGGGGACCCCGAGGAGCACCTGAACCGTGAACCTGCGTGCCGTCGTCTGGTTGCTGGGCTGCGTCAGCTTGATCCTGGCGGCCTTCCTGCTCGTGCCCCTGGCGGTGGCCTTCGTCTACGACGAGCGGGAGCTGGTGACGGCCTTCCTGGCGTCGATCGGGATCTCGACCGTGATCGGAGCCCTGCTCGTGTGGCTCAACCGCGGCTCGCGCCTGACCCCCGAGGGGCGCCCCGACTACTTCCGTCGCGAGGGCCTGGCGGTGGTCGGTCTCTCCTGGATGGTGGCCGGGGTGCTGGGGGCCCTCCCGTACCTCTTCTCGGGGCTCGTGACGTCCCCGGTGGACGCCGTCTTCGAGGCGGTCTCGGGCTTCACCACCACCGGCTCGACGATCCTGCCTGCGGAGTCGATCGACCGCTTCCACGGGGACCTCAAGGCCCTGGGCTTCTGGCGCTCCTTCACCCACTGGCTCGGGGGCTTCGGGATTGTGATGGTCTTCGTTGTGCTCTTCCCGACCGGCGGTCGCAGCCTCTTTCGCTCGGAGATTCCCGGCATCTCCCGCGAGGCCGGGCGCCAGCGAGTGCGGGACAGCGCCATGACGCTGATGCGTATCTACGTGGGGCTGAGCGTGGCCGAGTGCGTGCTGCTCGTGCTCTCGGGCATGAGCTTCTTCGACTCCCTGGTGCACACCTTCGGCACCATCGCCACAGGGGGCTTCTCGAACTACTCGAGCAGCGTGGCCCACTTCGCCTCCTTCAAGGTCGAGCTGGTGATCGGGATCTTCATGTTCCTGGCGGGCATCAACTTCGCCTACTACGACGTGGCCATGCGCACCGGCATCAAGAAGGGCTGGCGGGCAGTGGCCTCCTCCCTGGAGGTGCGGGTGTACGCCCTGCTCGTCTTCGGCTCGGTCTTCGTCCTGGGGACCGTGCTCTGGTTCTGGGGCGGCAGCAACGGGGACGCGGCCAGCTCCCTGCCCGACTACCGGGAGTTCGGTCAGAGCCTGCGGCACGCCTTCTTCCAGGTCGTGTGCCTGGTGACGAGCACCGGCTACGGCACCGCGGACTTCGACGCCTGGCCCCAGGTCTGCCGCATCTGGCTCATGATGCTGGCCGTCGTGGGGGCCTGCGCCGGCTCCACGGGCGGTGGGCTCAAGGTGGTGCGCTTCATCGTCGTGGCCAAGGCGGCCCTCAAGGGTGTCCGCCAGTTCATCCGTCCGCGCTCGATCCAGGCCGTGCGCGTGGACGGCGTGGCCCTGGACGACGGCGTCGTCTCCTCGATCACCGGCTACTTCGTGCTGTGGGTGCTGGTGTTCACCGGCGGCACGGTCTTCCTGGCCATCTACGGCATCGACCTGGAGAGCGCGGCCACCGCGGTGCTCGCGACCTTGAACAACATCGGCCCGGGCCTGGGAGCCGTCGGGCCGACGCTGAACTTCGCGGAGCTTCCGGACCTGGTGAAGGTCGTGCTGACCCTCTTCATGATCCTGGGCCGGCTCGAGTTCTACGCGGTGGTCTGCCTGTTCGTGCCGGGCTTCTGGCGCAGCTAGGGCTAGAGGATGTCGTCCCGGTAGACCGGAGCCCGCTTGCGGGGGTAGTGGCGGCGCAGGGTCACCAGCCGCCAGAGCTCCTCGGGGCCCACCACCGTGGCGAACTCGCGGACGCCCTCCCTGGTCTGGAGCTCGACACGGCCGGAGACCAGGCCCAGGAGCTGCAGCTGCTCGGGATTGCCGTTGCGGTAGCGGAAGACTCCCGCGCCGATCTGGTCGTCGCGCCCGCGCATCTCCTCGGGGACGTCGATCAGGAGGCCGTAGATCCGCGGGTCGTTGCGCAGGGTAGCGATCGCCCGCCAGGAGCCCTCCTCGTTGCGGCCGATGACCGCCACGTCGGCCCCGGGGCCGGGGTCGATGAAGAGCAGGGGGACCGCCGGCAGGAGGATCTCCGTCTCGGCCGTGAAGATGCCGCCATCGATGGGCTCGATGGTGCTGTCCTCGATCGAGGGACCGTCGCCGAACCAGGCGGTGACCTCGATCTCGCCGGCCTGGGCCGTGCGGCCCAGGAAGACGATCCCGTAGTCGGTGGTGACGCCGAGCTCGGTGCCGCCCTGGGTCTTGATCTGGACCACCGGGTCGACGAGGGCGCGCGTGCCGCGGCAGCCGGCCAGGGTCGTGAGGAGGGCGAGGGACAGCAGCGCAGGGCGCAGGGAGGAGGAGATCAATGTGCTACTCGAACTGTTCGTACCAGGCGCGGTAGGCGTCGTTCTCGGGGTCGAGCTCCATGGCGAGCCCGGCCTGCATTCTGGCTTCTTTGTCGGAGTAGGTCTTGTTCGTCTTGAAGGAGAACCCCATCGGGGCCGCGATGCCGACCTTCAATTGGGAAAGGCGGAAGTGGATCTGGGCATTCAGGGGGGCCATTTCGGCCGCCGTTTCGAGGTCTTTGACCCCGTCGCTGGAGCGGCCCTTCATGGCCTTGGCCAGGCCCCTGGAGGCCCAGGCGCGGGGGTCGGTGACCCCCGCCTCGATGGCGGCGTCCAGGTCCTCGATGGCCTCCTCGAACTCGCCCCGGCGGGTGCGGTTGAGCCCGCGTTTGAGCAGGGCCGGGCCGCTCTCGATCGGGATCGAGGCGATGTAGTCCTTCCAGTCCTGCTCCATCTCGGCCAGGTCGTCGTAGCCGATGGCCTTCATCAGGAGGATCTGGATGTCCTTGGGCGAGACGACCTTCTTCGTCCCGGTCGGCCCCGCGCCCGGCTCCGAGGTGTAGGGGATGCCCTTCTTGAGCGTGTAGAGGTCCTTGAAGAACCTGGTGAACTTCTTCGCGCGCTTGCCCTTGTCCGCGTTGTAGATGAAGTAGACGAAGGACCAGCCGTGGGCGTAGTGGAAGCCGTTGTAGGCCTCTCGGCTCTTGAAGAAGAGCTCCTTCAGCGGCGTGTAGGAGTCGTCCTCGAAGGCCTGCTGGACCGTCAGCACGCGGTCGGTCTGCAGCATGCCGGGCTCGATCTCGATCTTCTTGATCCTGCCCTTCTTGTCGCGCTTGACGTCGATCTCCGAAGAGCCGAAGTAGTCGGCCATGGCCTCGTTGAGCCAGATCTGGGCGCCGTACTGCTGGTCGATCAGGAAGGTCAGCAGGTGCGTGCACTCGTGCAAGCCGACCCACTCGCTGCGCTGAGGCTCCTCGTAGTCGTGGAAGAAGTTCAGCGTGTCGTCATAGGACCAGAAGTAGCCGAGAGTGCTCGGCCCGACCCCCGCGGCGGAGAGCTTCAGGAACTCGGCGTGGGACTTGTAGATGTTGACCGTCATCTTCTTGCGACGGTACGAGAGGGTCGGCTTGATGCCGACGCGCTTGTCCATCAGGCCGTAGTAGGCCTCGAGCAGCTCGGCGTAGTAGTCGAGCAGCTCCTCGGAGGTGTTGCTCTTGATGACGAAGTGCTTGGTCTCCTTGACCCAGCAGTTGTGCCACTCGGAGTGGGCCGCGAGCTCCTCGAGGCGCTCCTGGGAGGCCTCGAACTCCTTCTTGAGCTCGTTCTCGTAGCGGACCTTGCTCATCCACTGGCCCCGATAGCGGACGAAGCCCTGCTCGAGCTTGTCGCGCTCGTCGTCGTTCTTGGGCACGTAGTCGGACATGTCGCCCTCGATCTCGATCGAGGCGATGCCCGCGTCGGGGCCGACCATGAGCTCGCCGTGCTCGAAGACCAGCTGGTAGCCTTCCTCGACCTTGCGGGCCTTGACGAGCTTGATGATGCGGCCATCCTCGGTGATCAGACGGTCGGCCGCGAGGTCCGGGGCGAAGAGGCAGGCGAGGGGTGCGCAGAGCGCCGCGCTGAGCAGCTTTCTCACGAGGTACAGGCAGGTGTGGGGTCAGGTGTGGCGGTGCGGGCAGCGGTCGCCCCCGAGGGAGCTCACTTCAGAGTGTAGGCCTTCCAGGACTCCTCCATGGCCTCGAAGTCGACACCGGCGAAGGCTGCGTCGACGGCCTCGTCCAGCTCGCCCGTGGCCGCCAGGGTCTCGAAGTAGACGTCGAGGATCTTCTCCCACTCCGAGTTCCACTTGGGCGCCTTGCCCTGGCCGGTGCGCAGGAAGTAGATGAACGACCAGCCCTGGGCGTAGTTCTGGCCGCCGCTGGCGTTGAAGTCGTTGTTGCCGTAGTACTCGCGCTGAGTGAAGCGGACGAGGTTCTCCAGGGGCACGTGCTCGTCGGCCTTGATGGCGGACTTGATGGTGTCCTTGCGCCAGGCGAAGGGCTTGAGCTTGAACTTCTTGTGCTTGTACTCGTAGCCGGCGAAGTAGTCGCCGGTGCCCTCGTTGTACCAGGAGTGGGGGGCGATGCTGCCGTAGAGGTAGAAGATGTACTGGTGGAAGGCCTCGTGATTGAGCACCGCCCAGGTGTCCCGGCGGCCGCCGCCCGCCTGGTCGTCGAAGATCACCAGCTCCTCGTGGAAGGAGGCCCAGTAGCCGGCCGACCCGCCGGGGCCGCCGTACTCGTGGTACTGGGTCTGGTTCTTGCAGACGCGCACCACGCTGCACTGGGAGCGTTGCTGGGAGGAGTAGTCCGAGGTCGTCTCGCGGCTCTCGGGCTCCTCCTCGCCGTTCTTCTTGCGCTCCTCACGCTCGCGCTTCTGGGCCGCGACCTGGATGCGGGCCGCCTCGTCGAAGGGGTACATCTCCTCGTAGACCGCACGGATCGCCTCGAGGCGCTCCTTGAGCTCCTTCATGAAGTCCCGGTCATCGTTGTTGGAGATGATGAAGTAGTTCTCGGTCTCGTAGAGCTTCCAGTCGTTGGACTTGGCGACCTCCATCTCGAGCTCGGCGCGCTTGAGGGAGCGCAGGCCGCTGTCGGTGTCCTTGGCGTCCGAGAGCTCGAGCTGCTCGACCTTCACGCGCTGGAAGGACTTGGCCATCTTCTTGCAGCCGACCTCGTACTTGCGCCACTTCATCTTGTCGGCGGGGCCGTTGAAGACGATCGCCACGTCGAGGTCAGGGGCCAGCTCGTAGGCCATGGCGTAGGTGTGGAACTCGTCCCCGTTGTCATCCGCCGAGAACAGCAGCTCGGTGGAGGGGACCTTCTTGACCTTGGTGTCCTTCTGCTTCTTGACCCGGAAGCCGTTGCCCCAGACGTTGCCGTCGAGCCACTCCGTCAGCAGCTTGATGTGCCGCTCGTCCCGGGGCATCTGCGAGTAGTCCACGTCCTCGTCGTCCTTGCCGGGGCGGATCTCGATGTCGGCCTTCTTCTCGTCCTTGCTCCCCTTCTTCGGCCGCCGGTCGAACCTGACCATGTAGGCCTCGAGCCAGAGGACGTTCTCGGGGCTGATGTTTATGAAGCGGTTGTAGGCCGGCGTGTACTTGCCGATCACGTGGCGCTCGCCCGGCTGGGGGGGCGTGAACTCCCAGTCCTTGGGCATCCTGACCTTGAAGCCCAGGTCCACCTTGTCCTCGTAGTAGTCCCCGACCCTGGGGGCCTGGGCGAAGAGGGGGGCGGCGGTGAAGGCGGTCAGGGTGGCGAGCGTGAGGGCGACCAGGCGCGCGAAGCGGTTCATGGGGAAGCTCCTCCAGGGGAGGTCGGGGAGAGATCGAGCCTGGCTCATGACCAGGGTGGCGGTGGGAGGGGCGGGTACGGACCGTTGCGAGCGCCGGTGAGCCCCTCCCTGGGCTCCAGCTAACGTCCGAGAGCGGTGATTCTTCGGTCTCGGACGCTGGAAAACATCTGAGCAGGTCCCCCCGGTGGGGGCAAGTACCACCCGCGTAACCCCCGTGGGGCAGCTGTTCTGGGCCCTGCAGGCCCCAGGAATCGGCCTTCGAGGGGGGCTCGCGGGGCCCTGGACCCCCGGACCGCCGGCGGGATCCCCACAGGATTTCATCCGATAAGCCGCGCGGGGCGCCAACGCCCGGCGGCGGAGGGGCGTACCCTCGGCCGGTCATCCACGATGGTCTTCGTACACCGCGCCGCGACCCCTCCAGCGAGACACCGCCCATGCGTGCACCCCAGCTGCTCCTGGCCCTCTTCGCCCTCGGCCTGCTGACCGTCGGCGCCTGGTTCCTGACATCCGAACGGAGGGCGGAGCCCGACCCGCCGGCCCTGACCGAGGCGGGGACGGAGGCTCCCGCGGCCCCGGCCCTCAGCCCGGGCCAGCTGCCCGCGACGGACGCGGAGGTCGGCCTCGAGGCGGCGCAGAGCACGGCGGGCCGCACCGCGGCCGAGGCCGAGCCCGAGCCGGCCGCGGCCCCGGTGGAGGAGCCCGAGCGGGGCCTGGTCGGCCGCGTGGTCGACGAGTTCGGCAACCCCGTGGTCGAGGCGCGGGTCTTCGTGGCGAACAGCTCGGCCTTCGGCGGCGCGGCCATCGACCGCTGGGCGGGCACGGAACGGTCCTTCATGACCATCGAGCAGACCGAGACCGACCGCGAGGGCCGCTTCCGAGTCGCCACCGGAATGCGCGGCGACCTGCGCTTCGCCGTGCGCAGCCCGGGCTTCGCGCCCCTGCGCACCCCGCGGAAGGTGGATGGTCCCGACCTGGTGGAGCTGGAGGACTTCGTCCTCGAGCGCAGCGTCGTGCTGAGCGGCCACGTGGTCGACCAGGCGGGCAACGGCATCGGGGGGGTGGCCATCGACGCCGTCGCTCCCTCCAGCGGCTCCGGCCTGATGGTGACCTTCATGTCGGACTCCGAGGATCCCCTGGCGGTCAGTGGTCCGGGCGGCGCCTTCGAGGTGAACGAGCTCGGGGCCGGGCCCTACAGGCTGAATCTGACCCACGAGGACCACCCCTCCCTGGTGGTGGACGGTAGCGTCCCGCGCCCGGGCCAGTCCGAGAGCGGCCTGCGCCTCGTCATGGAGGACGGCCATCGGATCTCGGGCAGCGTGTTGGGCCTGGAGCCCGGGCAGTCCGGGCAGTTCAAGGTGCGCGCCCGCCCGCTGCGGGGAGGCGACTTCGACCCGGAGCTGGGCATGATCCCCCCGCGCCTGGCGGACCTGGCGGCCGACGGCGCCTTCGAGCTGCGCGGCCTGCGGGAGGGCGAGTACCGCCTGCACGCGGTGAAGTCGCTGGAGGAGTACCCGGTGTTCGGCAGCGGCGCCTCGGCCGCCACCCTGGCCTCGACCGGGGATCGGGGCGTGCAGATCCAGCTGCGCGAGCCCACGGGCCTGACCCTGCGGGTGCTGGACGCCGAGACCGGTCAGCCGATCGAGGACTTCACGGTCGAGGCGGGTCTGTTCTGGCTCCAGAGCCTGCGCGGCGAGGACGGGGAGGTGCTCGAGCACTTCCCCGGCGGCGTGGCGAGCTTCCCGGAGCTGCCCGTGGACCAGGGCGAGAGCCGCACCAGGGTCAAGGTCGAGGCGGACGGCTACGAGTCCTTCGTCAAGGCCGACATCGAGCTCGCCCCCGGCGAGGTCGTGGACCTGGGCACCATCCGCCTGGCGTCCGTGCCGATGGTCACCGTGCGCGTGGTCGAGGCCTCCAGCGGCGAGCCCGTCAAGGGGGCCCGGGTCGAGCTGCAGGAGCGCGATCCCGCCCCGGCTCCCGGGGAGCGCCGCCTCTCGATGAGCGTCGTCGGCGGCGACCTGGCCCTCGCGGGCGGCCGGGACTCCAGCAGCGCGAGGACCGACGAGCAGGGCGTGGCGGTCCTGTCCTCCCTGCCGGGCAAGTTCGCACAGCTGTCCGTCAGGCACCGCGGTTTCGCCGAGTACCGCAGCGAGCCCCGGCTGCTGCCGGAGACCGGCGGCCAGGAGTTCGAGGTGCGCCTGTCCCCGGGCGGGGCGGTCACCGTGCTCGTGCTCGACGCGGGAGGCGAGCCGAAGAAGGGGGTGCGCGTGCGCCAGAAGCTGGTGGGCGCGGAGGAGGGCCCGCTCGTGATCGGCATGGGGAGCGGCTCGCGCAGCTCCGACTCCGAGGGCATCGTCGAGTTCGACCACCTGCTGCCCGGCACGCACAACTTCAGCATCCAGGGAGGAGGCCCCGGCGGCATGGTGCTCGACGGCGGCACGCAGATCGTCATGGCCGGCTTCGGTGCCGGCGGTGGCGACGAGGGTGTCGACGTGGCCGTGACCGAGGGCTCCCACACCGAGATCACCCTGCGCACCCGGGCCGAGGGCCGGGTGGTGGGCGAGGTGACCGAGCGCGGCGAGCCCCTGGTGGGCGCCACCCTCACCTTCGAGGAGGTCGCGGGCGGCGGTGCCTCCGAGGTCGCGCGCATGATGCCGAGCTTCGGTGGCGGCGGACCGAGCGGCCGCACCGACAGCGAGGGAGCGTTCTCCGTCGAGGGCCTCAAGGTCGGCGACTACGAGGTGCGCATCGACCACCCCTCCCGGGTGATGACGAGCACCTTCGAGCTCAGCGTGCGCGAGGGGGAGAACCGCGAGTCCTGGGACCTGCCGCTTGCGATCCTCGAGGGTCGCGTGGTGGACTCGGAGGGGGAGCCCGCCGTGGGGGTCAGGGTCAAGCCCAAGCGCTACGAGGAGCCCGGCGCTCCCCGGGGCCTCGTGGTCGCCAGCCTCGTGGTTGCGGACGGGGGCGGCGGGGCCATGTCCTTCACGAGCGGCGGTGCCGCGGCTCAGAGGGTCGAGACGGATGAGGACGGCCGCTACCTGCTGCGAGGCGTTGAGCCCGACGTGGACCTCGTGGTGGAGGTGACCTCCGAGCGCTTCCAGAAGGCCGAGTCCGCCCCGGTCACCTGCGGCCCCGACCAGACCCGCCGCGACGTCGACGTCGAGGTCTTCGAGGCGGGCAGCGTCGAGGCCGTGGTTCGGAATGCGGACGGCACCCCGGCCGGCTTCTGCCTGGTGGAGCTGGACTACCTGGACGAGGCGGAGCCCATGCCGGATCCGGAGCGTGGCTTCGTGGGCGACACCGGCCAGACGCGCCTCGACAGCCTGCGCCCCGGTCGCTGGCGGGCCTCGGCCCGCAGCGTGGGCATGCTGCCCGAGACGGGCCCGGGTGGAGAGGAGCCGCCGCGCACGGAGACGGTGGAATTCGAGGTCGTCGCCGGCGAGGTGACGGGGATCACGCTCCGCTTCCCCTGAGCCCCGTCGGGCTCTCCGATCAGGGTCCCGGCCGGCGACCGTGGGGGTCGCCGGCCGGGACCCCTCCCACGGGCTCCGGGGACCTCGGCGCTGGGGGGATTCCCCTCCCTCGGTTAGGATCGGAGCGGGTCCGGTGGCTCCCGCGCAAGGGGGTCGCTCAGTCGACCCCGTAGACAAGGGGAGAGTCGGACAGCATGCATCTCAATCGTTCCCTGATCCTGCCGGCCTTGCTCGTCGCCCTGCTCGGGGCCGTCTGGGTCTTTCACGGCACCCTGGGCAGCGGTGCTTCGGAGGACGACCTGCTGGGGCTCGGCGACGAGGTCTTCGCCGGGGACGAGGACACGGGCCTCTCGCCGCTCGAGGACGACGACGCGGTGACACCGGGCGCCGGCGACGTGGGCGGCCGACAGGAGATCTTCGCCGCTCCGGAGGTCGACGAGGGGGCGGATGCGGCTGCCGAGGCGGGGGCCGACGCGGACTCGCGCCTGACGGGCACGGTCGTGCGCGCCTCCGGGTTGCCGATCGAGGGTGCGCGGGTCGTGGCCCGCAGGACCCAGCCGTGGTTCTCGCCGCCCCCCGATCTGGAGGAGATGTCGGCCGTGGACACGGAGGGGCCGCGCCACGAGGCCCTGACGGACGCCGCGGGTCGCTTCGAGCTCTTCGATGTCCCCGCCGGCAAGCTCGCCCTGGGCATCCGCGCCCCGGGCATGGCGCCCCTGGAGCGCAAGGGGCTGGAGATCCCCGAGCACGAGGACTACGACCTGGGCCGCTTTCAGATGGAGCTCGGGATCACCCTCTCGGGTGTGGTGTACGGCTCCCGCGGGAAGGGCCAGGAGGGCGTGCAGGTCCTGAGTGCGGTCACCCGCGACGCGGGCTACACGCGCCTGGAGCTTCCGGGCCACGGCATTCCCCTGGTGACCACCGACCCGGACGGGAAGTTCGAGGTGGACGGCCTGGCGCCGGGGGGCTGGCACCTGATCTTCGACTCCCCGGCGCACCGGGTGGCGGAGCTCAAGGGGGAGACCGAGCCGGCCGGCAACACAGACCGCAGCCTGATGGTGACCCTCGAGCAGGGCCTCTCCATCGAGGGCACCGTGACGGGCCTGAGGCCGGGTCCGGGCGAGGAGCTGCGCGTGACCGCCCGGCGGGACGACGAGCAGCCCTCCGGGGCCGCGGACGAGGTGGAGGGCAGCGAGCGCTACCGACCGCGCCACGGGCCGCTCCTGGCCGACGGCTCCTGGGCGGTGCGAGGGCTGGCCCCGGGCGTGCAGTACAAGCTGCGCCTCTACCGCCGGACGCTGCCGGACCTCGAGGAGGAGCCCCAGGGCAACCCGGGGCGCTGGCGCACCGTGCGCGGGGTCGAGGACGCGGTCGAGATGGCCGGGGCTCGCAAGGTGGAGTTCAAGTACCGCGAGGAGGCCGTGGTCCTCCTGCAAGTGCAGAACCAGAAGACCGGCTCGCCGATCTCGCGCTTCTACGTGCACGTGCGCGGGGACGACATGAGCGGCGACGGCACCCTCGAGGACGAGGAAGGCGAGCCCCTCGAGAAGCACCCGGGGGGGAGCGCCCGCTTCGAGGGGCTGCTGCCCGCGGAGACCGGCAGCAGCACGACCGTGCGCGTGCGCTCCGAGGGCTTCGTGGACTTCGAGAAGAAGGGGGCCATGCTGCGGCCGGGCCAGGAGCTCGACCTCGGCGTTGTGGAGCTGGAGCCGGCGCCCACGGGCGAGGTCAAGGTCGTCGACGAGGCCACCGGGGAGCCCGTGGCGGGGGCGCGGGTCGTCTTCGCCCGGGCCGCGGACACCAAGAGCCTCGGACGCTGGATCGGCATGGAGCGCAGGCGACCCCTGACCGACGCCAAGGTGCGCGACGCGGTCACGAACGGGGAGGGCATCGCCGAGCTGACCCTGTGGAAGGGCAGCATCGTGGTCATGAAGGCCTTCGCCGAGGGCTATCAGTCGGGCGAGGAGGAGCGCCACGTGCCGCCCTACGACAAGGTGGTCGAGATGGGGCTCGTGCGTGGCGGACGGATCACGGTCAAGGTGGTCGACGGCGAGGGCCGCCCGGTGCCGGGCATGTACGTCCAGCACAAGGTGGACGGCAAGAGCAAGAACAACCGCAACTTCTGGAGCCAGGACTCGGGGCAGGAGAACAAGACCGGTGACGAGGGCACGGTGGCCTTCGTCAACCTCCCCGAGGGGCAGCACAGCTTCACGGTGCTCGAGAAGTTGAACGCTTGGGGAAGCGGCGGAGAGTCCGCGGGCTTCGAGGCCGAGGGGGACGTCTTCCTGAAGGAGGGGGCGGAGCAAGAGCTCGAGCTGAGGGTGGCGACCCGCGGCGGCCTCCACGCCACCATCCTCGAGTCCGGCCAGCCCCTCAAGGGAGCCCTGGTCAAGGTCACCCCCGTGGAGGGGGGCCCGCAGCAGACGATGTGGTTCTCCGGGGGGGGAGGGGACGATCCGCGCTCGAAGATCTCCGACCACACCGGCAGGGTGGAGTTCGCGGGGCTCAAGACGGGTCGCTACGACCTGCGCGTCTCCCATGGGGACCGGCGCATGGTCGTCTCGCGGGAGGTCTTGATCCTGGCCGAGCCGGACGAGCTGGTGATCGACGTGGGGCTGGCGGTGATCGAGGGCCGCTGCATCGACCACGAGGGTCGACCGATCGAGGGCGTGTCCATCACGGTCTACGAGAAGGACTCCCGCAACCGTCACCACGACATGAACGACTACCGCGTCCGGATCACCGAGGACGAGGACGGGGACGCGGATTGGAATGTGGACCAGGTCAAGCCCTGGTCGATCCGCTCGGACGAGGATGGTCGCTTCACCCTGCGCGGCGTGGCGCCCGAGGTGCTCCTGCAGGTCCAAGCCTCGGATCGCTACGTGGTGGGCGGCAACAAGGAGGTCGGCCCCCTCGGGAGCGACGAGTACGTGACACCCTTCGACTTCGTCATGCACCGCGCCGGGGCCCTGCGAGTCAGCGTGTCCGGGGTCGACAGCAGGGAGCGTGGCCGCATGCGCGTACGGCTGGTGCGCATGGAGGGCGACCAGGAGAAGGAGAAGAAGTCCTCCCGTCTGCGCTCCTGGCGCTCCTACACGACCATCAGCTCCCTGCGACCGGGGACCTGGAAGCTGAGGCTGACCCAGGACAAGGCCAAGGAGCCGCTCCTCGAGCGGGAGGTCGTGATCGAGGTGGAGAAGACCACGCGCCTGACGTTGAATCCCTGAACCGCGCCCGGCACGATCCCGCGATGATCCGAAGGAGCGCATTCGACGCCCTGCTCGTCGACCTCGACGGCACGCTGCTGGACGGCCGGGGTCGGGTTCGTCCGCGTAACGCCGCCGCTCTGCAGGCGCTCGAGGCCGCGGGGGTGCGCGTCATGATCGCCACGGGCCGCTCGACGGTGGCCACCTTGCCGGCGGTCGAGCACCTGGAACTCGTCACTCCGATGCTGGTCTTCAACGGTGCGGGCATCTGGTGCCCCCGGGAGGAGCGGCTGCTCGAGGAGCGCATCCTCGCCACCCGCACGGTGCGCCGGGCCCTCGACTGGGGGCGCGAGCGCGGCTATCTGATGGTGACTCAGCTGGCCCGGGAGAAGTACGCGCTCCGGCCACGGAACTCCGAGGAGGAGCAGGCCCTGGCCTTCTTCCACGGCCTGCAGTTCGTCGAGCCCGAGGAGCTGCCCGACGAGTACGTGATGCGGGTGATCTACTACTCTCCCGATCACGAGAGCTCTCAGGACCTGGCGCGCGAGGTGCATGAGGTCCTGGGGGCGCCGGCCTACCTGACGGACTTCCCCCTGAGCCTGCTCGTGACCCACCGGGCCTCGCCCATGAAGGTGGTCGACGTCCACCCGCCGATCCGTGGCAAGGCCGAGGGCGTGCGCTTCCTGGGCGAGCACCACGGCATCACTCCCGACCGTGTGGTGGCCATCGGCGACGCCTCGAACGACGTCTCCATGCTCCTGGAGGCGGGCCTAGGCGTGGCGATGGAGAGCGCCTGTGAGCGCACTCGCGCGGCGGCGGACCGGGTGATCGGGCACCACGATACGGACGCGATCGCGGAGCTGGTGGGGGAGCTGTTCGGGGTCGAGGTCTGAGGGGCGAGGCCCTTGGACGCTGGTCGCGTCGGCTCCCTACTCCGCCTTCTTCTTGCTCTTGCCCTTCTCGGGCTTCGAGCTCTTGGCCTCGCTCTGCTTCTCGCTCTTCTTCTCGCTCTGCTTCTCGCTCCTGGCCTCCTTCTCGGCCTTCGCGCCCTTGGCGTACGAGTCGGAGCGGTAGTCCGTCTCGTAGAAGCCCGAGCCCTTGAACAGGACTCCGGCCCCCATGCCGATCTGGCGCTGGAGCTTGAGGCTGCCGCACTCGGGGCACTTGCGCTTGGGGGCCTCGCTCATGGACTGGAAGATCTCCAGCTCGTGGCCGCAGGCCCCGCAGACGTAGTCATAGGTCGGCACGAGGCTCAGTCCTCGGTCACGTCGGCGCCGTCGTCGGTCTTGGCGGGGTCGGCCGCCACCTTGACGTGGGCGTAGCGCAGGACGTCCTTGCCGATGGCGTAGCCGGTGCGGACGGTCTCGACGATCTGGCCAGGCTCGACGCCTTCGGCCGCGAGGGTCTCGATGGCCTCGTGCCAGTCCGGGTCGAAGGCGCCGCTGGAGTCGATGGCCTCCACCTCGTGGCCGGCGAGCATCTGCATCAGCTGGTCGCGGGTCATCTGCACGCCCACCTGCAGGTTCTTGCCCTCGGTGGTCTCGACCGGGGTCTTGAGGGCCATGTCCAGGTAGTCGAGCACCATCAGGAGCTGGCCGAAGAGCTCCCGGCGGGCGCTCGACGCGGCGGCGTCGATCACCTGCACCTGGCGGCGGCGGTGGTTCTGGAAGTCGGCCTGGACCCGGCGCCAGTTCTCGTGGTACTCGTCGCGCTCGCGCTGGAGGCGCTCCTCGGGGGAGAGCTCCTCCTGCTCCTCGTCCACCGGCGTGGCGTCGTCCACCACCTCGGCGTCGGGCAGGGAGGCCTCCTCGGGCTCGGGAGTCTCGCGGTCGGTCTTGGCGTTCATGTCTCTCAACTGAAGTAGTTGGCGATCTTCTCGAAGAAGGACTTGTGGCCGGAATTCTCGTGCTCGATCTCGCCGAACTCGACGAGCAGCTCCTTCTGGCGATCGGAGAGCTTGGTGGGCACCTCGATGAAGACCCGCACGTGCAGGTCGCCGCGGCTGGGAGAGTCCATGTGCGGCAGGCCCTGGCCTCGCAGGCGCAGGATCTTGCCGGTCTGGGTGCCGGCGGGGATGGTCAGCTCGACCTTGCCGTCGAGGGTCGGGATCTCGACCTTCTCGCCCAGGGCCAGGGTGGTGAAGGAGCAGGGCACCTCGGTCATCAGGTCGGGACCGGAGCGCTGGAAGATCCTGTGCTGCTTCTCGCGCACGACGCAGTAGAGGTCGCCCCGTGGGGCATCCTTGTCCCCTACGTCCCCCTCGCCGGTGACGCGCAGCTGCACGCCCTCCTCGATGCCGGCGGGGATGCGGATCTCGATCTCGGTCTTGTGCTGGACCTTGCCGTTGCCCTGGCAGCTCTTGCAGGGATTCTCGATCACCGAGCCGGCCCCGCGGCAGGTGGGGCAGGGGGTCGACATGGTGAAGAAACCCTGGTTGCGCTGCACCTGGCCGCGACCGCCGCAGGTGCCGCAGGGCTTGCGCTGGGCGCCGTTCTCGCCGCCGGTGCCCTGGCAGCCGTCGCAGTGCTCGAAGCGCTTGAGGGCCACGGTGCGCTCGACGCCCGTGGCGATCTCCTCGAGGGAGAGGTCGAGCACGATCCGCAGGTCGCGGCCGGGGCGCGGTCCACGGCGCCCGCCTCTGCGCCCGCCGCCAAAGAGGTCTCCCAGGCCCCCGCCGAAGATGTCGCCGAAGGCCGAGAAGATGTCCTCCATGTTGGAGAAGCGCGCGCCCTGGAAGCCGCCGCCCTGGGCGAAGGCCTGGTGCCCGAACTGGTCGTACTGGGCGCGCTTCTGCTCGTCCCCGAGGACGTCGTAGGCCTCGGCGGCCTCCTTGAACTTGGCCTCCGCGCTGGCGTCCCCCTGGTTCTGGTCGGGGTGGAACTTCATGGCGAGCTTGCGGTAGGCGCGCTTGATGTCCGCCTGGCTCGCGTTGCGCTCGAGACCGAGCACCTCGTAGAAGTCACGCTTGTCGCTCATGGGTCACGCCGCGCTGGTCCGAAGTCGCCGGGAGGTGGAAGGGCCGGCCAGGCCCCCGGAGGAGGGCCCGGCCGGCTGGTCGGGACGAGGCGCAGGGGGAGGGGAGTCCCGGCGCCCCGTCGAGGGCATCGTCTCCCTCAGGAGATGCTCCCGTCGACGCGCTCGTCATCTTCCTTGAGCTCGGTGACCATGGTGTCCGTGGTCAGGAGCAGGCCGGAGATGGAGGCGGCGTTCTGGAGCGCGGCGCGCACGACCTTGGTGGGGTCGATGATGCCGGACTTCATCATGTCCACGTAGTCGCCGGTCAGGGCGTTGAAGCCCGTGCCCTTGGACTTCTCGCGCACGGTCTCGGCGACCACCGAGCCGTCGAAGCCGGCGTTCTCCGCCAGCTGGCGCAGGGGAGCGGAGAGCACGCGCTCGACGATCTTGCCGCCGAAGCGCTCCTCGCCCTTGTAGCGCACGCTCTGGACGGCCTCCTCGGCGCGCAGGAGGGCGACGCCTCCACCGGGCACGATGCCCTCTTGGATGGCGGCGCGGGTCGCGTTGAGGGCGTCCTCGAGCAGGTCCTTCATGGCCTTCATCTCGGCCTCGGTCTTGCCGCCGCAGCGGATGACCGCGACGCCGCCGGACAGCTTGGCGAGGCGCTCCTCGAGCTTCTCGCGGTCGTAGTCCGACTTGGTGTTCTCGATCTGGACCTTGATCTGCTTGCAGCGATCCTTGATCGCGCGGGAGGAGCCGTCCCCCTGCACGATGGTGGTCGCGTCCTTGGTGACGCGCACCTTCTTGGCGCTGCCGAAGTGCTCTGAGGTCACGTTCTCGAGAGACAGGCCCAGCTCCTCGCTGATGGCCGTGCCGCCGGTCAGGGCGGCGATGTCGCCCAGGTAGGCCTTGCGGCGCTCACCGAAGCCCGGGGCCTTGACGGCGCAGACGTTGAGGATGCCCTTCAGGCGGTTGATCACCAGGGCGGCCAGGGCCTCGCCCTCGATGTCCTCGGCGATGATCAGGAGCGGGCGTCCGGTCTGGGCGGCGCGCTCGAGCACCGGCAGGAACTCGCGGACGTTGGAGATCTTCTTGTTGTAGACGAAGATCAGCGGGTCGGTCAGCTCGGCCTCGAGCTTGGCGAGGTCGGTGGCGAAGTAGGGGGACAGGTAGCCCTTGTCGAACTCCATGCCCTCGACCACCTTGAGCTCGGTCTCGGTGCCCGAGGCCTCCTCGATGGTGATCACGCCGTTGTCGCCGACCTTCTCGAAGGCCTCGGCGAGCAGCTCGCCGACCTCGGTGTTGTTGTTGGCGGAGATGGCGCCCACGTTGGCCTTGTCGGCTCGGGTGCGGACCTTGCGGGAGAGGCTCTCGAGCGACTCGCAGGCGGCGTCGACGGCCTTGTCGATGCCGTTGCGCAGGGCGATCGTGTTCACGCCGGTGGTGAGGTACTTGAGGCCCTCGCTGAAGATCGCCTCGGCCAGCACCGTGGCGGTGGTGGTCCCGTCACCGGCGATGTCGTTGGTCTTGTTGGCGACCTCGTTCACGAGCTTGGCGCCCATGTTCTCGAAGGGGTCCTGGAGGTCGATCTCCTTGGAGACCGAGACGCCGTCCTTGGTCACGGCGGGGCTGCCGAAGGACTTGGCGAGGATGACGTTGCGGCCCGCGGGGCCCAGGGTGACCTTGACGGTCTTCGCGAGCTTCTCGATGCCCGCGCGCATCTTCTGGCGCGCGGTGTCGTCGAACATGATTTGCTTGGCCATGGGAGTGTCTGTGTTCCTTTTGTCTTGTGCTGTCGTGTGCGCTGAAAGAGGGGGAGAGGACTAGAAGCCCATGCCGGGCATGCCTCCGCCCATTCCGCCCATGCCG
>CAZQAT010000039.1:0-12036 GCA_964591315.1 uncultured Planctomycetaceae bacterium
TCCTCCTCCTCGACCTCTTCCTCCTCGTACTCCTCTTCCTCCTCGAGCTCGGCGGTCTCCTGGCCCGGGCGCCAGACCTGGGAGCTGCCGGTGGGGCCCTCGGGCGCGACGGGCTCCTCCTCGGAGGCCTCGACGGTCTCCGACTCCCAGCTCGGGCGGAGGGCGTTCGAGTCGACGCGCAGGACCGAGACGCCGCCCGTGACGGCTTCCCCGCCTAGGTCTTCGCCTTGGTCGGCTCCTCCGCCTGCTCCAGCGGCGGCGTGCTGCTCGGCGGACACGATCCCGTCTTCGGACTCCGCATCGGCTTCTGTGCGGGTAGCTCCCACATGCTCCTGGGGGCGGAACTCGCCGACAGCCAGATCGTCGTCAGGGGATTCGACGGTGTCGGGATCACGGTCGGGAGTCCAGCGGCTCGAGGAAGCGGCTTGGGATCGGGTGATTCGGGCATCTTCAGTCTCGAGGGGCCGGGCTCCGGCGGGGATCTCGCCCTTGAGGCGAGGATCATCGGGGTAGGGGTTGGTGGACTCGTCCTGGAGGACCCAGGCCGGTGTTTCTCCAGCCAGGATCTCCTCGACCTCAAGCTGGTGAGGCGGTGCGTCTTCCTCTTCTTCGGCGTCGGGTTCGGCCTCCCCGTCCACGTCGGGCAGGAGGGCCTCCGCTTCCTGGGGGGAGACGCTGGCCTCCGGGGCGGACTCCACGTCTCCCTCCCGGGCTACCGCGAGCAGGGGGTCGAGGTGACGGTTCTTTGGATTGCGAAGCTCAACTTCCCGCAACCAGGTCAGCCAGATGGGCGCCACGACGGCAGCCAGGCCCAGGATGGCGGCCGGAACCGTGGTCAAGGCGCCGGCCAGGAAGCCCCCCGTGGCGGCCCCGAGCCCGCCACCGGCGGTCTCGGAGAAGGTGCCCAGGAGGATTGCGAGCCCCGCGGAGGTGCCCAGCAGCCCCGAGAGGTCCCGCGGCATGCGGTCGTAGAGGCCGCCGAGGAAGATCCGCGCGCCCACGGCGGTGACGCCGAGGCTGAGGACGAGGGCAGGGGCGTGGCCGAACGCCAGGATCACGCGGCGGGCGATGCCCCCGGTGCCCGTGGCGCCAGCGTCGGGCAGTCCCTTGAACATCGCCAGCACGACCAGGAGGGCCAGAAAGAACCCACCGATACAGAGGGCTCCACCGAGCACGTCGGCGCCCAGGACGCCCTTGCTTCGCTTGTCACTCATCGTTCGTTCCCTGACTGACGGGATCTTCGTGGGCGGCGTCCCAGTCCTCGAGGCTGATGAGGATCTCGCGGGACTTGCTGCCGATGTGCGGGCCGAGGATGCCCTCCTCGGTCATCAGATCGATGAGCCGGGAGGCGCGGGTGTAGCCGACCGCGAGGGCCCGCTGGAGCAGGCTCGCGGAGCCTCGCTTGGACTTGAGGACGACGCGCACCGCCTCGTGCCACAGGGGGTCGTCGGGGCCGCTCTTCTTGGCGGCTTGCCCGGGAGGAGCGGTGCCGGTTGCTGTCTGCACCAGCTCCTGGTTGAAGCTCGGGGCCGACTCCTGGCAGACGAACTCGACGATCTTGTTGAGCTCGTCGTCCTCGAGGAAGGCCCCTTGTACGCGGTTGATCAAGGAGGAGCCCGGGGGGGTGTACAGCATGTCGCCGCCCCCCAGCAGCTTCTCCGCCCCCATCGCGTCGAGGATCACGCGGCTGTCGATCTTGCTCGCGACCCGGAAGGCGATGCGGGTCGGCAGGTTGCCCTTGAGGACGCCGGTGATGACGTCCGTCGAGGGGCGCTGGGTGGCGACCACCACGTGGATGCCCACCGCCCGGGACTTCTGCGCCAGGCGCGTGATCGTCGCCTCGGCCTCCTTCTTCGAGACCAGCATGAGGTCCGCCATCTCGTCGATGACGACCACGATGTAGGGCAGGTGGCGGGGGGTGCGCTCCTCGTTGAAGAGGTCGCCCATGTTCTCCCGCAGCTTCTTCTCGCCGAGCTTGTTGAAGGACTTGATGTTGCGCACGCGGGCATCCTTCATCAGCTCGTAGCGCCCCTCCATCTTCTCGCACAGCCAGTTGAGCACCTGGGTCGCCTGGCGTGCGTCGGTCACCACGGGCAGCATCAGGTGCGGCACCTTGGCGAAGGTCATCAGCTCGACCATCTTCGGGTCGACCAGGACCATCTGGACGTCGTGGGGCGAGCGGGTGAGCAGGAGGCTCGAGAGGATCGTGTTGATGCAGACCGACTTGCCCGAGCCGGTGGTGCCGGCGATCAAGAGGTGCGGCATCTTCGAGAGGTCCTCCACCACCGGGGTGCCCTCGGCGTCCATGCCGATGAACATCGGCAGGCCCATGTAGGACTTGTCGTAGGCCTTCTTGTGGATCAGCTCCCGCAGGCGCACCACGCGGCGGGCCTTGTTGGGCACCTCGACGCCGATGGTCGAGCGTCCTGGTATGGGCGCGATGATGCGCACGCTGCGGGCCTTGAGGGCCGCGGCGATCTCCTGGGAGAGGGCCGTGACCTTGTTCATGCGGGTGCCCTGGGTGACCGACAGCTCGAAGAGGGTCACCGCGGGGCCCACCTGGGCGGACATGACCTCGGCCTCCACGCGGAAGCTGTTGAGGGCGGTCTCGAGCTTCTTGGCCAGGGTCTCGAGGGCCCTGTCCTCGACGCCGCGGCCGGCCACGGGGTCCTGGAGGATGTCCAGGGGCGGGAAGGTCCAGGGGCCGGGGGGGGGCTGGGGGGTCTGGTAGGTGGGCTCCTTGGAGGTGACGGCGGTCTTCTTGGCCTTGGCCGCGATCTCCTTGGCCTTGGCCGCCCTCGCGGCCTGCTCCTCCTCGTCAGCCTGGGCGGCGGGCTCGATGACGACCTCGTCCTCCTCGGGCTCCTCCTCCCACTCCTCCTCGTCTTCCTCTTCCCACTCCTCGTCCTCGGCCACGTCGGGATCGTCGACGTACTCCCACTCCTCCTCGTCGTCCTCGGGCTCCTCCTCGTACTCCCACTCCTCGTCGTCCTCGAGCTCGGCGGCGGCGTCGAGGGACTCGTCGTCCTCCTCGTCCTCGTACTCCCACTCCTCCTCGTCGTCCTCCTCCTCGAACTCGGCGAAGGTCTGGGCCGGCTCGGACTTCTTCCTGGAGGCGGGCTTCTGCTTGGAGCGAGACCTCGCGGCCTTCTTCCCGGACGTCCGAGCTCTCGCGGTCGCGCCCTCCTCGACGAGGTCCGCCCCCCTCAGGAAGTCCCAGAGGCCCCGCAGTACGCCGCCGAACCAGCGGGCGATGCTGGTCACGATGCCCTCGTCGCGCTCCTCGCGGCGCTCGTCGAGCCACTCCCCCGCCGCGGCGATGGCCGGGTAGAAGGCCATCTCGGTGGCGAGCATGAAGGACACGACGGACAGGAGCCCGAGCAGGATCCACAGGCCGACCTGACCGAACTTGGGCAAGAGCACCGACTCGACCATCTCGAAGGCCAGCCAGCCGCCGGGGCCGTAGGGCAGGGCCGAGGAGACGCGGCCGGGCTCGCTGGCCCGCTCGAAGCCGCCCGTCTCCGCCGCCCCGAGGCCCAGCTGAAGCATGAAGCTCACCGAGGCGACGAAGCACAGGGCCCCGAACAGCCGCATGGCCGGCCAGGAGACCTCCTTGCGGGCCACGATCACGAAACCCCAGGCGACCCCCAGGATGCCCACCAGGTAGCCGGCCCAGCCGGCGATCAGGAAGGCGCCGTTGGCCAGGTAGAAGCCCGCCTGGCCGCCCCAGTTGCGACCCTCGGCGGCCACCTCCCCGGGGGGCGCGTAGTAGCTGACCATCGAGACCAGGAGCCACAGGGAGAGGGCGATCAGGGAGAGGCCCTTGATCTCCTGAAGGCGGTCGGAAGTCCCATCGTCCACGGGACTCCCGAACAGGAAGCCGGCCGCCACGGAGCGCAGTCGCCCCAAGGCGCTCGTCGGCTTCGAGCCACCCTTCTTCTTCCCCTTCTTTCCGCCGCCCCGACGGGCCATACGCTGAATCCCCTCCGCTCGTGCGCGGCGCCCTGAACCGTTTTCCTCAGGCCGGACGGGCGAGGTCCACGAGGACCTCGGCGATCTGCTCCTTGGTGCGGCCCGAAAGCTCCCGGACGCTGCCGTCCACACCGAGGATCGTCACGCTCGCGCGGGTCGCGGCGAGGGCCGAAGGGTCGTTCAGCACCACGTAATCCGTTCCCTTGCGTCTCATCTTGGCCTTGGCACGGCGGATCCCGTCACCGGTCTCCAGGGCGAAGCCCACCACGAGGCGGTCCCCCTTCTTCCGTGCCACGCTGGCCAGAATATCGGGGTTGCGGACCAACTCCAAGGAAGCGGTATCGCTGCCGTCGTCCTTTTTTCGCCACTTCCGGGCCAATTTTCGCTTGGGCCTCCAGTCGGAGACGGCTGCACTCATGTAGAGCGCGTCAGCCCCCTCGAAGGCGGCCCTGACGGCGGCCAGCATCTCGCGGGCCGACACCACGTCGACGCGCCGGACTCCCTCGGGGGTCGCGAGGCCCACCGGCCCCGCGATCAGGGTCACCGTGTGCCCGGCGCGCGCGGCGGCGGCGGCGATGGCGAAGCCCATCCGGCCGCTGGACTCGTTCGAGAGATAGCGCACCGGGTCCACGTGCTCCCGGGTGGGGCCCGCGGTGACGACGATCCGGCGCCGGCGCCGGGGGCTCATCCGCCGAGCAGCTCCCTCACCCGAGCCTGGATCTCGGGCACCTCGGGCAGTCGGCCCTGGCCCTCCTCCTCGCAGGCCAGGCGGCCGCTCTCGGGCTCGAGCAGCTGCCAGCCGTCCTCGAGAGCCCGGGCCAGGTTGCGCTGCACCGCCGGGTGGGCGTACATCTGCGGGTTCATGGCCGGGCACAAGAGGCGCGGGACGCCGGGGGCCAGGGCCAGGACCACCGTGCCCACCAGGTCGTCCGCCCGGCCGGCGGCCAGGCGCGCCAGGCTGGCGGCGGTGACCGGCGCGAAGACGCACAGCTCCGCCCAGCGGGCCAGGGTGATGTGGTCCATGCCCCCCTCGCGCTCCGGACCGAACTCGCTGACCACCGCCGGCTGGCCGGTGAGGGCCTCGAAGAGCTGGGGCGAGATCAGCCGCGCGCCGTTCTCGGTCAGGACCGTGCGCACCTCGTGCCCCTCCTGGGCCAGCTTGCTGGCCAGGTCGCAGGCCTTGAAGAGCGCCGCGGAGGCGCTGGCGCAGAGCAGGATGCGGCTCATGCTCCGTCCTCTCCCAGCCCGATCAGGGCGCGCACCTCGGCCACGCAGCGCTCGAGCACGTCGTTGACCACCACGTGGTCGTAGTGAACCCGCTCGCGGTACTCGTCCTCGGCCTTGGCCAGGCGCCGCTCGACCACCTCGGGCGCCTCGGTGCCGCGGCCCACCAGTCGCCGGCGCAGCTCCTCGAAGTCCGGAGGCGCGATGAACACGTACAGGCCCGGGATCTCCTGGGCCTTCATCTGCAGGGCGCCCTGCACGTCGATCTCGAGCAGGTAGTGGCGGCCCGAGGCGAGCACCTCCTCGATCGGGGCGCGCAGGGTGCCGTACATGTTCCCGTGCACGTGGGCGTGCTCGATGAACTGCCCCTCCTCGACCCGCTGGCGGAACTCCTCCATGGTCAGGAAGTGGTAGTCCTTGCCGTCCACCTCGCCCGCGCGCATTCCGCGCGTCGTGGCGGAGACCGAGAACTGCACCCGCGGGTCCTCGAGGATCCGCTTGCACACGGTGCTCTTGCCGGCGCCGGAGGGGCCGGAGATCACCACCATCTTTCCGCGCTCGGTCATGGGATCGGTTCGCGTGCCGTCCGGAAGAGACAAGGCCCGGACTACTCCATGTTCTGCACCTGCTCGCGCACGCGCTCGATGTGGGTCTTGAGCTCCACGACCGCGTGGGCCACCTCCGCGTCGCCCGCCTTGGAGCCGACGGTGTTGGCCTCGCGGTAGAGCTCCTGGACCAGGAAGTCGAGCTTGCGGCCCACCTCGCCCCCCTTGGAGAGGATCACGTCCAGCTGGTTGGCGTGGCTGTCCAGGCGCGAGATCTCCTCGGCCACGTCCGAGCGCTCCGCCAGCATGGCGAGCTCCCGGGCGAGGTCCTTGGGATCGATCGTGCTGTCGGGCCCCAGCAGGTCCTCGGCACGCTTGCGCGAGGCCTCGAAGTGCTCCTGGACCACGACGGGCATGCGGCCCTCGATCACCGCCCGCAGCTCGGCGATGGCGCCCATGTGCTTGCGGATGTCCGCCTCGAGGGCCTGGCCCTCCTCGCTGCGCATCGTCACCAGATGGTCGAGGGCGGCCCCGACGGCCCCGAGCAGGGCCTGGGACTCCTCCTCGTGGGCGGCCTCGCCCGCCTGGGACGCGACCACACCGGGCAACCCCACCAGGTGGGAGAGCTTGAGGTCGTTCTCGACGCCCAGGGTCGCAGCGGTCTTCCCGAGCAGCTCGAGGTAGCGGGCGGCCACCGCGTCGTCGACCTGCACGGTCCCGGGCGCCGCGGCGCGGGTGGCGATGGCGGTCAGGGTCACCGCGCCCCGGGAGAGGCGCTGCTTGACCGCCTGGTCGACCTGGGGCTCGAGATCGGCGAACTCCGCGGGCAGGCGGTAGCGGGCCTGGAGGAAGCGGTGGTTCACCGATCGGACCTCGACCCGGACGGTGAGGCCGTCGGCCTGCACCTCCCCGAGCCCGAAGCCGGTCATGGACCGGATCAAGCGGAGCTCCCTGCGGCCCCGGCCGGTCGGCTGCCGGGCTTGGTGGGTGCGTCCCCCGCCGCGCACAGGGGACAGGCGTCCGGCTCCCAGACCTGCACCTCGGTGCGCACCAGCTCGAAGAGCGGCAGGCCGAGTTCTTCGAAGGGGTTCCTTCCGCTGCGGTTGAGCAGGGCCCCGCAGGCGACGACCCGTGCGCCGTGCTGCTCCAGCACCTCGATCACCTCCCGGGCGGAGCCGCCGGTGGTCAGCACGTCCTCGACCAGGAGCACCCGCTCGCCGGGCTCGAAGGTGAAGCCCCGCCGCAGGCACATCGTCCCGTCCTTGCGCTCGGTGAAGAGAGCGCGCTTGTCGAGGGCGCGGCCCACCTCCTGGGCCCAGACCACGGCGCCCATCGCCGGCCCCACCACGCAGTCGACCTCCACGTCGACCTGCTCGGCGAAGGCCCCGGCGAGGGCTCCCGCCCGGCGCGGCTCCGAGAGCACCAGGGCGCACTGGAAGTAGCGGTCCGAGTGCAGCCCCGAGGAGAGCTCGAAGTGCCCCTCGAGCAGCGCACCGCTGGCGCGGAAGTGGTCGAAGACCTGGCCTTCGTCCATGGTCCTCGGAGGGTGGCTACTCGCCACCGTCGGTGCCGCCGGCGTCCCCGGGTACCAGGATCCCCGGCTGCCCATCGACGACCGACGTGGCGCTGGTCTGCTTGACCACCACGTGGATCGAGATGGCGCTGACCACGAAGACGGCTGCCACGATGCCCGTGAAGGTCTGGATGCCCTTGGTGGCCACCCCGAAGGTCTGCTGGCCGGCGGCGCCCAGGGCGTCGCCGAAGCCGCCGCCCTTGCCCTCCTGGAGGAGGATCACGACGCACAGCACGATCGCCGACAGGACGAAGATGATGTAGAGGAGGGTCTGGAGGAGTTCCATGGGAGGGTCCGGAATGCCCTGCGGGACGGGTCGAGGCCGGGGCGGTCGAGGGGCTACTGTAACGCGCGGCGCGGGCCCCTGGCTACCCGGGCTGGCTGTTGAAGTCGATGATCGGGACGAAGAGCTCCGGCTTCAAGGAGGCGCCCCCCACCAGGGCCCCGTCCACGTCCGGGACGGCCATCAGCTCGGCGATGTTGTCGGGCTTGACGCTGCCCCCGTACTGGATGCGGGTGGCGTCCGCCACCCCCTGGGAGTACAGGCCCCCCAGGAGGCCCCGCAGGTAGCCGTGGACCTCCCCGGCCTGGGCCGTGGTGGCCGTGACCCCCGTGCCGATGGCCCAGACGGGCTCGTAGGCGATGGTGATCCTGGCCATCTGGGCCCCGTCGACGGACCCCAGGCCCCGCTGTAGCTGGGTGCGGACCACCTCCTCGGTGCGGCCGGCCTCGCGCTCCTCGAGCAGCTCGCCGATGCACAGGATCACCTCGAGCCCCGTGTCCAGGGCCCGTAGGACCTTGCTGTTGATCAGCGCGTCCCCCTCGCCGTAGACGTGGCGGCGCTCGGAGTGGCCGAGGATGACCGCGTCCGCGCCGATATCGGCCAGCTGGCCCGCGGAGATCTCCCCGGTGAAGGCCCCGGAGGGCTCGTCGCAGCAGTTCTGGGCCCCGACCCGGATCGGCGAGCCCGCCAGGGCCCGCACCACCTCGTCCACGTAGACGAAGGGCGGGAAGACCGCCACGTCCACGTCCGTCCGGTCCCCGACCGCCTCGCGCAGGGCCCCGGCCAGCTCGAGGGCCGAGCGGCGGTCCAGGTTCATCTTCCAGTTGCCGGCCAGATAGGGCGTTCTCAAGGGGCTGGAGTGGGTTCGGGCCGAGGGGTCAGGCGAGGGAGTCGGCCGGCCGGGGGACGCTCGCGGCCGGGACCGCTGAGGGCGGCTCGACGAAGCTGCGACCGTCCAGGGCCGCCAGGGCCCTGGCGTCCTGCGCGATGCGCTCCAGCTCCCCGAGGGAGATGGCCTGGGCGCCGTCGGAGTGGGCCTCCTCGGGGTGCGGGTGCACCTCGACCAGGAGGCCGTCCGCCCCGGCGGCGACCCCGGCCCGGGCCAGGGCCCGCACCAGGTCCGCCCGGCCGGCGGCGTGGGAGGGGTCGACGATCACGGGCAGGTGGGTGGCCTTCTTCAGGTGGGCCACGGCCCCCAGGTCGAGCAGGTTGCGGGTCACGGTGTCGAAGCCCCGCACGCCCCGCTCGCAGAGGATCACGTTCGGGTTGCCGGTCGAGAGCACGAACTCGGCCGCCAGGCACAGCTCGCGCACGGTGGCGCCGAAGCCCCGCTTGAGCAGGATCGGCTTGCCGGTGGAGCCCGCCTCGATCAGGAGCGGGGTGCTGGCCATGGAGCGGGCGCCGATCTGGATCGCGTCCGCCACCGCGGCCACGTGCTCGACCTCGCGGGTCTCGAGCACCTCGGTCACGACGCCCAGACCGGACTCCTCACGCACCCGAGCCAGGATCTCGAGGCCGGCCCGGCCCAGGCCCTGGAAGGAATAGGGCGAGGAGCGCGGCTTGAAGGCGCCGCCACGCAGCAGGGTGGCGCCGGCCGCCCGAGCCGCCCGGGCGATCTCCAGCAGGCGCCCCTCGTCCTCCACGGCGCAGGGACCCGCGGCCAGGGAGAGCGAGCCTCCACCGAAGCGCGCCTCGGCGACCTGGACGGTGGTGTCGGGGGCCTCACCGCGCTCGTGCAGCTCCCGGGAGCTGCCGCTGTCGAGCACCCGCTCGACTGCGGCCAGGTCCTCGAAGCGCGAGCGGTGGGCCGGGGCGCCGGGGCCCGCCAGGCGCAGGAGGCGCTCCTCCTCCAGCACGACCCGGTAGCCCAGTTCCCGCGCCAGGTCGAGTACGGCGGCGCGCTGGCGTTCGGCCAGCCCACGGCGGAGGAGCAGCAGCATCGGAGCGAGGGGGTCGGAGAGGGTCTCGCGGGGGTCGTGCGCCGCGATTCGAACGCGGCAGTATAGGGTGGCGCCCCGGCCCCAGCAATGCGGGCCCAGCGCCCCGTCCGAACCCCGCCCTGCCCCCCATGCAGCCCACCCTCCGAGTCCTGCTCGAGCTCCTGCCCCTCGAGAGCCTGCCCCGTACGGGCTGGCTCCAGCACGGCATCGATCCGGCCGAGAGCCTGGCCGACCACACCACCGGCGTCGGCTTCCTGGCCCTCTTCCTGGCCCCGCGGGTCGAGCCGCCCCTGAACGTGGACCGGGTCGTGACCCTGGCCCTGGTCCACGACGCCCCGGAGGCCCTGACCGGCGACCTCTCCCTGACGGGCTCGGCGCTCCTCCCGCCGGGAGCCAAGCGCCAGGCCGAGGAGGCCGCGGCCCAGCGTCTGCTCGAGCCCCTGGGCCTCGAGCGCTGGCGCGAGATCGAGGCCGGCGAGACCCGCGAGGCGCGCTTCGCCAAGCTCTGCGACCGGCTGCAGCTCGGACTGCGCCTGCTCGCCTACCTGAGGTCCGGCCGCCGCGGGCTGGAGGACTTCGTGGAGACCCTGCGGGCCCTGGACTGCGCCGAGTTCCCCGTCGCCGGAGAGTTCCAGGCCGAGCTCCTGCGCGCCATCGGCGAGTTCGAGCAGTGAACACGTGCACACGGCCCGAGGCGTAGAATCCCCGTCGTTCGTGGAGGACCGCCCCATGAAACACGCCCCCGTCCAGCGTTGATGCCCCACCTACACAGGCCCGCGGCCGCCGCGCTCCTCCTCCTGTGCGCGGCCTCCTGCGTCAACCCGCGCATGCACCAGTGGCCCGGGGACCCCCAGCCGATCCCGCGGAGCGCGGTGGACCTCGAGGTGGGACAGGTGATGGCCACCGGGATGGTCGGCGTCGGGTTCTACGACCAGGTCGAGCGCAGCGGGGGCACGACGCCCCCGGTCGGGCCGCAGCCGGACAGCCTCGAGTCCCAGCTGGTCCTGGGCGGCATGTACCAGGAAGCCCTCGGGGACGGCTGGCTCGACTGGGGCCTCGAGGGTGGCGGAGCGTGGGGCTACCGCACATCGAGCGGCCTGGTGGACCCCGGGACGGGACCGGTCGACGTGGACGTGGACCTCTCCCTCTTCGACCTCCACGGCGGCCTGTTCATCAGCCGAGGCCTGGGGCAGCGGGCGCGCGTCTTCGCCGGCGCGGGCCCCGTGGCGCAGTTCGCCAACTGGTGGCAGGAAGGTGACGACGCGGGGACGATGACCGAGCTCGACCAGCACGGGAGCGGCGTGGGCCTCGGCTACTACGCGCGGGCCGGCCTCGACCTGCAGACCTCGACCGACCTCTTGCTGGGCGTCTCGGTCCGCTGGCTCGACTCGGAGGTCTCGCTGGACGACGGCCTGGGCACGCTCGAGGTCCGCGGCCTGCAGGTGCTGCTGACGTTCAGCCGGAGCTACTGACGACCGGGACCCCCGGGGCTCTCCCCGGAGCGCGGCCCGCTCCGGTCAGGCCCCGTCGAGGAGGTCCCGCAGGCGCCGGAACTCCTCGGGCCTGCGCTGCTTGAGCACCAGCAGCGCGGAGTTCGCGCCGGCCCGGGTCGCGACGGGCACGCCCCCGCCGTACTCGGCCCAGTGTCCGCCGAGCAGGAGCCCCTTGACCGGCGTGCGGTAGCCGGCGATCCGGTTACGCATGTTGGGGCCCGTGGGCCGTCCCCCCATCAGGGTCCCACCCCGGTTGCCCGTGTAGCGCCAGTGGGTGACGGGCGTCGCCACGTCGAGGACCTCGATGTGGGAGCGCAGCTCGATGCCGAGGGTGCGCTCGATGCGGGCCAGGATGCGGTCGGCGTAGGCCTGCTTGAAGTCCTTGTAGGCCGCGCCTCGCTCGAGCCCCTCGCCCGTCTTCCAGTTCTCGCCGTACTCCATCTCCGCCTCCACGTAGACCACGAGGGTCCCCTTGCCCGGGGGCGCGAGGGTCGCGTCCCGCACGGAGGGCGCCAGCACGGTGATCGCCGCGCCCTCAGGGTCGCCGTTGTTCTGCTCTTCGCGGGGCACGTCGTCGCGGGTCAGGGTCAGCATCTCCTCACCGAAGCCCAGCTCCTCGGAGGGGAGGTCGAGGCCGACCGAGAGGGTGACCGACGAGGAATACAGCTCCATCTCCCGCAGCCTCCGCAGGCGCTTCTCGGCCAGGGTGCCCCGCGGGAGCATCCTCTCGTAGAGGGTCAGGACGTCGTTGGTGGCGATCACGTGCTGCGCGCGCACGGGGGTCTCCGGCAGCTTGCGTCGGGGCTTCGCGTCGAGCACGACGCCGGTGACGCGGCCGCGGTCGACGGTCACGCGCTTCACGCCGCGGCCGAGCAGCACCTGGGAGCCCGTCTCCCGCACGCACTCGGTCAACCAGCGCGGAAAGGCCTGGCTGCCGCCCACCGGCGCCGCCTGGAAGTCGCGGTGGTAGGCCCAGCCGATGGGCACGATGATCGACATGAAGTCC
>CAZQAT010000039.1:12136-37178 GCA_964591315.1 uncultured Planctomycetaceae bacterium
CTGGAAGTCGCGGTGGTAGGCCCAGCCGATGGGCACGATGATCGACATGAAGTCCGACTCGGTGGCGAAGACCCGCGCGAGCTCGGGGCCCTCGAAGTAGCGGGCCAGGCCCTCCTCGGCCGTCCACCTGTACATGCGGGCGAGGGGCCTGCCGATGCGGCCCATGGCGATGCCGAAGCGCACCAGCTCGAGGGGATTCATGGAGCTCGGCGTACGCGTGCGGCGGGAGATCCCCGCCATCGCCCGCCCCACGGCCCGTGCGTCCGCGAAGAAGCGCTCGATGCCCGCGCGCTCCCGGGGGAAGCGCCGCAGCCAGTCCGCCTCGAGCTCACCGGGGTCGCTGGTCAGGAGCTCGTCGGTGGACTCGCTCCGGTAGCGCCGGATCCTCTCGAGGGGCGCGCAGCGCGGGTGGTCATCGCCGATGTACGACAGCACCCGGTCCACCGATCCCCCCGGCCCGCACTGGTTCAGCCAGTGGATGGCCGAGTCGAAGGTGAAGTGCTTGCGCCGAAACCCCGCCAGGTAGCCCCCGGGCCGCGCCTGGGGATCGCTCACGAGCACGTCGAGCCCCGCGCGCGAGAGCAGGGCCCCCGCGACCAGGCCGCCCATGCCGGCGCCGATGACGACGACGTCGCAGGACTCGGGCGGGCTGGCGCGGAGCATGGGCGCGAGGATAGACGATGGGAGCCCCGTCAGACCCGCAGCCGGATCCCGCGCCGGTCCATGACCCACAGCACCGCGTACCAGCCCAGGACCCAGGCGAGGGCGTAGGCCAGGGAGGCCACCTCCGGCGGCAGGGGCCCCGCGAGGACCTCCTCGAACAGCCACGCCTTGACCGGACGCCCGTCCGCCGTGCGCCAGGTGCTCGCCACCAGCCGCCCGACGATCCCGCTGCCGACGAAGACCGTGATCGCGTTCACGCCGTAGACGACCAGCGGCCGCGCCAGCCGGGACGCGCGCGGGCCGTCGCAGAGCCGGATCGAGAGGGCCAGGGCGAGCAGGGCGAGCCCGCCGGTGAGCAGGACGAAGGAGCTGGTCCAGAGCGCCTTGTTGATCGGAAAGAGGGTCCCCCAGGCCAGCCCGAGCCCGCTGAGCACCAGCCCCGCCCCCGCGAGGGCGCGCAGGGGCCGGTCCCCCGGCCGCTGGTCGCGCAGGTACACCCCCGCCCGCAGCCCGATCAGGCTCGTCGCGATCGCCGGTAGGGTGGAGAGCAGCCCCTCCGGGTCGTAGTCGCGGCCGCCCCAGGTGTGCGCACCGAACACCGCCCGGTCCAGCCAGCCGGCCAGGTGCGTGCCGGTGCCCGCCAGGTCCGGGGCGCCCAGGCCCGGCACCGGCGTGAGGGCCAGGAGCGGCCAGTAGCCGAGCAGCAGCACCACCCCCACCGCCGTCCAGGTGCGCCGCGACGCGTACAGGAACAAGAGCGCCGTCGCCAGGTAGCAGAGCGCGATGCGCTGCAGCACGCCGGGCACCCGGATCGTCTCCAGGTCGAAGCTCGGAAAACCGTTCAGCAGCATCCCCAGGCCGAAGAGCACGACCGTGCGTCGCAGCACGCGCGGCAGCACCTCGCGGGCGGCGCGGCCCTCCTCCACGCGGCGCCCCAGTGAGAGGGCCACCGACACGCCCACCACGAACAGGAAGAACGGGAAGACCAGGTCCGTGGGGGTGCAGCCGTGCCACGGGGCGTGGCGCAACGGGCCGTAGACGTGCGACCACGAGCCCGGGTTGTTGACCAGGATCATGCCCGCGACGGTCGCGCCGCGCAGCGCGTCGAGCCCGACGAGCCGCCCGCTCAAGGGGACGCCTCCCGAGTCACGCAAGCTCCGCGGATACGAGCGCGGTGGGAGGAGGGAGGAGCGGCGGGTTCATGGCGGCGCACGGGGAGGGTGGCGAGGGGCAGCGCTCTCGACCCCTTGCCGGAATCGCGCACGGCGCCGATGCTGGGAGGGTCCCGCTCGCCCCTCCATGCTACAAGCTCCCCTCCCCCCGGGCCTCGCCCTGCTCGCCGCGGTCCTCTGCGGTCTCCCCCCCGGGAGCGCGTGGGCGCAGACCTTCGAGACCATCAGCTCCCCCTGCCCCCTGACCGGCGCCTGTCCGGACGGGAACCTGCAGTTCCAGGGGGGTCAGTTCGGCACCTCGGTGGTCGTGCTCGACTTCGACGGCGACGGCCACCAGGACGTGGCGGTGGGAGAGGCGAAGCAGGACTGCGTCTACCTGTTCAGAGGTCCGAACCCGGAGCTGGCGAACCCGATCCGCCTGCACCCCTCCGGCCCCTTCGTCGGCTGCCCGCCGCCGCCCCCCACCGGCGACCGGTTCGGGAGCTTCCTGGCCAAGGGCCAGTACGACGGCGCGCCCGGGGAGGAGCTCTTCGTCGGCGCCCCCGAGGCCCTCGGCGGCCAGGGCGAGGTGCACGTGTACTCGCGGGCCAACCCGAGCTTCGCCCTGACCACCTCCTTGCCGGGCATCCAGGCCTTCGGCACCGCGATCGCGGTGGCCGACCTCGACGGAGACGGCCTGGCGGACGTGGCGGTCGGCGCGCCGAGCACTCCCCGGGGCAGCCAGGCCTCCGTGGGCACGGTGCACGTCTTCAGCTCGGCCCTGGCCGCCGAGGTGCCCCTGCTCAACCCGGGCTTCTTCAGCGGCGAGGGTGAGCTCGGCAACTACGGCGCGGAGCTGGCGGTCCAGGACGCCGACGGGAACGGGCAGGCGGACCTCTTCGCCTGCGCCTCGGGCAACGCCCTCGGGGCGACCCTGTTCGCCGGCGCGGTCTACCTGCACCGCTCCCCGGTGGTCGGCCCCGGCGCGCCGCCGCCCCAGCGCATCGACGACCCCAACCCCGTCCCCTGCGAGTTCGGCTCGCGCTTCGGCAAGGCCATCGACGCCCGCGACGACCTCTTACTCGTCGGCGCGCCGCGCAAGGAGCACCCGACGACGATCTGCACGCCGAGCCACGTGCAGGACGACCCCGGCGGCGCGACCGCCTTCATCGGTCCGGCCTACACCGCCGGCGCGCTCCTCCCCGATCGAAGCCCGGGCACCAACGGCCTCTTCGGCTTCAACGTGCTCCTCGCGGACGTGCGCGGCGGCCCGGCCGCGGACCTGGTCGTCGTCTCCATGAAGGACAAGCAGCTGCAGGTCTGGGACCGCACCCAGTTCGGCGCCGGTCCGCTGGTGATCCCCATGCCCCCGGGCGCCGTCTACTGGGGCCTCGGGACCGCTCGAGGAGAGGTGGACACGACCAACGCCAAGGAGGAGGTCCTCCTGGGCGACCCGCGGGCGGCCCAGTGCGCGGGACGGGTGCTGCTGCTCGAGTTCTAGGTCACGCCAGCCCCCGGCGTCGGCCGTCGCTCGGGAGAGGGTCCCGCTCGAGGGTCACGAGCCCCGCGCCTGCCAGCGCGGGGCCCTGCGAGACCGGGACTACGGGAGGAAGGTGAGGCGCCGCGCGTCGGAGAGGTTCGCCCCCGTGCCGCCGGCCGCGACGTCGCGGAACCAGGCCTGGAAGTTCCAGGTTCCGAGCACGCCGATCGTCGCCGCCGGGAAGGGCGGGTTCGTCAGGTTCAGGGATGTCGTCAGGACTCCACCCGAGGACGAGGTCGCGGGCAGGCGCGCGTGACCGACCGAGCCCGCGCCAACGCACAGGAAGCCGTCCGCGAGGGGAAGCTGCACCTCGGCCGGCCCGTAGAAGAAGAGCCCGAAGCCGTCCGGCACGGGGTCGGCGTGCAGCACGAGGTCGTTCTTGAGCACGGAGACCGACCCGCTCGTGCTGAGGTGCGCCGGCTGCCCCGTCGAGTTGGGGGTCGAGGTGCAGTAGGTGTCGCCGGGGGCGCCGATGTACTTCACCTGCAGACCCGTGAAGTGGCGCGGCCCCATGTCCGCTCCGTAGGAGATGGCGATCCGGGTCCCGGGCAGGAAGGACTCGACCACCGAGGTCGCCCGGTGCTTGGTGTGGGTCACTCCCTCGAGCAGATCCCCGGGCCAGGCCCCCGCCCCGGCGATCTTCGTCTGCTCCACGGCGTGGTACATGAACAACTCCGTGGGCGTCGAGGAGGGAATTCCCGAGGCCATCCAACAGTAGGTGTAGACCTCGTAGATCCCCGGCAGCAAGCCCTCCACGCTGATCCCGAAGCTGTCGGACTGCCACCCGACGAACTTCCCGTCCCTGACCAGGGTCCCCACGTCACCCGGGATCGGCGGCAGGCTGCTTCCTTGGTCGCCGCCTGGAAAGAAGCAGAAGATGTCGACCTGCGTCGGCTGCCCGTTCAGGTCCGACAGGGAGGCATGGTTAGAGTTGTCGACCACGTTCCAGTGCCCGGGCTGGTTCGCGGCACCACCGTAGGAGGCCGAGGGAGCCCCCATCAGGTTGCTGATGTCGATGTTGAAGCTCTGGGCTGCGGCGGTCCCGGAGGCTGCGAGAACGTAGAAGGTTGCGAGCGCGAGTGTGTGGTTCTTCATACTCTCGAACCTAAGCAGCCCACTCCCGACCCGCAAGGCGACCAGCCCTCCAGGCCCCTTCACGCCCCCAAGGCCGCCTCCGAGTCGCTCCGTTAGGGCGAGGGTCGAGTGAGGTCCCGTGGTCGCACCAGGGCACGATCTGGTCCAGGCAGGCGGGCTCCGCAGTAGAATCCCCCCCATGCTCCACGGAATCTGCTCCCTGGCCGCGGCGTCCCTGACCCTCATCGCTCCGGGCGCCTCCGGAGCCGTGCAGGACACCGCTCCAGCCCCGCGCCTGGTCGTCGTCCTCTGCGTCGACTCCCTCTACCACGGCCAGCTCGAACGCCTCGACCCCTGGTGGACCGGGGGATTCCGGCAGCTCCTGGACCGGGGAACGGTGTTCCCGGAGGCCGCCCTGCCCTACGGCAAGACCGAGGGCGCCCCCGGTGCCGCCAGCTTCGGCACGGGCTGCCTGCCCTCGAGCCACGGCATCACCCGCGACGCGCACGTCGACGACGAGACCGGGCTGCAGTCGTCGTGCATCGCCGACCCAAAGGCGCGCACCCTGAGCTCCACGGACGCGCAGATGTCCCGGGGCCAGAGCGCCTCGGCCCACGGACTCCGACGCGGGGGCTGGGCCGCGGTCCTGCGCGAACGCTGGCCGGGATCGCGCTCGGTGGCGATCGCCGGCAAGGCCACGACCGCCGTGCTGCTGGCGGGGAGGTCGCCGGACCTGGCGCTCTGGTGGGACAGCTACGGGCGCGGCTTCGTGAGCTCGACCGCCTACGGCGAGGAGCTGCCCGACTGGGTGGACAGCTGGAACGGGGGCTGGACCGCGAGCGCGCGCACCTGGAGCTGGGAGTCCACCGTCCCCGCCGAGCGTCAGCTGACCGCCACGGCAGAGGACGACCGTCCGGGGGAGCACTCGATCGGGGGTGCGCCGACCACGCTGCCGCACCCCGCGCCGGAGCTGCCCGAGGAGCTCTCGCTCCGAGAGCGGGCCTTCCTCGCGGGGCGCGCCTTCACGACGCCCCTGATGGACAGCCTGGTCCTCGACCTGGCGCGGCGCGCCGTGATCGAAGGCGGCCTGGGCGCCGACGACGAGGTGGACCTGCTCGCCCTGGGCCTCGACGCCGGCGACCTCCTCGGCCAGTCCCACGGACCCCACAGCGTCGAGGTCACCGACACCCTGCTGCGCATCGACGCGGAGCTGGGGGAGCTGATCGCCTTCCTGGACGAGAAGGTCGGCGCGGGCCGCTGGAGCCTGGTGCTGGGGTCGGACCACGGGCTGCCCGAGCTGCCGGAGGGCGATCGACGCTTCAGTCCGGGGGGGGTGCGCCTGCTCGTGCGCGCCCGGCGGCAGGCCATCGCGACCCTGCGCGAGCGCCTCCTGGAAGCCTTCGGCACCGACTTCGCCGTCAACCTGACCGGCCCCGCCGACGGCCTCGTCTTCGGCAGGCGGGACTTCGCGGACTGGGACACCACGGCGGCGGAGGCGCGGCGTGTGGCGGCGGAGGCGATGGCCCGGCTGGACTGGGTCGCCCGGACCTTCACCCGCGACGAGCTCCTGGCGGAGGCCCGGGAGGACGACTCCCCCTGGCTGCGCCTGGCGCGGCGCTCCGCCCACGAACGGGGCGGCGTCGACGTCGAGGTGCAGCTCGCCCACCGTCACCTGATGGGCATCGCCGAGGGCACGCGGGCGGGATCCGCCTACCTCCACGACCGGCGCCAGGTGCTGGCCTTCCTCGGCCCGGGCTTCCGCGTCGAGCGGCGAGCGGGGGCTGCGAGCGTCGTGGACGCCCTACCCACGCTCCTGGCGCGCCTCGGCGTGGAGGTCCCGGCGGACGTCGACGGGCGGGACCTGCTCGGCCCTTGAGGAGCACCCGCCCCGGTTCGGAGGCGGGTTTCTTGGAACGGACCGGGAGCCGTTCAAACGCCCCCCACTTACTGCTTCGGAGCAGTCCAAGTGAGTAGCTATGTCCTGCGTGTTTCCCACTACTTTGCGCTTTACCGCGATTTGTTGGAGCAACCGCCCCCCGTCAGTGGGTAGGGCACTTAGCTTGGGTTTCGTGGCCTCGACCGCTTCTCTTCCGACCCGGCTCACAACCCCGTCTGCGCAGGTCGAGGCCCCGCCCGCCCCCCCCCACATTCCCCCGTCCGTGAGGACTCTGATCATGAGCAGGAACGCCTTGGCCCTCGTGGCCGGTCTCCTTGTGTCGCCCGCCGCACTCGCGCAGTCCGACTTCCAACCCCGCCAGGGCGAACCCCTCAACGGCCTCACGCCCGCCGAGCTCGCACGCTTCGCGGAGGGCCTGACGGCCTTCAACACGCCCCTGACCGAGCCCGAGGGCGTGGGGCCGATCTTCAATGACCGCAGCTGCGGCAACTGCCACAGCTCCCCAGCCATCGGCGGCTTCAGCTCGCGGACGGTGACCCGCTTCGGCGTGTCGTCGACCCCGACGACGCCTTTCGACGACCTGGCCAACCTGGGCGGCACCCTCCTGCAGGAGCAGGCGATCTCCATCGGCTGCGAGGAGTTCGTCCCGGCCCAGGCCAACGTCACCGCCCAGCGCCTGACCCCGATCACCTTCGGCACCGGCCTGCTCGAGGCCGTCGTCGACGGAGACATCCTGAACAACGAGGCCAACCAGCCCAGCGGCTTCCAGGGCTTCTCGCTCTTCGTGAACCCCGTCGAGGGCGGCCCCCCGCGGGCCTCCAAGATGGGCTGGAAGGCCGGCGTCGCGACCGTCGAGACCTTCTCCGCCGATGCCAGCCTGAACGAGCTGGGCCTGACCAGCGTGTTCTTCCCGAACGAGCAAGCCCCCAACGGTGACCAGGTACTGCTCGGCCAGTGCGATTCTGTTGCCGACCCCGAGGACCTGCCGGACGTCAACGGCCGCACCCTGGTGGACAAGTTCACCGACTTCCAGCGCTTCCTCGCCCCCCCGCCCCAGACTCCCCGGAGCGGCATGATCGGCGAGACCGTCTTCAACAACATCGGCTGCGCGGACTGCCACCTCTCGACGGCCTACGTGACCGGCGTCGCCCCCGAGGCGGCCCTCAGCAGCGTCTCGATCCGCCCCTTCACCGACTTCCTGGTGCACGACATGGGCTCCATGGGCGACGGCATCGGCGGGGGCATCGTCGGTGAGAGCGAGATGATGACCCGCACCCTGTGGGGCCTCGGGTCCCGCGACGTCATGCTGCGCGACGGCAGCGCCACCGGCTCGGACTTTGCGGGCAACGTGACGACCGCGATCCTCGCCCACGACGGCGAGGGCCTGGCCTCCTCCGTGGCCTTCCAGGCCCTGACGACGACGGAGCAGAATCAGCTGATGGACTTCCTCTTCTCCCTCGGCCGCGCCGAGTGGGACTTCGAGCACGACAACGACGTCGACGCCTTCGACTGGTTCTTCATCGTGCCGGACTTCTCCGGCCCCCTGCCGACCTTCGGGCCCGACGCCTCGGGCGCCCTCTCCGACGTGGACGAGGACGGCGACTTCGACCTGGCGGACTTCTCGGTGATGCAGCGCGCCTTCACCGGCAACCTGTGAGCACCCCGAACCGGAGACGACGAGACCAGGACACGAAGACCATGAAGAACATCATCCTCCTCACCGGATCGGCCCTCTGCCTCACCAGCCTGGCGCAGGCATCCGACGTGAACCTCTCCATCACCAGCGGCGGCTCGAACCAGGTCGCCGTCGCCCCCGGCGCAACGGTCGACTACGAGATCCGCGCCGAGCTCACGGACGCCAACAACGAGGGGCTGGCCCTGCTGTGCTTCGACCTGGAGTTCGACGGCGGGGCCCTCGTCCAGGCCGACGCGGCCGCCGGCGCCACGCAGCTGAACTTCGCCTCGCCCCTCGGCCTGAACAACCCCGCGGGCTTCGGCGGCACGCCGGACGCGGGCAAGCTGCTGCAGGTGGGCGGAGCCCAGAACACCATCAAGAACTCCTTCGCGAGCCAGCCAACGGGCACGGTCATCACCGGCGTCGGCGCCCCCGGCAGCCCGGTCCTGTTCGTCACCGGCAGCCTGACCGCCCCGGCCGCGCCGGGCAGCTACAGCCTCGACGCCACGAACCTGATCGCCAACGCGATCCGCCAGGGCGAGACCGGTGCGGGCGAGTTCTGGGCCGTGGACGCGGCCGGCGAGGGCGCCGTCAGCGGATTGACCATTGACGTGATCGACTGCACGCCGACGCTCTACTGCAGCGCCAAGGTGAACTCCCAGGGCTGCACGCCGACGATCGCCCATTCCGGCTCCCCGACCATGAGCGGCCCGGACGACTTCCACGTGACCGCCTCCAACGTGATCAACAGCAAGTGGGGCGTCCTGTTCTGGGGCGACACCCCCGACAACACCCCGTTCCAGGGAGGGACGATTTGCGCCGGGGCGCCGCTCCAACGCATGGACACCCAGTACAGCTTCGGCAGCACGAGCGGCAACGACTGCTCCGGGACCTACGACCAGCACATCTCCCAGGGCTACTTCAACGCCCAGGCCTTCACCGTCGGGACGCAGGTGTACGCCCAGTACTTCTACCGTGACCCGGCTCACCTGGACGGCACGGGCTTCGGCCTGAGCAACGCGATCGACTTCACGGTCTGCCCCTGAGCTCCCCCCCGGAGGGCGGTCGCGGGAACCCGCGGCCACCCTCCACTGCCCCCCCCGGTTCGGTTTGACGAAGAGCCCCCTCCTTCCACTCCTCGCGTCACTCCTGACTCCGCTGCCCGCGGGCGCACAGGACGCGCCGCCGTCCGTGCCCGAGCTGTGGACGGCGGAGGACGGTCGCCAGTGGTCCGCCGAGGGCCTGGCTCAGGAGGCCGGAGGGATCCTGGCGGCCCTGACCGCCCTGCTCCAGGGGAGTCAGCCCTCCGCACTGCCCATCGAGGTCGGCTTCCGCTCCAACGACCTGCGGCCGGGGGAGTACGAGCTCCTGCGCGACACCGGCGGCGTGCAGGTCCGGCGTACGCCCGCCGGCGTCTTCCACCTCAATCTCGAGGCCGTCGAGGTGGCCGCGGCCCTGGAAGCATTCACTGCACCCCTGGAGGGCTGCACCGAACGCCACGCCAAGCTCAAGGTGATCGCCGTTCACGAGCGGGTGCTGGCCCTCGAGGTCCTGGTCCAGACCGGTGGTCGGCTCGGCCCTGGCGCCGTGCAGCAGAACGCTCTGTGGCGGCTGCAGCTGGTGCGGAGCGGAGACGTCGAGCAGCCCCTGCTCCTCTCGTGGATCACGGCCCTGTCGCTGGACGAGGTCCAGCTCGACCGCCGCTGGTTCGAGGACGCCACCGCTGAAGCCCTGGGCGCCGCCGGTGGATCGAGCGTCGTGCTCACAGCCGGCAGCGAGCGCTGGCACGCCGGCATCGACGACCTCGGTGAGCCGAACGAGTTCGGCCACAACGGCATCGCCGTGGGTGACGTGGACGGAGACGGGCTCGAGGACATCTACGTGGCCCAGGGGACGGGCCTGCCGAACCTGCTCTTCGTGCAGCAGGTCGACGGCCGGTTCCGCGAGACCGGTGAGACCTCCGGCGCCGCCTGGTTGGACGACACGAAGGGCGTGCTCCTGGCCGACTACGACGAGGACGGAGACCTGGACCTCGTCGCCTGCATCGGCCCCGTGATCGTCATCTCCGACAATGACGGGAAAGGGCACTTCACCCCCGCCCGCAGCCTGGGCTCGAGCTCGAAGGCCTCCTTCTACTCGATCAGCGCCGCGGACTACGACCTCGACGGGGACCTGGACCTCTACGCGGTCCGCTACGTGGACACCTCCTACGGGGACAGCATCCCCGTGCCCTTCCACGACGCCCGCAACGGCCCTCCCAACAAGCTGCTGCGCAACGACGGCGAGGAGGGCTTCACCGACGTCACCGAGGAGGCGGGGCTGAACGTGAACAACGACCGATTCAGCCTGGCCGCATCCTGGAGTGACTTCGACCTGGACGGGGATCCGGACCTCTACGTGGCCAACGACTTCGGCCGCAACAATCTCTACCGCAACGACGGGGGGCGCTTCACGGACGTGGCCGGTGAGCTGGGCGTCGAGGACCAGGCCGCGGGCATGGGCGTGTCCTGGGCCGACGTGGACCTGGACGGGCACTTCGACCTGCTCGTCAGCAACATGTTCTCGTCCGCCGGGCGGCGCATCGCCTACCAGCCCAGGTTCCAGGAGGGCGGCGACCCCGAGGGGCTCGCGGCGATCCAGCGCCACGCCCTGGGCAACAGCCTCTTCTGCGGCGGCGAGGACGGCCACTTCGAGGAGATCAGCGACGAGGCGGGCATCCGCATGGGCCGCTGGTCCTGGGGCGCGCGCTTCGCGGACCTGGACGGAGACGGCCTGCAGGACCTCGTGGTACCCAACGGCTTCCTGACCGGCGACCGTGACGACGACTTGTGAAGCTTCTTCTGGCGGCGCGTGGCGTCGCAGACTCCCTTCGAAGCCGACGCCGAGACGGGCAGCTTCGACCCGGACAGCGCCTACGTCGAGGGCTGGCAGGGGATCACACGCCTGATGGACGACGGCGCCTCCTGGAGCGGTCACGAACGCAACTGCGCGTACCTGAACCTGGGTGAGCGCCGCTTCGTGGACGTGTCCGCCGCCGCTGGGCTCGACCACATCCAGGACGGACGCGCCGTCGCGCGCTTCGACTGGGACGGCGACGGTGACCAGGACCTGCTACTCAAGAGTCGCAACGGCCAGCAGCTCCGGCTGCTCGAGAACCGCATGGGGGTGGGCGAGGACTTCCTCGCCCTGCGCCTGGAGGGCACGAGCTGCAACCGGGACGCCATCGGCGCCCGGGTCGAGCTCTGGGTCGCGGGGCGCGTCCACATGCGCGAGCTGCGCTGCGGCGAGGGCTACCTGGCCCAGTCCAGCCGCGAGCTCCTCTTCGGCCTGCCGGGGGATGCGCCGATCGACGCCCTCATCGTCCACTGGCCCGGCGGCGAGGCGGAGAGCTTCAGCGGCGCCCTGCGCGGCCAGCGCCTGAGGCTGGTCCAGGGCAGTGGCGAGGCCAGCCCCCTGCCGCCCCGCGCCGCCGCGGTCGCCCGGGACACCGGGCGTGCGCTGCCCGAGCTACCTGCCACCCGGCGCGTCGTCCTGCGTACGCCCCTCCCCCTACCGACCCAGCTCGTCCGCTCCCTGTTCGACCAGGGCCCCCCACGGGCGCGGCTCGTGAACCTCTGGGCGACCTGGTGCGCTCCCTGCGTGGGCGAGCTGCAGAGCTTCGCGGAGCGCTCCGACGAGCTGAGCTACGCGGGGCTCGACGTCCTGCCCCTCTGCCTCGACGGCCTGGAGTCGCCGGGGACCTCCGACCAGCTCTTCGCCGAGAAGGTCGCACCTCACCTCGTGCCCGAGGCTCCCTTCGCGAGCCGCGACCTCGGCGAGGAAGAGCGCCGCACCTTCGAGGTCCTGCTCGAACACCTGATAGCCAGGTCCGGTGAGATGCCGGTCCCCGCCAGCCTCTTGGTGGACAAGAACGGCATGATCGAGGTGCTCTACCTGGGGCCGGTCGAGGTGGACACCCTGCTCGAGGACGCGGCCAGCTACGGCATGGAGCCCGAGAATGTCCCGGTGCGATGCAGCTACCCCGGCCGCTGGTTCTACGGAATGCCCCGCGACTGGAGGACCCTGGCCGCTGCCTTCCGCGCGGCGGGCCTCGGGGCCCACGCGTCCTACTACACCGCCCTGTACAACATGAGCCGGAGGCGTGCCCAGTGAAGACACACTCTCGACACGCCCCGCTCCACGCACACCGGGCCGAACAACTCCGTAAGGATCCTCACCCCCCGGACCCCGAATCGGGGGCCACCGCGTACCCTCTACTCCTTGCCCCGCTCATTCCCCCCCACCTCAGGCGTGGACGATGGCAGGCGAGGAGCATCTCGGACTCTCCCTCGAGCGCTCCTTCCCAAGGCGTGGCTCGCAACGCTTCTAACTCCAGGAGGTAACCATCCATGACTCTCTCTTCGCAAGGCATCAAGCTGGCACGCCTGTGGCCCGTGGGCCTGGGCATTGCATGCTTGCCCGCCGCGGCTTCGGCTCAGTTCGGCAATGAGTGGGTGAGCTTCCGCAAGGAAAACACCCGCCTCTCCGCACCTGGACACCTCGGCACGAACGACATCGAGGAGAAGGACTACGCCTGGGGCGACGTCAACAACGACGGATGGGTCGACCTGGTCTCGGTCCGCAAGCAGCCCTTCACCAGCCTCGGGCACAAGACCAACGTGCTCTACATGAACGAGGGCGGGTACCTGGTCGACCGCACGAACGAATACGCCACCGCCTCGGATGTCCCCGGCGACCAGGGCTTCAACCAGATCACCAACGACCGCGACGTGATCCTGTTCGACGCGGACAACGACGGCTGGCTGGACATCATCACGGCCACCACCCTGTCGATCGGCACCCCCAAGGAGGTCTCGCACCCGCGCCTCTACATGAACCTGGGGAACGACGTGGACGGTCAGTGGCAGGGCTTCCGGTACGAGGCGGCTCGTATCCCGCAGCTGATGATCGGCAGCACCCCCTCCTTCCCGAAGTTCTGCGCCGTGGACGCGGGAGACGTGACCGGTGACGGCTTCGCTGACCTCTACTTCGGCGACTACGACTCGGGCTCCTCCGCAGGCGGCGACATGCAGGACCGCCTGCTCGTCAACGACGGCAATGGTTTCTTCACGGACGAGTCGAATCTGCGCATGACGAGCCAGATGCTGGCCTCGGCCTTCGGCAACTCGGTGGCCATCCGCGACTTCAACGGCGACTCCCACAACGACATCCTCAAGGACACGTCGCTCAACGCGCCGACCTACGTGTCGATCAGCTACAACAACCCCAACAACGTCGGATTCTTCAACCTCTTCGACGCCTTCCACAGCTTCGCGCCCTACCACACCAGCACCGGTGACCTGAACAACGACGGCACCGAGGACGTTGTCATCAGTGACGACGGCCTGGACCGCTACCGCTACAACATCGGCGTCGATGCCTTCGGACGGGCCCTCTGGGGCCCGTCGATGACCTTCCAGTTCCTCTCCGGTGGCGACGACGGCTTCGGCAGCAACAACCTGATGGCCGACCTGGACGGCGACGGCTGGAAGGACATCCTGATCGCCGACGTGGACGTGGACATCGCCGGCTGCAGCCGCCGGATGCACATCTACCACAACCCCGGTGGCAACCCGGGCGATCAGATCACCCTGCGCGAGGAAGCCCAGCAGGCCGGCAGCGGCGGCTGGAAGGGCGTCAAGGGTCTGGGCGCCAACGACCTGCAAGGGACCCACGACGTGGCCGTGTTCGACCTCGACAACGACGGGGACCTGGACATGGTCATCGGTCGCTGCACCGGCACCGACATCTGGGTCAATGAGAAGTTCGAGCCCACCACCACGGGCAACAGCTTCTGCGATTGCACCAGCGGTTCCACCTGCTCCAACCCCGGCGCTGCGGGCGAGGGCTGCGCCAACAGCACCGGCGACGGCGCCCTGATGTTCGCCTCCGGTGACGCAAACGTGGCCAACGACACCCTGGCGCTGATCGCGCTCAACGTGCCTGCAGGCGTGCCCGGCGTGTTCTTCTCCGCCCCGAACTCGGCTGCGCCCTCGCCCTTCGGCGACGGCCAGTTCTGCGTCAGCGGCTCCGTCAACCGTCTCGAAGTGGCCTTTGCCGGCCCACAGGGCTTGGCCGCCTCCTCGATCGTCCTCTCGGCCGAGGACGGCCTGACCGGCGGCGAGCAGCGCAGCTACCAGTACTGGTACCGCGACGTGCCGGGCCCCTGCTCCAGCGGCTTCAACACATCGAACGGTCTGACCATCCAGTGGTAGGCGGGTCGGGCGCCCAGCGCCCGGCACGTTGACAGGACAGCGCCTCGTCCTGTTACCGGCCCCGGCCCCGCTCCTCTGCGGGACCGGGGCCGTGCTTCTTGGCTTCGTGAGATCCAGCGAGGCTGTTCACGTGGCTCGGCGCCCCACCCCGGGCAGGAGCCCCCAGGGAGACGGCGGAGAGCCGTCGCGGCACCGCCCCGGCTCCGGGCTAGGCGGCCTCGGTGGTGACCCAGCGGGTCAGGACCGCCACCAGGTCCTCGAAGCGAACCGGCTTCGAGAGGTAGCCGTCCATGCCTGCCTCGAGACAGACTTCACGGTCCCCCTTCATGGCGTTGGCCGTCACCATGACGAGGGGGGTGGAGCCCTGACCCCTGTGAGATTCGATGCGGCGCATGGCCGCTGCAGCCTCGAGGCCGGACATCCGCGGCATCTGCCAGTCGAGCAGGACCAGGTCGAAGGCGGCCTGCTCGAAGTGCTCCACGGCCTCCACGCCGTCCTCCGCCAGGACGACCACACAGCCCATGAGCTCGAGCATGCGTCGCGCCACCGCCTGATTGACGGGGTTGTCCTCCGCAAGGAGCACGCGCGCTCCGTCGCAGCTGGACTGCGTCCCGAGCGCGGCGCCTGAGGTTGAAGCCTGAGGCCCCTCGCTGACCTCCAGGGACAGAGAGAAGGAGAAGGTCGAGCCCTCACCCACGACGCTCTCGACCTCGATCTCGCCGCCCATCATGCCCACCAATCGCCGACTGATGGCGAGGCCCAGCCCCGTTCCGCCGAACTCGCGCGTGATGGAGGCATCCGCCTGCTCGAACTCCTCGAAGATGAAGGGCAGATGCTCCACGGGGATGCCGATGCCCGTATCCGTCACGTCGATCCTGACGCGTCCCTCTCCCTCGCTCTCCAGGCGCAGCGTGACGCCTCCCTCCGCGGTGAACTTGACCGCATTGCCGACCAGGTTCATCAGCACCTGCCGCAGGCGGTTCTCGTCTCCAATCCGTTGGAGGCACAAGCCCTCCTCGACCACTGCATCGAGCCCGATTCCTTGCTCGTCCGCCTGGTACGAGAGCAGCTCGAAGACACCGCGTACGCAGGACCCCAGGTCGAAGGGCCGAGAGTCGAGGACCATCTTGCCGGCCTCGACCTTGGACAGATCGAGGATCGAGTTGAGCAGCTCGAGCAGGCCCGAGGCGCTGTGCTCGATGGTCTCGAGCAGCTGACGCTGCTCCTCGTCCAGCTCGGAGAGGGCCAGTAGAGAGGCAGCCCCGATCACGCCGTTCATCGGCGTGCGCAGCTCGTGACTCATGTTGGCCAGGAAGGCCGACTTGACCCGAGACGCGGCCTCTGCCGCTTCCTTGGCGGCTGCCAGTTCGGCCGTGCGTTCGACCACGCCCTGCTCCAGGGCCTCGTTCGAGGCAGCCAGCTTCTGATGCAGGCTCCACAGCTCGCGACTCTTCGACTCGAGCAGGTCCTCGGCTTCTTTACGCGCCCGTCGCTCTCGATCGAACCGGCGCACCCAGCGGGCGTCGTCCATGGCTCAGTGGATGTGGAAGCGGATGCGTGTACCCTCACCCTCGGTCTCGTCGTGAGACTCGATCGAGAGGTCCTTACCGAAGTGCTCGATACAGCCCTCGATCAAGCCCTCGGCGAAGACGCCCAAGGGCCGCGGCGAGGAGTAGGTGAGCTGGAGATCGTCGCCGACGCGCTCGTGCTCGAAGGATGGGAGCTCTGCATCGGGGTACAGCTTGCGCACCTCGGCGTGGATGTAGTGCTCGACCGACGCCAGGAAGTCGAGGGGGTCCGTGACTCCCTCGAAGAAGCCGGGATAGCCCTCCACGAAGCGCGCGAAGACGTGGTGGCCGAACGCCTTGAGGAGGTCGGGAACGGCCACACCGGTCTCCTCCGAGAGGGCGACCACCATGCCCACGAGCTCCTCGTGGTCGTAGGTCCCGACCGCCGTGTAGGCCCCGCCGGAGGCTGGCTGGGCCTTCTCGATGACGGTCTCGAGGGCGTCGAAGCCGAACCTGTCCTCGACCAGCTCAAGGAACTCCGTGAAGATCAGTCCTTTCATGAGGCGCTACCGCTCCACCTGGGATGGAGAGGACCTGATCGGCGAATCCCGACCGAGGCTTGAGCCCACCCGACCTCGACGCCCCCCTCGGGCCTCACCCCGCCTGGGGTTCCCGACGGGCCGGCAGGAGCGGCATCCGTGGAGACGCCGAGGACTCTGGCCCCGAGGCACCCGGCTGGACCGTGACCTGCTGCCTCCCCGTGAGACTTCGACCACGCCACCTGTGCACGACCGAACGACGTCACCCGCCGCCGCCCTGACCGCCGCGGACCTGGTGACGATCCTCTCCGGCCCCGGCCCCTTCACCGTCTTCGCCCCCACGAACCGGGCCTTCAATGCCCTGCCGCCCGGCGTCCTGGACAGCCTGATCAACGATCCGGCCGCCCTCTCGAACGTCCTGCTGTTCCACGCGACCTCCGGCCGCCAGTACGCGGATCAGGTCGTGAACGCCACGGGCTTCACCATGCTGAACAACGCCAGCACCGCCATCACGGTGAATCAGAGCGGCGTCTTCATCGAAGGCTCGCAGATCCTGGTGACGGACATCGAGACCTGGAACGGCGTCGTGCACGTGATCGACGCGGTCCTGGTCCCTGGCCCCTGAGGCCGATAGCGCACCCCAACTCCTGGAGGGGCGCCTCGCTTCGGCGGGGCGTCCCTCTGTCGTTGGCGCTAGAATCCGCCGCCATGAACATCTTCCTCCCCGGACCCGCCGGTCGCCTCGAGGCGATCTACCACGAGCCCCGGGGCGTCTCCTCCGACGTGGAGCCCAACGCCGTGGCCGCGGTCTGCCACCCGCACCCGGCCCACGGTGGGAACATGAACAACACGGTGACCTTCCGCATCGCGCGCGGTCTGCAGCGGGCTGGGGTGGCCTGCGTGCGCTTCAACTTCCGGGGGGTGGGCGCCAGCGAGGGAGAAGTCGACGGCGAAGGGGCCGAGCAAGGCGACGTGCGTGCGGCCCTCGACTGGCTCGCGGAGCGCTTCCCGGGGGTGCCCCTGTGGGCAGCCGGCTTCTCCTTCGGTTCGCGCACGTGCTTCGGCCTGGCCCTCCGAGACAGCTCGGTCGAGCGCCTGCTCCTGGTCGGCTTTCCGGCCAGGGCCTACCCCCTCGAAGGGGTCGACAGACTGCGTATCCCCGCCTACTTCCTCTCCGGTACCGGGGACGACTTCGGAACCCTGGACGACCTGCGGGCGCAGTACCCGGCCTTGCCCGAGACCTTCGAGCTGGAGGAGGTCGAAGGGGCGGACCACTTCTTCCGCCCGCGCACCAAGGAGGTCGAGGAACGGGTGCTGGCCTACGCGGCACGAGCCCTGGGCCTGCAGCAGCCCTGAAGCGGTCGGAGCGAGGAGCACGACGAGCGCCTCGAAGCGGGCGAGGACGGCCAGCGAAGACCCTCGAGCCGGGAGGGCAACACCATGCTGAGGGCCTCCTCCCGCCCTCCCCTACCAGCGCCTCACCTCCACGCATGAAGACCAAGATCAGCCTCGCCACGGCTGCCCTCTACGCAGTCGCCGGCTGCCTCGCACCAGGCAGGACCCAGAGCGATCCCTCCCAGGCCGAGCTCCTCGCATCCTGGATGTCCGGGCGCTACACGAGCGCGGCCGAGGGCTTCGAGGGATCGACCGTGGGCGAAGGCTGCGCCAGCTCTCTCCGGGGCGCCAGCTACGCGACCTCGGAGGTCTTCGTGGCCGATGGGGTCCTCGCCAGCTGGGACAGGGGCTTCGACCCCCGGGGCCGCCAGGTGTGGGGCGCGACCGCCGGCCCCTACCTCTTCCTGCGCGACTGAACGCCCGCGGGAGAAACCCAGTGGCACGGCGCCTTCCAGGACCGGTAGGCTGAATGCACCACGACCCCCCCGCACCCCTCAGCTTCAACTGCCGATGCAATCCAAGGCCACCACCGTCAAGGAGTACCTCGCTGAACTCCCCGAAGACCGCCGCAAGATGATCGAGGCCCTGCGCAAGGTCATCCGCAAGAACATCGACAGGGACTTCAAGGAGGGCATCCAGTACGGAGCCATCGGCTACTTCCTGCCCCACTCGAAGTACCCCGCGGGCTATCACTGCGATCCGCAGCAGCCCCTGCCCTTCGCCGGACTGGCGTCCCAGAAGCAGTACCTGAGCCTCTCCATGTTCTGTGTCTACGCCAACCCGAAGGAGCAGCAGCGCCTGAAGGAGGACTGGGCCAAGAGCGGCAAGAAGCTGGACATGGGCAAGTCCTGCATCCGCCTCAAGAAGCTCGAGGACATCCCCCTCGACGTCATCGGACGAGCCTTCAAGCGCATCACTGCCAAGGCCTTCGTGAAGGCCTACGAGGACTCCCTCTCCAGCAGCTGGAGCCGGCGCTCGACGGGCAAGAAGAAGGCGACCAAGAAGAAGAAGGCCGCCAGGAAGGCAACGACCAAGAAGGCCGCTTCGAAGAAGAAGGCCAGCCGCAAGAAGTCGAGGACCGCCGGATCCTGAAGTGCCGGGCCCTGAGTGGGCCCGTTGTCGTCCGAGTTCCGCAGCCCGTCACCGTCCAGCTCCGTGGGCGCGCCAGCACCGGGAGCCTGTCGGCCTGCGCGGCTCACATCTCGGGGGGGCCGTGTTGGCCGAGGCGAGGAGTCCGATCAGACTGAAGCGGGAGAGCGTGGCCGCATGGAGAGGCGACCAACCCGCGAGTGAACCGAGGCGACAGGAGAGGCCCCCCCTCGCCCGCCGCTCACCGGGAGCAGGCGGGACACGCGCCACGAGCGGCCTACGAAGACGCAATTCAGTCTGACAGATCGGCTGGAGCCCCTCTCTGGCGAGTCCGAGGCCCCTCTCGTGCCTCCGGAGGGGGCTCCGCGCTGCTAACATCCCGCCGTGGGACGCATCTGGAACGCACTGCCCTGGGCAGGTCTGGCCCTCCTCCTTGGCCTGGCCACCTTCCGGGGCCTGCGCCGTGAAGGCCTGAAGCTGCCCGACTTCCCGCGTCCGCCGCGGGTGGAGTTCGCGCCCGAGGTCTACGCCACCGGAGCCGAGAGCCTGCGAGGCACGGTGGTCGACGACACGAACCGCCCCGTGGCGGAGGCCCTCGTCATGGCGGACCTGAACGGGGAGCTGGTCTGGGACTACACCGACCTCGGGGGCGCCTTCACCCTATCAAGGCTGCCTGACGCCGAGCTGCGTGTCACCGTCGTGGCCCGCAAGTACACCTCGGCCGTCCGGATGGTGCGGCCCCCGCGGGGAGACCTGCGCATCGATCTCGGACCCCAGGTCGAACCGCCGCCGCACCTCCCGGAGATCGGGGAGGGGGAGCTCGAGGGTTCGCTCAACGCCGCCATCACCGGGCGCGGCCTGCTCGACTACGAGGTGCAGCTCGTCCCGGTCCAGCCCCCCGAGGAGCTCGGCGCGCCGATCCCTGTGCGGGCGCGGGTCGGAGCGGACCGCACCTTCCGCTTCCCCGCACTGCTCCACGGTGAGTACCGGATCCGCGTCCTGCCTCCCTGGGCCAGGGGCGGCTCCTGGCCCAATCTGGCCGCGCCGGAAGACGCCCCCTTCGTCCACGGACCCGCCACCGAACGGCTCGAGGTCACGATCCATGCCGGTGAGATCGCCGGTCGCCTGATCGACCTGGAGGGCCAGTTCGTCGAGGGCGCCCTGGTGCGCGTCGCCGCGGTCGACGCCCCCGGCCGGCCCTGGCCTCCGCTGCAGACGGACGAGACGGGGGCCTTCTCCGTCCGCGACCTGCCCCCCGGTCGCTACCGCCTGCAGGTGGACGCCGGCGAGTCCTCACTCGACGAGGTGATCGACGTCCTCGCCAGGGTGACCGCCGAGGTGGACCTGGACCCCCTCGAGCTGCGCTGAGCCCATGGAGAGCGTCTACCTGGACAACGCCGCCACGACCCCCCTGGCGGAGGAGGTGCGCGAAGAGCTCCTGCGCGTCCTGCAGGAGGACTGGGGCAACCCCTCCTCCCGGCACCGACGCGGGGTCGCGGCACGCGAGGCCCTCGACCGCGCGCGGAGACAGGTGGCCCGGGCCCTGGCGGCCCAGCCGGAGCTCGTCTACTTCACCTCCGGCGGCACCGAGGCCAACAACCTGGCGCTCCTCGGCGCAGCCCACGGCCCGGCGACCGACGGCGCCTCGATCTGGATCGGCCCCACCGAGCACGCCTCCGTGCGGGAGTGCGCAGCTGCCCTCGAGCGCGGGGGCTTCGAGGTGCGGCGCGGCCGCCTCGACGCCGCGGGCGCACTGGACCTCGAGCAGCTCGAAGAGTCCCTGGACGCGGGAACGCGGCTCGTGGCCCAGATGCACGTGAGCAACGAGTTCGGCTCCCTCTATCCCCTCGCCCAGGTGGCGACCCTGGTGCGCGCTCGCTCACCGCGGGCGCGGGTGCACGTGGACGCGGTCCAGTCCTTTGGCAAGCTGCCCGTGACCTTGACGGAGCTCGGCGCCGACAGCCTGTCCATCTCGGGCCACAAGATCCACGGACCCCAGGGCATCGGCGCCCTGGTCCTTGCGCGCCCCCTCGACCTCGAGCCCCAGCTCCACGGCGGTGGTCAGGAACGCGGCCTCCGCTCGGGCACCGAGAACCTGGCCGGTGCCGTCGCCCTGGGGCGGGCCGTGGAGCTCGCGGAGAGCTCCCGCGTCGCGACCTTCGAGCACCTGCGGTCCCTCCGTCGGCAGTTCCTGGCCGGTCTCGAGCGGCACCCGGAGATCACCTGCCTGTCCCCCGGCCCGACCGAGGCCCAGCAGCCCGGGATCCTCTCTCTGCTCGTCCCCGGGGCCCCGGCAGAGGTCTGGCTGCACCACCTGGACGCCCGGGGCGTGGTGGTCGGCCTCGGCAGCGCCTGCCAGGCGAACAAGAAGGACGTCAGCCCCGTGCTCTTGGCCGCCGGCCTGAGTCCCGAGGACGCTCGGAGGGTCCTGCGCCTCTCCTTCTCCCGCGAGACTCGACCGCAGGACGTGGAGCGAGCCTGGGTGGCCCTGGGCGAGGTCGCCCAGGAGCTCGGGAAGCTCTAGGGCAGGCTCCGGGGCGATTCAGCGACCCAGCGCGCAGAACAGGCGCGGGACAGCACGCTGATCAGGGCAGGCGCACCACCACCCGCTCGTGCTGCCCCTCCAGCGGGAGGAGCTCGAGCTCGCGGCTGCGGACCTCGCCGTGCCTGGAGCGAAAGACGAGCTCCAGCCGCTGGGGCCCGTGCGGCACCTCGCAGCTCCACTCGATCTGCGGCCGACGCGTGTCGAGGGCGTGGACCACCCCGTCGGGGGACTCGGTCCACTCGAGGGTGAAGGGCCGCAGGCGACGGGTGCGGATCCACTCCGGATCCACCTCGATCCGCGCCGAGTAGCGGTAGCCGCGGTCCCTCCGCACGACCAGGTCACCCAGGTCGACCAGGGCCCTACGCCCCTCGAGCTCGACCGGAGTCGATGACGGCGCGGCCGCGAGACGCGGCGCGCCCGAGGGCAGGGGATCCCCGGGCCGGGGAAAGTGCAGGCTCACCGAGGTCTCGGGGAGGCGGCCGAAGACGAAACGTCCCTGCGCGTCGGTGGTCGCCTTCCAGGACAGGGCCAGTCCCCCATCCGACGCCTCCTCACAGGTGAGGGTCAGGCCGACCACGGCGGCGCCTGCTTCGTCCAGGACACGGCCGAGGATGCGGTGGCCGCCGCTCTCGAAGAGGAAGGGCCCCAGCTCGCGCCGGTCCCCGGCGACGATGTCGAAGCTCCGCGGCAGGGGCAGGCTGCCCGGCTCGACTCCCGTGGCGGTCCCGGGCTGGACCTGCACGCTGTACCGGCCGGGGTACAGACCCTCGAGCCGAAAGCGGCCGGCCCCATCGCTGCGGGTCGTATGCCGCGGACCGCGCACGCCCACCAGGGTGACCACGGCCCCCACGACGCTCTCGCCGCCGGGGCCGACCAGGCTGCCACGCACCTCCGCGCCGCGGTTCACGAGCAGATCCACGCTCCGCTCCTCTCCCTGGAGCAGGGCGAAGGAGGTTCCGTACAGCCCCGTGGGCTGCCCGCCGTAGGGCTTGCAGATCGTCTGGCGCCAGGGAGCGAGGTGACCATCGGGAAGGGAGCGGCCATCGACGAACAGGCGGTAGTGACCCCGGAAGAGCCGCTCGAAGACGAATGCCCCGGCCTCGTCGCTCTCTGTCTCGAGGCGGTCCGAGCCCAGGCGCAGCAGCACCCGCGCCCCGGGCACTCCCGCCCCGCGGTCGTCGACGACCCGGCCCGCGAGGCGGCCCGCCCCTCCCCGCTGAGGGGGCGAGCTGGCCGTCGGCGCGGGCTCCAGGGGCAGGGCCCGGGCCTCCGGTACGGTCTCCTGACCCCTCCGGAGAGTGGAGCCCACCGGAACGGCCTGATGGTCGGTCTTCTCCTCAACTTCGGGCTCGGCGAGCGTCGATCGCAGCCCCAGAGATTCCCCGCGATCCGCCGTCGGCCAGGCCCAGAGCGCCACGAGACAGGTCAGGCACCCGAGGGCCAGGACTCGAATCCAGACTTCTTCGGCTCTTCTCACGACAGTCCTTCCTCGGTGCTCCCGCCCCGCTGGCTTCAGCCTGTTGCGCTCCGATTTCGGCGAGCAGGCCTGACGATCCCTGAGACCATGCGACTCGAGTACATGATCACTCTGGCCTCCTTGGCTCTCCTCGCCTCCTGCGGCGACGAAGGAGGAGGTAGCGCACCGGTTCAGCCCAACTTCCTGGCGGGGTCCTCCGGCATCTACTTTGTCAGCATCGACGCTGGTGCGGGGACTCCGGCGCTGCGCTCAGGCCTCGGGCTCGCGGGCTTCCTCGGAGTGGAGGGGCTCGCCTATGACCCGAAGACCGGGACCCTCTACGGCTCGGACGCGGGCAGCGACCACCTGATCACGATCGACACCACCACCGGCGAGGCCAGCATCGTGGGGCCGCTGGGCTTCGTGGGCGTGATCGCTCTTGCCTTCGACGCCAACACGCACACCCTCTACGGCTTCGACGGCTTCTCCGACATCCTGATCCGGATCGACCCCGCGACCGGTGCCGGTACGGAGATCGGTCCAGTGGGCGCGATCGACGTCGAAGGCCTCGCCTTCGATTCGAACACGGACACCCTCTACGCCGTCGACAACATCAACGGTCGCCTGCTCACCCTCGAGACCGCCATGGGCGCCTCGACGGTGGTGGGCTTCCTGGGTTCCAACAGTATCGAGGGCCTCGCCTTCGACCCCGGCACGGGCACCCTCTACGGGACGAGCGCCAGCACCGACGAGCTGATCACGATCGATACGACCACGGCGGCCGTGACCACGGTGGGCACGCACGGCTACGGCGGCTTCATCCGCGGCCTGGCCTTCGACACATCCTCGGACGAGCTCTTCGCCTGCGACGTTGAGAACTACCGCGTGATCGCCGTGGACCCGTTCACCGGCGCGGGGACGACACTCGCGGTGATGGGATTCGACAGCATCCAGAGCATGGCCTACGACCCGGCCACGAACACGGTCTTCGCCACGGACATGGACTCGCGCATGCTGCTGACCGTCGATCGCACGACCGGCGAGGGTACCGTGATCGGCGACCTCGGGTTCGAGAACGTCGCCGGCCTGGCCTACGACAGCACCGGCGGAACACTCTTCGGCTCGAGCAGCGCCACCGGCGAGCTCCTGACGGTCGACACGGGCACGGGGGCCGCGAACTCCGTCGCGACCTTGACTGTGGGCTCCCTGGGAAGCCTCGCCTACGACCCGGGCTCGAACCGGCTGTACAGCGTGGACGACGACAGCGACGAACTGCTCTCGATCGACCCGAGCACCTACGCCGCAACCGTTGTGGGGAGCCTGGGAGTCTCCGACGTGGAGTGCCTGGCCTACGACTGGAATGCAGGCGTCATGTTCGGCGTCGACAGCGCCATGAACCAGCTCTTGACCATCGACACGGCGACTGCCTCCACCAGTCTCGCCAGCGACCTCGGGTTCGAGGGCATTCGCGCCCTGTGCTACGACAACGGCTCCGCCAGTCTCTACGGCACCTCCAAGTCCGCTCTGGACGTGGGCACGGACGACCTGATCGCGATCGACACGGGCTCCCTCTCCATGGGCGCCATCGGCACCCTGGGGCTGCACTCGGTCTACGGTGTCGCTGTCGACACGAACACCAAGACGGTCTACGCCTCCGACGTGCATCGGCGGCAGTTGATGATCATCGATAGCGAGACCGGCGAGGGCTCGCCCTTGGGCGACCTGGGCTTCGCTCGCGTGGAGGGCCTGGCCTACGACCCCAAGACCGACACCCTCTACGGGACGGACGCGGACACGAGCAGCCTGATCACGATCGACACGAGCACCGGAGCGGGCACCACGGTGGGCATGAACATCTTCCCGAACCTGCTCGGCCTCGCCTTCGACTCGTCGACGGACACTCTCTACGCTTCGAGCGTCACCACCGACCAGCTGATCGAGGTGGACACGACCACGGGCCGTGGTACGGCGGTCGGGCACCTGGGGGTCGAGTCGGTCAATGGGCTCACCTACGACGAGGAGACCGACACGCTGTTCGGCGTCAGCGCCGACCGAGAGCTGCTGACCATCGACCGCGCGACCGGCGCGGCGACGGTCGTGGGCACCACGTACTACCTGGTCGAGGGCCTGGGCGGGCAGTTCGGGCAGTAGCCCGGCCTAGGCCGGGCTAGCGCGGATTCTCGCCCAGCGCGACCAGGCGTAGGTTCCAGGACCAGCAGGCGTCCGGGTTGAGGGCGTGGGCCTCCTTCCAGAGGG
>CAZQAT010000040.1:0-37085 GCA_964591315.1 uncultured Planctomycetaceae bacterium
CCAAGGGGTCCAGTGGACCTCTTGGAAGGGGATCCCGGTTGGGTGCTAATGCGTCAAAGGCTCATGAATAGGCCGGGCTAGAGGAGCGCAGGGTCCCCTGAGCGCCCCAAACAGGGCGAGCCCCGGCCGTCTCCTGCGCCTGGTCTGGGTCTACTCGAAGTCCGGGGGCAGGACCTCCCCCAGGCGCTTCAGGACGATGTCCTCGCGGGTCGTCAGCTGGGCCCGCAGGCGTCCCTTGTGCAGGGCGCCGAAGACCACCAGCACGCGCTTGCCGTCCCCCGTGATCCGGTCGAGGGCCTCCGCCATCAGGGCGTAGTGGGCCTCGTTGATCTGGCGCCAGCCGCCAGCCCCCAGGTCGCGGCCGAAGAGGCGCTCGTAGGGTTCGAGCCCCTCGGCCACGATCGCGTCGTAGCGGGCGGAGTGCATCTTCAGGGGATCGGTGTCGAGTCCCTCCTGCTCGAGCTGTCGCTCCATCCGCTCGCGGGCCTCCTCGACCTGGCGCGTGTCCTCGAGGCGCGTGCTGCTCCACTGCTCGAGCTTGGCCCGGCGCAGGTCCGCCATCTCCCGGGTCCAGGCGCTGCAGGGCACCAGGCGCAGGCGGCCCTCGAGAGCGATGGGGAAGAGCACCTCCGTGTACTCGGGAAAGAGGGCCACGCGCGGGTCCGTGACCTCGCCGGTGCGGACGAAGCCGCTCCAGGCCGGCGCGTAGCGATCCGGAGGGACCTCGCACAGGACCACCTGGGGGTCCACGGCGCGCACGAGCTGCTCCAGGCGCTCGAGGTCGTACAGCTCGCTCGCGAGGTGGGCGCCGTGCTCGGTGCCCAGCACGATCACCTCGTTGGGCAAGCGCTCCGCGGGGCGGCCGGCCAGGGACTGGCAGGCCTGCAAGAGGGGGAGGGCGACCAGGAGCGGGAGGAGGCGGCGCATGGGGCGAGGCGGGGGGGGAGCCTAGCACTCCAGAGGGGCCGCGAGGACCGTTCTCCCGACCTCGGGGGCACCCCGGGCCGATTTGTCTGAATGGTCCTGGGCAGGGGTGCCGACATGACGTACGAAGGACTCGATCGATCCCCGGCCATGACCTCCCTCCGCACCCGCTCCATCGCCCTCCTGGCCCTGCTGCAGATCCTGCTGCAGCCCCTGGCCCTGGCGGCGGGGTGCAGCCTGTTGCCCGCGGGCAGCTCCAGCTGCTGCTGCTCCCCGGAGCCCTCCGTCGTCGAGGCCGGCTGCTGCGTCAGCGAGGCCGGAGCCGCGGAGCAGGAGGGCTCGTCGGTCGACGACTGCGCTTGCGCCCCTGTGCCCGAGCCCCTGCCCTGGGCGCCTCCGCCCTCGGTCGAGGAGCCCGCGCAGCCGGTGGCGGTGGCCCTGTTCGGGGCCGAGCTGCGTGCGCCGTGCGAGCCGCGAGCGGGCCCGTCGGTCGGCGCCCGCGCCCTGCGCGCCCCAGGGGTCCGCACCCCGCTCCACATCCGCTTCCAGGTCTTCCGCCTGTGATCGCGGTCGTCGCCGCCCTGGCGACGACCGAGCCGTCCGCGCGGGCCGTCCCGCGCCTGCCTCCGCCGCTTCGGGTGAGGGGTGCGTCCAGGACAGGACGCGGCGGCCGTCGACGCCGGGGCGGCGTCCGATGCCGAGCGGCGCGCTCCACGAGTGCGTGCCCGCCGGCGGACCGCCCACGGACCCTCGACCTCGACCACGGATGTTGACCCTCACCCGGTCCGGCTCGACCTGGACCCTGATCACCTGCCTCACCTGCGGCTGCGCCAGCAGTGCCCCCGAGGGCGCGCGGGAGCACCGTGTCTCGCCGCCTTCCTCAGCAGCGCCGACAGCGGTGCCGCGGGCGTCGACCGCGGCCCCCGCCGCCGGGCCGCAACTCCCGGAGCAGCCGGAGCTCGAGGACTACCTGCACCACGGCCTGAGCCACAGCCCGGCCCTGCTGGCCGCCTTCGAGAGCTGGCGCGCCGAGGCCGAGCGCGGGCAGCAGGTGGCGACCCCGCCGGATCCGCGCTTCACCTACGGCGAGTTCCTCGAGGAGGTGCAGACCCGCACCGGTCCCCAGGAGCGGCGCTTCGGCCTCTCCCAGCTGCTGCCCTGGCCCGGGGAGCTCGAGGCCCGGCGCGAGGCCGCCGAGCACGGCGCGGAGGCCGGGCGCTGGCGCCTCGAGGCGGCGCGGCTCGAGGTGGCGCTCGATGTCGAGCTGGCCTATCACGAGTACGGCTTCCTGGCCCGCGAGCTGCAGATCACGACGGAGCTGCTCGAGCTCCTGCGGGGCCTCGAGCCGGTGGTCCAGGGCCGCGTGCGGGCCGGCAGCGGGCAGGCGGACCTCCTGCGCCTGCAGGTGGAGGTGGGCCGGCTCGAGGACGACCTGGCGACCCTCGAGCGGCGGCGGCCGGCCCTCTCGGCGCGCCTGGCGGACGCCGCGGGCCTGGAGGGCGGCCCGGAGCTCCTGCCCCTGCCGACCCTCGAGGTGCCCGCGGTCAAGGAGCACGACCCCCGCGAGCTGCGGGCGGGCCTGCACGAGCGCAGCCCGCGCCTGCAGGAGCTGCGGGAAGAGCTCGGGGCTCACACCTCGGCCGAGGAGGTCGCCGGTTATCGGCGGCGGCCCGACCTGACCCTCGGACTGCAGTACATCCAGACCGGCGACGCCCCGGCCGCCGGCGTTGTGGGCAGTGGGGACGATCCGCTGCTCCTGTCCCTCTCCTTCTCCCTGCCCGTGTGGGCCTCGAGCTACCGCGCCGCCGAGCGCGAGGCCCGCCACCGCCGGCGGGCGGCCGCGCAGCGCCTCGAGGACGAGCGCAGCGCCCTGGTGGCGCGCGTCGAGGGGCAGGCCGCGCGGGTGGACGACGCCGGCCGCCGCATCGGCCTGTACCGCGACTCCCTGATCCCCCGCGCCGGCGAGGCGCTGCAGCTCACGCTGGCCGACTACCGCACCGGAGAGGCCAGCATCCTCGACCTGATCGACGCCGAGCGCGCCCTGCTCGAGTTCGAGCACTCCCGCTGGCGCGCATGCCGCGAGTACCTCCAGGGGGAGGCGCGCTTGAAGGCCCTCGTCGGAGGTGATCCACGATGAACCCCACCGCTTCCAGGTCCGTGAGGACCGTTCTGTTCCTCTCCTTCGCCGTCGTGCTGTTCGCCCTGGGGCGCTGGAGCGCGGGGGGCGCGGATCCCTCCGAGGAGCCGGCCGCCCAGGCGCCCGCCGCGGAGGTGGTCTGGACCTGCCCCATGCACGCCCAGATCCTGCTGCCCGACCCGGTGCCCTGCCCGATCTGCGGCATGGATCTCGTGCCCCGCTCGGCCGGCGCCGACGAGGACCCACGGCGCCTGGCCATGTCACCCGCGGCCGTCGAGCTGGCCGGCATCGCCACCGAGCCCGTGCGGCGTCGGGCGGTGAGCCGGCCGGTGCGCATGGTGGGCAAGGTGGACTTCGACGAGACGGCCGTGCGCACCATCTCGGCCTGGGTCCCCGGGCGCCTCGAGCGCCTGTACGTGGACTACACCGGCGTGCGCGTGCGGACCGGCGACCACCTGGTCTCCCTCTTCAGCCCCGAGCTGCTCTCGGCCCAGGAGGAGCTGCTCGCGACCCGCGCGCGCCTGACGGCCACCGGGGCGGAGGTGAGCGCCTTCCTCAGGAGCAGCAACCGCGGGGCCTACGAGGCGGCGCGCGAGAAGCTCCTGCTCTACGGCCTGTCCGAGGAGCAGGTGAGGCGCATCGAGGAGCGCGGCACCGCCGAGGACCACGTCGAGCTCTCCTCGCCGACCTCCGGCGTCGTGATCGAGAAGCAGCTGGAGGAGGGCGCCTACGTCGAGACCGGGACCCACATCTACAAGATCGCCGCCCTGGACTCCCTGTGGGTGCTCCTCGACGCCTACGAGCAGGACCTGGCCTGGCTGCGCCACGGCCAGGAGGTGCGGATCCAGGCCGAGGCCCTGCCGGGCGAGGTGATCACCGGCACCATCTCCTTCATCGACGACGTGGTCCACGAGCACACGCGCTCGGCCAAGGTGCGCGTCAACGTGGACAACGCCGACGGGCGCCTCAAGCCCGGCATGTTCGTGCGCGCCGTGACCAGCGCGCGCATCGGTGCCGGCGGGGAGGTGCTCGACCGGCACCTGGCCGGCAAGTGGGTCAGCCCGATGCACCCCGAGATCGTCAAGGACGGACCGGGGCCCTGCGACGTGTGCGGCATGGACCTCGTCCCCGCGGAGGAGCTCGGCCTCGTCAGCTCGGCCGCGGGGGAGGAGGAGCTGCCCCTGGTGGTGCCGGCCAGCGCCGTGCTCGTCACGGGCCGCCGGGCGGTGGCCTACGTGCAGGTCCCCGACAGCGAGCGCCCGACCTTCGAGGGGCGCGAGGTGCTGCTCGGTCCGCGGGCGGGGGACGACTACGTGGTCCTCTCCGGGCTGCGGGAGGGCGAGCTGGTCGCCACCCACGGCGCCTTCCGCATCGACAGCTCGATGCAGATCCTCGCCAAGCCGAGCCTGATGAGCCTGCCGGCCGACGAGGGAGAGGGCGCGGCCCCCGAGCTGCAGCCCTTCCGCGTGGCCCTGGCTCCGGTCTACGGTCACTACCTCGCGGCGCAGCGCGCCCTGGCGGCGGACGACGAGGCGGCCGCGCGCTCGGCCCTGGTGCCCTTGCACGAGGCCCTGCACGCTCTCTCCGGGGACCTCCTCGACGAGGCCTGGCGCGCCCGCTGGAGCGCCGCCCACGAGCGGCTCGAGCGCGGGCTCGAGGGGGCCGAGCAGTCCGCGGACATGGCCGGACTGCGGGTCGCCTTCGAGGACGTCGCCGAGGGCACGCTGGCCCTCGAGCGCGCCTTCGGCCACCCGGGTCCGGACACCTTGGTCGAGGTCTACTGTTCGATGGCCTTCGACTTCCGCGGCGCGTCCTGGCTGCAGCAGGAGGGCGAGCTGGCGAACCCCTACTTCGGCGCGGAGATGCTGCGCTGCGGCAGCGTCGAGCGCGTCTCGGCGGGGGACTGAGGGCATGGACGGATCCTCCGAGCCCCGGCGCCGGTCTGGCCTGGCGGCCTTCTTGCGCTTGTGCCTGGCCAACCCCCTGGTGGTCGGCCTGCTGACCCTGCTGGTCATCGGCTGGGGCGTGCTCGTGGCGCCCTTCGACTGGCGGATCCCCGGCGTCCAGCGCGACCCCGTCCCGGTCGACGCGATCCCCGACACCGGCGAGAATCAGCAGATCGTCTTCACCCGCTGGGCCGGACGCTCGCCCCAGGACGTGGAGGACCAGGTCACCTATCCCCTGACCGTGGCCCTGCTCGGCGTGCCCGGGGTGAAGAGCATCCGCAGCTCCTCCATGTTCGGCTTCTCGTCGATCTTCGTCGTCTTCGACGACGAGGTGGAGTTCTACTGGTCGCGCACGCGCCTGCTCGAGAAGCTCGGCAGCCTGCCGACGGGGACCCTGCCGAGCGGCGTGCAGCCCGCCCTCGGACCCGACGCGACGCCCCTGGGCCAGGTCTTCTGGTACACGCTGGAGGGGCGTGACGAGGACGGCGACCCGGCCGGAGGCTGGGACCTCCACGAGCTGCGCACGGTGCAGGACTGGCAGGTGCGCTACGCCCTGGCGAGCGTCGAGGGGGTGGCGGAGGTGGCCTCGGTCGGCGGCTACGTCCAGGAGTACCAGATCGACGTGGACCCGGACGCCCTGCGGGCCCACGGCGTCGGCCTCGGGGACGTCTTTCGCGCGGTCGCCGCCTCGAACGTGGACGTGGGGGCGCGCACGATCGAGATCAACCGGGCCGAGTACGTGGTGCGCGGCCTGGGCTTCCTCGAGAGCCTCGAGGACGTGGAGGCGATCGTCGTCGGCGTCAACGAGAACGTGCCGATCACCCTGCGCCAGGTGGCGAGCGTGGCCCTCGGCCCGGCCCTGCGGCGCGGCGCCCTGGACAAGGGCGGCACCGAGGCGGTGGGGGGCGTGGTGGTCGTGCGCTACGGCGCCAACCCCCTCGAGGTGATCGAGGGAGTGCGGGCGAAGATCGCCGAGATCGCTCCGGGCCTGCCCGCCAAGGAGCTGGCGGACGGCCGCCTCTCGCGGGTCGCGGTGGTGCCCTTCTACGACCGCACGGGCCTGATCCAGGAGACCCTCGGGACCCTCTCCTCGGCCCTGGAGCTGGAGATCCTGGTCACGATCCTGGTGGTGCTGGTGATGCTCGGCCACCTGCGCAGCGCGGCGCTCGTGTCGAGCCTCCTGCCCCTGTCGGTGCTGGTCTGCTTCATCGCCATGAAGCAGGTGGGGGTCGACGCGAACGTGGTGGCCCTCTCGGGCATCGCGATCGCCATCGGCACCCTGGTGGACGTGGGCATCGTGCTGACGGAGAACATCCTGCGCCACACCCAGGAGGGTCAGGGGCCCAAGGAGCGCTTCGAGGCCATCCACCGCGGGACGACGGAGGTCGGCGGCGCGGTGCTGACGGCGGTGCTGACGACCGTGGTCAGCTTCCTGCCCGTGTTCGCGATGGAGGGCGCCGAGGGCAAGCTCTTCCAGCCCCTGGCCTACACGAAGACCTTCGCGCTCCTGGCCTCGATCGTGGTGGGGCTGGTGGTCCTGCCGCCGGCCGCCTGGCTGATGCTCGGCGGCCGGAGAGGTCCGCTCCGTCCGCGCGCGGGGCTCCTGGCCCTCTTCGTCGGGGGAGTCCTGGCGGCCTGGCTCGTGCGCTGGTGGGTCGGCGCGCCGCTCCTCTTGCTCGGCCTGTGGAGGCTCCTGGAGCCGCGGCTGGCGGCGGGCCGGCGCGCGCTCCTGCAGCGGCTCGCGAGCTGGGTCGTGGCCCTGGTGGTGGCCGTCCTGCTCGCCAGCCTCTGGGAACCCCTGGGGCCGGGGCGCGACGCCGCGAACCTCGCGTTCACCCTGGGCCTGGTGGCGGGGGTGCTGCTGCTCTTCCTGCTCGTGATCCGGAGCTACGAGCCGCTGCTGCGTCTGTGCCTCGAGAACAAGGTCAGCTTCCTGGTCGGCCCCGCTGGTCTGGTGCTGTTCGGGCTCGTGATCTGGCTGGGCTTCGGCGCCGTGGCCGGCCCCCTGGCGCGGCCCCTGGCGGGGATCGCGAGCGGCGCCCGGGCGGTGCTGCCCGCGGCCTGGGTCGGGGAGGGCGCTGTCCGTGCAGCGGACGTGCGGGCCTCCGGGCCCTGGGTGCGCGCCGCCCAGGCCTTCCCGGGCCTGGGGGAGGAGTTCATGCCGTCCCTGGACGAGGGCTCCTTCCTGTTGATGCCGGTCACCATGGCCCACGCCTCGATCGGTGAGGCCCTGGAGCTCCTGCAGCAGCAGGACATGGCGATCCGCGCCATCCCGGAGATCGACCAGGTGGTGGGCAAGATCGGTCGGGCGGACAGTCCGCTCGACCCGGCGCCGGTCTCGATGGTGGAGACGGTCATCACCTACAAGCCCGAGTACCGCGTCGACGAGAGCGGACGGCGGCTGCGCTACCGCTACGACGAGGCCGGCGGGAGCTTTCCCCTGGACGAGGCCGGGGAGCTGATCCCCGACCGGGACGGCCGGCCCTTCCGGCAGTGGCGCGACCACATCGCGAGCGCGGACGACATCTGGGGCGAGGTCGAGCGGGCCGCCACCGTGCCCGGCATGACGACGGCCTCCATGCTCCAGCCGATCGAGACCCGGCGCATCATGCTGCAGACCGGCCTGCGGGCGCCCATGGGGGTCAAGGTCTACGGCCCGGACCTCGAGACGATCGAGCGCGTGGCCCTCGACTTCGAGGGGATGCTCAAGGAGGTGCCCTCCGTGCGCCCGGCGACCGTGATCGCCGACCGGGTGATCGGCAAGCCCTACCTGGAGATCGACATCGACCGGGACGCCATCGCCCGCTACGGCCTGACCGTGCGCGAGGTGCAGGACGTGATCGAGGTGGCCATCGGCGGCCGCCAGCTGACGACCACCGTCGAGGGGCGCGAGCGCTACCCGGTGCGCGTGCGCTACCAGCGTGAGCGTCGGGACGAGATCGAGCAGCTGGGGACGATCCTGGTCCCCACCCGCGGTGGCGTGCAGGTCCCCCTGGGGCAGCTGGCGGAGGTGCGCTACACGCCTGGTCCCCAGAACATCAAGAGCGAGGACACCTTCCTGGTGGCCTACGTGCTCTTCGACAAGCGGCCGGGGGTGGCGGAGGTGACCGCCGTCGAGGAGGCCCAGGCCTTCCTGCGCGACGAGATCGGGTCGGGGGCCTACGAGCTGCCCGCCGGGGTCTCCTACCGCTTCGCGGGCAACTACGAGAACCAGCAGCGGGCCGAGGCCAAGCTGCGGGTGGTGCTGCCCCTGGCGCTCTTGATCATCTTCCTGATCCTCTACCTGCAGTTCCGCTCGACCCTGACCACGGCCATCGTCTTCTCGGCGGTCTTCGTGGCCTGGTCCGGGGGCTTCCTGATGCTGTGGCTCTACGGGCTCGAGGGCTTCCTCGACTTCGACGTCTTGGGCAAGAACATGGCGGAGCTCTTCGCCGTGGGGCCCCTCAACCTGAGCGTGGCCGTGTGGGTCGGCTTCCTGGCCCTGTTCGGCATCGCCACCGACGACGGGGTGCTGATGGCGACCTACCTGCGACAGACCTTCTCGGAGCGCCGGCCGACGAACCGGGCCGAGGTGCACGCGGCCGTCGTGGCCGCCGGCAAGCGCCGCATCCGCCCCTGCCTGATGACGACGGCCACGACCCTCCTGGCCCTGGTGCCGGTCTTGACCTCGACGGGCCGCGGCGCGGAGGTGATGGTGCCCATGGCGATCCCCTGCTTCGGCGGGATGACCGTGGCCCTGGTGACGATCTTCGTGGTGCCGGTGCTCTACGGCTGGGTGGAGGAGCGCAGGCTGCGGCGGGCGGAGGTCGAGCACTGAGCGGCGGGGCGGCGGAGGCGTTTCCCTCGCCGCCCCCCCGGGGCTATAGTCCTCTCGATGGCCGAGGGATCGATCGGCGCGCCCGTTCCGCGCAAGGAAGGAGAGGGGAAGGTCACGGGCGCGGCGCGCTACGTCGATGACCTGGCCTTCGACGACCTGCTGCACGGTGTCAGCGTGCGCAGCCCCGTGCAGCACGGGCGGCTGGTGGAGGTGCGCTACGGCCCCGGCATCCCCTGGGAGGAGCTGGTGGTGGTGACCGCGGCGGACGTGCCCGGCCGCAACGCGGTGACCCTGCTCGAGGACGACCAGCCCTACCTCGCCGCGGAGCTCGTGCACCACGCCGAGGAGGCGGTGGTGCTCCTGGCCCACCCGGACCGCTACCTGGTGGAGGAGGCGCGCCAGGCGGTGGAGCTCGAGATCGAGCCCCTGCCGGCGGTCTCGACCCTCGAGGAGTCCCTCGCGGGCGATACGGCGGTCTGGGGTGAGGACAACCTGTTCAAGGCCATCGGCATCGACAAGGGCGACGTGCAGGCGGCCTTCGCGCGGGCGGCCGGCGACCCGGACCTCGTGCTGGTCGAGGGCACCTACCGCACCGGCGCCCAGGAGCAGCTCTACATCGAGCCCCAGGGCATGGTCGCGCAGGCCTCGCCCGCCGGCGGGGTCACCGTGTGGGGCTCCCTGCAGTGTCCCTACTACGTGGACAAGGCCCTGGCCGTCCTCTTCGGCCTGCCCACCGACCAGGTGCGCGTCGTCCAGGCCACCACCGGCGGCGGCTTCGGCGGCAAGGAGGAGTACCCCTCCATGATCGCCGGCCACGCGGCCCTGCTCTCCTGGAAGGCCGGCGGGCGGCCGGTGAAGATCGTCTACGACCGGGCCGAGGACATGCGCGCCACGACCAAGCGCCACCCCTCGCGCACGGAGCACCGGACCCTGGTCGATCGGCAGGGGAGGCTCGTCGCCATGGACGTGGACTTCGTGCTCGACGGGGGCGCCTACCTGACCCTGACCCCGGTGGTGCTCTCGCGCGGCGTGATCCACGCCGCGGGACCCTACCGCTGCGAACACGTGCGTGTTCGCGGTCGGGCGGTGGCCACTCACCTGCCGCCCCACGGCGCCTTCCGCGGCTTCGGCGCGCCCCAGTCGATCTTCGCCCTCGAGCGGCATCTCGACCGGGTGGCCGCGGCGGTGGGCCTCGCGCCGGAGGAGCTGCGGCGGCGCAACCTCCTGCGCACCGGGGACACGACCGCCACCGGGCAGGAGATCGCCGAGGCCATCGACCTGCCGGGCATGATGGACCGCGCCCTCGAGCAGGCGGACTGGTCCGCGAAGCGCACGCGCTTCGCAGAGGAGAACGCCCGGCCGGACGCGCGCGTGCGGCGCGGCCTGGGGCTCGCGACCTTCTACCACGGCTCGGGCTTCACGGGCTCGGGAGAGAAACACCTGGCCTCCTCCGTCGAGCTGCGCGCCGAGCGCGGCGGGCGCGTGGTGGTGCTGGCCGCCAGCACCGAGATCGGCCAGGGCACCCAGACCATCTTCGCCCAGATCGCCGCCGACGCCCTGGGCCTGCCCTACGAGCAGATCGAGGTGGCCCAGCCGGACACGGCCCGCGTGCCCGACAGCGGTCCGACCGTGGCCTCTCGAACCGTGATGATCGTCGGTAAGCTGGTCGAGTCCGCCGCCATCGGGCTGCAGCGTCAGCTGGCGGCGGAGGGGCTGCTCGAGGACGACCACGACGCGGCCGCCTTCGCCCGCGCCTGCGACGCCTACCTCGACCGCCACCCCGAGCTCGCGAGCACGGCCCGGTACACGCCGCCCGCCGGCATCGAGTGGGACGACTCCACCTACCGCGGCTCGGCCTACGCCGCCTACGGCTGGGCCGCCTACGTGGCCAGCGTGGCCGTGGACCTGGAGACCTGGGAGGTCAAGGTCGAGGACTTCGTGGCCGTGCAGGACATCGGCACCGTGATCCACCCCAAGCTGGCCGCGGGGCAGGTGGAGGGGGGCGTGGCCCAGGCCATCGGCTTCGCCCTCTCCGAGAAGGTGGTCTGGCGCGACGGCGCGATGGCCAACGCGCGCATGACGAACTACATCATGCCCACCTCCCAGGACCTGCCGCCGATCCGCGTGCACTTCGCGCCGGTCGCCTACGAGCACGGGCCCGCCGGGGCCAAGGGCGTCGGCGAGCTGCCCATGGACGGGCCCGCGCCGGCCATCCTGAACGCGGTCGCCGACGCCACCGGCCTCGAGCTCGACGCCCTGCCGCTCCTCCCGGAGGAGCTCTTCGAGCTCGCGGAGGGAAGCGGTGCCTGAGGTCGAGGTCTCCCTGCGCCTGAACGGCGAGGAGGTGCGCGTCCGCGCCTGGCCCATGGAGCGCCTGCTCGACGTGCTGCGGGTGCGCCTGCGCCTGACCGGCAGCAAGGAGGGCTGCGGCGAGGGCGAGTGCGGGGCCTGCGCGGTGCTGGTGGACGGCGAGCTGACCAACGCCTGCCTGGTGCCGGCCCTGCAGGTCGAGGGGGCCGAGGTCTGGACCATCGAGGGCCTGGCACGCACCCCCGCGGGTCGCGCCCTGGGTGAGGCCTTCGTCCAGTGCAACGGGGCCCAGTGCGGCATCTGCACGCCGGGGGTGATCGTCGCCTCGAAGGCATTGCTCGAGGCCGAGCCCGCGCCGACGCCGGAGCGGGTGCGCGAGGCCCTGGCGGGCAACCTCTGCCGCTGCACGGGCTACGAGCGGATCCTCGAGGCGGTGCTGCGCGCGGCGGGCACGGCGGGGGGCGGCTCGTGAGGGGCCACGTCCCGTCCTACGAGCTGCGCACGGCCGCGGACCTGCCCGGCGCCCTCGCGGCCCTGGCCGCGGACCCGGAGCTGGTGCCCTTCGCGGGGGGCACGGACCTGATGGTCGAGCTCGAGGCCGGCGTCCTGCCGCGTGGCCGCTTCCTGGACATCCGGAGCCTGGACGTGCTGCGGGGCGTGGAGCTCGACGGGGACGCCTTCCGCATCGGCGCCCTGACGACCTACAGCGACGTGCGCGAGGACCCGCGGCTGGCGGCGGAGCTGCCCAACCTGGTGCGGGCGGCGCGCCTCTCGGGGGCCCTCGCGATCCAGAACCGGGGCACCATCGGCGGCAACATCGTCAACGCCTCGCCGGCCGCGGACACGCCGCCGGCCCTCCTGGCCTACGGGGCGGAGGTCGAGCTGCAGTCCACCGCGGCCCTGCGCCGGGTGGACTACGAGCACTTCCACACGGGCTACAAGCTGCACGCCCTCCGCCCGGACGAGCTCCTGCGCGCGGTCTGTGTGCCGCGCCCGGCGCCGGGGACGCGGCACTTCTACCGCAAGGTCGGCACCCGCGCGGCCCAGGCCATCTCGAAGGTCACCCTGGCGGCGGCCGCCGAGCTCGACGGAGAGCGGATCGCCGCCTGCCGCATCGGCCTGGGCAGCGTCGCGCCCACGGTCGTGCGGGCGCGGGGCACCGAGGCGCTGCTCGTGGGGGCGGCCCTGGACGACCCCGAGCTCGAGCGCCGGGCACGGGAGGCGGTGGTGGCGGAGATCGCGCCCATCGACGACGACCGCTCGACGGCCGCCTACCGCCGCGGGGTCAGCGCGAACCTGGTGGGGGCCCTCCTGCGCGGCCTGCGGGCCGGCGAGCTGCCGCGCACGGAGCGCTGATGGTCGAGCTCGTCCCGCAGCCCCTCGACGCGCTCCTGCGCCGGGCCCTGACCGAGCTCGAGCGCTGCGACGCGGTCTTCGACCTGCCCCTCGCCAGGTGCTACTTCGGCTCCACCGAGCACGACTTCTCCGTGGAGCACTTCGGGCGCCGCGCCGCCTCGCCCCTGGGCCCGGCGGCGGGACCTCACACCCAGATGGCCCAGAACATCGTCCTGTCCTGGCTGGGGGGCTCGCGCTTCCTGGAGCTCAAGACGGTGCAGGTGCTCGACCAGCTCGTGATCCCGCGCCCCTGCATCGACATGCGCACGGTGGGCTACAACGTCGAGTGGTCCCAGGAGCTGAAGATCGAGCAGTCGATCGAGGAGTACGTCAAGGCGGCCATGCTCGTGCGGGTGCTCGAGGAGCGCCTCGCGGACCGCCTCGCGCCGGGCTTCAGGGAGACGCTCTTCGACATGAGCGTGGGCTACGACCTGGCGGGCATCCGCGGGCCGGGGGTGAGCCGCTTCCTGGCGGCGATGGGGGACTGCAGCGCGGAGGTGGAGCGCCTGCGCGCCGAGATCCCGCCCGAGTACGCGGACCTGCGCGAGCTCGACTTCCCCACCCGCATCAGCGACACGCTGACCCTCTCCACCTTCCACGGCTGCCCACCGGAGGAGATCGAGGCCATCTGCGAGCACCTCCTGACCGAGGTGGGCCTCGGAGTGGTGGTCAAGCTCAACCCCACGCTGCTCGGCCCTGCGGAGGTGGAGCGGCTCCTGCACGACGAGCTGGGGTACCGCGACGTCCACGTGCCGGCCGAGGTCTACGGTCGCGACACGACCTGGGACCAGGCACGGGGCTTCATCGAGCGCCTGAGCGCTCTCGCCGCGCGCCTGGGGCAGGGCTTCGGGGTCAAGCTCACGAACACCCTCGTGGTCGCCCACGGGGAGGACTTCCTGCCCGGGGAGCTCGAGGAGAAGTACCTCTCCGGTGCGCCCCTGCACGTGCTCGCCATGAAGCTCGTCGGCAGGCTGCGGGAGGAGTTCGGCCCCGAGCTGCCCCTGTCGTTCTCGGCGGGCATCGACCGCAAGAACTTCCCCGACGCGGTGGCCCTGGGGCTGGTGCCCGTGACCACCTGCACGGACCTCCTGCGCACCGGGGGCTACGGGCGCCAGGCGGGCTACTACGCGGACCTCGTGAAGCGTATGGACGCCGCCGGGGCGCGCAGCCTGGAGGACCTCGTGCGGGCCGAGGCCGCCGAGGACGAGCTGGGCGCGGCGCTCATGGCGAACACGCGCCGCTACGTGGGGGAGGTGCAGGCCGACCCGCGCTATCACCTGGAGAAGAACCGGAGGTCCCCCAAGAAGATCGGCTCGGCCCTGGAGCTGTTCGACTGCATCACCTGCGACAAGTGCATCCCGGTCTGCCCCAACGACGCGAACTTCCGCCTGACCCTGGCGCCGGTGGCGATCCCGATCCGCCGCTGGCGGAGGGAGGCGGGGGCCTGGGTCTGCGAGGAAGAGGGCGCGCTCGAGCTCGCCGAGAAGCACCAGATCGCCCAGTTCGCGGACTTCTGCAACGAGTGCGGCAACTGCGACGTCTTCTGCCCGGAGGACGGCGGTCCCTACAAGGTCAAGCCGCGCTTCTTCGGCAGCGAGGCGGAGTACGAGACCCACGCCGACTTCGACGGCTTCTGGGTCGCACGGGCGGGTGAGACCACGACGGTCCGCGGGCGCATCGACGGGCGAGACCTACGGCTCGAGTCGACCGCGACGCGTGGGCGCTACTCGGGCGAGGGCTTCGAGGTGGAGCTGGACTGGGAGGATCCCGAGGCGGAGCCGCGGGGAGAGGTCGAGGGCGGGACCGAGGTCGACCTGACCTACGCCTGGATCCTGGAGCACGTGCAGCGCGCCGTGCTGGGGGGTGAAGGGGTGAACTACGTCCAGGCGGCGGCGAGCGCCGCGCCGACCGACCCCCCGCCTCGGTGACGAGCCCTCCCGGGCCGCGTCACTCGGGTCGCGGCCGCTCGTAGATCCCCTCCCGCCTGTCGCGGGCCAGGTCCCAGCCGGACGCGCTCGGCTCCGCCAGGCGCTCCAGCTCGATCTCCGCGATCACGAGCCGCGGGTCCGTCGACAGGTCGGGCAGCCGCCCCTCCGGGCCGACGAAGTGGCTCTGGCCGAAAAACTCCTGGTTCCAGGGCGCCTCGCGGCCCTTGCGATTCGACCCGCCGATGAACAAGCGGTGCCGCGCCGCGTCCACGGCGAACTCCAGCTCCCACATCCGCCGCGACTGGGCCCCGAAGGTCACCGCCGGGGACAGGACGAGCTGGGCACCGCCGCGGGCCAGGGCGGACATCACGCCCTCGAAGTGGCGGTCGTAACAGATGGCGACACCGATGCGGCCGACCGCCGTGGAGAAGGTGGGGAAGTAGGGGTTGCCCTCCGGCGGCGGCAGGCCCGGGATGGGCGCGCCGTTCGAGGGTTGGTAGTAGAAGGCCTCGTCGAAGGCACCCGCCTCGTTGCTGCCCACGGGGACGTGCACCTTGCGGTAGCCGCCGCGCAGCTCCCCGTCGGCGTCGATCACGACGGCGGTGTTGAAGCGACCCTCGGGAGCGGCCTCGTAGAGGGGCACCACGAGCACGACGCCCAGGCGTCGCGCCACCGCGCGCAGGGTGCTCGTCGTCGGACCGTCCGCCGCCGGCTCCGCCAGCCCGCGCCACAGCGGCTCGCGCCCCAGGGCGAAGTAGGGGCCCGTGCACAGCTCACCGAGGCCCACCAGGCGCGCGCCCTGCCGTGCCGCGGCCTCGATCAGCTCGACCTGGTGGTGGAGGTTCGCCTCCCGCAGCTCGTCGAGTCGGCCCGCCAGGGCCCCGAGCTCCGCCACGCTCCCGGGCATCGCCCCGAAGGCGTTGAGCGTCTGGGTCAGGGCGGCGCGGAAGCTCATCCGGCCTCCTCCGCGAGCGCCAGCACCACGTCGAGCAGCACGTTGGCCCCCCGCGCGCACTGCTCGAGGGTCGAGAGCTCGCGCGGGTTGTGGCTGATGCCCTCGTGCTCGCCGGGCACGAAGACCATCGCCGCCGGGCAGACGCGGGCCCACTCCTGGGCGTCGTGGCCGGCGCCGGAGTGCAGCCTGGTGTGGGAGTGGCCGCGGGCGTCGGCCGCCGCCGCGATCAGGCCGCGCAGGCGCGGGTCGAAGGAGACGACCCGCGTGCGGGCCGTCTGCTCCAGGCGCACCTCGACCCCGTGCCGCCGCCCGACCTCCGTCGCCAGGGCGCGCAGGCTCTCCTCGGAGGCGTCCATGTGCCCGTCGTCCGGGTTGCGCAGGTCGATCGTGCCCGTGACCCGCCCGGGGATCACGTTCACGAGGTCGGGCTCGAGGCGCAGGCTGCCGATCGTGGCGCGCATCTCTCCGTGGTCGCCGCCCAGCGCCATGGCCCGCAGGCCCGTGTTGAGCTCGGCGGCCACCAGGCCCGCGTCACGTCGGAGCTCCAGGGGCGTGGTCCCCGCGTGGGCCGGGCGGCCCGCGGCCTCGAGGCGGAACCAGGAGATGGCCTGCACCATCTCGACCACGCCGATGTCGTGGCCTCCGTGGGCGAGGCTCGGGCCCTGCTCGACGTGCAGCTCCAGGTAGGCGTGGGGGCGCAGGGTGTCCACGGGCTCGGTGCCCGCGAAGCCGATCGCCGCCAGCTCCTCGCCCACGCTGCGCCCCTCGACATCCCGCAGGGCCAGGGCCTCCTCCAGGGGGATGCGCCCCGTGGCGACCGCGCTGCCGAGCATGTCCGTCCCGAAGCGACAGCCCTCCTCCTCGGTGAAGGCGGCCACGACCAGGGGCCGGCGGGTGGCGTGGCCGGCCTCGGCGAGGGTCTGCAGGAGCTCCAGGCCGGCCAGCACGCCGAGGGCCCCGTCGAAGCGCCCGCCCGTGGCCACCGAGTCGATGTGCGAGCCGATCACCAGCGGCGCGAGCCCGTCCTCGGTCCCCGCGCGCCGGCCGTAGAGGTTGCCGATACGGTCCACGCGCACCTCGAGGCCGAGCTCCTCCATCCAGGCTCGCACCCGTCGCCGCCCCTCACCGTCGGCGGCGGTCAGGGCCAGGCGGTTCACGCCCACGAGCCCCGTGGCCTCGTCCTGGTAGGAGCCGATGGAGCCCAGCTCGTCGAGGCGCGCCTGGAGGCGCGCGCCGTCCACGGAGAGGCCGGTGGCACTCACAGGCGCTCCCACAGGCGCGCGGCCTGCTCGCGGGCGTGGGCGCGGATGGCCTCGGCGTCGACGCCGAGCACGCACCCGTCCTCGACCAGCACCCGCCCCTGGCGAATCACCGTGCGCACGTGCCGGCTGCCGAGGCCGTGCACCAGGTGCGCGGGCCAGTTGTCCGTGGTGATCGGCGTCGGCGGCGCGTAGTCCAGCACGACCAGGTCGTTCGTCCCCGCGTCGCCGGGGGTCGCGAGGGCCCGGTAGCGGTCCACGGCCCGCAGGCGCGCGAGGGTCGCCGCCGCCGAGCCGCGGCCGAGGCCGCAGTCGGCCAGGTAGCTCGCGCGCGCCGCCCGCAGGGGGTCGGAGTGCATGCCGTCGGTGCCGATCAGGATCCGCTCCCCGAGGCCGGCCGGGTCGAAGCTGCCGACGCCGTTCTGCTGGTTGCTCTCGGTGCACTGCACGACCCAGGCCGGGCTGGCGGCCAGGCGCTCGCGCTCGGCCTCCTCCAGGTGCAGGGCGTGCACGAGCAGGCTGCGCTCGGAGTCCAGCACTCCGGCGCGGGCGAAGCGCTCCACCGGGCCGACACCGTGGGTCGCGCGGCAGTGCTCGGGGTCGGAGCGGGCCTCGGCCAGGTGCACGTGCAGGCCCGTGCCCTGGTCCCGGGCGAGCCCGACGGCGCGCTCGAGCAGCTCGTCACCGACCGTGAAGGAGGCGTGCAGCCCCACCAGGCCCGGGCGCTCGCGCAGGTGGCGCTCGCTCTCCGCCAGCCCCGCCGCGGCCGAAGCGGGCCCGTCGCGGTCCGAGAGCTCGTAGCACAGGAGGTGCCCCAGGCCGACCTCCTCCAGGCCCTGGGCCAGGAGCGCCAGGGAGCCCTCGACCGCCGTGGGGGAGGAGTGGTGGTCGACCACGAAGGTGCAGCCGGAGAGCGCCGCCTCCAGGGCGCCGGCTCGAGCCGAGGCCAGGATCATGTCGCCGTCCAGGGCCCTGTCCAGGCGCCACCAGACGAGCTCGAGGATCTCGCGGAAGCTCGTGGGGGTGCGCGGCGGGGCGGGCATGCCGCGGGCGAGCACCGAGTAGAGGTGGTGGTGGGCGACGGCGAAGGCCCAGGTCACGAGGCGCCCCCCGCAGTCGAGGACCTCGGCCCCGGCGGGGATCTCATCCACCGCGCGCAGGACGCCGCCGGGGCCGGCCTCGACCTCGAGGTCGCCGCGGGTCACGCGCGGCGCGTCCCCGTCGACGAAGGTGGCGTCCCGGAGGAAGAGGCTCACGACTTCCAGGGCGGCTGCATGGGCAGCGCCCGCCGGCGCTCTCCGTCGAAGGCCCAGAAGGCGTTGGCCACCGCCGGGGCGGTGGGCACCAGGCCGATCTCACCCACGCCCTTGGCGCCGTAGGGGCCGTGCTCGTCCGGGCACTCGACGCCGATGACGGTGATGGGCGGGGTCTCGTGGGCGCGCAGCACCCCGCAGGCCCGCAGCTTGGTGGAGGCCAGCTGGCCGTCCTCCATGGGCAGGTCCTCGGAGTAGGCGTAGCCGAGCCCCATGTGCACCGAGCCCTCGATCTGGCCCTCGAAGAGGGTCGGGTTCATGATCTTGCCCGCGTCGTGGGCCGCGATCACCTTCTCGATCGCGCCGGCCTCGTCGAGCACCACGAGCTGGGTGGCGTAGCTGTAGGAGTAGTGGGTGACCTCCTCGCCGGTCCTCGACTTGCCGGGCTTGTTGGTCCAGTCACAGGTCCACTCGCCGTGGTACTCGCGGCCGACGAGCTCCGCGAGGGTGTGATCCACGAGGTCGCGTCTCAGGTCCTTGCAGGCCTCGATCAGGGCGTTGCCGACCAGGCTCGTGCCCCGCGAGGCGGTCGTCATGCCGCAGGGGGTCTCGTCGTCGGTGCGGGTGCGCACCACGACCAGCTGCGGGTCGATGCCGGTCTCCTCACACAGGGTCTGCAGGGCCATGGTGTCGACCCCCTGGCCCATCTCGGTCCAGCCGTGGTGCACCTCGACCCGGTCCGCGGCGCGGATCACGACCCGCGCCGTGCCGGAGTCGGGCATGCCGTTGCCGATGCCCGTGTTCTTCAGGCCGCAGGCGAGGCCGGCGAAGCGCGCCGCGCGAAACTCCGCCTCGACCGCCTCGAGGGTGGTTCGCACGCCGACGCCCTCCGAGAGACGCTGGCCGGTGGCCGTGCGGCCCCCGTCCACCAGGGCGTTGTCCCAGCGGAACTGCCAGCGGTCGAAGCCGCCCAGGGCGCACAGCTCGTCCACGGCGCACTCCAGGGCGAAGGCCGCCTGGTTGGCCCCGAAGCCGCGCATCGCTCCGCAGGGCACGTTGTTGGTGTAGACCGCCTGGGCGACGATGTCGGTGTGGGGCACGGTGTAGGCGCCGGTGGCGTGGCCCGCGGCGCGCTCGAGGACCTTCATGCCGACCGAGGCGTAGGCGCCGGTGTCGCCGTCGATGCGTGCGTGCAGGGCGACCAGCATGCCGTCGGCGTCGCAGCCGAGCCGGTAGTGCATGCGCAGGGGGTGGCGCTTGGGGTGCATGCGGATCGACTCCTCCCGGGAGAGCTCCACGTGCACGGGCCGCCCGAGCAGGCGCGCCATGAGGGCCGCGTGGCCCTGGACCGAGAGGTCCTCCTTGCCCCCGAAGCCGCCGCCGTTGGGCACCAATTCGATCACCGTCTGGGCCTCGGTCAGGCCCAGCAGGCGCGCGATCTGCTTGCGGTCCTCGTAGACCCCCTGGCTCTGGGAGAGGACGCGCACCCCGTCGGCGGTGGGTTCCGCCAGGGCCGCCTCCGGCTCCATGTAGGCGTGCTCGATGCGCTGGGTCGTGTAGGTCCCCTCGTGGACGAAGGCGCAGCCGGCCAGGGCCGCCTCCGCGTCGCCCTGCCTCACGATCGAGGTGCTGAGCAGGTTGCCGCCGGGGTGCAGCTGCGGCGCGTCCGGCGCCAGGGCCTGGTCGACGGTGGCCAGGGGCTCGAGCTCCTCGAGCTCCACCGCGATGGCCGCCGCCGCCCTCCGCGCCGTACGGCGATCGACCGCGGCCACGCAGGCCAGCACGTCGCCCACGAAGCGCGTTTCCTCGCCGACCTCGACCATCAGGGGCCAGTCCGAGACGATCAGCCCCAGGTGCCGCTCGCCGGGCACGTCGCCGGCCAGGAAGACGCGCTCGACTCCCTCGAGCGCCAGGGCCGGCGCCACGTCGATCGAGAGCACCCGCGCCCGCGGGTGGTCGGAGAGGCGCAGGGCTCCGTGCAGCATGCCCGGCAGGGAGCGGTCGGCCACGTACTGCTGCCGGCCGAGCACCGCCTCGCGCACCCCGACCTTGGGCTCGCGGGTGCCGACGCGGCCGCTGCGCTTCGCCTCCGGGGGCAGCTGACCGTCCCGCAGCAGGGCGGCCGTGTGCTGCACCGAGTCGACGATCTTCTTGTAGCCCGTGCAGCGGCAGAGGTGGAAGCGCAGCTCGCGCTCGATCTCCTCGCGGGTGGGGGACGCGTTGTGCTCCAGCAGGCAGGCGCTGCGCAGCACGATGCCGGGGATGCAGAAGCCGCACTGGGAGCCGCCCCCCTCGGCGAAGCCGGCCGCGAAGGCGGCGCGCACGCGCTCGTCGAAACCCTCGAGGGTGCGCACGCTCTTGCCGGCGGCCTTCCCCGCCGAGGTGGCGCAGGCGTAGACCACCTTGCCGTCGAGCTCCACGGCGCAGCAGCCGCAGGTGGCCTGGGGCGAGCAGCCGTCCTTGGGGGAGCGCAGGTCCAGGTCCTCGCGCAGGACCTCGAGCAGGCTGCGCTCGTCGCCCTCGGTCAGCTCGTGGCCCCGGCCGTTGACCTCGAGCCTCAAGGGGAGACGCCCTCGGGGGTCCCGACCCGCTCGTTGAAGGCGCGGATGAGCCCGTCCCAGGCGTCCACCTGAGCGTAGGTCTCGGTCCAGAACTCCGGGTCCCAGAGGCGCTCGAGCTCATCGACCCCGCGCCTCTGCTGCTCGACCCAGGTGAAGTACTTGAAGTTGTGCAGGGCGCGTCGGTCGGCGTGGCTGAGCTCGCGCAGGTGGTCGGTGCTGATGGCCTCCAGGTCCCGGCCGAGGGTGCGCCAGGCTCCCTCGGCCTGGAGAGGACCGCGCTCCTCGCGCATCTCCTCCAGGCGGCTGCCGTAGAGCTCCATGGAGTCCGTCAGGACGGTCATGACCACGTCGTCCTTGCCCAGGCCGTAGTGCCGGGCGGTCTTGATCGAGGCCACCAGGTTGCAGATGGAGGAGATGCCGAGCAGGTCGAGGGACTCGATCAGGCTCGAAGGCAGGCCGTGGCCGGCGAGCACCTCGCGACCGGCGGGCTCGTTGAAGAGGCGCACCAGCTCGAGGCAGCGGCGGTCGTCGACGGCCGCCACGAGGTCGGTGTTGCGCACGTTGTGGACCCAGGGCACGTGCTTGTCCCCGATGCCCTCGATGGTGTGGTCGCCGAAGCCGAAGGCCAGCAGGGTCGGGCACTGCAGGGCCTCGGTGGCGACGATCCGCACGCCGGGGTGGTCGCGCTTGAGGCGGTCGCCGGCGGCAATCGTGCCGGCGCTGCCGGTGGCGGAGACGTAGGCCGCGAGGCGCGCGCCCTCCCCGGCCACCTGCTCGAAGACCCGCTCGAGGGCCCTGGCGGTGACGTGGTAGTGCCAGATCGGGTTGCCGAACTCCTCGAACTGGTTGAAGACCACGCAGTCGGGGCGCTCCTCCTTGATCTTCCAGCAGGCGTCGTAGATCTCCTTGACGTTCGACTCGCAGCCGTGGGTGCGGATGATCTCGGCGCCGATCTCCTCGAGCCAGGTGAAGCGCTCGCGGCTCATGCCCTCGGGCAGGATGCCGACCGCCTTGCAGCCGAGCAGGGCGCAGTCGAAGGCGCCGCCGCGGCAGAAGTTGCCCGTGGAGGGCCAGACCGCCGTGTGACGGGTGGGGTCGAAGGCGCCGCTGACGAGCCGCGGCACGAGGCAGCCGAAGCCGGCGCCGACCTTGTGGGCGCCGGTGGGGAACCACTTGCCGACGAGGCCCACGATGCGCGCCTCGACGCCGGTCAGCTCCGGGGGGAACTCGATCCAGTTGCCGTCGTTGTAGCCGCCGCCGCTCGTGGTGGGCTCGTTGCGCCAGGTGATGCGGAAGAGGTTGACCGGGTCCACGTCCCACAGGCCGACCTGCTCGAGGCGGCGGTGCACCCAGGCCGGGGCCAGGGACGGGTCATCCATCTCGGCGAAGGTGGGGATCACCACCCCGCGTCGGCGGCAGAGCTCGGCTGTGCGCTCGAGGACGTCTTCGTGAATCTCCATCGTGCTCCGGGGGGTCGGGGCGGCCTTCAGGACTCGAGTGGTTCTACCTCGACCGGCGCGCCGACGACAGACTGGACCCCGCGGGTGTCCTTCAGACCGCTGCCGGTGACCACCGCCACGGCGCGCTCGCCGGGGGCCACGATCCCCGCCGCCACGGCCCGGCGCAGGCCCGCCACGGCGGTGGCGGCGGCGGGCTCGGCGAAGACCCCGGAGCGGCCGCCGAGGGCCAGGATCGCGGCGCCGATCTCGTCGTCCTCGACGGCGACGAAGCGGCCCTGCGTGCGTCGGACCCGGTCGACGGCCTTGCGCCAGTTGCGCGGCGTCGGCACGTCGATCGAGTCCGCGAAGGTCGCGCCCGAGGACTCGAGCGCGCGCCCCTCGAAGGCCTCCAGCACTGGCGCGACCCCCGCCGCCTGCACCCCGAGCAGGCGCGGCACCCGCGGCAGGATCCCGAGCTGGTGCATCTCGTCCAGGCCCTTGGCGATGCCGGCGACGGTGCAGCCGTCACCCACGCTGACCGCCACCCAGTCCGGCGGGTCCGCGGCGCACTGCTCGCCGAGCTCGAGGCCACAGGTCTTCTTGCCCTCGACGAGGTAGGGGTTCACGGCGCAGTTGCGGTCGTACCAGCCGTGCTCCGCGCACTCCGCCGTGCACAGCTCGTAGGCCTGGTCGTAGCTGCCCCGCACCCGCCGCACCTCGGCGCCGTAGGCGAGCATCTGGGTCAGCTTGGGCTCCGGGGCGCCCCGGGGCACGAAGATCGTGGCCGGCAGGCCGGCCATGGCGGCGAAGCCCGCCAGGCTCGATGCGGCGTTGCCCGTGGAGGCGCAGGCCACGCGCGTGGCGCCGGCCTGCAGGGCGTGCAGCACGCCGACGCTCGAGGCGCGGTCCTTGAAGCTGGCGGTGGGGTTGCGGCTGTCGTCCTTGACGCGCAGGTGAGCGATCCCCACCCAGCTCGCCAGGCGCGGCGCCTCGAGCAGGGGCGTCCAGCCCACGGGCCAGCGGAAGGCGGTCGCGTCCGGTTCGACGGGCAGGAGCTCGGCGTAGCGCCAGTGGCTGGCCACCCGCCCGGCCAGGGTCTCCGGTGTCAGCACGGCGCGGGCCTGCTCCAGGTCGAACTCGACCTCGAGCACTGCGCTCTCGTCGTCGCAGCGCGGACAGGTGCCCGAGGAGGCGGGCGCCGGGGCCTGCTCACCACACACGACGCACCGCAGGCCCGTGACGAATCCCATGGACGGAGGATACGCAGGCGCGGGGACCATCACAACGGCGACGCGCCCCTCGGCGAGCGTCTCAGGGGTAGCGCACGAAGCGCAGGAGCCGCAGCTCCTTGTCCGCCGGGAAGCCCTGGTCCGGGGGCAGGGCGTGGCGCTCGACCCGCATCATCCGCGCGAAGGGGGACTGGGCCCAACCCTCGGGCAGGTGGTAGGTGGGGGGCGCGCCCAGCGGCGCGAGGAAGGCCCCGCCATAGGTCGGGCGCCGAGCGTAGAAGTGGGTCGAGGGCACCTCGACGTCGTGGCCCGGAGAGGCCGCCTCCTTGGGCACCGCGTGGGGCAGGATCTCCGGGCTGACCAGGCCGTAGCAGTCGAGGATCTGCAGCCGCGAGTAGTAGCCGATGGCGCCGATGCCGCGCAGGGGTAGGGACTCCTCGGGGGCGACCACCGCCCCCAGGGCGCGGCCCAGCTCGGACCACTCCGCGGTGCGGCGGACCATGTTGGCGCGCATCGCGAGCTCTCCCTGCCAGGCGCCGTTGAGCCTGAAGTGGAAGCGCCTCCGCAGGCTCTCGGGCACCGGGTTCAGGTCGAAGCAGGCGGCCAGGTTCGCGGCCACCAGCGCCAGGCCGACCGCCGCCACCGCGCGAGTTCCCCCGAAGCGCGCCCACAGCCCGGCGAAGAGCAGGGCGAAGAAGGGCACCGTGGCGAACAGGAAGCGCCCGAAGGGCATGAAGTCCCCACCCACGTACAGGGCGTAGACCGTGCCGAAGAGGACCACCGTCGCGGCGCAGACCACCGGCGCGCGCAGCTCCCTCGACCAGGGGCGCAGGCTCGCCAGGCCCACCACGACGAGCGAGGGGAGCACCAGGAAGAAGGTCGCCACGTAGTTCCAGCCCCGCTCGAGGCGCGCGGCGGAGAAGCCCGCCTTGACCCGCGCGGTGTTCGGCTGCCAGTCGCCGTAGGTGCTCCAGCGCCAGGCGACGTGCAGGGCGAAGAGCAGGGCCGCGAGGCCGCCGGTCACCAGCAGCGCTCGGCCGAGATTCCGGCGCCGACCCTCCAAGAGCCACAGGCAGCCCGCCGCGAGCAGCACCATCCCGACCCAGGCCACCCCGTCCGCCCGCACCAGCACCGCCGCCCCCGCGAAGAGCCCCGCCTGCAGGCCCCGCGGCCGCTCGGGGTCCCCGAGCAGGCGCTCGTAGACCCCGAACAGGCACAGGGCCGCCGCCATGGTCGCGAGGCCGCCCGTAGCCCACAGGGCCGTGCAGGGCAGGCTGGCCAGGAAGAGCCCCGTGGCCGCGCTCCCGAGGGCGTCGAGGCCGAAGCGCCGGCTGGCGTGGTGCGTGACCCACAGCACGAGCACCAGGCCGCACAGGGCTGAGCTGAGCCGCGCGACGAGCCCCAGGTCGAGACCCAGGGCCTCGAAGGGCGCGAGCCACAGGACCCACAGGAGGTTCGAGTAGCCCTCGACCGGCGGTGCCCCGGCGTAGGGGCCCGCGAAGTTGTAGCGCAGCCCGTGACCCTCCACGAGGTTGCGGGCGTAGCGGAAGGAGATGAAGGCGTCGTCGCAGAGGAAGTCCAGTCGCCAGGCCAGGGCGGCGAAGAGCAGGGCGCCGGCCAGCAGCGCGGGCAGGGACACGGATCCGGACGAGTTCACAGCGGGACGATAGCGCGATCTCCGTGTGTTGCCGGTCACTTTCGCGCTATCGTGCGTCCATGAAGCCCGCACTCGGAGGCCTGGGACTGCGGCGGAGCTGGAGCTGGTGGGCCCTGCTCGGCGTCCTGGTGCTCGTGGCCCACGCCTCTCTCTTTGGCGTCGGGCCCGTGGGAGACGACTTCCGCACCCTGGTGGAGGCCTCGCGGGCGACCCACGCCTCCCTGGCCTGGGACCCGGACGGCGGAGCCGGCAGCCTCTACGCACGGGCCGGCACGTCCGGCCGACCCCTGGCGGCCTTGTCCCTGGACACCTCGGCCTGGCTGTGGACCTCGGGCGGGGTCTGGACGGCCTTCGCCGTGACGTGCATGCGCCTCGAGAACCTGGCGCTGCTGTTCCTGGTGGCCTACGGCCTGGGGCGCTTCCTGCGCCGGCTGGTGACTCCCTGGACCGGCAGCGAGCACGCCAACGCCGCCTCCACCGCGGCCTTCATGATCCTCCTGGTGCACCCTCTGTCGGTCTCGGCGGTGGCCTCGCCGGCGGCCCGCGGGGACCTGCTCGCGGGGGTGCTGGCGATGGTGGCCGGGGCCGCCTTCCTGCGCGGGCGCCAGGAGGGGCGCACTCTCTTCGTGGGGCTGGCCGCCCTGTGCACCTTCGCCGCCACCCTGGCCTCCGAGCTGGGCTTCCTGTGTCCGGTCTGGCTGGCGGCCATCGAGTACGCCTCCGCGCGCCGCTACCGTCCCCGGCACGTGCGGCTGCGGACGGCGATCACGACCCTGGTGGTCTTCTCCGCCTTCACGGGCCTCGACATCCTGCTGCGGCTCGGCCTCGAGCTGGACCCCTGGCCTCGGGACCTGCGGGCCTCGCTCGCGACCCTGACGGGCTTCGGCGACGCGCTGGGGATGGCCTTCAGCCTCCTGACCAAGCTCGGGGTCTTGATCCTGCCGGTCAACGGGGCCAACGCCGGGGGCTTCGGCTTCGTGTGCGCAGCGCTGCTCCTGGTGGTGATCGTGCAGCCGGCCCTGCACGCGGGGCTCTCGGCGCCGCGCTTCTGGATCACGATGCTGGGCGTCTGGCTGGCCCTGGTGCTCCTGGCCGAGGCGACACGCGCCGAGCTGCCCGTGGGCCCCAACGACTTCAGCCGGGCCGCGGGCCTCTTCCCGGCGGTGGTGGTGATGGCGGTCGGCATCGCCCTGGCCTCGACCGCGGTGTCGGGGAGCCGGCGCCAGGGACTGCCCCTGATCGTCGCGATCCTGCTCTGCGCCCTGGCACGATCGAATGCCCGGGGCTGGAGGGCGGCGTCCAAGGACGCGGGGGAGTTCCAGCGTGACGTGGCCGTCATCTTCGAGGCCCAGGGTGTGGACCGTCGCCACCTGATCGTCGACCTGCCCGGCCTGGTGGACCTCTACCGGGTGGCCCCCGAGGAGCTGGGCTGGATGTTCGACGAGGCCGTGACCGGCCGCCCCGGACGTGCCGAGGAGTTCGACCTGCGCTCGATCTCCTCGGAGGCCCTGCCCGCCTACGCGCGCCTGCAGGCCTTCGACGCCGAGCGCGAGGAGGGGCTCGTGGTGGTCTTCCCGGACCTGTTGGTGAACCAGGGCGGTCGCCTGACCTGGGTCAGCGTCGCCCTCGAGCCCCCGGGCGCGGCGGGGGCCGTGGTGCGCTGGACCCACCCGGAGGCCGGCGGTGAGGTGTCCGCCAGCGGCCCGAGCGGCGGACACTGGTCGGGGGCCGACGGCAAGCGCCCCTTCTTCGCCGACTCCGCGAGCGTGGAGTGCATCACGGTGGAGGGCGAGCCCGCCGAGGCCGAGGGGCCCAGCGAGCTGGCGGAGATCTACTGGCGTGCCCGGGGCGGCGCCGCGCGCGGCGGCCGGCTGTTGGGCGTCTGGCTCGAGGACCCCGGCGGTCGCCAGGTGGTCTTCGACCCGGGCTCGTCCCTGGCCTGGCTGCTCGGGCCGCGGGTGGACAGCCTGCTCCTGATGGGCGGCCTGGCGGAGTCACCTGGGGCGGAGGTCTGGAGCGCGCCGCCGGAGGTGCAGGACCTGCGCGAGCCGGAGGTGGACGGGGACGACTGGCACTTCGGCAGCCCCAAGCCCACCCGCCTGGCCCCGGCCCAGCCCGTACCGGACAGGGCGGCCAACGTGGTCGAGGCGGGCGGTGCGCTGGAGCCGGAGGCCAGCTGGGTCCTGACCCTGCTCGACCTGGACACCTTCGAGTACGAGGAGATCACCTGCGAGTTCGACGGGGACGGCGTCCTCCTCGCGTCCGACGCCGAGGAGATCAGCCAGAGCCTGCGCAGCCGTCCCGGCAGCCTGGCCTGGGGCGTCGAGCACCGCGTCGAGGGGATCGTCATCGAACGCAGCGGCGGGCGGCTCTAGGTCGTTAGACTGCGCCGCGCGACCCGCGCACCCACACCTCCGCCACACCCGCCATGTCCACCGCCCCCAGCCGCGAGCTCGAGGCCTTCGACAACCCCCGCCCGGAGCGGGACTACGAGATCCGCTTCGAGTGCCCGGAGTTCACCTGCGTCTGCCCCGTGACCGGGCAGCCGGACTTCGCCACGATCCGCATCCGCTACGTCCCGGACCGCCGCTGCGTCGAGCTGAAGAGCCTCAAGCTCTACCTGTGGTCCTTCCGGGACGAGGGCGCCTTTCACGAGGCGGTCACGAACCGCATCCTCGACGACCTGGTCGCCCTGCTCGAGCCGCGCTCGATGAGCGTCGAGGGCGACTTCTACGTGCGCGGGGGGATCCACACGGTGGTCGAGGCGTCCCACCCCTGACTCTCGCCGCCCGCGGAGGCCGTCGCGTTGCTCGCGGACGGGCCCTTCGACGCGGTCCTGGTCGACCTGTCCCTGAGCGGCCTGCACCCCTTCCTCTCGAAGCCTCTGCGGCGGGGGGAGCTCGCCGAGCTGCTGCGGGTCTGGCTCGGGGCCTCGAGAACAGGCCGCCACCTCGCGCGGCCGGGACGCTAGCCTAGGCCGGATGCAGACTCGCCCCGCACTCGCACTCGGCGCCCTCCTCCTGGTCGCTCCGACCTCCCTCGCCCAGGACCAGGACGAGCGCCCGCCCCTCGGTCGGCACCTGCGGGACGTGGCCGGCGTGGCCGAGGCGGGGGGGGTGGCCCTGGACGACGACGGCGGACTGTGGGTGCTCGAGCGCCACGCGGGGCGCCTGCTGCGCATCGAGGCCGACGGCGCGCGCAGCGTCCTGGCCGAGGGCCTCGCCGATCCGCGGGCGGTTGAGGTGGGCGCCGACGGCAGCCTGTGGGTGACCGAGGCCCTGGGGCGCGGGGTCGTGCACCTGGACGCCGAGGGCGCCCTGCTCGGGAGCTTCGGCGCAGAGCTCCTGCACCGTGCCCACGGCCTGGGGCTGGCGGGCGAGCGGGTGGTCGTGACCGACCGCGGCCGGCACCGGGTCGAGGTCTTCGACGTCGAGGGCGAGCACCTGTTCGGCTTCGGCGGCCACGGCACCGGCGAGGCCGGGCTGATCCGCCCCGAGGACGTGGCCGTCGGCGACGAGGGCCGCTTCTTCGTGGCGGACGCGGGCAACAGCCGCGTGCAGGTCTTCGACGCCGACGGCGCACCGCTCGCACGCTGGGGGGACTGGGGTCCCTTCCCGGGCCTCTTCCACGAGCCGAGCGGGGTGGTGCTGTACGGCGGTCGGTTGTTCGTCTCCGACCGCGGCAACCACCGCGTGCAGGTCTTCTCGCCGCAGGGCGAGCTGCTCGACCGCTTCGGCCTGCACGCCATCCGCCCGCGGGAGGGGGGCGGCTTCCTGCACTACCCGGTGGCCCTGGCCCTCTCACCGAACGGTGAGCTGGCGGCGCTGTCCGAACCGATGGTGGACCGCGTGCAGCTCTTCTGCCGCACCGGCGGCACCGCCGAGGACGAGGTGCGCCGCCAGGCCCAGGCCCTCGCGCGGCCCTCGGCCCACTACGGCTGGGAGCTGGAGCTCTCCGGGCCGTACCTGGCCGCCAGCGAGCCCGAGAGCCACTCGGTGCTCTTCTTCGAGAACACCGGCGACGAGCCGCGGCGCATCGCGCGCGTCGGCGCCCTGGGCACCAAGACCGGCTTGCTGACCGGGGTGGGCGGCGTGCACTTCGAGCGGGAGGCGCGTGACCTGTGGGTCTGCGACCCGCTGCTGCGGCGCCTGTCCCTCTTCCGCCTGCGGGGCAGCGAGGAGGACGAGGTGGGCTACGACCCGCTCATGGCGCGCTTCGTGAAGTCCCTCGACCTCGCGCGCCTGTTCGAGCTGGAGCTGCGGGAGCGCCTGCAGGACGTGCCCGAGCCCGTGGCCCTGGACCGTGACGGGGCGGGCCGCTTCTTCGTCGGCGACCGGCGCAACGGCTGCGTGCTCGTGCTCTCGCCTGCCCTGGAGGTGGAGGAGGTGCTGGGCCTCGGCCGCCTCGTCGAGCCCACGGCGGTCGAGCTGAGCGGGGACGGTCAGGACCTCTTCGTGGTGGACCGGGCCGTGGGCCTGGTCGTCTTCCGGGGCGAGGAGCGCGCAGCCCGCGTGCTCGCGGCCACCGGTACGGATGGCCCGCTGGTCGCCCCCCACGACCTGGCCCGGGCGGCGGACGGCAGCCTGTACGTCACCGACGGCGCGCAGCACCGGGTCTTCGTCTTCGGCCCCGAGGGCGAGCAGCGTGGCTCCTGGGGCGCTGAGGGCCTGGGCCGCGGTGAGTTCTACAAGCCCCGTGGCATCGACCTCGACGCCCGCGGGCGCCTGACGGTGGTGGACCACGCCAACCACCGCCTGCAGACCTTTGACCTGGAGGGCAACTACGTGGGCATCTTCGGCCCGCGGCTGTACACCAAGAAGGCCCGCTACCCGGACCTCCCCGCGGAGCAGGAGTGACCCGATGAGAACGACGACACCCCTCCCGCGCATCGCGGTTCGCGCCGCGGCCCTGACCCTCCTGGCGGCGGCGGGCTTGGCGGCCTTCGCGGTTCAGGACCCGGTGGACGAGGAGCTCTACGGCCTGCCCCAGCCGAGCGGGGAGGTCGTCAGCAACGACGGCACCTACCGCCTGCGCTTCGAGGTGGAGCCCGAGCGCATCCCCTGGGGCGAGCGCTTCGCGATCACCGTGCGCGCCGAGCGCACCGACGGCGCGCCCCTCGCCGCGACCCTGGCGCTCGACGCGCGCATGCCCGAGCACGTGCACGGCATGAACCGCGAGCCGCGGGTCGAGGCCACCGGCGACGGGAGCTGGCGGGTCGAGAACCTCCTGTTCCACATGCCCGGCTACTGGGAGGTCTACTTCGACCTGACCCGCGGGGCGGTCACCGAGCGAGCCCAGTTCTCGGTCGAGGTCGACTGAAGCGGTGCGCTTCGGGGCCGGTCGACGCGCGCACGCCAGCACCCTGCCGGGGGTGTTCGTCGCGGCGCTCCTGGGCCTCGCCGCCGCCGGCGGCCAGGACGGTGAGGACTCCGAGGCCGTCGAGTTCAGCGACCGCGAGCGCCAGCGCATCCTGCGCCTGTCGCCCCTCGAGGCGCCGCCCCTGGACGCCACCAACCGCTTCGACGGAGACCCGCGGGCGGAGCTCCTGGGGCGCTTCCTGTTCTTCGACGCGGCCCTCTCGGCGAACGGCGAGGTCTCCTGCGCCACCTGCCACGACCCGCGCACGGAGCTGAGCGACACCGAGCCGGTGGCGAAGGGGCTGGGGGTCGGCACGCGTCGCACGCCGTCCCTCTGGAACGTGGCCTCGCAGCGCTGGTTCTTCCACGACGGCCGCGCCGACAGCCTCTGGTCCCAGGCCCTGGGTCCGATCGAGAACCCCCTCGAGATGGGGGGCTCGCGCACGGCGGTGGCCCATCGCATCGCCCGCGAGCCGGCCCTGCGGGCGGCCTTCGAGGAGCTGCGCGGACCCCTCCCCGAGCTCGAGGACGGCGCGCGCTTCCCCGCGCGGGCGCACCCGGACCCGCGCCGCCCCGACGCCGCGCACGCCCGGGCCTGGGCCGCCATGGCGCCGGCGGACCGCGAGGCGATCGACCGCCTCTTCAGCGACGTGGGCAAGGTGATCGCCGCTTACGAGCGGGGCTTCGTCAGCCGCGACGCGCCCTTCGACCGCTTCGTCGAGGGCCTGCGGGAGGACGACGCGGCCAAGCGCGAGAGCCTCGGCGCCGCCGCGCGACGCGGGCTCAAGCTGTTCCTGGGCAAGGGCCGCTGTCGCCTGTGCCACAACGGACCCGCCTTCACGGATGGGGAGTTCCACGGCCTGGGGCTGGCCGCCCGCGGTGGGGGCATGCCGACCGACCCGGGCCGCTACGCGGGGGTGCCGGCGCTCTTGGCGGACCCCTTCAACGCCGCCGGCCGCTTCAGCGACGCCCCCGAGGGCGAGCGCGCGGCGCGCCTGGAGGGAATGGTGGCGGGCCCCGCCAACTGGGGTGAGTTCAAGACCCCCAGCCTGCGGAACGTGGCCCGGCGGCCGCCCTTCATGCACGGCGGGCAGTTCGAGGACCTGGCGGCGGTGCTGCACTTCTACTCGACCCTGGAGGGGGCGGCGCCCCTGCACCAGCACCAGGAGCAGGTGCTCACCGCGCGAGAATTCACAGAGGGCGAGCGGACGGACCTGGCGGCCTTCCTCGAGAGCCTGACAGGGGCGCCCCCAGCGCCCGAGCTTCTCGCACCCCCCAGCCTGGAGGAGCTCGCGGGCCCCCTGGAGGGTGTGCCGAAAGGGCACAGGTAGGGGGCCGCGGGAGGCCTCCGGGGTCCCGCAGGGGGGCTCTCCGAGCGGATCCGATCGAAGCCTACCCAGCCTTTGCAAGGCCTTGATTGCAAGGAACTTGGCCTCTGCTACCGTCGTCGAACGGCCACACGGCCCTGCGCCTCCCCCCTGCCCCCGTGCTCCCCAGCCGCGACGTACTCTCATGAGCCCCCGACTCCTCCTCGTCTCCTGCGCGCTCCTGACCCCGATCTGCGGCGTCGCCCTGGCCCACGACGACGACCCGAAGATCCTCGACAGCGAGCCCGCCTACCAGGGCCCGGGCTACCGCCGCGCCCTGCAGGACCAGCCGGACTCGCCCCTCGGCGGCGGCAACCAGGAGCTCGGCAACTTCTCCTCGAACGGCGTGACCCTGATGAGCTGGATCCCCCTCAGCGAGATGGCCGGCAACCCGAGCTCGGGGGCCGACTGCTGGGGCTACACGGCTCCCTCGGGACGCGAGTACGCGATCATGTGCCACCGCGACGGCACCACGATCGTCGAGGTCACCAACCCCTTCAACGCCACCATCGTGGCCGAGGTCTCCGGGCCGGGCAGCCTGTGGCGTGACGCCAAGACCTACCAGGACAAGCTCTACGTGGTCAGCGAGGGCGGCAGCGGCATCCAGATCTTCGACCTGGCCAACGTGGACTCGGGCTCCGTGCCCCAGGTGGGCTCGGTCACCTCGGGCGGCACCACCGCCACCCACAACGTGGCGATCGACACGGTCTCGGGCTACCTGTACCGCACCGGCGGCGACAGCAACGGTCTGCGCATCTACAACCTGAACGCCAGCCTGACCAACCCGCCCCATGTGGCCTCCTGGTCGACCCGCTACGTGCACGACGCGCAGGTCGTCACCTACACCAGCGGGCCCTACGCCGGCAGGGAGATCGTCTTCGCCTGCTCGGGCTACAACGGCGGCGGCACGGGCACGGGCCTGGACGTGATCGACGTCACCAACAAGGGCAACATCATCTCCCTGGACCGGCTGGTGTACTCCGGCGGCGCCTACTCCCACCAGGGCTGGCTGTCGGCGGACCGCCAGTACTTCCACCTCGGGGACGAGCTGGACGAGACCGGCTCGCAGCCCACGACGACGCACGTGATCGACGTGAGCAACCTGAACAACATCTTCAAGGTCGGCACCTACAACAACGGGCTCACGGCGGTCGGCCACAACATGTACGAGAAGAACGGGCTGATGTACCAGGCCAACTACCGCAGCGGCCTGCGTGTCTTCGACCTGAACCAGAGCGCCACCAACCCGCCGGAGGTGGCCTACTTCGACACCTACCCCGGCAGCAACTCGGCCAACTTCAACGGGCTGTGGTCGGTGTATCCCTACTTCGACAGCGGTACCGTGATCGGTAGCGACATGGAGCGCGGCCTGTTCGTCTGGAAGGTGGGGGACCCGCCCCTGGCCTTCGAACTCCCCGGCGGTGACCCCGAGACCGTCGATCCCACGGGCGAGAGTGTGCCCGTCACCATCGTCGAGACGGTCCCCGGCCAGTACGTGCCCGGCACCGCCGAGCTGCACGTGAACGACGGCAGCGGCTTCGTGGCCTATCCGATGGCCGAACTGGGGGGCGGTAACTTCACGGCCCCGTTCCCGGCCCTGCCCTGCTCGACGGTCTTCCAGTACTACTTCTCCGCGGGCGCGACCGACGGCAACACCTGGGCCTATCCCACCGGGGCGCCGGCCACCCTGCTCACGGCCCAGGCCGGCTTCGGCGTGACGGTTCAGGCCACCGACGACATGGAGTCGGACACCGGCTGGACCGTCGGGGCCCCGGGCGACGACGCCACCACCGGCATCTGGGTGCGGGTGGACCCGATCGCCACCAACGCCCAGCCGGAGATCGACCACTCTCCCGAGCCCGCCACCCACTGCTGGGTCACGGGCCAGGGCTCTCAGGGCGGCTCGATCGGAGAGAACGACGTGGACAACGGCAAGACGACCCTGATCTCGCCTTCCTACGACCTCAGCGGCTACGCCGCGCCGGCCATCAGCTACTGGCGCTGGTACTCGAACAACGAGAACAGCGTCGTGGACGACCAGTTCGTGGTGGAGATCTCCGGCAACGGCTCCACCTGGGTCGAGGTCGAGCGCATCGGGCCGGCGGGCTTGCAGGCCAACGGCGGCTGGTTCCAGAACACGGTCTACGTGGGCAACTACATCACGCCCACCTCCAACGTGCGGCTGCGTTTCATCGCCTCCGACGAGGGCGCCGGCTCGATCGTCGAGGCGGCCATCGACGACCTGCGGCTGCTCGACGTGGACTGCGGCGGTTGCTCGGGGACGGTGATCTCGAGCTACTGCACCAGCTCACCGAACTCCTTCGGGCCCGGCGCGACGGCCTACACGGCGGGCTCGACCAGCATCACCGCGAACGACCTGGTCCTGAACGCCTTCGGCGTCCCGCCCGGCGTCCCGGGCCTGTTCTACTACGGGCCCCTGCAGACCTCGATTCCCTTCGGCGACGGCGTGCGCTGCGTGGACGGGACGCCGACACGGATGGCGGCGACCTTCGCGAGTGGCCTCGGCGAGGTGACGAGCCCGGTGGACTTCACCGCGCCGCCCTTCGACAGCGGCCAGGGCTTCGTGACCGCCGGCGACGTGCGCAACTTCCAGTTCTGGTACCGGGACTTCCTCGGTGGGCCCGCGGGTTTCAACACCTCGGACGCGCTGCAGATCACCTTCTGCCCCTGATGGCGAAGGGGCGGCCGAGGGCCGCCCCCCTGACCTCCTCCTGGCTGGGGCCGGAGCAGCTGCCGCTAGTTGCTCCCGTCCCAGTAGGGGTTGCGCGGCCCGCCCAGGCCGTGCTCGTCGCGCAGCGTCCGGAAGCCCGGCTTGATCTTCTCCCAGATCACGGAGACCCGCTCCTCGTAGTGGACGAAGGCGGACTTCATGGCGTTGATCGAGAGCTGCTCCAGGTCGTCGAGGCCGAGGCCGTAGTGGTCCACGGCGAGCTGGTACTCCTTCGACATCGTCGTCGCGCTCATCAGCCGGTTGTCCGTCGAGAGGGTCACCCGGTAGTCCTTGTCGAAGAAGTAGGGGAAGGGGTGCTCCTCGATCGACCTGGCGGCGCCCGTGTGCACGTTGCTCGAGAGGCAGATCTCCAGCGGGATGCGGTGGTCGAGCACGTACTGGGCGAGCGACCCCACGCGGATCACCTTGCGGTCGTAGACCACGATGTCCTCGAGCAGGCGCACCCCGTGGCCGATGCGGTGGGCGCCGCAGTACTGCAAGGCCTGCCAGATGCTCTCCGGACCGAAGCTCTCGCCGGCGTGGATCGTGATGTTGAAGTCCATGCGCTTGGCGAGCTGGAAGGCGGGCAGGTGGTGGTTGGCCGGGTGCCCCGCCTCCTCGCCCGCCAGGTCGAAGCCCACGCAGCCCTGGTTGCGGTAGGCCACGGCCAGCTCCGCGAGTCGGGTGGAGAGCTCCTGGCTCTCGTTGCGCATGGCGGCCACGATCAGGCCGAAGCCGACCCCGAAGCGCCTCGAGCCGGCCCGCAGACCGCGCAGCACGGCGGTCATGACCCCGTCGAGACCCAGATCGTCGTGGGTGTGGAAGTGGGGCGCGAAGCGCACCTCGGCGTAGACCACGTTGTCCTCGGCCATGTCCTCGATGAACTCGTAGGCCACCCGCTCGAGGGCCTCGGGGGTCTGCATGACCGCGATCGTGTGGCGGAAGCCCTCCAGGTACTCCGGCAGGCTGCCCTTGTCGGCGCCGGCGTGGAACCAGGAGCCCAGGGCCTCGGGCTCGGACTCGGGCAGGTCCTCGTAGCCGCAGGCGGCGGCCAGCTCGAGCACCGTGGCGGCGCGCAGGCCCCCGTCGAGGTGCTCGTGCAGGAGGACCTTGGGGATCTTGCGGATCAGGTCGAAGGTCGGGCGCTGGGCGAGGTCGGTGGCGGCGTCTTCCATGGCCCGAGGTTAGCCCGCGGGAGGGGGGCAGGGGAAACACCTGGTCCGGTCGAGCGCGGGGGTTATGCTCCCGGCCCCTCTCCGCCGCGCCCAGCCACGAACCCCAGCGACCCGTGACCACGCCCGAGACCCCGCCCCGCGTCCGCATCGCCCCCAGCCCGACGGGCGCGATCCACCTGGGCCTCTTGCGCACGACCCTCTTCAACTGGGCCTACGCCCGGCGCAACGGGGGCGCCTTCGTGCTGCGCATCGAGGACACGGACCGCGAGCGCTCCACGGAGGAGTCCGAGCGCACGATCCTCGAGGGCCTGCGCTGGCTCGGGACCACCTGGGACGAGGGCCCCGACGTGGGCGGGGACTTCGGCCCCTACAACCAGTCCCAGCGCATCGAGCGCCACCGGGAGCTGGCGGCGCGCCTGGTGGCCGAGGGCGCCGCCTATCGCTGCTTCTGCGACCGGGCTCGCCTCGACGAGCTGAGGGCTGGCCAGGAGGCGCGCAAGGAGACCCCTCGCTACGACGGTCGCTGCCGCGAGCTCGACCCGGCCGAGGCCGCCGCCCGGGCCGCGGCGGGGGAGGCCTGCACGATCCGCTTCGCCGTGCCCGCCGGCGAGACCGTGGTGGAGGACCTGGTGCGCGGTCGGGTCGTCTTCGACAACGGCGAGGTGGACGACTGGGTCATGGTGCGCCAGGACGGCAACCCGACCTACAACTTCGTCGTCGTCTGCGACGACGCGGACATGGAGATCAGCCACGTGTTCCGGGGCGAGGAGCACCTGGTCAACACCCCCAAGCAGGTCCTGCTCTACGCCGCCCTGGGGCTCGAGCCGCCGTGCTTCGGCCACCTGCCCCTGATGCTCGGCAAGGACGGGAAGAAGCTCAGCAAGCGCCACGGCTCGGTCTCCCTGGACGAGTTCCGAGGCCCGGGCTACTCACGCCTGGCCCTCGTCAACTTCCTCGCGCGCCAGGGCTGGGCCCTGGACGGTGAGACGGAGATCTTCAGCGTCGAGGAGTTCGTGGCCGCCTTCGACATCGGCGACGTGAACAAGGCGGGCTCGGTCTTCGACTACGAGAAGCTCCTGTGGATGAGCGGCGAGTACATCCACAAGGAGAGCGCCGCCGAGCTGCTCGAGCACTGCGCCGCCGACCTGATCGAGGCCGGCCTGGTCAGCGCCGCGGAGCTGGAGCAGGACCGTGCACCCCTCGAGGCCGCCGTCTTGCTGGGCCAGGAGCGGGTGCGCCTCTACTCGGAGATGCCGGCCACGATCGGCTTCCTGTTCGCGGACGACGACCAGCTGCCCTACGACGAGAAGGCCGAGCAGAACGCCCGCAAGCACGAGGCGCGGCTCGAGACCCTGGCGGCCTATCTCGACCTCCTCAGGCCGGCCCTCGAGCGGGGTGACGACGCCGAGGCCCTGCGCGCCGCCGGCAAGGGCTTCGTGTCCGAGCGCGGCCTGAAGTTTCCCCAGCTCTTCCAGCCCCTGCGCTGCGCCCTGACCGGCAAGGCCGGCGGGCCGGACCTGTTCGACATCCTCGCCTGGCTGGGGCCCGAGCGCAGCCTGAGGCGCCTCGAGCGCGGCCTGGAGCGCCTGGCCTAGCCCGGCCTATTCATGAGCCTTCAACGCATTAGCACCCAACCGGGATCCCC
>CAZQAT010000041.1:0-37084 GCA_964591315.1 uncultured Planctomycetaceae bacterium
CGCCTCGAGGGAGAGCGGGCCTACCGCCTGATCGACATCGCAGCGGGGACGCCAGGCGAGCGGACGCTGCGACCCTGGCTGCTGCTGGGCGCGCCCGAGCAGGAGGAGCTCGAGCTGCGCGGCCCAGGGGCCCTGGCGGGCGGCGCGGAAGACCGCTAGGCCCGCGCCCACGCAGCCCACGGCTCTCGGGGGCCCAAGCAGGTCAGGGCGCGAAGGTCACGCACAGGCCGTCGGAGAGATTGAAGCCCGCGCCGCCGCCCATGGGATCGCGGAACCAGTACTGGAAGTAGGCCGAGCTGCCGGACGTGACCACGCCGCTGCCGGACCCCAGGGGGGGCTGGCTGAGATCGAGCAGCTTCTGGGCCTCGCCGCCACCGCCGGTGGTCCCGGGCGGGGGCAGGCGGTAGATGCTGCCGGAGATGCACAGGAAGCCGTCACCGAAGGGCGTCTGCCCCTGGCCCAGGCCGTAGAAGAACAGCCCCATCGTCCCCGGGGTGGCCCCCTGGGCCTGGAGCAGCAGCCCGTTGGCAGCGATGCTCGGCGAGCCCGTGGCCGAGATCGTGGCCGCTGAGCCGCCCGAGTTCGGGTTCGAGACGCAGTAGCTCGTCGCCCAGCCCGGCTCGCAGGTGGTGTACAGGTTCGGCCGCCAGTTCTCGAGGGTGCAGCGCATGCGGTTGACCTGCTCCGGCGTGAACTCCCACAAGCACGGGTCGTCCGTGTAGTCCATGTAGTTGTGGTAGGGGTCCGGGCTGCCGCAGGAGGTCGGGTTCCCCGGGCAGCCGGTGGTCGGGTTCGCCTGGCGATTCGTGTCGCAGATCAGGTCACCCGTGTCGTAGCAGGCGCTCGTGCCGCAGCCGCTGTCGAAGGTGTGGTAGAGCCCCAGGTAGTGCCCCACCTCGTGGGTGGCGGTGCGCCCCATGTTCAACGGCCATCCCGCGGTGGGCTGCTTGCCGACCGCCTCCCACCACAGGACGACCCGGTCCCGCGGGTCGCCGGCCGCCCCCTGAGCGGCCCAGAGGGAGATGTAGCCGTAGCAGCAGGGCACCGCGTTGGTGTAGATGTTCAGGTAGCGACTCGTGTCCCAGGCGAGCGAGCTCCAGTAGTTGCCGTTGTCCTGGAACCAGTTGTTGTTGTTCGAGTAGGTGATGCCGGTGGTGGGATTCCCATCCGGATCGACCGTCGCCAGGTGGAAGCGGATGCGCGCCTCGGCGCCGGGGGCTCCGGGGGAGCCGGGCAGGGCATTGAAGTCCTCGTTCAGCACGTCGATCTGGTCCTGGATCGTCGCCGCGCTCAGGAAGCCCACGCCGGAGTTGTTCTGGATGACGTGGAAGACCACCTGGATGTCGTAGTCGCAGGAGGGCTCGTAGCGCGGCTGGGGCGAGTTCGTCAGGTACCCGCAGTCCGAGGGCTGGGAGGTCGTGACCCACGAGCCGGGCTCGACGGTCCCGCACCGCTGTCGCTGGGCCGAGGCCGGGACGGCCGAGAGGGTCAGGACAAACCCGACGGCGAGGAGAGATCGCATGGGGCTCAGCACGAGGTTTGGGGGCTGGACGGATGGCTCGCTACGAGACGGCCCCACCGTACCGCATCGTGGAATTCTCGCCGAGCGCGAGGCCCTTCATGCCCCCAGGCTGCGCGCTGCCGCGAACAGGAAGAAGGCCAGGGTCCCCGCCAGCCCCGCAGCCCCCAGCCAGCGGTTCGCGCCCCGTTCCCCCACCACGCGCTCGCGGTTGAGCCAGAGGAGCGCGAGGGCCAGACCAGGCAGGAAGGCCGCCCCCACCACGGCGTAGGCCTTCTGGGCCTGCTTGAAGCTGGTGCTGAGGCCGAGCAGGGGCACCACGGCCAGGGCGAAGAGGTACAGGCGGTAGGGCCGCGCGCGGGTGGAGACTGCGGCGCGCGGCTCGCCGATCCGCGCATCGCGCAGGCGCCAGAAGTCGGCGAAGACGTAGGGCACCGCCTGCCAGACCCCCACCAGGCTCGAGAAGACCGCGCCCCAGGCCCCCAGCAGGAAGGCCCAGCGCGCCGCGGGCCCGAGGTTCTCGCCCAGCTCCGACGCCAGATCCACGATCAGCCCGCTGCCCTTGCCTGCGGCCTCGACCCGGCTGCCGATCAGGACCATGGCCAGGCCGAAGAGAGCCGTCACCCCGAAGCCCACGCCCAGGTCGAGTCGGCAGACGCCCAGCTGCCCGAGGCCCTCGCGGCCCTCCTCCCGGATCCAGTAGCCGTAGCACAGCAAGGTCAGGGTTCCCCCCACGCCGCCGATCAGCCCCACGGTCCAGTCCAGGCCCTCTCCGCCCCCGTCGGGGATCGACGGCAGGAGCAGCCCCCGCAGGAGCTGAGCGCCCTCGAAGCCCCCCTCGAACCCGAGGGCAGCCGCGGTCCACACCACGGTCACGAACATCACGCCGATCGCGACCCCCATCAGGCGCTCGAAGAGCCGGAAGCCCCCGCGCAGGACCAGGCCCAGACCGAGCGAGGAGTGCACCACGCCCCAGATCACCTTGCCGCGCAAGGGGTCCTCCCCCAGGGGCACGAGGGCCTGGGCCGTCACCCCACAGGCCCCCGCCAGGGCCGAGCCCACGAACCAGCTCCAGGGGACCAGGTAGACCAGGAAGAGCCAGCGCAGGGGCCGTGCCGTGCGCAGCAGGGCTCCCTCGAGCAGGGTCTCGCCGCTCGCCAGCTGCCAGCGCGCCAGCCCCTCGCTCAGGACGTACTTCATCAGGGCCCCCACCAGGACCGCCCACAGAACAGCCGGTCCCAGAACACTGCCCGAGAAGGCGCCCGTTGCCAGGTCCCCGGCTCCGACCCCGGTGGCCGCCACGAGCAGACCAGGACCCACCACCCGCAGCAGCGATCTCGACCCGGGCCCGTCCATGGGGGCCAGAGTGTACGGTGTCCGCCCTCCTTCTCCGCCACCCCGTCCCCGAGCTCCATGCGCCGCCTGACCCTGCTCCTCGCCCCCCTCCTGCTCTCCGCCTGCGTCAGCCTGGAGTACGACCTCGGCTCCGTGCCGGTCCCGATCAGCGCCAAGCCGGCGGAGGCCGACGCGGCGCAGGTGCAGGCCTTCGAGATCGAGGCCAAGAACATCCTCTGGGTCGACGGTCTGGGCGGCCGTAGCCAGCCGGACGTGGCCGCCCTCCTGACGGAGCAGGCCGCGGGCTGGGACCGCATCGCGGGCCTGCGGGTCACCCAGGGCGCCACCTTCCACGACTGGCTGATCGCCCACCTGACCCTGACCCTGGTGCGCATGAAGACCGTCGTGATCGAGGGTCAGCTGGTGCGCGACCGCCAGGCTCGCGGCGCCGAGTAGGAAGACTTTTCCACTTCCAGCCATCTCCCGGACTCGGACCAGATTGGTTCGGGTCCCGCCCCTGCGGGTGTCGATGATCCTCGACATGTCCACCAGCAACAGCACGGTCCCGCGGGTCCTCCTCATCGACGGGGACCAGCACGGGGCGGAGGTCCTCGCGGCGGACCTGCGCCACGCGGGTTGCGCGGTGGAGATCTGCGGCTCGGACGAGGGCCTGCAGGGGCTGCTGGAGGCCGGCGCCTGGGACGCGATCCTGGCGGACCAGGACACCGCCACGCTCGACAGCCTCCAGGAGGCGCTGCGCCAGGACGATCCGCCGGTCCTGGTCATGATGGCCGGCTTCGGCTCCATCGACGACGCCGTCGGGGCCGTGCGCGCCGGAGCGGCGGACTTCCTGAGCAAGCCGGTCTCCGGGGAGCAGCTGCGGGTGTCCATGGGCCGCGCCCTCGAGCAGCGGGCCCTGCGCGTCGAGAACCGCCAGCTGCGCCAGGACCTGGGCCAGCGCTACGAGCTGGGGCAGCTCCACAGCCGTTGCCGGCGCATGCGCGAGGTCTTCGACACCGTGCGCCAGGTGGCCGATACGCGCGCGACGATCCTGATCGAAGGTGAGAGCGGTACGGGCAAGACCCTGCTCGCCCGCGGCATCCACCGCCACTCCTCGCGCGCCGCGGCTCCCTTCGTCGAGGTCAACTGCGGCGCCCTTCCGGACAACCTCCTCGAGACGGAGCTCTTCGGCCACGAGAAAGGCGCCTTCACCGGCGCGGACCGCGACCGGCCCGGCAAGTTCGAGGCCGCCGACGGGGGCACCCTCTTCCTGGACGAGATCTCCAGCGCCTCCCTGGACCTGCAGGTCAAGCTGCTGCGGGCACTCCAGGACCGGGAGTTCGAGCGGGTCGGCAGCACACAGACCCGCCGGGTGGACGTGCGAGTGATCGCCGCCTCGAACCGGCCGCTCCTGGAGGAGGTCGAGGCCGGTCGCTTCCGGGAGGACCTGTTCTACCGCCTCAACGTGCTGGGCCTGGCTGTGCCGCCCTTGCGGGAGCGCCCCGGAGACGTGGCCCTCCTCGCCGAGCGCTTTCTCGAGAGCCTGGCGGAGAGCTACTGTCGCCCCATCACGGGCTTTGATCCGGCGGCCCTGGCGGCCCTGACGGCCCATTCCTGGCCCGGAAACGTACGAGAACTCGAGAACTCCATCGAACGGGCGGTGTTGCTGACCCAGGAGGGTCCTGTCCAGCCCACCGCCCTACCCGAGGCCCTCAGGTCCCCGGCCCCCCGACCCCTCCCCGTCCCCTCGGCCCCCGCCCTCGATGGGCTCAGCTTGCGCGACGCCCTGAGAGCGGTCGAGCGCGAGCTGATCCGGGAGGCCCTCCTAGAAAACGACGGATCCCGCAATGCGACCGCTGCCCAACTGGGTATCAATCGCACAACTCTGTTCAACAAGATGACCAAGTTCGGCCTGATGGACCTCGCCTGCGAGGGAGAGGGCTCACCCCGATGAACTGGCCTACCAAGATCTTCTTCGCGCTCGTAATCGCACTGGTCGTGTCGCTGGTGGCGATGGTCTCCCGGGAGCGCCTGCGCACTCCTGGCGAGGTGCTGCAGGAGGTCCAGGCCGAGCTGGCGCGCGAGGGCCATGACTCGCGGGCGCTCCTGCGCCGGTTGACCAGCGCCCTGGACCGCGCGGAGAGCAGCGACCAGTCCTCGCCCGCCCTGCGCGAGCTCTGCGCGGACCTGCGCATCGCCCGGGGCCGCATCCTGCTCGGCCTGGGGGCCACGGGTGAGGCGCGCAGCGACTTCGAGAAGGTCCTCTCGGACTACCGCTCCGGGGACGTGGACGTCAGGCGACTGTTGGTCGACACCGAGAGCGCCTCGGGACAGCTGGAGGAGGCGGTCCGGCAGCTGCGCCAGCTGCTGGAGGAGGAGCCCACCTCTGGCCAGGCCTGGATCGAGCTCGGGCGCCTCGAGCGCACCCTGGCCGAAGAGGCCTTGAGCTCCTGCGAAGACAAGCTGCGCGGTGTGCTGATCGAGTCGGAGGCCCAGGAGGCCTCGCAGCTGCTGCGCACCCTGGCATCCCTGGACTCCACCGATCCATCCCGTGCCACCTCGATCGTGGCCCTGCGGGAGCTCTTCCCGCTCAGCGACGAGGAGTCCCTGGGCCAGATCCTGGGGCTGGCCGAACGGGCCAGCGAGCACTTCTCCCGCTGCCGGGACGCGCTGGTGCGCAGCTTTGCCATCGAGCTGGATCCGGTGGCCTTGACGCGCTACCTCGAGATCCTCGAGACCTCCGGCCGGATCGACGAGGCCCTGGCCCTCGGCAGCCTCGTCGCCCAGCAGGGGCCGGAGCTGGCGGACCTCGAAGGGGCTGAGCTCCTGATCCGCACCCTGCTCGGCCGTGGAGACTACGAGAACGCCTCCCAACTCGCGTCGGTCTGGGTCAAGGGAAACATGCCACTGAGCGCCGACTTCCTCCGACTCGCCTGCCAGGCGCTCCTGCGGGGTGAGCGCTGGTCGGACCTCGCGAAGGCGGCCTTCCAGCTGCGCTCGATCGGTAACAACAACGATGAACAGCTGTTCAACCTGTACTTCGGTCTGGTCCAGTTCCTGTCCAACAACAAGCGGCCCGAGAGCGCTCTGCGCGACCTGACCGCCTTCGGGCGTTCGAGCGCGAATGAGCCCTTCGACGGCGCACGGGAGCTGGCCTGGACCCAGGTCGCCCTCCTGCAGCGGGAGCGCGAGAACGCGGTGGGCGAGCGCGAGGCCCTGTACGCGGCCCTGAGCGAGTCGGGCGGCGGTTCCGGAGAGCTGTGGCTGCGGCACGCCGAGATCCAGCTGTCCGAGACGAACAACGGTTTCCGCCTGCCCCTGGAGTCCTGGGCCCAGGCCATGAGCCGCCTGCCCGAACGCAACGACGAGCTGTTCGAGACCTTCGTGGAGCTGGGCGAGAAGGCCCTGAGCGCCGAGGAACGCAGCCTCGAGGTCCTCTACGCCGAGCTGGTCCGCACGGGGCGCTCCGTTCCCCTGCGCGACTACGGGCCCTACGTGCTCTACCGCCTGGCGGAGATGCACGGGGAGAACGAGCTGTTCGTGGCCCAGGTCACCGCTGCCCAACGCCTGCTCGAGACCCTGCCCGGCTTCGTGCCCGCCCTCGACCAACTCATCGCCGCGCGCGGCTCCCTGGGTGACCGGAGGGAGGTCATCGAGCACACTCTCGAACGCATCGAGCTGACCGGCCTGACCGACTCCTCGCGGGCCCTGCTGGCCACGATCGACTTCGAGGAACTCTCCGCAGACCAGCTCGTGCGTGTCATGCGAGCCGACCCGCGCGGCACGGGCCGCATGGTCGTAGCCGCCTGGCTGGCCGACAACGGACGCCGAGACGAGGCCCTCGAGACCCTCACCTCGGGTGGAACCGGGGACCGCACGGAGGCCGAGACCCTGTTCGGCGCCCGGGTCCAGCTGGCCCAGGGCCAGTACCAGGCCTGCATGGCCTGGACCGACCGCATTCCCGCCGAGAGCCCCCTGCGACCCGAGGCCTTGGAACTCGCGGCCCAGGCCGCCATGCGCCTCGGCAAGGGGCCGGAGATCAACAAGCGGGTCGCCAGCCTGCTGGATGGGACGACCCTCTCTCCCACGGAGTTCCTGCAGCTGATCGACTCCTTCCTCGAGAGCGGCAACTCGATGATCGCGGGGGTGCTGATCGAGCGCCTGCCCGAAGATGCCCTCGCCTCTCCTGGCCCCGTCCTGCTGCGCCAGATCCAGGTCGCCCTGCTCGGACCGGACCCCCAGACTGCGGCGCCCCTCGTCGAGCGTGCAGCGCCCTTCCTGGCCGAGAGCACCTACCTCCGCGCCCGCGTTCTGCTCGCGGCCGAGCGGCAGGACTGGAGCGCCCTCGCCGGGGATGTCGAGGCCTTGCGCGAGACCGAGGCCGCCGACGACCCGCTCTTCGTCTCCCTTCTCGACCTGCTCAGCGACCGGGAACAGGCGGCGGCAGAGAGCGCGAGCCTGGCCCTCCGCCTGGCCGCCGACCTGCCGCGCTGGGTCCTGCTGGAGCAGCTTGCCCTCCACTCCCTGGGCCAGGCGGGAGAGGTCCCCGCCAGCTTCGGCGCCGAGGCGACCCTCGAGACCGCGACCTTCGCCGTGGGGCCCGAGATGCTCCCCCACGACCCGCGGCTGGTGGGCGCCCTCTTGCTGATGGAGACGGACCCCTCCTTCACACCCTTCATCCTGGGCCGCCTGGCGAAGATGAAGGCCCGTGAGTGGGGCGCCCTCTGGCCGCGCCTGCTCGCCGCGGACCACCTCCTGGCCCGCGGCCGACGCACGCAGGCGACCGATGCCTACCGCCGCCTCGTGCGCACCCACTGGGGTTGCGCCCCCGCCTGGGACGCCCTCGAGCTGCTGGAGATCGAGCACTATGGGAACAGCCTCCACCCGCAGCTCGACCAGCTGCGCGAGCATCGCCTCGTGGCCCAGGCCAAGGATGACCCCCAGGCCGAGGCAGGCATGCTGACCGCGGCCCGCACTCTCACCGAGCAAGGGGATCTGGCCAGCGCCCTGCGACTGACCCTCAGCGCCGAGAAGCTGGCGCCGGATTGGTTCGAGGCACGCTACGCGGTGGGCCGCATGTACATGCGCATGGGCCAGTGGGCCCCCGCGCTCGAGACCTGGCGCGCCCTCGTCCACAGTGCCAGGAGCGTCGACGCCCCGCGCGCCGTGGAGAGCTTCCTCGAGTGCCTGCACCTCGCCGCGCTCTCCGACCAGCAGGCGGTGGATCTGGACACGGTCGCCGCCGACCTGACGAGCCTCGGCGAGCGCTTCCCCGACGACCCCCTGGTCGTCCTGGCCCAGGCGCGCTTCGAGCTCCGACGCGAGACGCACAACTCAGCCCTGGCGCTCGAGCGCGCCTGGTCCAGGCTGAGGAGCCTGCGTGAGCGAACAGCCCCGCGCTCCCTGGAGGAGCTCGGCCGCGGCGCGACCAAGGCCTGGGCGGAGTTCTACGTGGAGACCGACCCGGACTCGGCCGAGGAGTTCCTGCTGTCGGAGCTCGCCCTCCAACCCGGTAACCTACGGCTGTGGATGCTGCTCGGGCGGGTGCACCGGGACCTGGGCCGCTTCGACGAGTCCTACGGCATCCTGATGCGAGTCGCGCTGATGTCCCCCTCGGTCGAGGTCCAGATGGAGCTCGCTCGGACCTTCGTCACGCAGGGCGCCTCGCCGCGCTCGGTGACCAGGGCCCTGCAGCGTGCTGACCAGCTGCGCCGGGCCGCGCGCCCGCTCGAGAGTCAGCTGCTGGCGGCCGAGTCCCTGCTGGGCGACTTCCGCGGCCACTCCTGGGAGGCGGCCGCGAGCCAGCTCGAACGCCTGTGGGAGGATCGGCACAGCCTCGCGGACGCCCGCATGCGGACCCGCCTGGCCTCTCTCTTCGCTCGCGCCCTCCTCATCCGCGGAGGCGCAGAGGACAGCGCCTGGGCCATGGAGGTCCTCAACGAGGAGTTCCCGCGCGCGGAGCCGCCCTACGAGCGCGAGCACTTCAACGCCCTGGCGGGCATTGCCCGCTCACGCGGAGTGGTCAGTCAGTAGCTCGCGGTGGCCGGGCGCCGGGCACGGGCCCCCTCAACCGGCAGGCTCGTGCCCTCGGAGCACTTCCGCAAAGGTCCCGAACTCGAACTCGGACAGCAGCGCCTCGAGTCGGGGAAGAGTCCTGTCCAGGTTCAGGTAGTGCCGGAAGCGCTTGGCGAAGCTCGCCTCGACCCGCGGCTGCTCCGGGTCGAACTCCCAGGGGTGCATGTAGAGGGCTCCTGGACGTCCGAGGCGCTCCATCTTGCGCAGGACTGCGCGGGTGAGCGCTAGCGGGTAGAGCCGGAAGTAGCCGCCACCCCCAGCGGGGATGTTGCGGCCGAAGAGCGGATAGGTCGTGACCGGGAACTCCGTCAGGGCCCCCGTGCCGTCCGATGTCGCCACCCGCGAGATGCCTGGTTCGAAGTCGGGGACACCATAGACCGGATGGCGCACCGGGTGCACGCTGGAGTCGTACCGGTAGCCGCGGGCGGCCAGGACGTCAAAGGCCCACCAGGTTCGGCGAGTGACCGTGAAGGTGCAGGCTCGAAATCCCTCGGGGCGCGGGGCCCCGGCCTCGACCAGAGCGCGCTCGGTTCGGGCCAGGTCCTCGTGGAAGGCCTCCCTCCCCAGGTCCCAGAGGAACTTGTGGTCGTAGCCATGGCTGCCCACCTCATGCCCAGCCTCCACGCAGCGCCGCACCCACTGCGGGTGACGCTCGGCGATCCAGCCCAGGAAGAAGAAGGTGGCCCTCGTATCGTGGCGTGCGAGCACGTCGAGGATCCGCTCCATGCCCACGTCGATGCGAGGCTCCACCTCGTCCCAGGCCTCGCGCGGGAAGATGCGGAAGAAGTTGGCGACCTGGAAGTACTCCTCCACGTCGAAGCTCAGGGCGTGACGGGCCGTCCTCATGCGACGACCGCGCGCAGGTCATGGCGGCGCTGCCAGTGCGACCAGACCAGCAGGCTCCAGAGCAGCTGTGAGTGGTCCTGGGTGCCGGCCCGGTGCCGCTCGAGACGATGGCGCAAGCCAGCGCGGTCGAACACGTCCGGCGGCAGCTCCTCGATCGCCTCGCCGACGGGGCCTGCAAGGGGACCCCGGATCCAGCTGCGCAGGGGCGTCTCGAACCCGCGCTTCTTGCCGTCGAGCACCTCCGCGGGGATGCGTGGGCGCAGGGCCTCGCGCAGCGCATGCTTGCCGCGACCCGCGTGCACCTTGTGGCGGGTGGCCAGGTGCGCGAAGCGCTCCACGAAGCGGTGGTCCAGCAGGGGCACGCGCACCTCGAGGGAGACCGCCATGGAGGCCCGATCGGTCTTGACCAGGATCCGGTCGGGCAGCCAGGTCTTGAAGTCCGCGTACTGGGCGCGATAGAGAGGCGGACAGTCACGCGGACGCTCGTAGTGCTCCGCGAAGGCCTCGTAGGGGTCGTACCGGCCGAGGGCTTCGCGCAGCTCGGGCGCCAGCACCGCACGGGCCGTGGCCAGGTCGACCTGGGTCATGCTGGCGAAGTAGGCCCGGCCGCTCTCGCTGCCCAGGTTCGAGAGGACACTCTTGGCTCGCAGGAAGCGCGGCGCCCAGGCGAGGCGCGGGTAGAGCTCCCCCGCCAGGGCGAGAGCCCGGCGGCCGGGGGCTCCCAGTCGCGCCCGCAGGCGGTTCTCGACCACGTCGAAGACATAGCGTCGGTAGCCGGCGAAGACCTCGTCGCCTCCGTCGCCGGAGAGGGCCACCGTCACGTGCTCGCGAGCCATCTTCGAGACCAGCCAGGTCGGCACGGTGGACGAGTCCGCCAGGGGCTCGTCGAAGTGCCAGGGCAACTCCTCGATGGCGGCCCGCGGGTCGGCCCGCAGCACCTCCGCGTGGTGCACGAGCCCCAGCCGCGAGGCCGTCGCCCGCGCCAGGTCGAGCTCGTCGTGGCTGCGCTCCTCGAAGCCCACGCTGCAGGCCTGCACGGGCTCGTTCGAGGCCCCGGCCATTGAGGTCAGCACCGCTGTGCTGTCGATGCCACCGGAGAGGAAGGCCCCCAGGGGCACATCGGCGATCATGCGGTCGGCCACGACACGGTCGACCCACTCGCGGATCTCCGCGCCGCTCACCTCCTCACGCTGGCCCTCGAGGGGCAGGTCCCAGTAGCTGCGCACCCGCGCTCCCTGCGCCGCGCTCCACTCGAGCAGGTGGCCCGGCTCGAGGCGCTCGAGCCCCTCCCAGGCCGCCCGTGGGCCGCCGCAGAACCCCTGCACCAGGTAGTCCACCAGGGCTTCCCCGCGCATGCGCCGGGAGAGAGCGCCGCTTGCCAGCAGCGCCTTCGGCTCACTACCCCAGAACAGCCCCTCCTCGGTGGCGCACCAGTAGAGAGGCTTGATGCCGATCCTATCCCGAGCGAGCAGGATGCGCGGAGCTCCGGGGTGCCTGAAGTCCGCGATGCACAGGGCGTACATGCCCACCAGTTCGTGCACGAGGTCGGGCCCCTTCTCCTCGTAGAGGTGGACCAGGGTCTCCGCGTCGGAGCAGGAGCGAAAGCGGTGACCTAGCTCCTCCAGCTCCGCCCGCAAGGCGCGATAGTTGTAGATCTCTCCGTTGCAGAGGACGGCCACGTCCCCCTCCTCGTTCCAGATCGGCTGATGACCGCCCTCGAGGTCGATGATCGAGAGGCGACGAAAGCCGAGAGCCACGCCCTCGCGCCCCTCGAGGCCCTCGTCGTCGGGACCTCGGTGGACCAGGGTGTCGCTCATCGCCCGCAGGCGCCCGAGGTCTACGTCCTCCCGCGGGTCACGCAGGGCGTAGCCGCAGAAGCCGCACATGATCGGCTAGAGCAGCCCGCCCGCTGGCTGCCTGCGCCGGAAGCCATTGCGCATGATCCGAGCACCGAAGCCGGGTCTCCCCACGGGCCGCAGCAAGCCGCGGGCGGAGTCGAGGGTCGGGTAGTAGACCGGGTCATCCATGTGACGGCGGGCGATGGTGGTGAAGGCCAGGATCAGGGCTACCCAGTGATAGAACAGGTCGAAGTGCGCCCTGTTGAGGAACACGCTGCCGATCATGAAGGTCGTCAACGAGGCCTCGAACATCGTCGTGTAGTTGAGAATCCAGCTCGAATGAAATCTTCGCCGCGCCATACCGCGGACGCTCCACAGGTCGATGTAGCTGAGCACGATCAGGATCAGATACAAGAGGAAGGTCGGCGTCCCGCACTCGGCCCAGATCTGCAGGTAGCTGTTGTGAGCCACGTGGGACTTGTGCACCTCCAACTCCGCGTCGACGCGGGCCGGGTCGTAGCGCACGTAGTTGTCCTGGAAGTGCCCGAAGCCCACCCCGAAGACCGGGTTCTCGCGGATCATCACCCCCGCCGTCCGCCACGCGGCCAAGCGCGCCTGAGCCGAGGCGTCCTCCTGGTACGCGGCGATCGACTGCAGGCGCTCGACGACGCCCTTGGGGGCCATCAGGAACCCGCCCAGGGCCACCAACCCCATCATGGCGAAGCCAGCGATGCGGTTGCGGGAGCGCGAGGTCAGCACGAGGATGCCAACCAACATGGCCAGGAAGCCGCCCCGGGAGTGGGTCATGGCCACCGTGATCATGGTCAGGGGCACGCACGTGAGCAGGGCCTTGCGCAGGATGTCTCGCCGCTCCGAGTGCCCGAGCATGACCATCATCGGAATGCCCATGGAGAGGGCCAGGGCGAAGTCGTTGTTGTCCTTCAGCATCCCCCCCGGCCCCTGAATGATCTGGGCCCCGCCGCCCGTCAGGATCCCCACAATCCCCGACTTGAAGCCGAAGAAGGCGAACGAGAGGGTGATCACCCACAGGAGCATTCGCAGGCGCTCGCGAGAGTGCACCATCCCCGTGGTGAAGAGGGCGATCAGGACGATCTTGATGAACTCGACGAAGCTCGGAAGGTCAGACGGGTCCGGGCCGCGGTTCTTCAGGATCGACAGGCCCACCAGCGCCACCAGCACGATCATGATCGTGCAGCGCAGGTCGCTCAGCATGAAGCGCCGCTCGCGCTGAGAGACGAAGAAGCCTCCGAAGGTGATGACCGCGATGTAGAAGGACCAGCGGATCGTGCGCGCAAAGCCCCAGGTCAGGTCCTGCAGGCGCATGTACGCCAGGAGCGAGAAGACCAGGAGGCCCACGAAGGGCTTCCGAAAGCAAGTCGGCATCACCGCCAGGAGCAGGATGGTGACGACGATGTCCCGCATGGCTGCGCGCTCCGCTCAGGCCGCTCGTTTCGGGGTGGCCAATGCCCCTAGAGGAACAGCCCGCGAAAGGTCTCGATCGACTCGTTCATCCGATCCCCCAGGAGGGTCGGCTCCTCAACCCAGGCCCAGGTCACGAACAAGACGGACCCGATCAAGAGCAGGCTCATGCTGCCCACGGCGAAGCGCCGTAGCATCTGCCGCCGTTTCTGGACGCGGGTAACGATGGGGCTGACCACGCCCAGCACCGGGACCACCAGCACGCGGCTGATGTCCGAGGTGTTGCGGAAGCAGCTCTTACTGAACTCGCCCAGCAGGGCGCTGCCGAGGCCGAGCGCCAGCCCGAGGACCACGGTGAAGGCCAGTATCAGGATCGGATCCGGCTCGGAGGGGGTGCCGGGAGGCTCCACCTCCTCGGTGATCTGGAAGGGGTTCCCGGCGGGGCCGTAGACCACGTCCCGGCGCTGCTTGGCGCGCTGCAGGTCGATCTCGATCTCCGCCATGGCCGCCTGGATCGAGTCCAGACGCGCAGACAGCTCGCGGTCCGCACCGTAGGCCTCGTTCAGGCGCAGGATGTCGGCCCGGTTCTGCTCGATGGCCTTCTGGAGGGCCACCTGCTCGGCCTCGAGCCCGCCCGCCTGCAACTCCAGGCTCGCGATGGACTCCTCCAGATTCAGGTAGGCAGGATTGGGCTCGAACCTGATCTGCTCCTCGGCGCTGGTCTGGCGCATCTCCAGCTCGGCGATGCGCTCGTCCAGGGCCTCGAGCTCGCGCTGGGTCTTCCGGTAGCGCGGGTGCTCGGGACGGATCCCGTCCAGGTCCTGCTCCTTGGCGAGCTGTTGGCTGCGCAGGGTCTCGATCTGGACGGCGAAGCTGACCCCCTCGACCGTCTCCTTGGTCGGGATGTCAGGGTCGGTCTTGGCGAGCTGCTTGCGGGCCAGCTCGAGGCTCGCCTCGGTCGTCTCGAGCTCGACGCGGAGCTCGTCCATGCGCCGCTGGTTCGTCTCGTAGCGCAGGATCTTGGGATCCTCCACCCGTACCTGGTTGGCTCCCGGCGTGGGCTGCGTGGGCGAGATGTCATTGCCCGCCCGCAGGTCCGTCAGCTCGCGAGTGATCTTCAGGTGCTCCTTGTCGAGGTCTGACTCGCGCTCGAGGAGCTTGCGCCACTCCACGTCGTAGCGAGTCCGCTCGCGCTCGACCACCTGCTCGATCCAGGCCTGGCGCAGGGCCCTGAGGAAGGTCTGCGCCCGGTCCGCGTTGATGTCACGGTACTCGATCGTCACGAAGGTCGAGCCCACATCACGCCCCTTGCGCGGCACCTGGACCGTGATGTTCTCCTGGATCCGCCTGCGGTACTCGTACTGCCCGACCCGACCGAGGGTCAGGTAGTCCGGCCAGCGCAAGTCGTCGAGCACCTCGGTGATGCGGCGCATCGACTTGATCTGCTGCGGCGCGTTCTCCGCCACGCCCTGGGTCTGGGCCCGGGCCGCCAGGCGCTGATCGGCGTCGAGGAGGAGCTCGCGCAGCTCGACCTGGGTCGTTGTGAGGTACTTCTTGGGGACGATGACCGCGAAGGCCACACCCAGCGAGAGCACGAAGCCCGCGGGCAGGAGAATCTGCCACTTCCTCCGCTTGAGGATCTCCAGGAACTCCTGGACCTGACCCGGGGCTTCGACTTGGACGGCCATGACGTCTAGAAGAGGAACACGTTCTGGTTCCTGTTGTTGATGTTGCTGATGTTCGTCAGCGTACGGACCGCGTCACCGAGGCCACCCAGCACCATCTTGACCGGGAACAGGAGGGTGTTGATGAAGTAGCCCACCTGCGCCAGCATGGTCGGAGGCACGTAGATGATGTCCAGCTCCTGGACCTTGATGTTGTAGGTCGAGTCGCCGTGCTCGATCAGGTCGCCGATGTCCACGTGGACGATCAGAGGATCCCGCGGGTCGGCACGGATCAGACGGACCCGGCCCAGGTTTGCGGTCTCGTCGTCCGGAACCGCGGCCATGACCGCCTCCCAGATGGTCAGGTCACCCGGCAGGATCTGCCTACCCTCACCCTGGACCTCACCGAAGATGAAGTAGTACTTACCGCTCGTCGACACGATCCGGACCTTGATGTCCAGGAGGTCGTAGTAGGGGCTGTACTTGTCCATCAAGAAAGCCTCGATCTCCGTGCGGGTCATGCCCGCGACGTTGACCGCGCCCACCACCGGCAGGAGCACCGTGCCATCGATACCCACCCGCTCGTTCGCGCCGAGATCGGTGGGCTGGTAGGTGTCCGTCACGACCAGGGTGTCCCCGATCGTGATGTAGTTCTCCTCCTCGGCGTTCCCGGTGTAGCTCTTGCCGAAGCCGGAGGTGTTCAGGAGCTGCAGGATGCGCTTGTCCGGCTGGGTCGAGCAGGCCGAGCAGAGCGCGAGCAGGACCACCACCAAGCAGCGCAGTCGAGAGGAGGGGAGGTTCATGCAGGAAGGAGGGGTGATGCGGAGCCTGCGGGCTGGCTCCGGGGCGAGCCCCCTTGGGTTGGCTCAGGGCCGGGGACTCAGGGGTTGTAGATCGGCAGAGTCGTCCCGGGGGTTGACCCTCGTCAGGCCCCGTATTGGCGACTGTAGTACTCACGGTACTCGCCGCTCCTAAGGCTTTGCAACCACCTGCCTTGCGACTGATACCAGCGGATCGTCAGCGGGAGCGCCTGGGCGAAGGTGAAGCGGGGCTCCCAGCCGAGCTCGCGGCGGATCTTGGAGGCGTCGATGGCGTAGCGGCGGTCATGGCCCGGGCGATCCTTGACGAAGGTGATCAGGCTCTCAGGCTTTCCGAGTTCCTTCAAAACCGCTTTAACCAGGTCCAAGTTCGGCATCTCGTTGTTGCCGCCGATGTTGTAGACCTCGCCCGGAACGCCCCTCTCCAGCACGTTCAGGATGGCCTCGCAGTGGTCCCGAACGTAGAGCCAGTCCCGGACGTACATGCCGTCTCCGTAGATCGGCAAGTCCCTGTCCTCCTGAGCATTGGCGATGATCAGGGGCAAAAGTTTCTCCGGGAACTGGTAGGGCCCGTAGTTGTTCGAGCAGCGGGTGATGCAGGCCGGGAAGCCGTGGGTGTGGAAGGCGGCCCGCACCAGGAGGTCGCTGCCGGTCTTGCTGGCCGAGTAGGGCGAGTTGGGGGCCAGGGGTGTCTCCTCCGTGAAGAAGCCCGCCTCCCCCAGGGAGCCGTAGACCTCGTCCGTGGAGACGTGAGTGAAACGCGAGACCCCCGCCTCCCGGCAGGCGTCGAGCAGCACCTGGGTGCCCACCACGTTGGTCGTCACGAACGGCAGGCCGCCTGCGATCGAGCGGTCCACGTGGCTCTCGGCAGCCATGTGCACCACCCCCACCGAGGCGGGGTCGCCACAGGCCTCCAGGGCCGCGGCCACGTCCTTCGCCTCGCGGATGTCCCCGTGGACGAAGGTGTAGTTCGGGTTCCCCTCCTGGGCGGTGAGGTTCTCCAGGTTCCCGGCGTAGGTCAGGGCATCCAGGTTCACGATCCGCCAGTCAGGCCGCAGCTCCGCCAGCATGTGAACGAAGTTGCTGCCGATGAAACCGGCACCTCCGGTCAGGAGGACGGTCTGGAGGGGGGTCTCGCTCATGGTCGGGTTCCGGTCCTCGCGCGCCGGGCCTAGTGATTCTCGCTGCCGAGGTAGGTCGAGAGAGCCTCGCGCCAGGTGGCGAGGGGGCGCTCGCGGAGCTCCGCGAGCTTGGAGCAATCGAGCACGCTGTAGGCGGGCCGGTGAGCGGGGCGCGGGAACTCCTCGGTGGAACAGGGCAGGACCTGGACGGTTTCGATCCCACACAACACGACGATCGCGCAGGCGAGCTCGTACCAGGAGCAGGACCCCTCGCAGGCCGCGTGGTAGACCCCGGGCTGGCCCTGGCGCAGCACGTCCCAAAGGGCCGGGGAGAGCTCGAGGGTCGAAGTGGGCGAGCCCACCTGGTCACAGACCACCTGCAGCTCATCGCGCTCGCGGGCAAGGGTCTCGATGGTGCGCGGAAAGTGCTTGCCCCGGGGGCCGTAGAGCCACTGGGTGCGCACGATCCGCGTGCCCGCGGGATGCCTCTCCTGGGCCTGACGCTCCCCGTCCAGCTTGGTGCGGCCGTAGACCGACAGGGGGGCGACGGGGTCGTCCTCGCGGTAGGGCCGCTCCGAGTGTCCATCGAAGACGAAGTCCGTGGAGACCAGCACCAGAGGAATGTCCACCTCGGCGCACGCGGCGGCCAGCACGCCGCAGGCATCGCCGTTCACGCGCTGGGCCAGTTCGGGCTCCTCCTCGGCCTTGTCCACCGCCGTGTAGGCGGCGCAGTGAATCACACCGCTGAAGGGGCCGTGCTCCTCGAACAGGGCCGCCACCGCGCCGGGATCCGCCAGATCCACGCCCAGGGCGGCGACCCCAGGGGCCTCCACCAGGTCGGTGCCCACGGCGCTCTCGCCGTCGGGCATCGAGAGGAGCACCTGGCTGCCGAGCATTCCTGCCGCGCCGGTGACGAGCACGCGCCCTTGTCCTGTTTCCTTCAAGGCTGGGTCCGGTCCGATGCTGGCCTCACGGGGCTGGTTGGAGAGGAAGGCTGCAGCCGCTCAGCCGACGTGGTTGGCGCCGCTCTCGGAGACGAGGCAGGCCGAGCGGTGCAGGGACTCGAAGGTCCCCGCGTCGTGCCACCAGCCCTCGAGCACCTCGAAGGTCATCGAGCTGTCCGCAATGTACCAGTTGTTGACGTCAGTGATCTCGAGCTCGCCCCGCTCGGAGGGTTCGAGGGTCTTGATCACGTCGAACACCCGGTTGTCGTACATGTAGATCCCGATCACCGCCAGGTTGGTGGAGGGGTCCTTCGGCTTCTCGACGATGCCGGTGACCTTCTCGCCGTCCAGGCTCGCAACGCCGAAGCGCTGGGGGTCGTGGACCTCCTTGAGCATGATCTTCGCTCCGCTGGCCTGCTCGCGGAAGTCCCCCACCGCCTTGCGGATGTCCTTCTCGATCAAGTTGTCGCCCAGGATCACACACACGTCGTCGGACCCGGCCCAGTGCTCGCACAGGCCCAGCGCCTCGGCGATACCGCCCTCGCCCTCCTGGTAGGTGTAGTTGAGGTGCTTCAGGCCGAAGTCACTGCCGTTGCCCAGCAGGCTCAGGAAGTCGCCCGACTTCTTGCCGCCGGTGACGATCATGATGTCGTCGATGCCCGCGTTGACCAGGGTCTCGATCGGGTAGTAGATCATCGGCCGGTCGTAGACCGGCAGGAGGTGCTTGTTCGTGATCTTGGTGAGGGGGAACAGGCGCGTGCCCAGTCCTCCGGCGAGGATGATGCCCTTCATGGTGGAGAGAGACGGTCTCGGGATCGGAGAGAGGCGAGAGGAGGAGGAGGCGTCGATCGCTCGTCGGCGGCGGGGAGCTGGCAGCCCCCCGATCGGCTCGGTGGGCAGCCAGGATAGTGCCCTCCCCCGGGGCCCGCAACGTGGGGCGGCGGGCTCGTGCCGAGGGGCTCAGGCGCCCTCCATCTCCAGGAACCAGGAGTGGAAGTGCCGCAGGCCCTCGGCCACGAGGGTCCGAGGCGCGTACCCCAGGCGCTCGCGCGCCTTGGAGATGTCCGCGTAGGTGACGACCACGTCGCCGGGCTGCATCGGCTGGCGGTCGAGCACGGGCGCCCGCCCGCAGACCTCACCGATAGCCTGCACCAGCTCCGAGAGGGAGGTCGTCTCGGACTCCCCGAGGTTGTAGATCTCGTAGCCCTCGCAGCGGTCGATGGAGCGCACGACGCCGTCGACGATGTCGTCCACGTAGGTGTAGTCCCGGCGCGTCGTGCCGTCCCCGAAGAAGGGGATCGGCTCCCCCCGAAGCGTCATACGCACGAACTTGTGGATCGCCATCTCCGGCCGCTGCCGAGGACCGTAGACCGTGAAGAAGCGCAGGCAGGTGGTCGGGATGCCGTAGAGGTGGTGGAAGGTGTAGCACATCAGCTCGCCCGCGCGCTTGGTGGCCGCGTAGGGCGAGACGGGGCGGTGAATGTCCGCGTCTTCCTTGAAGGGCACGTCCTCGCTCGAGCCGTAGACGCTCGAGGAGGAGGCGAAGACGAAGCGGACCCCCTCCCGCTTGCGGGTCGCCTCCAGGAGGTTCAGGGTGCCCCGCATGTTGACGTCCTCGTAGTGCAAGGGGTCCAGCAGCGAGGGACGCACTCCCGCCATGGCTCCCAGGTGCACGACGACCTCGAAGCGCCCCTCGTCGAAGAGGCGCTCCACCAATTCGGTGTCCCTGAAGTCTCCCTCCACGATCCGCGCGCCGGACAGTTCGGCAGCGTTGCGGCGCTTGATGGCCGGGTCGTAGAAGTCATTGAAGTTGTCGAGCACCGTAACCTCGTCGCCCCGCGCCAGCAGAGCCTCGGTGAGGTGGGAGCCGATGAAGCCAGCTCCGCCGGTGACCAGGGTACGGCTCATTCGACGGTGACGCTCTTGGCGAGGTTGCGGGGTTTGTCGATGTCACAGCCGCGCAGGAGGGCGATCTCGTAGGAGAGTAGCTGCAGAGGAATCACGTTCAAGAGGGGCGACAGCCACTCGCTGGACTCCGGCACCTGGATTGCCTCGTCGGCCAGGGCCAGGCTCTCGGCGTCCGAGCCGACCGCGATCACCGGGCCACCTCGGGCGCGGATCTGTTCAATGTTGGAGCGCACCTTCTCGGCCATCAGGCCGTGCCCGGTGATGACGACGCTGGTCATCCATGGCTCGATCATCGCGATCGGGCCGTGCTTCATCTCCCCCGCGGCATAGCCCTCGGCGTGCATGTAGGAGATCTCCTTCAGCTTGAGGGCGCCCTCCAGAGCGATGGGATAGTTCACGCCGCGGCCGAGGAACAGGAAGCCTTTGACCCCCTGGTGGCGCTGAGCGATCCCGAGCAGGTGGGCGCGGAACTCCCGCGAGAGCAGCTGCTCGAGCTTGGGACGCAGGAGCCGCAGCTCGGAGAGCAGCTCCCGAGCGCGCTCCTCGTCCAGCGCGCCCTTGGCACGACCGAGGCGCACCGCGAGCAGGAAGGTCGCCACCAGCTGGGCCAGGAAGGCCTTGGTGCTCGCAACTCCGATCTCGGGTCCGGCCTGGGTCAGGAGGGCGGCGTCGCACTCACGCACCATGGTGCTGCCGGCCACGTTGCAGATGCAGCCCGTGCGCGCGCCGAGCTCGCCGGCCTTGCGCAGGGCCGCCAGCGTGTCTGCGGTCTCGCCGGACTGAGAGATGGCCAGGGCCAGGGTGTTGGCCCCCAGCACCGGCTCCCGATAGCGGAACTCGCTGGCGAAGTCGAGGTCCACGGGCACCCGGGCCAGGCCCTCGATCAGGTGCCGCCCCACCTGGGCCGCGTGAAGCGCCGTCCCGCAGGCGATGCCCTGCACGCGCTCGATCCCGCGCAGGTGCTCGTCGGTCCAGCCGGCTTCGTCGAAGCGCACGTCACCGGCCGCATCGTCCAGGCGGTGGAAGGCCGTGTGGGCCAGGACGTCCGCCTGCTCGTGGATCTCCTTGAGCATGAAGTGCGGATACTGGCCCTTGCCCACCTGCTCGGAGTCCCAGTCCACCCGCTGAGCCGCGCGCTCTTGGAGGTTCCCGTCCAGGTCGCGGACCTGGACGCTGTCCGTGCGCAGCTCGGCCACGTCACCGTCCTCGAGGAAGACCACGTCGCGGGTGTGCGGGATGACGGCCAGCACGTCGGAGCCCAGCCAGGCCCCCTCGCGGGCCAGCCCCACGCAGAGGGGCGGGCCTTGACGGGCGCAGACCAGCTCGGGCTCCGGCCCCCCGCGGAGCACGGCGATGGCGTAATAGCCCCGCACGCGCTTGAGCACCCTGGCCACGGCCGCAGCGAGGGAGGCGCCCCCGGCCAGCTCTCTCCCGACCAGGTGGGTGACCACCTCCGTGTCCGTGTCCGAGGCCAGCTCGACACCCGCCGCCTCGAGTTCCTCGCGCAGCTCGAGGTAGTTCTCGATGATGCCGTTGTGCACCAGCGCGATGCTCCCGTCGGCGTCCGCATGCGGGTGGGCGTTGGCGTCCGTGGGAGGCCCGTGGGTCGCCCAACGCGTGTGGCCGATGCCCGCCCGGGAGTCGGGAAAGTCGCTCTCGGCGAGCACTCCCTCCAGAGCCTCGAGGCGCCCGGCCTTCTTCGCTATGCGGATCCCGTCGGCCGCGCTGACCGCAACGCCGGCGCTGTCGTAGCCCCGGTACTCGAGCACCCGCAGGCCCTCGATCATCCCTTGCAGGACCTGGCCCTCAGCGAGAATAGCGCCGACGATTCCGCACATCTGCGTCGTCCTCCGAACCTCAGCTCCGTGGAAGCTCGCCGCGGGCCACCAGTCGCTCGCGGAAGGAATCGAGGGCCTTGCGCAGGCCCACCTCCAGGGGCACCTCGGGCTCCCAGCCACCGAGCACCCTGCGGGCCTTGGTGATGTCCGGCTGGCGAACCTTGGGGTCGTCCTCAGGCAGGTCCTTGAAGACCAGGTCGGAGCTCGAGCCGGTGATCTCGATCACGGCCCGGGCGAATTCGAGGATCGTCATCTCCTTTGGGTTACCGATGTTCGTGGGCAGCACCTCGTCCGAGTTGAACAGGCGCCAGATCCCCTCGATCAGGTCGTCCACGTAGCAGAAGGAGCGCGTCTGTGAACCGTCCCCGAAGACGGTCAGGGACTCGCCCTTGAGGGCCTGGGGCATGAAGGCCGGCAGGACGCGGCCGTCGTTCAGGCGCATACGCGGGCCGTAGGTGTTGAAGATGCGCACGATGCGCGTGTCCAGGCCGTGGAAGCGGTGGTAGGCCATGGTGATCGCCTCGGCGAAGCGCTTGGCCTCATCGTAGACCCCCCGCGGCCCGACCGGGTTGACGTTGCCCCAGTAGTCCTCCGCCTGGGGGTGCACCAGCGGGTCACCATAGCACTCCGAGGTGGACGCGAGCAAGAAGCGCGCCCCCTTGGCCCGCGCAAGCCCGAGGGCCTTGTGGGTGCCCAGGGACCCGACCTTGAGGGTCTGGATCGGAAGCTCCAGGTAGTCGATCGGGCTGGCGGGCGAGGCGAAGTGGAGGATCGCGTCGAGCTTACCCACCACGTGGATGTACTCCGTCACGTCCCGCTGCTCGAAGTGAAAGTCCGGGTCGCTGAAGAGGTGCTCGACGTTCGCGATGTCCCCCGTGATCAGGTTGTCCATCCCGATCACCTCGTAGCCCTCGGCGAGGAAGCGCTCGCAGAGATGGCTGCCGAGGAATCCGGCGCCGCCGGTGATCAGTACGCGGGGTTTGGACATGGTCTGGTGGAGTCGGGAGCAGGGTACGAACGGTCCTGGGGTCGGGAGCAGGCGACCATTCTAGGTACTGTCCGGCTCGAGGGGTGGCGCCCGGCGGCCCGGAGATTCGTCCCCGGCGGGGGTCAGTCCTCGAAGCCCCCCAGCCGGGCCGACTCGCCCTGGTCGAGCTGAAGGCGGATGCCCAGGCCCTGGATCTCGTGCTCGCCGGCGGCGCTGACCTCGAGGCCCCGCCCCACCTCCTCGACGGTCACGTCTCCGAAGACCTTGAGGCCGAAGCCCGGGCCGTCCACCTGGCGGGTTCCGGGCACCTCGGACAGGGGTGCGCCCCCCGCGGAGAGCAAGGGCAGGTCCACGGTCTCTCCCGGGCCGAGCTCGAAGACCTGATCCCGGTAGGCCAGCTCGCCGGTGGCCTTGGTCTGGTTCTTGACGCGCAGGATATCGAACCTGCGCCGGTCGAGGATCCAGGGGCCCGAGTCGGCGGTCAGCAGCCCGCCCCCCAGGAGCTCGATCTGGTCGCCGATGGTCAGGTTCAGCACGGCGCGATCGATCTCGCGGAACATGAAGTTCGGCTCGCCCCGGCTGGGAGAGCCCACGACACCTGTGCACCTGTCGAACAGCACGACCGTGCTCCCGGAGGCAGGCCAGAGCACCTCGGCGCGGCCCCCCGGAGCGCAGAAGACCCAGGCCCCGGAGTTCACCCGCCGGCGCTTGTCGAAGTAGCGCAGCTGGTAGGCGGCGTGCTGGCCCGCGGGCTGAAGCTGCACCGGATCCGCCAGGCGCCGCACGATGACCTCCTCGGGCCCGGGCGGAAAGTTGGCCTCGACCCCCGGCGGCAGGGGTTCGACGCTCGACTCCATGGGCTCAGGATACTGCTGGGTCGAGAAGTTCGGCCAGGTGTTGCGCCCGGCACAGGAGGTGCCCACCAGCATCAGCAGGAGGCCCCCCCAACAGGGACTACGGAATCGGCTGCTCGACTGAAGAATTCTCACGGGTCACCTCGAACCGTCGCCGGGCAGGAGGGAGCCGGAATACCTCTCCATGAACCCGGTGTCATGGCCGGCGCGAAGGAAGTCCGAATGGCTCAGGACGGCTCTCTGCACGGGAATGGAACTCTTGGGACCGACGATGACGAATTCCTCGAGGGCACGCAGCATGGTCTTGATGGCCTGCTCGCGGGTGGATCTGTGGACGAGCAGCTTGCCTATCATCGAATCGTAGTTCGGCGGAATCCGGTACCCACTGTAGCAGTGACTGTCCACGCGCACGCCAGGTCCCCCAGGTGGCACGAAGGACTCTATCAGCCCCGGAGAGGGCTGGAAGTCCCGGTAGGGGTCCTCGGCGTTGATGCGGCACTCGATGGCGTGCCCGGAGAAGGTCACGTCCTCCTGCCCGTACCCCAGCTCCTCACCCGAGGCCAGCCGGATCTGCTCCTGGATCAGGTCGATGCCGGTCACCAGCTCCGTGACCGTGTGCTCGACCTGGATTCGGGCATTGACCTCCATGAAGTAGAAGGAGCCGTCCTTGTCCACCAGGAACTCGACGGTGCCGGCGTTGTGGTACCCGGAGTGCTTGACCAGCCGCACGGCCGCCTCCCCCATCGCCTGGCGTGTGGCGTCGTCGATCATGGGCGAGGGAGACTCCTCGATCAGCTTCTGGTGGCGCCGCTGGATGCTGCAGTCCCGCTCGCCCAGGTGAATCGCGTTGCCGTGCTGGTCCCCGAGCACCTGAATCTCCACGTGGCGCGGGTTCTCGACGAACTTCTCGATGTAGACCGTGGCGTCCCCGAAGGCCGCCTGGGCCTCGGTGCGGGCCGAGTGGAAGCCGTTGATCAGGCTCGGCTCGTTGCGCGCGACGCGCATGCCGCGGCCCCCGCCGCCGGCGGCGGCCTTGACGATCACCGGGTAGCCGAACTCCTCGGCGATGGCCATCGCCTCGGCCTCGCTCTCCACGGCCCCCGGGGAGCCGGGCACCACGGGGACTTCCGCCTCGCGCGCCAGCTGCTTGGCGTTGTCCTTCTGCCCCAGGGCCTTGATGGTCTCGGGGCTCGGGCCGATGAAGTGGATCTTGCAGGTCTGGCAGACCTCGGCGAAGTGGGCGTTCTCCGCCAGGAAGCCGTAGCCCGGGTGGATGGCCTCCACGTCCGCCACCTCGCCGGCGGAGATGATGGCCGGGATGTTCAGGTAGGAGCCCGCGCTGGCCGCCGGGCCGATGCAGATCGACTCGTCCGCCTGGGTCAGGTAGAGGGCGTCCGCGTCCGCCTCGGAGTAGACGGCGACCGTCTCCACGCCCAGCTCCTTGCAGGCGCGAATGATGCGCTGGGCGATCTCGCCGCGGTTGGCGACCAGGATGCGCCGGAACATCAGTCCTTCTTGACCAGGAACAGGGGCTGGCCGAACTCGACCGGCTCCCCGTCGTTGACGAGCACCTCGGTGATGACACCGCGCATCTCGGCCTTGATCTCGTTCATGACCTTCATGGCCTCGACGATGCACACCGCCGAGTCCTCGTCGACCCGGGCGCCGACCTCGATGAAGGGGTCGGAGTCCGGGGACGGCGAGCGGTAGAAGGTGCCCACCATCGGGCTCTCGATCATGACCGTCCCCGGGGGCAGCTCGCCCTCCGGGGCGTCCCCACCTGCGGAGGCGGCGGCGGCCGGCGCCGCCGCGGGTGCTGCGGCCGGCCCGGGGACACCACCGGGCAGGACCTGCAGGAAGGGCGGCGCGGAGGCCCCCGAGGCCACCTCGCCGCGCTTGAGGGTCATCTTGAGGCCGGCGTCCTTGTCGTCGATCTCGAGCTCGGTCAGGCCCTCGCCGCTCATGATGCGCGCGAGGCGGCGGATCAGCTTGGGGTCCAGCATTCGGAGGGGGGCGTCGGGTGGCAGGGACTGGAGAGGGGCGCCGCAGGCGCCACGGGCCGAGAGCCTACCCGAGCCCCAGGACCCCAACCGAGCCAAATCAGGCCCAAATCGGGCCCAAAAGACCTAGGAAGCGGTCCAAACTCCCGATTTTCCGCCCTTCTTCGAGAGCAAGCGCAGTCCCTCCACCCGGATCCCGTGGGCCAGGGCCTTGGTCATGTCGTAGATCGTCAGGGCGGCCACGGCCGCCCCGGTCATGGCCTCCATCTCGACCCCGGTGCGCCCCTGGCAGCGGGTGCGGCAGGTGATCCGCAACCGGTCGGGCTCGCCCTCCAGGGGCTCGAAGGCGATCTCCACGTGGTCCAGGGCCAGGGGGTGGCACATGGGGATCAGCTCCCCGGTGCGCTTGGCGGCCAGGATCCCCGCCACCCGGGCCACCTCCGTCACCGGCCCCTTGGGCCCCTCCCCCGCCAGGGCCCGCTCTCGCAGGCCGGGAGGGAACACCACGCAGGCCTCGGCCACCGCCTCCCGGGCGCTCTCGGCCTTGGACCCCACGTCCACCATGCGGGAGCGGGGACCGTCGGGCCCGCTCTCGACGTGACTGAGGGCCTGCTCGCCCTCGGGCGCGGGGGGGTCGGTGGGGACCATCGCGGCCCATCCTAACGCAGCCCAGGAGGCGAAGCACCGTCGCTGCCGACGACCCGGGGCTGTTGGCGGAGCCCCGCAGGGCTCATAAGACCTGGCCCGGCGCTCCGGGGCCGTCTCCGATCCGGCCCCCGGGCCTTTTTCCGTTCACAAACCCGCCTCCAGATCCCCGAAACGTAGTCTGACTCTTCCGCGGCGCCTGCAGGGCGCCGCTCCTCTCCGGAACTGACGACAAGCCTGATGATCCGAACGCGACTCCTTGCCCTGACCCTCCTCGCCGCCCCCCTGGGCGCCTTCCCGCTCTGGAACGCCGGCCAGGACGGCCTGTCGGAGCTCCTGAGGGACCGGGCCGAGGCCGCGGCGCAGCTCGAGACCGCCCAGCTGTGGGCCGAGGCCCAGCGCATCGAGGACCTGCTCCTGACCAGCGAGGAGGAGTCCGCGGACGGAGTCCTGGACCGCCTGCTCGAGCAGCCCGACGACCTGGGCGAGCGCGGAGTGCTGCTGCTCTGCGCCGTGCGCCTGGGGGGCGACTCCCCCGACTACTCCCTCCTGACCGGGGTCCTGCGCCCCCTCTTCGGCTCCGCAGACCAGGGCGTGCGGGAGGCGGCCGCCTCCCTGTGCGACGCCAGGGAGTTCAGCCAGATCGACGTGGACGACCTGCGGGACCTGATCGAGGAGCTGCTCGCGGGAGCCGAGGACATCGACAACGCGCCCGCCACGCGCCTGGCCTTCGCCGCCTCGGCTCACGCCCAGGGCAGCGGCGCGGTCCAGCGCGACGCGCGCAAGGTCATGCGCGGCTTCCTCGAGTCCGCCTCCCCGGAGCTGCGCGGCATGGGCGCCCTGGCCCTGGCCTCCATCGGTGACCTGGAGACCGCGCGCGTCGAGCTCGAGCGCCTGACCGCCATCCCCGGGCCCGAGGGCCAGCTGGCCGCGGCCTACCTGAAGAACGAGGAGCTGAAGGGCTTCTACGAGGCCAAGCAGCGCATCCTGCGCAAGCGCCTCACCGAGCAGAAGGAGGAGGAGGCCCCGGCCGAGGACCTCGAGTCGATCGACGCCATGATCGAGCTGATCGCCGACCGCCACATCGAGGGCGACGTGATCAGCCGCGAAGAGCTGCTCGACGCGGCCCTGATCGGCATGCTCGAGAGCCTGGACCAGCACTCCGCCTACATGAACACCGAGCTCTTCGCGGACTTCCAGCAGGACCTGCAGGGCGAGTACGGCGGCATCGGCGCCTACGTCGGGATCGACCAGCGCGACAACCTCTTCACCATCACCCAGCCGATCTACTCGGGCCCGGCCTACGAGGCGGACCTGCGCACGGACGACAAGATCATCCAGATCGACGACTGGCCCACCCACGAGCACGGGATCAGCAAGGACCAGGACGCGATCATCCGGCGCCTGAAGGGCAAGCCGGACACGGACGTCAAGCTCTACATCTGGCGCCGGGGCATGGACCCGGGCCTGATCGACCGCCCGACCGAGGAGATGGCGGTCACCGTCCGGCGCGGCTTCATCACGATCCCGACCGTCAAGTCCGAGCTGCTGCCCGGTGACGTGGGCCTGATCCAGCTGGACCAGTTCAGCGGCGTGGCCTCGCGCCTGGTCAAGGAGAGCCTCGAGGAGCTCCAGGCCCGGGGCGCCAAGTCGATCGTGCTCGACCTGCGCAACAACCCCGGTGGGCTGCTCTCCCAGGCGCGCCGGGTCTCGGACCTCTTCCTTCCCAAGCGCCTGCGAGTGGTCACCACCGAGAGCCGCCTGGAGGACCCGGAGCACCTGCGGACCACGAGGAATCCCGTCGTGCCCGCGGACATGCCCATCGTCGTGCTGATCAACCGCTTCAGCGCCTCGGCCTCGGAGATCGTCTCGGGGGCCCTGCAGGACCACGGCCGCGCCACCCTGGTGGGCCAGCGCTCCTTCGGCAAGGGCTCGGTCCAGCACCTGATCCCCGTCGGCCAGGACGACGAGTACACCGACGAGAACCAGAACAGAAACCACGACAACTGGGAGCCCCTGACGACCGACCACAACGGCAACGGGGAGTTCGACTACGCCCCGCGGGCCAAGGTCACCATCGCCCGCTACCTCCTGCCCTCGGGACGCTCGATCCACCGCGAACTCGACGAGGAGGGCAACATCGTCTCCCTGGGAGGCGTCACGCCCGAGCTGCTGGTGAACCCCAAGCGCTGGGAGGCCTGGCGCCTGGAGGCCCTCAACGATCTGATCGACGACGGCGCCGTGCGCGACTGGGTCCACGAGCGCTGGGCCGCCAACGAGGAGCTGTTCGCCCAGCTGGCCTTCACCGACGGCAAGGACCCCGGGCGCTACCCGGGCTTCGACGAGCTCTACGACTCCCTGCAGACGCCCCTCTCCGAGGAGGACGTGCGCTACCTCGTCCGCCGCGAGGTGCGCCGCAAGGCCCAGGACCGCCGCGGCTCCGCCTTCCCCCGCGGTGACTTCCAGGAGGATCTGCAGCTGCAGAAGGGCATCCAGGTGGCCTTCGAGGAGCAGGGCCGCAAGGCCGAGGAGGTGCCCGAGTACGAGGCCACCTTCGAGGTCGAGGAGGACCTGACCGGGCGCAGCGTCGCGCGTTCCGACTCAACCGACAGCGGGGGCCAGAGCCAGAACGTGCGCTACGCCCTGGGTCTGATCGCGGAGGCCCGCCAGGAGTCCGGCGCCCTCTCCCAGGAGCAGCTCGACGAGTTGCAGCGCATCCTGTCCGAGCTGGACAAGTAGGCCTCCCGCCGGGACGCATCGCGAGGGGGCGCCGACGGCGCCCCCTCGCCGTTCAGGGCTCCTCGTCCGCGAACTTCGCCAGGGCCGGCAGGACGAACTCCCGGAACAGGATCACGAGGGCAGCGGTGACCGGCAGGGCCAGCAGCACCCCGAACATCCCGAAGGCCGCACCACCCGCGAAGACGGAGACCAGGACCACCACAGGGTGCAGGCCCAGGCTCTCACCCAGGATCTTCGGCGTCAGGTAGTAGCCCTCGAGGACCTCCGCCAGGCCGAACACCAGCCCCGTGCGCCACAGGGCGCCGAAGAGGGCCAGCTCCTCTCCGCCGGCCGAGGCCGGCTGCTGCAGGGCCAGCAGGAAGGCCGTCAGGAAGGCCAGGAAGGGCCCGAAGAAGGGGACCAGGGCCAGGCAGCCCGCCCCCATCCCGAGCAGCAGGGCGTAGTCCACGCCCGCGAGCGCGAGCCCGACGGAGATCGCAACGCCCTTGATCAGGCACACGGTCAGGCGCCCGCGGAAGAAGTTCCCGATCACCTCTCCGACCTGGCCGCTGACCGCGGAGATGCGCTCCCGCTCGCGCTTGGGCAGGTAGCGCCGCACGAAGGCGTGGATGCGCTCCAGCTCGAAGAGCAGGAAGTAGGTGTAGATCGGCAGCAGGACGATGAAGGAGAAGAGCGTCAGCAGCCCCCCGAACACCCGCTTGGCCCTCTCCCACAGGGAGAACGCCACCGGTCCGGTCCCGGTGCTGCGCTCGGCCACCTGCGCCTGGAGCTCCTCGAAGACCGCCCGCGAGTCGGGCACCTCGCCCTCGACCAAGGGCGCACCGAAGGCGTCGAAGACCCAGACCACCAGGTCCTGGTTCTCCTCCAGGAAGCTGTCCACCTTCTCGATCTGCCGCTCGCGCCACTGGGGCGTGGTCAGCTCCTGACCCAGGTGGCTGGCCTGAGCGCCGATGCCGAAGGAGATGCCGGTCCACGAGAGGGCGGCGATGACGAAGATCGTGTTGACCGAGCGCACCCGGGACCAGCCGCGGCCCTGCAGCCGCAGCACGAGCGGGTGCAGCACGTAGGCCAGGAAGTAGGCCGCGATCAGAGGGTTGAGGACCGCCCGGATCTGCCAGGCGAAGTAGGCCGAGAGGATCCCCAGCCCCGCCAGGATCCAGTTGCGCCGGGTCGGCGAGAGCTTCGTGAGCAACGGCTTCGCGGGAGGTCTCAGCGCCCCGCAGGCGCCGGACCGATCTCGGCCGGCAGCTCGAAGCGGTAGTTCTCGACGAAGAACTCGTCGAAGTCGAAGCCCTCGCTGAAGTCCTCGATCGAGTCGCTGTCGCGGCGGTTGAGGAGGCCCTCCTCCACCAACAGGAAGACGATGTGGCCCCAGTCGAGGGTGCGGTGCACGCCCCAGGTGCGCCAGACGTGAGCCGCGAGCGGCCCGAACAGCCGGTGGGCCTCCTGGCGCAGACCCTCCACCAGCTCCTGCCCGGTGATGTGGCGGTCCGAGCCCTGGGCCTCGCCCTTGCCCGCGCCCTGCACGGCGGGCTCGAGGGACTCGAACAGGAACTCGAAGGCGTCCGGGGCGAAGCGCCCGTCCTCCAGGGCGAGCTTGCGTACCATCTGTCGCAGATCACGCATGGTGGTCTCGTGCGTTGGTCATGGCGGTGAACTCGTCAGCGAGCGGCTGGCTGACTCGGGGAGGGCAGGTTGGCCAGGGCCCACAGGGCGCGGTCGGCGATGCTCTCCGGGGGTAGATTCAACTCCAGTTCGCCCCGCAACGCCACCACCTCCCCCAGGGCCCGTCGCCAGGCGACTTCCGGGTGCGGGTGAGCCTCGAGGAGGTCCCCGTGGGAGAGCTCCGCCGCGGGGCGGCCCACGGCCAGGTGCAGGCCCTGACGCAGGACCTCGAGCAGGAGGTCGAGGGCGGCCCGCAGGCGGCCGCGGGTCTGGGCCGAGGGCGTCCGGCCGGGGAAGCTGCCCGGAAGCTCGAACAGCCGCTCGCAGGCATCGAAGGGGTCGAGGCCGCCGCCGAGCACCTCCGCGAAGAGGGCCCGCACCGCCGGCGCCCCCTGGCGGTCGAGCTCCAGGGCGCGGCCCGGGGAGCCGCCGGCCCAGCGCGAGAGCAGGGCGCCCTCCCTCCCCCCGAGGCCGTGCCGCGCCAGGACAGCCTCCGCGTCCGCGGGCGCCAGGCCTTCGAAGCGCACGTCCACGCAGCGGCTGCGCACCGTCTCGAGCAGGAGGTCCGGGCGCGAGGTCTCCAGGATCAGGAGTGAGTCCGCGCCGGGCTCCTCGAGGGTCTTGAGCAGCGCGTTCTGGGCCTGGGCGTTGGCGCGCTCGAACTCGCGGATGACCACCGCTCGCAGGCCGCCCTCCATGGCGCGCAGGGCGAGGAAGTCGCACACCGGATCGTCGCTCTCCTCGCGGCGTGAGATCGCTCCGACGGGGATCGACTCCCACTCCTCTTCGACGGGATCGAGCACGAAGAGGTCCGGGTGGCTACGGGCGGCCACCCGCTTGCAAGGTCCGCAGGCGCCGCAGGGGCCGGCCTCGACCGGCGGCGCGCTGCAATAGAGGCCCTGGACCAGGGTCAGCGCCGCGCGGAACTTGCCCACCCCCGCGGGGCCCTCGAGCAAGAGGGCGTGGGGCAGGCGGCCCGCTGCGGCGGCGCGCCACAGCCCCTCCAGGGGCTCGCGCTGGCCGCGCAGCTCCTCAAGCGCGGACACCGGCCACCTCCTGCAGGATGCGCGCTTGGACCTCCTCGGGCGTACCGAGCGCGTCGATGCGCACCACCCGCGGGTCGCGCTCGGCGTAGAGGCGGTAGCCCTCGGCCACCCTGCGCTGGAAGTCGAGGCCCTTGTCCTCGATGCGGTCGGAGGCGGCCCCGCGCCGGCGGGCGGCCTCCTCCACGTCCAGGTCGAGCCACAGCACGAGGTCCGGGGCCGGCTCACCCGCCCAGGCGTGCAACAGCTCGAGCACCCGCTCGGGGTCCAGCTCCCCCGCCACGGCCTGGTACGCGAAGGTCGAGGGGTTGAACCGCTCGCAGACCACGTCCGCCCCGCGGGCCAGGGCCGGGGCCACCAGCTCCTCGAGCATCTGGCGCCGGGCCGCGGCGAACATCAGGGTCTCCGCGGCGGGCCCGATGCGCTGGCTGCGGTCCAGGAGCAGGGCCCGCAGGCCCTCCCCCAGCCCCGTGCTGCCCGGCTCGCGCAGGTGCAGACCCGGCTCGACCCCCAGGTGCTCGGCCAGGAGGCGGGCCTGGGTGGACTTGCCGCAGCCGTCCGGGCCGTCGACGACCAGAAAACGGCCCCGGGGACTCTCGCCGGTCGAATCCTGCATGGGCGCCATGATAGTCCATCCGGGGCCGACCCTCTGCGGCCGCGCCGCGCCTTTCCCGAGACCCTCTCCGCCCGTACACTCCGCCCGACCGCCCCCTTGGAGCCCTTGTGAGCGAAGCCCCCAGCCGTGTCGAGCGCATCAAGGCGCGCTACTTCGACGAGGACGACCACCCGTACCGGCACCTCGAGCGGGAGATCGACCGCTTCCTGGAGCCCCACCACACGGTCCTCGAGGCGGGCTGCGGCCGGCACGCCGTCGTGCTCTCCAAGCTGCGCGGCCGCGCCGAGCGCCTGATCGGGGTGGACCCGGTGGAGTTCGAGCTCGCCCAGGGCCTGGAGGAGATCGAGCTGCAACGCGGGAGCATCGCGGAGACGGGCCTGCCCTCGAACTCCGTCGACCTGGTCATCTCGCGCGCCCTGATGGAGCACCTGCCGGAACCGCGGCCGGCCTTCCAGGAGATCCACCGGGTGCTGAAGCCCGGCGGGCGCTACGTCTACCTGGTGCCGAACCTCGGGGACTACGGCTCGCTCGTGGCGCTGCTGACGCCCAACAAGCTGCACCCGGCGATCGTCAGGTTCGTCGAGGGCCGCGACGTGGCCGACACCTTCCCGGCCTACTTCCGGTGCTCGACCCGGGGCTCGACCCAGAAGTTCTGCGACTCGACGGGGCTCGAGCTGGAGAGGTGCGAGTACCTGGGGCAGTACCCGGCCTACTTCCAGTTCAACTCGCTCCTGTTCCTGCTCGCGACCGGGTACGAGAAGCTGATCTCGTCGGTGGATGCGCTGAAGCTGCTCCGGGGCTGGCTGCTCGTGGTGGTGAAGAAGCCCGGCTGATCCCGGGTCCCTTCCGACTGGGAGTCAGCTGCGCGCGTCCTCGAGCAGGCTCGCCGCCTCCTCGAGCGCGTCCCCTTCGAGCCCCCCATCCAGCGCGGCCTCGAGGACTTCCTGGGCCTCTTCCAGCCGCCCCAGCCGCACCAGACAGCGAGCCTTGCGCCCGGCCAGGTCCGCCCGTGCGCGGGCGCTCAGCTCCTCGCCCGCCTGCAGGTCGAGGGCCACGGGCACGAGCTCGACGACGCGGTACTCGCGCAGGGCCTCTTCCCAGCGACCGAGGTGCTCCAGCGCGGTCCCCCACTCCAGGTGCAGACCGCGTTCGAAGGGGTCGATCTCGTTGGCCTCGTTGAGCAGGAAGGCGGCCCGCTCCCAGCGCTCCTCTTCCGCGTGCCAGGCGGCAACGCGGCGGCGCCAGCTGTAGCTGCCGGCGTCGTAGGCCACGTAGCGCTCCGCGGCGCGCATGGCGTCGTCGCGGCGGTCGGTCTCGACGTAGAGGGCAACCAGCCTCAGCTCCGCCGCGAGCTCCGCGTTCTCGAAGCCGGGGAAGGCGCGCTCGGCGGCCAGGAAGTGCCGCTCGGCCTCGTCGTAGAGGCCCATGTCCTTCTTCAGGGTGCCGGCCCGGATGCGGGCGAAGAAGTCCTCGCCGCCCGCGGCGAAGGCCTGCTCCCACAGCTCGAGAGCGTCCCCCGTGCGGCCGGACGCGCGGGCCAGCTCGGCCTTCAGGAAGAGCGCCCGCGGCGGGTCCTCGCCCGCGCGCCCGACCTGGCGCAGGGCCTCCTCCGCGTCCACCCGGCGACGCTTCTGCCAGGCGCCCCAGGCCTGGGTGCACCAGCCCTCCTGCCAGGCGCGGCGGCCCGCCTCGTCCTCCTCCGGCGGGAGCTCGCGCGGCAGGGACAGGCGCAGGCGCGCGAGCAGCCTCGGACCCCAGCGGGGCTCGACGCGCAGGGCGGCGATCTTCTCGTCCACCAGCTCCTCGAGCTGGGCGTCGAGCTCCTCCGGCGTCAGGCCGAAGGTGCGCTCGAGGGCCTGGTCCAGGTCGAGGCCCTCGTCGAAGGCCTCCAGGATGCGGATCATGGGCGGGAAGCCGTAGCGCTCGATCAGCATCTCGCAGATCAGCCCCCCCTCGTAGTACCCGAAGATGATGCGCGGCCCGCGGAAGGCCGCGTTCAGGTCCCGCACGGGGATGATGGTCCCGTTGGCCCGCGCGTCGAGCAGCTCACGCCGCAGGTTGCGCGCCCAGGCCGGGTTGCGGTGCGCCTCCTCCCAGGTCGCGAGGCCCTCGGTGATCCAGCGCGGGCAGCGGTTGTGGCTGAGCCCCAGGTGCACCACGTGGGTGAACTCGTGGAAGGAGGTGCGCGCCCAGGAGAAGTTCCCGCGCATCTCCGAGATCGGCGAGAGGGCCGTCACCACCGGCCCGAAGCACACCCCCAGGGCGGGAAAACCCTCGAAGCCCGTGGAGCGCACCGAGAAGTCCTGGTGGCGGCGGAAGACCTCGATGTGGGTCGGCGCCGGCGTGAAGCCGTAGCGCTCGCTGAGCTCCTCGCGGGCCTCGCGGTAGAAGGGCTCGAGGTAGACCTCGAGCACCGCCGCCGCGTCGGGCATCCAGGCGAAGGAGAGCTCGCCGAAGTCCTTCGTCACGTAGTCCTGCTCGAGGCGCTCCAGCACGAGGGTCATGTTCTTGCGCCAGGCGTCCTGGCGCAGGCCGCCCTCGCTGCGGGAGCGGCGCAGGGCCTCCAGGCCGCCCTCCTCGTCGCCGGTGTTGGCCCGCGCGCGACCGAGCAGGGTCCAGGCCAGGTGGTCGCCGGAGTCGCGCTCCACGGCGCGCTCGAGGAAGGGCAGGGCCTCCGCGAAGCGGTAGAGCTCGATCAGGTGCCGCCCCACCGTGCGCTCCGGACCGCTGTCGGCGGGGTCCACCTCGAACAGCTGCGCGAGCAGCTCCTCGCAGCGCTCCCGGTCGTGCTCCACCCAGGCCAGGGCGGCCTCGAGGCTCACCACCTCCCGACGGGCGGGGGCCAGCTGCCGCAGGCGCCCGAGGGCCCGGCGCGCGGCCGGCAGCTTGCCGACCCGCAGGGCGTCGGCGCAGGCCACGCGGTGGGCCTCGACCGAGTCGGGGCGCAGCTCGAGCATGCGCTCGAGGAACTCCCCGGCGCTCCGGCGCTGGCGCATCCAGTTGACCTGGTGCAGCTCGTGGAGGCCGAGCAAGGCCCCCTCGTGGGCGGGGTTGAGGCGCAGGGCCTCGTCGTAGGCCTTGGCCGCGGAGCGGCTGGCGCCCTCCTCGACCTCCCGGTCCGCCTCGAAGAACAGGTCGCCCAGGGCCACCAGCACGTCGGCCTCGCCGCCCCCGTTCGCGCGGGCCCGGCGCTCCGCGAGCAGCAGGCTGCTGCCCGCGTCCTCGATGCGGCCCAGCCGCTGTTGGCAGCGAGCGCGTCCCAGGAGCTCCTCCCAGCTGGTCTCTCCGCCGGCCGCCGCCCCGCGCCGCCAGAGCTGCCGGGCGGCCTCGCGCTCTCCGAGCCGGGCCTGAATCTCCGCCGCCAGCCAGAGGTGGGCGGGGACCTCGGCGGCGGGACCCTCCAGGAGGTACGGCAGGGCTTCATCGCGGGCCTCGACGTCGCGCCCCAAGCGGTGCAGGAGCCGCCCCAGCCCGGCGGCCGCGGCGGCCCTCTGGTGCGGGTCCTCGGCCTCCTCGAGGGCCTGGCGCAGGTGGCGCTCGGCCCGCTCGAGGCGTCCCTCGTCCAGGTAGACGCGCCCCAGCAGGGTGCGACTCGCCACGTCGCCCTGCTCGTCCCGGAGGTGCTCCCCAAGGAGCCTGCGCGCCTCGTCGAACTCCCCCTGGCGGCGCAGGCGGTCCGCCTCGACCCGCTCCTCCGCCAGGAGCTCCTCGATGTCCTCGTCGAGCTCCTGGACCGACGCTGGGGCGCCGGAGGCCGGGACGGCGAGGAGCTGGAGGCCGGCGAGGGTGGCGCCGAGGAGAGCGAGGCGAGTACGGAGTGAAAGCAATGTGGGGGGGGCTGTCGCTGGGGAGCTGGTCGCGGGGTGCCGGCCTTTCCGAGTCTTGGGACGGTCTCGGTACGGATTCTAGGCTCCTTCCCAGCCGCCGCACTCCGCCTTTGTATCGCGGTCGAGAATGAGGTATCGACGATCTCATGAGAATGGAGGAGTGCCGAGTTCGAGCGATGTCAAAGCCCCGGACGACCCGACGCCGCGGGGCCCTGCCCGTCCCGGCCCTGGTCCTGGCGGTGCTCCTGGGAGCCTGCGTGAGCCCCGAGATGCGTTCCGACGAGGGTCGCGGGCGGGTCCTCAGCTCCAGCGCCTCTCCGGCCTGGGTCGGGGAGCCCCTGGACTGGTCCAAGCTCGAGGGCATCGAGCGCTGGCTGGAGCGTGATGCGGACGGCCACGAGCCCTACTGGACCGTCCAGGCCGAGCTGATCCTGGCCGAGGGTCGGCTGACCTTTACGCGCCGCGAGGAGGCCCAGGGGCCCGGCGGCGACGAGCAGGCCCTGCTGGCACGCCTGCAGTCCTCTCGGGCCGGCTTCCAGCGGGTGCTCGAGCACCCCGAGGCCAACGCAGCCCAGCGTGCCCGGGCCCGGCGGGGCCAGGCGGAGGTCGAGTCCCTGCGCACGGCCATGCCCCACGCGCGGCCCACCAGCAGCGGACACCTGGCGCGCTCGGTCTGGCGTGCCGCAGCCCCCGTCCCGAGCCGCCTGACCCCGGCCCGTGGCGGCTACGACCGGATCACCATCCACCACACCGCGGAGGTCCCCGGTGCGCGCTTCGACGGGAGCATGTCGGACTCGATCCGCGTGCTGCAGAACGCCCAGCGCAATCACATGGCGAACCGCGGCTACGGCGACATCGGCTACCACTACCTGATCGACGCCGCCGGGCGCGTCTTCCTCGGCCGCAGCCTGGCCTACCAGGGAGCCCACGCCGGAGGCGCGAACAACGTGCGCAACATCGGCGTCTGCCTGCTCGGCAACTTCGAGCACGGGCGGCCCAGCCCCTCGGCCATGGGTGCCCTCGAGGCACTCCTGAGGGGACTGCGCGCCGAGCACCGCATCCCCCGCACCCGCATCGTCGGCCACGGGGAGCTGAAGGCCACCCAGTGTCCGGGGGCGGTCCTGGCGCGCTGGACGCGGCAGTACCGCAAGAGCGGGCCGGCCCTCTCGAGCCTGGGGTCGGGGAGCTCACAGACCCCCCGGCGCGAGGTCGGAGTCCGCGCCGCGGTCGCCCAGAGCCCCGGCGCGGCGCGTCCTCGGACCGCCGGGGCGGCGCCCTCCCGGACCTGGCGCCGGGACAGCACGGTGCGCTAGCCCGGCCTATTCATGAGGCTTTGACGCATTGGGACCCAACTCCGTTCC
>CAZQAT010000042.1:0-30261 GCA_964591315.1 uncultured Planctomycetaceae bacterium
CCGGGCTAGGAGTTCGCGCCGACCTGCGGGGCCTGCCCGCGCAGGACCGAGTTGTCGAGGAAGGTCTTGGTCTGGTCGATCTCCGCGTCGGAGAGCAGGGCCTCCACGTCGATCTGGCCCGACTGGGCGTAGGCGTCCAGGGCGTTCTGCCAGGTGGTCAGCCTGATCGCCTCCGCGTCGATACCGCGCTCCGCCATCAGGGCCGCGGTCTCTGGCACGGACAGGGGGTTCGAGATGCCCCAGTCCGCCGAGGAGTCACAGATGATGCGCTCGGGGCCGTACTTCTCGACGACGGCAACGAAGCGCCCCGAGTCCATCTTGGTGTCCGGATAGAGGGTGAAGGCAGCCCAGGCGCCGGACTGCAGGGTGTCCTCGACGGTCTCCTCGTTGTTGTGGTCGATGACCAGCTTCTCCATCGGGAGGCCGATCTCCTGGGCGATCTCGATCGAGCGCACGATGCCGCGCTTCTTGTCCCGGTGGGGCGAGTGGACCATGACCACCATGTCGTTCTCGAGGGCGAACTCGAGCTGCCAGCGGTAGGCGTACTCCTCCGCGTCGGTGATCTCGTCGAAGCCGATCTCGCCGATGGCGACGACTCCCTCCTTCAGGGCGTAGCGCGGGACGAGCTCCAGGACCTCCTTGGCGAGCGTCCGGTCGTTGGCCTCCTTCGAGTTGAGACCGATGGCGCAGTAGTGGGCGATGCCGAACTGGCTGGACCGAAAGCGCTCCCAGCCGATCAGGCTCGAGAAGTAGTCCTGGAAGGAGCCCACCTGGGTGCGCGGCTGGCCGATCCAGAAGGCCGGCTCGATCACGGCCCGCACGCCCGCGGCCGCCATGGCCTGCAGGTCGTCGGTGGTGCGGCTGGTGAGGTGGATGTGGGGGTCGAAGAAGCGCATCAGGAGCTCGGCTCGTGGGGATTGAGGGGGCGGAATTCGGATTGGTCGTGGTGACCCGCCAGGGCGCGCTCGCAGGTGGCGAGGACCTCCGGGTCGGCCTCATCGGTCATCGAAGCCCGCAGGCGCTCGGCGGCGCCGGCGCGGGCCAGGCCCAGGGCCGCGGCCCGCCGGCCGACGGGCGGGCCCTGGCGGAACTCTGTCTCGAGGGAGGCCAGGCCGCGCTCGCCACCGAAGGCGCCGAGGCAGGCCCACAGCTCGGGCTGCACGTCGCGCCCGGCGCTGCGTCGCTCGTCGGCCAGGTCCAGGGCCACGTGGGCCAGCTCCTCACCGAGCCGGCCGTCGAGGCCACACACGCGCCACAGGGGCGCGCCGATGAAGATCGCCTTGATCGCCAGGGCGCGCCAGGCCACCTCGTCGAAGTGGGCCGCCGGGAAGGGGTTGTCGCAGGCGATGGCCTCGAACACCTCGTTCATGTTCGAGCGGCAGCCCTCCCCCGCCTGCCAGGCGTAGTCCGCCGGGCGCGGCAGGAGGGCGAAGCTGCGGTAGAGGGCGCAGAGCTCCCCCACGTCGGCGAACTTCAGGGCGCCGCAGATGGCCTGGGGCGCGCTCTCCTCCTCGAGGTCGGGGCGCGAGAGCACGAGGCGCACGCGCACGAGGTCGAGCAGGGACCAGCGCTCGGGGTTCCAGCCCTCGACCAGCGCGGCCGCCCCCTCCAGCTCCGCCGGGGAGAGCTGCGCCGGTCGCCGCCGGGCGTGGCGGCTGGCCATGGAGATCAGGGCCGCGAAGCGCGTGTCGCCGCAACCGGCGCCGACCTCCTCGCTGGCCTCCACCAGCCAGTCCCGCCCTCGCGAGTCGAGGCGCTCCGCCAGGGCTCCGTCGAGCCAGCCGAGGACCGCGCCGCTCACAGGTCCTCCTCCCCGGCCGGCGCGGCCGGCAGCCCAGCGCCGAGGATCAAGGCCGCGTAGCCGGTGCTGGCCTGGACCATGTAGGCGGAGCTCAAGAAGTCGGAACAGGATCCCTCGTCGCTCAAGGTCTTCACGATGTGGTAGCGCAGGCGCCGGTGCCAGAGTTCGCGCTCGGGCTCGGGCAAGAGCCCGATCACCTGCGCAGCGTAGTAGTGACCGAAGAAGTAGAAGTAGCCCGCATTCGCGAAGAAGCCCTCGTGGGGGATCGGGCGTGTACGGGCCATGTCCAGGTAGGCATGGTAAGTGAAGAACCACTCGAGGCCCTCGCGCAGAACGTCGTCGGTGACGCGCTTCGCGCCCGCCCGGCGGAGGGCCCAGTTGCAGACCTGGATGCGCCCCAGGCTACCGGGCACCGCGTTGATGCTCTCGCCACCGAAGGCCCGCGGGATGGTGTTGACACTGTAGTCGTAGGCGCCGTTGGGCAGGGCGCAGCGCTCGACGGCCCTGCGGGCGCGGGCGGCCACGGTCGGGTCCACCGGCCAGCCGAGGGCCTCCGCATCGAGGAGGGACGGGAGCACGAGGGCCGTACAGAAGCTCGTGGCCCAGGTGGGCCGCGCGGTGAAGGGCGGGTCGTCGTAGTAGGCCCAGCCCCCCTCGAGGGTCTGGCGCCGGACGAGATCCGCGTAGTAAGTCATCCCGCGCTTCCGCAGCCGCGTCAGCCAGGGGTCGTTGCGAAAGCGCGGGTCCCCGGCAGCCTTCACGGTGCAGACGAAGCCGTAGAGCGTGGCCCAGGTGGAGTCCACGTCCCAGTCAGCGCCCCGGTGGGCCGGGCGCGCCGAGCACAGCCACTCGAGGCCCCCCACGAGGGCCGCCTCCCGCTCGGGTGTGCCAGGTGCCTCGAGCAGGGCCATCAGGACCAGGGCGATCGAGGCCTGGTTCCAGGCGTAGTAGGAGTCCAGGGCGAACCCCAGCTCGTTCAGGTCGTCGGGCACGCCCACCCCCCAGGAGCCGTCGGGCTTCTGCTTCGAGAGCAGGAAGCTCAGGCAGCGATCGAGGGCCTCGCGGGCCTGCTCGGGGGTCATGTCCCGGGGCTCCTCGACCGGCGGCTCACCGCCCTCGGCCACGGGCGCTCCGGCCGCGACGCTCCCCCCCTCGTCCGCGCCCGGCAGCGCGTCCTGACCGCGCGGGAGCGCGAGGCCGAGGCCGAGGATCATCGCGAGGCCGAGCACGGGCACCCTCAGTCGGCCGCGGCCAGCTCGGCCTCGGCGCGCTTGAGCTCGAGACGCGCCAGGGCGAGCTTGTTCTTGGCTCTCTTGACGGCCAGCTCGACCTCGAAGCGCTTGCGCTCCTGAGCCTCCACCGCGCGTGCGAGGGCGTTCTTCTTCTTGGCCAGGTCAGCCGCGAGCTGAGCCTCCTTCTGCGGGACGGTGAACTGGACCAGGATGCGCTTCTTGCCGACGTCCTGATCGATGCTCCGCTGCTGGAGGGCGATCCGCGTCTTGTGACGCCAGAGGACCAGCTCGCCGGTGGCCTTGGCGTGCTCGTCCTCCTGGTAGGCGGCGTACTCCTTCTCCATCTGCTCGAGCTCGTGCTCGAGCTGCTCGAGGCGGAAGGTGCCCTGATCGATCTCGAGCTGTGCGTCCGCGAGCAGCACGAGCTTCCCCAGCTTGGTGTAGTGCTCCTTGGCCCGGCCGGCCGCACCGAACTCCTTGCCGGCCGCCTCCATGGCGTCGGTCGCGGCGGCCTCGTCGGAGCGCGCCTTGTGCTCGGCCAGCTGCAGCTCCAGGGTCGCCACGTCCACCTCGAGGAGCTTCTTCTCCACCTCGAGGGCGAGGTCGGCCCGGTCCTTCGCCTTCTTCGGCGGGGGCTCCTGGGTCGGCGCCCCAGCCGCCGCGGGAGCGGGCTCGGGTCGGCTGAGGATCTCGAGTACGGGCTCGAGCGCCGGCACGGTGAGGGCGGCCTCCGCCCCCTGCGCGCTCGCGGGATCCATCGGCGCGGGCTCCGGGGTCGAGCTGCAGGCGCCGGTCGCACCCAGGAGCAGGCCCACGGCGGCGAGGCCGAGGGCGATGCGCGGTGCGGGGAGGTCCCGGCGACGGGGGTGGAGGTGGTCCATCGAAGACGAGGCGAAGGGGCCTGGTGGGCGCTGCATTGTGGCAGCTCGGGGGGCGCCTGGGAAAGGGGGCACGCCTCGACAAGGCCCGTCTCCGCGGGTCATACTGCCCAGCTTCGCGCGCCCCGCCGCGGCGCCCCGGTCCCCCCAGCCCCTGCCCCACCGCTCTCGATGACCCACGGAGTCTTCCAGGTCCCCACCGCCCAGAACGAGCCCGTCCGCGACTACGCCCCCGGGAGCCCCGAGCGCTCGGCCCTCAAGGCCCGCCTCGACGAGCTCGCCGGCGAGGCCGTCGAGGTCCCCCTGGTGATCGGCGGTGAGGAGGTGCGCACGGGCAACCTCGGGCGCATGGTCGTCCCCCACGACCACCAGCACAGCCTCGGCACCTACCACAAGGCCGGTCAGGACGAGGTCCAGGCCGCCATCGAGGCCGCCGAGGCGGCCCGGCCGGAGTGGGACGCCATGCCCTGGCAGGACCGGGCGGCGATCTTCCTGCGGGCGGCGGAGATGCTGGCCTCGACCCACCGGGACACGATCAACGCGGCCACCATGCTGAACCAGTCGAAGACCGTCTATCAGGCGGAGATCGACGCGGCCTGCGAGCTGATCGACTTCTACCGCTACAACGTGGCCTTCGCCCAGGAGCTCTACGAGGCCCAGCCCGAGTCGAGCCCCGGCTGCTGGAACCGGGTCGAGCACCGCCCCCTGGACGGCTTCGTGTTCGCGGTCACACCCTTCAACTTCACCTCCATCGCCGGCAACCTGCCCACGGCCCCGGCGCTGCTCGGCAACACCTGCCTGTGGAAGCCGGCCTCGACCTCGGTCCACAGCAACTGGTTCGTGATGAAGTTGCTCCAGGACGCTGGTCTGCCCCCCGGAGTGATCAACTTCATTCCCGGCTCCGGCGGCGAGGTGGGCGACCCGGTGGTGGCCGACCGGCGCCTGGCGGGGATCCACTTCACCGGCTCGACGGGCGTCTTCCAGGGCATCTGGCGCTCGATCGGCGAGAACATCAACAACTACGGCCAGTACCCGCGCCTGGTGGGCGAGACCGGCGGCAAGGACTTCGTCTTCGCCCACGCGTCCGCCGGCGTCGAGGGCCTGGTGACCGCCCTCGTGCGCGGGGCCTTCGAGTACCAGGGCCAGAAGTGCTCCGCCGCCAGCCGGGCCTACATCCCCGCCAGCCTGTGGGGCGAGGTGCGCGAGCGCCTCGTGGCCGAGATCGCCAGGATCGAGATGGGCGACGTGCGCGACTTCCGCAACTTCATGGGCGCCGTCATCGACCAGGCCTCCTTCGACAACCTCAAGGGCGCCATCGACGCCGCCCGGGACGACTCCGCCTGCACCATCGTCGCCGGCGGCGAGTGCGACGACTCGAAGGGCTGGTTCGTCTCCCCCACCGTGGTCGAGGTCAGCGACCCGCGCCACACGATGATGCGGACCGAGTACTTCGGCCCGCTCCTGACGGTCTTCGTCTACGAGGACGCCCGCTTCGGGGACACCCTGGCCCTCTGCGACCAGACGGCCGACTACGCCCTGACCGGGGCCATCTTCGGCGACGACCGTGCGGCGGTGCTCGAGGCGGTCAAGGCCCTGCGCTTCACGGCCGGGAACTTCTACATCAACGACAAGCCCACCGGCGCCGTGGTCGGCCAGCAGCCCTTCGGCGGCTCGCGGGCCTCGGGCACGAACGACAAGGCGGGCTCGGTGCTCAACCTCCTGCGCTGGACCAGCCAGCGCACCATGAAGGAGACCTTCGTCCCCGCGACGGATTGGAGTTATCCCTTCATGGGCGCCGAGTAGGCGCCCATGCCGAAGACACCGATGGGCGCCGAGTAGGCGCCCATGCCGAAGACACCGATGGGTGCCGAGTAGGCGCCCGCCGGCTACCGCCTCGCTCCACGCCCCCCCCGGGCGGGGAGGCTCAGGGCCCGGGCGTGGCCGCCAGCTCGAGGGTGAGCACGGCGGGACCGTCGACCTGGAAGTACTCCAGCAGGAGCTCGTGGCTACCGGCGGCCAGCTCGATCATCGCGGTGCGCTGACGCGCCGCGTGCCAGGTCCAGTCCTCGAGAACAGGGACGTCGTCGACGCTCAGGCGCAGGCCGTCGTCCGACACCGCCCGTAGCTGGTAGGTCCCGTCCCGGGCGACCTCGACCGTCGTGCGCGCCACGAGTCCGAACTGCTCGAAGGGCAGCGCCAGACGCCGCGCGTCGTCACCGCCCCAGGGGTCACTCCAGTCCTCCACCACGGCCCGGTCCAGGGGCTCGAAGCGCCGGGCACGCCAGGCCTCCAGGTCACCACGGGGGTCGCTCTGCACCCCCCAACGGAACCAGGTGGTCTGCCAGCGGGCGCCGGCCAACAGGCCGCGGGCCCCCGCCTCAGAGGGACGCGGGGTCCCCCCCTCAGGATCCCAGGGCCCGAAGAGGCCCAAGACCGTCGGCTCCTCCCCACTGCGGCGGCGGGCCGCCGGCCGCTTGGGCAGCTCCCCGAAGGGGGCCGGCGGGCTCCAGGCGGCGAGCTCCGAGAGCACCGCAGGCGGTGTGGAGGCCGGCGCCCGAAGGCGCGCCCCCTGGCAGCGGCCGCTGGGCAGGTGTCCATCGGCATCCGCCAGCCGCGCCCAGACCGCGCGGCCCGTGAGCTCCGGCTCTCCCTCCCAGGCCAGACCGTCCAGGTGCGGAGGCGGGTTGCCGGCCTCGAAGTCGTTGTCCAGGAGCTCCAGGCCCACGCACTGCTCGAGCACCAGGTCCTGGATGTTCTCCTCGAAGCGGTTGCCCTCCAGGCGCAGCTGGCGAGGCGCCTCGGCGTCGAGGCCCCCGGCGCTGACCACCAGGCCCCGGTCGCAGTCCCGGATCTCGTTGCGACCCACGGTCAGGCTCTCGCTCCCCACGAGGGAGAGACCCTCTCCGAAGACGCCGTCGAGCGCGTTGCCCTCGAGCAGGAGTCGGGTGCCCCCGCGCACCGCGAGACCGGCGCCGCGGACGTCCTCGATGCGGTTCCCCACCGCCCAGCTCCCGCGGGCATTGCGAAGCTCCAGGCCGACGCAGGCGGAGCGGGAGAAGTCGTTGGCGACCCAGCGGTTGTCCGACCCGGGGCTCTGCGCCTCGAAGCGCTCGCGTCCGCCGGCGCTCCCGCCGCGGGCGCTGTTGCCGGCGATCACGTTGCCGGAGGAGGCGCCGGTCAGGAGGATCCCGGTCGCCCCGTGGTCCGGCTCCGCTCCACTCCAGCTCCCGCGGCGCGTGACCACGTCGCAGCGGTTGCCGGCGATCAGGTTGCCGTCCGCGTGGGACAGGGCGATCCCCCAGCCCGAGAGATAGGACAGGTCGTTCTCGACGAAGCGGCAGCCCTCCGAGCCCAGCACCACCAGACCGTTCTGCCCGCCGCGCACGCGGGCGCCGCGCACCTCGACCCGCGAGGAGTCGACCACGGCGATCGCTGCGCCGTAGGCGTCGAGCCAGTGCTCGGAGCGGGCGCTCCGCAGCTCGAGACGATCGTGAGGATGGGGTAGGGCGTCACTGCCCACGAGCCGCTCACCCGCGGCCGGGTCGACCGTCAGGCCCTCGAGGCTGACGCCGTCGCAGCCCTCGACGCGCACGGCGATGCGGTAGCCACCAAAGCTCCCCCCTAGCACGCGCACGTCCTCACAGTCCCTCAGCACCAGGCCCGCGCCGGTGAACTCATCGGGAGCGGCGCCGGCCTCCGCTCCCCGCAGTCGGACGCCGCGCAGGTCCAGGGTCACCCCCTTGTGCCCCTCCAGGCGCAGGACGCCCCGCCCACCAGGGTCCGGGCGCAGGTAGTCCCCGGGCTCGAGACGCAGGTCGGCGCTCACCACCAGGGGTGCGCCCCGGGGCGGCACGGCCCCCACAAGCTGGGCCTCGGTGCTCCCCGGATCCTCTCCCGGGCCGGTCGCGCAGGCGCAGGCGAGGAGGGCGAGGGGCAGGAGAGGGCGCTGGACGACTCGAGAGCTCATGGGCGTGGTGGCGTGCGGCGTCGCCCGTCGTGGGGACGCAGAGACGAGGGTCCTCTCGGCGCGCGGGGTCACGCCGCTGGAGGCCGGGCCGGAAATCCTTTCGCACCCCGACTCAGGGCTCCCGGGCCGCTATCCTCTGCGCCGTGACCACTCCCACCTCGACGAACTCCTCCGCGGTGCCTGCCGTCCACGGCGCCCGCCCCAGCGGGCTACGCCTCGACCCGGACATCCCCATCTGCCAGACGGACCTGCCGCTCGCCTGGTACCAGGAGGAGCTGCGCCCCTACGCCGAGGAGTACCTGGCCCTGCCGGACCGCAAGCCCGCCACGGTGCTCGGCTGGATGGACCACTACGTCAGGCCGGCCCAGGATCACTTCGGCGACGCGCTCCTGCTCCTGGCCCACTTCTACATGGGCGGCGAGATCGTCAAGCTGGTCGAGACCTACGGCGGCTCCGTGGCGGACAGCTACAAGCTCGCCCTGCAGGCCGCGCGCAACCCGGAGAAGAAGGTCATCGTCGAGTCCGCGGTGCACTTCATGGCGGAGTCGATCGCGATCCTGGCCGGCGAGGACCAGTCGGTGTGGATCACCAACCCCACCGCCGGCTGCACCATGGAGATGCTCGCCAAGGACTACATGGTCCTGCCGGTGGCCGACCAGCTCCTCGAGCGCTACGGGGACGAGCTCGTGGTCGTGGCCTACATGAACACCTCCGGACGCCTGAAGGCCCTCGCGGGCCGCACGCGCGGCGCGGTCTGCACCAGCTCCAACGCGCATCTCGTGGTGGATTGGGCCCGCCGCGACGGACGCAAGGTGCTCTTCGTGCCGGACCAGCACCTGGGTCGCAACACGGCCTTCAAGCTCGGCATGGACCTCGAGCGCGTCCTGTGCCTCCCGGACCCCCAGGTCACCCGCGGCGCCTTCCCCGTGGACGACGCCACCATCCCCGGCGGTCTCGAGGCCCTCGACCGGGCCGAGATGGTGCTGTGGGGCTCCTTCTGCGGCGTGCACACGGTGTTCACGCCGGAGCAGGTCGACTACTGGCACGGCCAGGGCTTCGAGGTCCTGGTGCACCCCGAGTCGCCCCTCGACGCGGTGCGCGCCGCGGACGGCGTGGGCTCCACCGACTACCTCTGGAAGGCGGTCATGGCCGCGCCCGAGGGCGCCAAGCTCGCCATCGGCACCGAGGGCCACTTCGTGCGCAACGCCCGCGAGCAGGGCCGCCAGCGCGGCGTCGAGGTCGTGCACCTGACCGAGGTCCCCGGCACCGAGGGCGCCGGCTGCGGCTGCGCCACCATGAGCCGCAACGACCCGCCGCACCTGGCGGGCCTGCTCGACCTCTTGCGCAAGGGCGAGGCCCCGGACCTGAACCGGGTCGAGGCCGGCGACGCGGTGGACGAGCTCAGCGGCGACCGGGACCGCCTGGACCCCGCGGAGCGCGCCCAGCTCGTGCGCGAGGCGCGGGCGGCGCTGGAGGCGATGATCGAGATCACGGAAGGCTAGCCGGGGAGCGTCACGACTGGGCCCTTGGCCGCCTTCAAGTCACGCTGTTGCCCCGAGACTCGTCGAGCGATTCGACGACCGCTGATCAAGCGCTCCCCTTGGCAGTCACTTCGTGGGCTTTTCCCAGCCGTACTTCTCGGCGTCTGCCAGCACCTGAGCGTAGATCTCGCTCCAAAGTCCCTTGTCGCATCCATCAGGCCCGTCGGGCGTGTACATGAAGTACAGCACCGTTGTTGCGCTCTGCCTGAATCCGGGGTCGTCCAAGGCCTGCAACAGGGTCTGCAGGGCCAACGTGGAATCCCCATTTGGCCACGTCTGACGGTTTGCCAGGAACGGAGCCAAAACGCCTCCCGTGGCAGGCGGCGCTGCTTGGCTGCTCAGGAGCGAGTCTGCATAGGACCACGCGTTGTAGGCACTCTCGGGATCCCCTTGGATCGTCGAGGTGACGAAAAGGCACACACGGGCAGCGCGAGTGATCTCGCCCTCCGAACCGCCGTATTCGCCGCGCCCCCCCTTCTCCAGGAGCGTTCGAATCGTGCTGTCACCGCGCCGGATGAAGAACTCCGCGAGCAAGAGGCCTTGTTCGGACGAGTCCCCAGTGAACAACGCCTCCGGAGTCATCGAGTGCGCCAGCTCCTCGACCCACAGAGGGTCCAGGAAGCTGAGTTGCTCGACAGCCATGATCTGCAGTCCCGTCTCTGCGACTTCCCTGCACTCCGGTTCGTAGTCCGCCAAGTAGGCCACGGCGTCCGAGGGTGTACGGGCGTAGAGCGCCGCAGCGAGGACAAGGCATCCCTGCCTCAGGGGAGGGCGCTCGCTGCAGAGCCACGACGCGAGTTCGGGAGCCGCGACCCTCGACCAATCCAAGCCCCGCAAGCATTCCGAGATCGCACCGAGCTTGCTCGCATCGTAACTGGAGTCCTCCAAGCCCGGTGACAAGCAGGCCAGTGCCAGCTCCAGAACGTTCTTGACAGAGTCGGACCGCTGTCCCACCGAATCGGCCGAGCCAGGATTCGTCCTAGGGCTGTCCTGTTCATCACGTTCCGGGAGTCGGCCATCCACCGGGACCGCTCCGACCGAAGACTCAGAGGGCGTAGTTAATGGGCCATCTCGGTTCACAGCGTGATCGTCGAGGAGCGGAAGCAAAAAGACGGCTAGCAGTACGCCAAACACGACCGCGGCGAGGCCCAGGCTCGCAACCTTCCAATTCGAGGACATTCAGGGCACCCTTCTGATTCGGATTCCCTGGCATAGGGCGCAAGCGACCATCATCGCGCTTACCCCCTCACGAGCCTTGTGGTCCGGGTTGAGCAAATCGCCCGGTTCACGCCGGAGCGATGGCGCTTGCCCCATCGCACCCGGAACTCCCCTACTGGCCAATGGGGCAAGCATCATTGGCAAGACTACCATTGACAATGTGACCGCAGGTGACCGTCCCTGCGTATTGACAATCATTGGGCTCACCCCCGGGACAGTAGTTCACTTTCGCTTGAAGTAGGAAAGTCGAACGGAGTGCAAATCTCGAACTGATTGCCGCCCGCGCAAACCGGAACGGTTGCGGGCTGGTCTTCATGCCGGCAGCAGTTCGAGCAGCCACCAGTAGCCCACTCGAAGCAATAGCCATCAACTTGCATGGAACTCTGAACGTAGGAGCACTCGTTCGGCATCGCCCCTGGAGCGGGAAACGAGAGCGCGATTCCCGTCGCGCAGGCAACGGCAGACATCGAAATGAGGAGCTTCATCCTCTTGGACCTCCCTTGGCGCAAGTGAGCAGTCAGCCGCTCTAGAATCTCAGGATACGCGGTTTCGTCAATGCGGGCGCATGCCCGATTAGGATGAGAACCCGCAAGTCACCAGCGTGACTTCGTCCTTCATGGAGTACCCCCCCCACAGTTCGAGTCAACCATCAACTCACCGAGTTCCCGATTGCCTCCCCATTCGGCTGAGCAATTCATCCCCAGGGAAAGCGTGGGCTACTCCGGCGGGCTGACCTCTTTCTTTCCTTCGCCCCAAGGTCACCTTCGGCTCACTTGCTAGCGAAAGCCCCCGATCCCACCCCCAGATTGACCTCGAGCGGAACGACGAGGACGAGCGCCCAGCGCCGGCGGAAGGCAAGTGCCGCCCAGGAGGGAAGGACCGAACTCACCGAGGCAAGCAGATGGAACGACCTCTGCCTTCTTCCGCGTTCTTACCGACTCAGAAGACCTACCCCCGCTCGACCTCCCAGCACTCGCTGCCGAAGAAGTCCCAGGGCAGGCGGCCCTCGTCGCAGTCCTCGCCGATGGAGAACTGCACGTCGACGAAGTAGATGATGGCCGAGGTCTTCTCGGTGCGCAGGTTCTTGCAGCCGTGGGCCACCCCCGGGGGGATGCGCACCAGGCGCGAGTTGCCGTCCCCGAGCACGATGCGGCGTAGCTCGCCCTCGGTGGGCGAGCCCTTGCGCACGTCGGCCAGGACCAGGAGCAGCTTGTCGCTCGGCGGCACGTACCAGACGTCGGTCTGGCGCTCGTGCAGGTGGAAGGCCTTGATGGCCTGGGGCTCCACGACGCTGTAGTTCATCTGCCTGGCCTCGAAGCCCGGCAGGTCCTTGTGCAGACCGCCGTCGAAGCGACCCAGCTCGGTCATGGCCCCCCCGTCGTCGTTGAAGCGGCGCAGCTGGACGATCTCGACCCCCTCGATCATGGGGACGGGGGAGTAGTCCTGCTTCGTGTACTGGGCGCGGGCGGCGTCGTTGAACTCGGTCATGGCGTGGGGCTCGGGGACTGGAGGGGGCCGTGAGAATACGGGCCCGGGGTGGCCTGGGGTAGACTCCCCCGCCATGAGCCCCACCCGAAAGGACCAGCGCGCCGCCCCCGGGCGGGCGGACCGCCCCGAGCTGCCCACCCGGCCCGTGACCGAGGCCGCGGGCCTCGACGAGCTCTTCGAGCACAGCCTGCCCTCCTTCGGGGGAGCCTACCTCCGGCGCCTGTGGCTCCTGCTCGACGAGGCCGTGGGCCGCGGGGTGCCCATGAGCCTGGCGGTGGCGGGGCCGGTGACCGCCTCGGGGCAGCATCTCGCCTGGCTCAACCCCCTGCTCGACACGGGCTGGTTCTGCCTCGTCTCGACCACGGACGCGGTCTGCTACCACGACGGCCACCGGGCCCTGGACTCGGCAGCGGAGCACCCGATCTTCGAGGTGCCGATCTTCGGGGACGACAGCCGACTCCGCGACGAGCAGATCATCCGCATCACCGACATCGGCTTCGACGAGGACGTGCTGCTCGACCAGGACTCCTTCATCAGCGCCTGCCTCGAGCGGCCGGAGTTCCAGCGGCGCATGAGCGGCACGGAGATGCGCCACCTGCTCGGGGCCTGCTACGCCGCGCTCGAGGAGAGGAACGGCGCCCCCGAGGGCCTGCTCACCCTCTGCCACCGCAAGGCGATCCCGATCTTCGTCGGCGCCCCGGCGGACGGCTCGGTGTTCCTCAACTCGATGAAGCTCTGGGCCCACGCCCGCGCCGGCCGCGGCGAGCACGCCCTCGAGCTCGACTTGCACGCGGAGGTCTTCGAGAGCTGCGCCTACCACCTTTGGGGCCTGCGGGAGTCCGACACCAAGGCCCTCGGCACCCTGATCCTCGGCGGCGGCGTGCCGAAGAACTTCAACCTGCAGCCCGAGCCGGCCCTGTCCCAGATCCTCGGGCTCGAGGATGTCTCCGGCTACCTCTACGACATCCAGATCACCACGGCCCCCGTGACCGACGGCTCCCTCTCCTCCTGCCCCCCCGCCGAGGCGGTCACCTGGGGCAAGGTGGACAAGGACCACCATCGCTCGACCTGCGAGAGCGTGCCCGGGGACTACTCGATGCTGATGCCGCTGGTCACGAAGGCGCTGCTCGACAAGCGCGCGAAGCTGGAGGCCCTCGAGGCCGAGCTCGGGAGCGAGGCGCTGCTCGAGCAGCACCCCGAGGCCGCGGGCTACCTGCGGCCGCGGGAGGGCTACCGCCTCTTCGAGCGGCGCGAGGAGCTGATGGGGCGCCTGATGGAGGCCCTGCCGACAGAGTGAGCTCCGCTCACCCGCCCCGCTGCACCGCCGCCGCCGTCACCCGCTTGCCCCGCAGGCCGTCGAAGATGCCCTTGGCCTTGGCGAAGACCGCCGGCGCGTTGCCGCGCGTCGTCTCCCAGATCAAGAGCAGCGGCAGGCTCAGCACGTCGAACACCAGGAACCGCGACCACGCCCACGGTCCCCCGTGCTGGCGCAGGAACCAGATGGAGTTGACCCCCATCATGTACTTGCGGCGCGGGTTGTAGCCGCCGCCCGTGGCCGACGAGCTGGCGTGCAGGCAGGAGGCCTCGCCGACCAGCGCCACGGCCCAGCCGGCCTCCTTGGCGCGCAGGCAGAGGTCCACGTCCTCCATGTAGGCGAAGTAGGCCGCGTCGAAGCCGCCGATCCGGTAGAGCACGTCGGCCCGGGCCAGGAGGGCGCAGCCGGGGACGTAGTCGACCAGCATCTCGCGCCGGTAGCGCGGCCCGTCGGCGCGCTTGTGGCCGCGCAGGGTGGAGAGGTTCTGGCGCCAGGTCAGCAGGCCGCCAGCGCACCAGACGCGGTCGGGCGCCTGCTTCTGGAGCACCCGCGGACCGCAGATGCCGACCTTGGGGTTCGCCCCCAGGAAGGACACGAGCAGCGCCAGGCAACCAGCCTCGAGCTCGAGGTCGTTGTTGATGAAGAAGACCGCGTCGGCCCCCTCCTCGAGGGCGCGCTTGGCCCCGCGGTTGGCGCCCTCGCCGAAGCCCAGGTTGGACTCGTTCTCGATCACGATCAGGCCGGGAATGCGAGCGCGCACGGCCTCCAGGGAGCCGTCGATGGAGGCGTTGTCGACGAACACGATGCGGCCCGGCGCGATCCCCTCGGACACCAGGCTCGTCAGGCAGTCCAGGTTCTGCTCGCCGCCGTTCCAGTTGACGACCACGCAGTAGATGCGGGTGGGCGTGCTCACGCGTCCTCGCCCTCCTCCACCGACTCCACCTCCGAGGTCACACTGCCCGAGGCGAGGCGCGTCTCGAGGCGCGTGCCCGGCGCGAGGCCCTCGACCGACGTGAGGGGCGCGCCGCCGTCGGCCGCGCGCGTGATCGAGTAGCCGCGAGCGAGGACCGCGTAGGGCGAGAAGGCCTCCAGGCGACCGCTCGCAAGCTCGAGGCGCGCCGCGACGCGCTCCAGCCCCTCCCCCGGCGGGCCCAGCAGGCGCCGGCCGAGCTCCGCCAGCCGCGCCTGGCTGCGCTCGAGCCTGCGGGCGGGGGCCTGCAGGGCGAGGGCCTGCTCGGCGTCGTGCAGGCCGTGCCCCGCGCGCTCCAGGGCCAGGCGCGCCCCGCGCTCGAGCTCCGCCCCGACCCGCGCCAGGGCATCGAAGCGCGGCGCGAGGATCCCGTCGGGGCTCCTCAAGGTGCGCTCACGCGCCAGGCGCTCGAGGCCCTCCTCGCGCTCGACGAGCTCACTCTCCACGGCGTCCCACAGCTCCCCGAAGCGCCGCTCGAGGGCCTCCTCGAGGGCGCGCCTCTCCGGCAGCACGGTCTGGGCCGCGTCGGTGGGCGTGTGGGCCCGGTGGTCCGCGACGAAGTCCGCCAGGGTCACGTCGGTCTCGTGGCCCACGCCGCACACCACCGGCACGCTCGCGGCCCAGATGGCCTCGGCCACGGGCCGCTCGTTGAAGGCCCACAGGTCCTCGAGGGAGCCGCCGCCGCGGCACAGCACGATCACGTCCACCCCGCTCGCGTCCAGGTCGCGCAGGGCGCGGGCGATCTCCTCCGCCGAACCCGGTCCCTGCACCGGCGTGTGGCACAGGCGCACGGGGTAGCCCGGCCAGCGCAGGCTGCGGGTGCGCAGGAAGTCCTGGAAGGCCGCGCCGTCCCGCGACGTCACCACGCCCACGCAGCGCGGCAGCTTCGGTAGAGGTCTGCGGCGTTCGAACCAGCCCTTCTGCGCCAGCTCCGCCTTGAGCTTCTCGAGCTGGGCGAGCAGGGCACCGATACCGACCGCCTCGACCCGCTCGACGATCAGGGAGTAGCTGCCCCGTGGACCGTAGACGTCGAGGCGCCCGTGGCAGATCACCTGGTCGCCCTCGACCAGCTCCTGCTTCAGCGCCCGCTGCACCTGGCTGCGCCAGACCGCGCAGCCGAGCACCGACTCGACCCCGCGCCGACGGTCCTTCAGGTTGAAGTAGAGGTGCCCCGAGGCCGGCCGCCGCAGGCTGGCCACCTCGCCCTCGACGGCGATGCGCCCCAGGCCGGCGAGGAGTTCCTTGAGCCGGGCGTTGAGCTCGCTGACGCGCAGCACGCCGGCGGGGTTGGACGCGGTGGCGGGGTCCATGGCGGGTCAGGGTGCCGCTACGGGCCTCCCCTGGCCAGGATCTTCTCCTCTCAGCGCCGCACGCCGTCCAGGCTCAGGGGCGCGTGGCTCCCGGCGCTGGACTCCTTCGCGGGCACGAGGCCCGGCAGGCCGGCCGCCTTCCAGTCCGCCACCTCCGCGCCGGGCAGGAAGATCCGGTAGCGCCCGCCGAGGAAGTCGAACTTGCGGCCGCCCTTCATCTGGATGCCGCCGCGCAGGGTCAGCAGGATGCCGTTCTCCGACAGCTCGATCGTCATGCGGTCCGCGAAGAGCCGCTTCTGCAGCTTGCCGGAGGCGGACAGCTGCTCCACCTGCACGTCCCGCAGCTCGTCGTCGAGGATCCCGCCCAGGGCGGAGAGGCGCCAGTAGCCCAGGGCCGTGTCCTGCTCGAAGAGGGTGTTCAGGCGGCGGTGCACCAGGAAGACGTGCCACTTGCCGTCGTTGTGCAGGGGCGCCAGGGACTCGCTGCCGAAGAGCTCCGGGCAGGCCTCGAACCAGGGACCGGGGTCGGCCTGCTGCAGGAAGATGCGCCGCTCGCCGCCGCGCTCCTCGCCGGGGAGGGTTCCCGCGAAGGGAACCGTGCCCCCGTCCCGGCGCTCGTAGCCGGCCTCGAGCACGATCGTCAGGGTGCGGCCGGCCCGTGAGCCCTCGAGACGCAGGCGGTCCGCGGAGAGCGAGCCGATCGGCCGCCCGCGGTCGTCGAGCACGCGGAAGACCACCGGGCCGACGAAGCCCTCGCCCAGGGTGCCGACCTCGAGCAGGTCAAGGGAGTCCACGCGCTCGGTGGTCAGGAGGGTGCGCAGCTTGCGCTCGAGCACCTTGGCCCGGGCGGCCAGGGCGACCTCGATCGGGTCCGGAACCGGCTCGGCCACCGGAACATGCTCGGGCAGGGCCGCGCGCCCGGCGAAGGCCGCCGCCACCTCCGGCGGCGCCTCCGGAGGCACGATGCCCGCCAGGGCCTCGGTGAAGCGCACGAAGTCCTCCTCGCGCTGCACCCGCTCGGCCAGGGCCTCGTCCAGCTCACCGGTCAGGCGCAGCACCTCGAGCTCGAGCTCCTCGCGCGCGGCGGCCCAGGCCTTGCGCTCGCCGGCCAGGCGCGCCTCGAACACGGCCTCCGCGTCCAGGCCCGGCGGCGGCTCGTCGGAGCCGCGCACGACGGTCTCCGGGGACGACCCGGCCCCCTCGATGGCGAGCCCCAGACCGAGGCCCAGGCCGAAGAGCCCCAGGCCGGCGAGGAGCCTACTCCTCATCGGCGCCTCCGCCCTCGCGCGTCGGCGCGGGGCCCGCCTTCACGGGGGACTCGACCCGACGCCGCAGGCTGGCGATGGCGGCCCCGTCCCCGCGCACCTCGACGGCGCCCGGACGCAGCTCGAGCGCCGGTCCCAGCCCCTCGAGCCGCGCGCCCTCGCCCGGCTCCTCGCCCCACAGGAGGAAGCTGATCTTCTCGCCGGGGCCGAGGGAGGCGGGGGCCTGGAAGAGGACCGCCAGGGGATCCGCCAGGGTCCCCGGCTCGGGCGCGGGCAGGCTCGTCTGGCACTGCCCGGCGCCGTCGAGTACGGAGACGCGCCCCAGCTCCAGGATCCCCCCCTCCGAGTCGCCGGTCCAGGTCAGCTCCATGTGCCAGGGCTCGCCGCTCTCCAGGCCGAGCCGGCCACTCATGGCGGCGGCGTCGAAGGCCTGGCGCTCCCGGCGTGCGTGCAGGCGCGCCAGCCGCGCGTAGAGCACGCCCCCCGCCGCGGGGGCGGTCTCGCCGCGCCAGGTGGCGAGGGAGTGGGTCTCGGCGGTCTCCGGGCTCCTGGGCGGCGCCGCGGGCTCCGGCCGCCGCCCCTGCAGCCAGGCGACGGCGATCGCCAGGAGCAGCAGGGGGAAGAGCAAGAGGTAGGGCCCCAAGACGGCACGGCCGAGGTGCTCGGCGCGCCGGTGGCGGTCAGGGGCGTGATCGGGAGGGGTCATGGGCCTGGGCGGCGTCGCCCGGCGAGAGGGACGACCGGTCAGGCCTCCTCTTCCTCGCCCCAGTCCTTCTTCTTGTTCTTGTTCCACCAGCGCTGCCAGTCCTCCGGCTTGCGGGCGTCGTGGCCCGAGAGCAGCTGCAGGCTGGTGGTGATGGGCGCGGCGATGACGTCGTACTTGTCCCGCGAGGCGATGTCGTTCATGTCGCCGTCCTTGAGGGCCTTGATGGTGGTCAGGAGCTTGAGCAGCTCGTTGAAGGCCTCCTTGCGGATCTTCTGGGGCGCCCCCTTGTACTCGCCCAGGGCCTCCGCCGCCGCGGCGATGACGACGTTGTCCTTGTTCTTGAGCAGGTCGAGCAGGGTCTTGATCGACTTCGGGTCCTTGACCTTGCCCAGGGAGAGGATCAGGGCCCGCTGCAGGCTCAGGTTCTTCTTGTGGCGCTTGTGGCCGATGTACTTGACGAGCACGGGCGCCGCCTCCGTGCCCATCTCACCCAGGCACACGGCGGCTGCCATGTAGAGCTTGTTGTTGGGCACGTCCTCGCTCAGGGGCCGGCGCTTCTGGTCGAAGCACTTGCCGATGCCCTTGGTGATCGAGGAGCGGTCCTTCGGTCCGCACCTGGGGTACTCGGAGAGGAGCTTGTCGATCACCTGCACCGCCTCGTTGTCCTGCTCGCCGCGCTTGCCGATGTGCTCCTTGAGGTTGCCGAGCAGCTCCTTGATCACGGGCCGCTTGTCGACGATCTCCTCGTCCTGCGCCTCGACCGCCCGGGGCGCCGGAGGCGGCGGGGGGGCGGCGGCGGAGAGGGGGGCGGGAGCGAGGGAGAGCAGCAGGGCGGTCAGCATGGTCGACGTCCTCGCCGCGGGCGCGGCGGTCGGGTCTGGAGCGGTTCCGGGGCGCCCCCGATCGGGGCTACGGTCCACCCCCACAATATCCCCCCCGGGGGGGCGGGGTGACAGAGCCTTGTCGCGGTCATGCCCCACGAAGTGCCCAGCTGCCGAGGATTCACCCCTGGAGACCGGGGTTCGTGCCGTCAGCGGCCTGCCGCTCCCGCTCCAGGCCCTCGAGCGCCCCGCGCAGGGCCCGGCAGAGCGGCCCCCCGCCCCGGGGCAGGTCCTCCCGAAGGTCGAGCACCGTGTGCACCGGGATCAGACGCCCGAGGCTGTTGGTCAGGAAGACCTCGTCCGCCGCCGCCAGGTCCTCCCGCACCACGGGGGCCTCGCGCAGGGGAATGCCGAGCCCCCGGGCCAGGTCGATCAGCTTCTCGCGCAGGATGCCCGCCAGGCAGCCGCGCTCCAGGGGCGGTGTCTGGAGCTCCCCGTCCCTGGCCAGGAAGAGGTTCGAGACGGTGCCCTCCGCGTAGTCCCCGTCGTCCGTGCCGAGCAGGGCCTCGTAGGCACCGCGGGCCTGGGCCCGCCGGCGGGCCAGGACGTTGCGCACGCGGCTCGTGCTCTTGAGGGTCTCGATCTCCTGGCCGGGCACCTTGGCGCGCTCCACCAACAGGACGCTGACCCCCTCCGGCGGGGGCGACACCCACTCGCGGGTGGTGATCACCATCGACGGCCCGCGCCCCGGCGCTCCGGGCGTGAGGGTGACGCGCACGGCCGCGGCCCGCCCGTCCAGGGCTCGCGCCACCTCGCCCAGGCCGCGCCGCAGGAGCGCCTCGTCCGCCAGCTCCACCTCGATCGTGCGGGCGCCGAGCCGCAGGCGCTCGAGGTGCTCCTCCACGAAGAACAGCTGCCCGTCCTCGCACAAGAGCGTCTCGAACACCGCCACACCCAGCAGGAAGCCCGGGTCCTCCGCGGCGATGGCGGGGGCGCCGGGCTCCCCCAGGGCGCCGTCGACCCAGACCGGCCAGGGGCGCTCGTCGCTCACCCGTCGAGCTCCCACTCGAAGCCCAGGGCGCGCGCCAGGCGCGCTCCCTTGACCAGGGTCTCGCGCTCCTCGGCGGCGGGGTCCGAGCCCCAGGTGATGCCGCCGCCCACGTGGAAGCGCAGGCGGCCCGCGCCCTGCTCCCGGTCCGCGCGCCACTCGAGGGTGCGGATCAGGATGTTGAAGGTGGCCTCCCCGCGCAGGTCGAGAAAACCCGCCGAGCCGGTGAAGAAGCCGCGGCCCTCTCCCTCGAGCTCGGCGATGACCTCCATCGAGCGCAGCTTCGGCGCGCCGGTGATCGAGCCGCCGGGGAACAGAGCCAGGAGCGCGTCGAGGGTCGAGCGGCCCCTTGCCAGGCGGCACTCCACGTCCGCCATCAGGTGGTGCACCCCGGGGTAGGAGCGCAGAGTCGGGAAGCCCAGGGCGCGCACGCTGCCCGGGGCCGCCACGCGGCCCAGGTCGTTGCGCACCAGGTCCACGATCATCGCCAGCTCGGCCCGGTCCTTGGAGCTCTCGAGGAGCTCGCGGGCGAGCTGTGCGTCCATCGCCGCGTCGCTGGCGCGAGGCGCGGTGCCCTTGATCGGCCGCGTGCGCGCGCGCTCGCCGCGCACCTCGAGCAGCAGCTCCGGCGAGGCGGAGAGCAGGGCCCCGTCGGCCCGCGGCCCGCCGGACCAGCGGCTGGCGCGGTCGAAGCGCTGGAAGAACATGTAGGGCGCCGCGTTGATCCGCCGCAGCGCCAGGTAGGCGTCGAGGGGATCCCCCGCGGTCCGCAGCTCGAAGGGGTGCGCCAGGTTGGCCTGGTAGATCTCGCCCGCGGCGATCTCCTCGCGGGCGGCCTCGATGCGAGCGCGGTGGGTCCCGGGGAGCACGCGGCGCTCCAGGGCGCCGCGGCCCTCGAAGGTGCGCGCCGGGACAGGCCCGCTGCTCGCACGTTCGGCCGCCTCCAGGAGCGCGGCCCGACGCTCAGGCCCTGCACCGGCGCCGAGCACCAGGTGCACCTCGCCCTGCTCGTGATCGAAGACGAAGAAGGAGTCGTAGACGCCCCCCACCAGGGACGGCGAGCCCCAGGGGTCCGCCGGCAGATCCTGCCGCTCCCCGTGCACGCCCAGCTCGTAGCCCAGGGCGCCGAGGAAGCCCCCGGCGAAGGGACCGGGCACGTCGGCGGGCGCCAGCGCCGCCTGCTCCACCCAACCATTCAGGAGCGCGGGGTCCCCTGGTGGCGCACCGACTCGCTCCAGGGGCGCGAAGGCGATCCAGCTCCAGCGGGCGGGCTCGCCCCCGGCGCTGTCGAGGGCCACCAGGCCCGCTTCCTCCCGCAGCTCGGCCAGGAGGGCGGCGAAGTCGGGGCGCACGGCGAGGCGCGTGACCTCCCGGCGGGGGGCTCGGACGAGGTGAGGGTTCATCGGGATGGCGCGGGAGCTCGTGCGGCGCGCCGCGGGAATCTCCGCGCGCCGGTTCCCCTCGCTGGGGCGCCAACGTACAAGGTGCCCGTGAAGAACGACAAGTCCCCCCGCATCCTCGGCCTGGTCTTCCTGACCGTCTTCATCGACCTGGTCGGATTCTCGGTCATCTTCCCGATCTTCCCCCAGCTGCTCGACCACTACGTCGAGCTCGAGGGGCCCGAGAGCCTGGTCGGTCGGCTGCAAGAGACCCTGGTCGACTGGACCGGCGGGCGCGAGCGGGCGGACTGGGCGGTGGTGACCCTCTTCGGGGGCATCCTGGGCTCGGTCTACTCGCTGTTGCAGTTCCTCTTCGCGCCCTTCTGGGGGCACCTGTCGGACCGCCACGGCCGGCGGGCGATCCTCCTGATGACCCTGGGCGGCACGGCGCTCTCCTACGTGCTGTGGTTCTTCGCGGGCACCTTCGCCCTGCTCGTGGGCGCGCGCGTGCTGGGGGGCATCATGGCGGGCAACATCTCGATCGCCTCGGCGGCGGTCTCAGACACCACCAGCGGCGCCGAGCGCGCCAAGGGCATGGGCATCGTCGGCATGGCGATCGGCCTGGGCTTCGTGGTGGGCCCCGCCATCGGCGGGATCTCCTCCTCCTGGAACCTGCTGGGGAGCTGGCCCGCCGGGGCCGACTGGGGCGTCAACCCCTTCAGCGGGCCGGCCCTGATCGCCTTCGGCCTGGCCTTGTTCAACTGGGTCTGGGCCGCGCGGCGCTTCCCCGAGACCCTGCCCGCGGAGCGCCGCGGACAGACGAGCGACACCCGCACCCTGCACCCCTTCCGCGCCCTGCGCTCGATCGACTACCCCGGCGTGCGGCGCACGAACTTCATCTCCTTCCTCTACCTCGCGGCCTTCAGCGGGATGGAGTTCACCCTGACCTTCCTGGCCTTCGAGCGCTTCGAGTTCACGCCCCACGAGAACATGTGGATGTTCGTCTTCGTGGGGCTCGTGATCGCCTTCGTCCAGGGGGGCGTCGTGCGGCGCGTGGTGCCGAGGATGGGCGAGCGCAAGGTGGCGGCCTTCGGGCTCGCCTGCCTCCTGCCGGGCTTCGTCCTGGTGGGCTTCGCGGGCTCGGTGGGGGTGCTCTACGCGGGGCTCTTCTTCATGGCGGTGGGCAGCGCCCTGGCCATGCCCTGCTTCTCGGCCCTGGTGTCCCGCTACTCCCCGGCGGAGGTCCAGGGGCTGGTGCTCGGGGCCTTCCGCTCCGTGGGCGCCCTGTCCCGGGCCGTGGGACCCCTGCTGGGCGGGGTGGCCTACTGGATGCTCGGCAGCCAGGCCCCCTACGTGGCCGGGGCCCTGATCCTGCTGGTGCCCCTGGGGCTGGCCCTGGGCCTGCCGCCGGTGCCGGAGAGCGAGCCGGAGGCCAAGGCCGCCTGAGGGGACGGCGACGGCCTGAAGCTGGACGGGTCCCGCGGCCGATAGCGGTCTCATGGGAACCCAGAAGCTCATCCTCGTCCTGGCCGCCGGGGCGGCCCTGTTCACGATCTCCGGTTCGGCCCAGGTGGCCCAGGACAACGCGACCCTCGAGGAGCGGGTGGCGGAGCTCGAGCGGGCCCTGGAGGAGGCCCGCTCACAGCTCGCGGGCCTGAGCGACTCCGCCGCGGCGGAGGCGGCCACCCTGGACGCGGTGACGGTCTACCTCCAGAGCCAGGCCAAGCAGGCGGCGGAGATGACCAGGACCCTGGCCACGGCCGAGAAGCAGGGCTTCGTGGCCGGCATCAACTACCCGTCGCGGGAGACCCTGCTGTCGGGCTGGCGCTCCCAGCTGGCGGCCCAGCAGAAGGGGCTGCCCGGAGCCGTCGCCCCGGAGGCCGAGGAGCCCGGTCGCCGCGGCCGGCGCTAGGCCGCCCTTGAGGGCCGCGCCGTGGGGACGCAGACTGCCCCCGTGGCCCTCGACGCCGAGATCGACCGCTTCCTGAGGCACCTGGCCGCCACCCGTGGCGCGTCGGAGCACACCCTGCGCGCCTACGGCGGGGACCTGGCGGAGCTGGCGTCCTTCCTGGAGGAGCTCGGGCTCGACGATCCGCGCGAGGTGAACGGGCGCACCCTGCGGCGTTTCCTGGTGGAGCTGGAGGACCGCGAGCTGGCCTCCTCGACGGTGCAGCGCAAGCTGTCGAGCGTGCGGGCCCTGTTCCGCTTCCTGCAGCGGGAGGGGGCCATCGACCAGCACCCCGCGACGGGCCTGCGCAGGCGCCGCGCCCCGCGCCTGCTGCCCGGCTGCCTCGAGCTGTCGGAGGTCGAGGCCCTGCTCGAGGCCCCCGACCGGACCACCACCGCGGGCCGCCGCGACCGGGCGCTCCTCGAGGTCATGTACTCCGCCGGCACCCGCGCCGCCGAGACCGTCGGGCTCGACCGCGGCGACCTGGACCTCGCCGGCGGCACCGCCCGCGTGCGCGGCAAGGGCCGCAAGGAGCGGCTCGCGGCCCTGGGCTCCCACGCCCTGAACGCCCTTGGCGAGTACCTCTCCGATCCCGCCCGCCCGCGGCCGGCGCGTGAGGCGGTGAACGCCGTCTTCCTCAACAACCGCGGCGGCCGCCTGAGCACGCGCTCCCTCGGCCGCATCGTCGACAAGCACGCCCTGGCCGCCGGCATTCACCGCCGCGCCACGCCGCACACCCTGCGGCACAGCTTCGCGACGCACCTGCTCGATCGGGGCGCGGACCTGCGCGCGGTGCAGGAGCTACTCGGGCACGCGCACCTGGTGACGACGCAGATCTACACGCACGTGTCGGTGGAGCGGCTGCGGGAGGTCTACGAGAAGGCCCACCCGCGGGCGGAGGGCTGAGCGGCCCCGCGCTCTCAGTACAGCGACCCCACCTCCGCCTCGACCGAGTCGATCACCGCCGCCTCGATCCCCTTGCTGTTCGCGCGCAGCGCCTCGAAGAAGCCGTCCGGCTCCGTGGCGCAGTCCTCCGCCTGGAGGGCGTCCGCCACGCAGGCGGGGTGCACGTTGATGGGGCTCGTGCGCACCTGCTGGCCGAACTCCACGGCGCGGCCGATGACCACGCGCGGGTCACCCTTCTCGATCGTCTCGTCGCAGTGCTTGCAGCGCGAGCGGCCCGAGGGGGCCAGCTCGACGTGGGGGAGCTCCTTGCGCTCGGCCTTCTTCTTCTCCGCCTCTTCCTTGAGCTCGGACAGCTCCGCCAGGGTCGGCAGGTCGCCCTCCTCGAGGGGCACCTTGGCGCAGGCCCAGGCCTGGTGCTGGTAGGCCTCCTCGAGCTTGGCGAAGAGGCGCTTGGCGGCGCAGTTGAGGTGGTACCACATGTGCCCCGTGCCGAAGGGACCCTCGACCAGGACGCCGAGGCGCAGGTCCTCCTTGGGGATCGCCTTGCGGCAGCTCTTGCACTTCGAGCGGCCGGAGCGCGCGGCTTCGATGATGTAGGGCGGGAGCTCGGGCTCGGCCTCGGGGGCGGGGGCGTCGTCGGGCATGGACTCGTGGGGCGTGTTGGGGTTCGCGGCGAGGGCCGGGATGGTACACCGCCCCCGCCCGGGCACCAGGGCCGGCGGCCCGGCTCTCCCTCACTCTCCCTCGGAGAAGAGCACCGCCACGGGCCGGGTCAGCTCCGAGCGCTCGAAGAGCATCTTCAGCACGGCCGTGATCGGCACCGAGAGCAGCATCCCCACCGGTCCCCAGAGCACCCCCCAGAAGATCAGGGAGAGCAGGATCACGATCGGGTTCAGGTCCAGGGAGCGCCCCATCCAGCGGGGCTCGAGCACGTTGCCCACCAGGAACTGCACAGTGGCCGGCAGGGCCACCGCCAGGACCTTGGAGACCACCGACACGTCCTCCGCCGGAGCCAGCAGGATCACGGGCAGGGGCAAGAGGATCGCCACCGCCGAGCCCACGTTGGGGATGAAGTTCAGGAAGAAGGCCGCCAGGCCGAAGACCAGCGCCAGGTCGACGCCCAGGAGACTCAGGATCAGGAAGGTCGCCGTGCCCGTGACGGCCGAGACGCTGATCTTGACCCGCAGGTACTCCTTGATGCGCCGCCGCAGCTGGGCACCCAGGCTGTCGGGGTCACGCGACCCCGGCCGGCGGTGGCCGGTGATCAGGAACATCATGAAGACCATCACGAGCAGGCCGTTGGAGAGCAGCGCCAGGGTGTTGCTCGTCACCCAGCCGATGGCGCCCAGGGCCATGCCGCCGACCTTCTCGCGCAGGTCCGCGAGGGACGCACCGGGCGCCGCGGCGGCGTCGGACTCAGCCTCGGTGACGACGGGTGGGTCGTCGGCGGCTTCTGCGGGCTCCTCGTCACCGGGCACCAGACCCTCGAAGCTCTCGAGCAGGCCGTCGAAGCGCTGCTCGACGCCGGTCAGGAGACCGTCCACCTGGGCCACGTAGGTCTGCTTCTTGTCCAGGACCTCCGCCAGGGCCCGGGACACGAGGCCGCCCAGGGCGCCCAGGACCAGGAAGGCCAGGGCCAGGGTCGAGAGGATCGCCAGGCCGCGCGGGAAGCGGAAGCGCGCCATCAGGAGGTCCATCACCGGCGTGACGACCATGGTCAGGAAGACCGCCAGCACGAAGGGCACCAGCACCTGACGCAGGTACAGGAGCGAGACGCCGATGGCGACCCCCGAGAGGATCAAGAGGCAGATCGTCTGGGTGCGCTGCTCCGCACCGCGCCAATCGGGCTTCTCCATGGGCGCAGCCTACGGCGCAAGGGCCGCGGATCCAAAGAATCGCGCCGCCGGGACCCCGTGCCGCACGGGTCTCGGCGGGCCGTCCTTGCGCCGGGGCCCTTTGTTGTATACACAACTCCATATGGACGCCAGCGACCTCCAGCGGGACCTGCGAGCCGCGGCCGGCCAGTGCCTGGCCCTCAAGGTGCGCCAGGCCAGCCGGGTGCTCACGGCCCACTACGACGAGGCCCTCAGGCCCCACGGCCTCAAGGCCAGCCAGCTCAACCTCCTGGTGATGGTCGGAGCCCTGGGCGGCGCCAGGCCCGCGGAGCTCTGCCGACGCCTCGACCTGGAGAAGTCCAGCCTCAGCCGCGGCGCCGAGCGCCTCGAAGCGGGCGGCTGGCTGGAGCGCCGGCGGCCCGCCCGCGGGCGCGGCCTGCGCTACCACCTCAGCCGCACCGGGCGTCGACGCCTGGAGCGTGCCCTGGCGGACTGGAGGGTCGCCGACGCCCGCGCCCGCAGGCGGCTGGGCAGGGCCGGCGTGCAGGCCCTCGAGTCCTTGCTCGGAGAGCTCGCCCCCGGGGCCTGAGGCTCGGCCATCGCCCGCGTCGAACCTGTCCGCCACGGCGGGCTTCGGTTAGCTTCCGGCCCCATGTCCGAGACCCTCTCCCCCCACGCCCTGCGGGACGACCCCGGCCCCTTCGACATCGTCGGTGACCTGCACGGCTGCTTCGACGAGCTCCTGGAGCTGCTCGGCCTGCTCGGCTACGAGGTGCGCGGCGGGGAGCGCGACCCCGTGGTCAGCCCCCCCACCGGCCGACGGGCCGTGTTCCTCGGCGACCTGGTGGACAGGGGCCCCAAGAGCCCGGCCTGCGTGCGGCTGGTGATGGGCATGGTGCGCGCGGGCACGGGCCTGTGCCTGCTCGGCAACCACGACCGCAAGTGCGCCCGCTGGCTCGCGGGCCGCGACGTCGAGGTGTCCTTCGGTCTGGCGGAGACCATCGAGCAGATGGAGCGCGAGACCCGGGCCTTCCGGGAGGAGGTGCGCGCCTTCATGCAGCAGCTGCCCCACCACCTGCTCCTCGACGGCGGTCAGCTGGTCGTGGCCCACGCCGGCCTGCGGGAGGACCTCCACGGCCGTGAGTCGAAGCGCGCCCAGTCCTTCTGCGTCTTCGGCGAGACCACCGGCGAGCGCAACGCTCAGGGCTATCCCGTGCGCAAGGACTGGGCCCGGGAGTACTCCGGCGCCCCCCGTGTGGTCTACGGCCACACGGTGGTGCCCGAAGCGGAGTGGCGCAACAACACGCTCTGCATCGACACGGGCTGCGTCTACGGCGACCGCCTGACGGCCCTGCGCTACCCAGAGCTGGAGCTGGTCCAGGTGCGGGCCCACGCGGTGCACTACGAGACCCATCCCTGAGTGACCGGCGGCGCTGCGGGGGGCATTCCGGCTAAGATCCGGGCATGAACCCCGCCACGCTCTCGCTCCTCTTGCTGCCCCTCGCCCTGTGTCCCCCGCAGCCCGCCGCGGAGGACGCCGCGCCCGACGAGCGCCCCAACATCCTGTTCGTCTTCACCGACGACCACTCCACGGCGGCCATCTCCGCCTACGGCTCGCGCATCAACACGACCCCCCACATCGATCGGCTGGCGCGCGAGGGCATGGTCTTCGACAGCCTCTTCTGCACCAACTCGATCTGCGCCCCCAGCCGCGCCGTGGTGCTCACGGGCAAGCACAGCACCGTGAACGGGGTCATGACGAACGGGAACCTCTTCGACGGGGACCAGGTCACCTTCCCCAAGCTCCTGCAGGCGGCCGGCTACGCCACGGCCATGATCGGCAAGTGGCACCTCAAGACCGACCCCACCGGCTTCGACCACTGGGAGGTCCTGCCCGGCCAGGGGCACTACTACAACCCCGACTTCCGCATCCCCGGCGGCAAGCACCGCCGCGAGGGCTACGTGACCGACCTGACCGTCGACCTGGCTCTCGAGTGGCTCGAGGAGGGTCGCGACGCGCAGAAGCCCTTCCTGCTCATGTGCCAGCAGAAGGCTCCCCACCGCTCCTGGATGCCCGGGCCGGACCATCTCGACACCTACAAGGACGTCACCATCCCCGAGCCCGAGACCCTCTTCGACGACTACGCGACCCGCAGCGACGGAGCGCGCAGGCAGGAGATGGAGATCGACAGGCACATGTACCTCTACTACGACCTGAAGGTGCCGCCGCTCGACCCGCAGGCGGAGCTGAAGGGCGCCGACAGGTGGGCCGCCGGCCCCCTCGAGCGCATGAACCAGGCCCAGCGCACCCGCTGGGAGGCCGCCTTCGAGGAGGAGAACCGGTCCTTTTACGAGGCGAAGCTCGAGGGTCGCGAGCTCGTGAGCTGGAAGTACCAGCGCTACATCAAGAACTACCTGCGCTGCATCGCCTCGGTCGACGACACCATGGGCCGCCTGCTCGACTACCTGGACGAGAAGGGGCTCGCCGACAACACGATCGTCATCTACTGCTCCGACCAGGGCTTCTACCTGGGTGAGCACGGCTGGTACGACAAGCGCTGGATGTACGAGCCCAGCCTGCGCATGCCCTTCCTGATCCGCTGGCCGGGCGTGATCGAGCCCGGGACCCGCAACGCCGACCTGTGCCAGAACGTGGACTTCGCCCCCACCTTCCTCGAGGCCGCGGGCGTCGAGATCCCGGCGGAGGTCCAGGGTCGCAGCCTGCTGCCCCTGCTGCGGGGCTCCACGCCGGAGGACTGGCGGGACGAGGTCTACTACGAGTACTTCGAAGTGGGCATCCACGCGGTGGAGCCCCACCGGGGCGTGCGCACCGACCGCTACAAGCTGATGCACCTGCACCGGCTCGACGCCTGGGAGCTGTACGACCTGCAGACCGATCCGGAGGAGGTGAACAACCGCCACGGTGACCCGGAGCTGGCGGAGGTGCAGGCGGACCTGACGGCGCGCCTCGAGCGGCTGCGGGGCCAGTACGGCCTGCCCGAGGACTCCGGCGAGGGGCAGTAGCGGCGTGGCCCTCCCCTGCCCCGTCCTCCTGCTCGCGGCGCTCGCGGCCCCGGCGCCGCAGGCCCCAGCCGAGCCGCCGCCGAACGTCCTCCTGATCTACACCGACGACCAGGGCTACCGGGACCTGGGGGTCTACGGGGCCGAGGGCTTCACGACGCCCCACCTCGACGGGCTCGCGCGGGACGGCATCAAGTTCGACAGCTTCTACGTCTCCCAGGCCACCTGCACCTCCTCGCGCACCTCGATCCGCACGGGCTGCTACGCGAACCGCCTCGGCGTCTTGGGCGCCCTCGGCCCCAGCTCCAAGGTCGGCCTGCACGAGGACGAGGAGACCCTGGCGGAGCTGCTGGGGGAGGCGGGCTACGCGACGGGCTTCGTGGGCAAGTGGCACACCGGACACCACCCGGAGTTCCTCCCCACCCGCCACGGCTACGACGAGTGGTTCGGGCTGCCGTACTCCAACGACATGTGGCCCGTGGACTACGACGGCGTGCGGGTCAGCGGGGAGCACCGCAAGACCAGGTGGCCACCCCTGCCCCTGATGGACGGCGACGAGGTGCTCCAGATCCTGTGGACCCTCGAGGACCAGGCCGGCCTGACACGCCGCTACACCGACCGCGCTCTCGCCTTCCTCGAGCGCGAGGCCCCGCGCGGGCCCTTCTTCCTCGAGCTGGCGCACTCCATGCCCCACGTGCCCCTGGGCACGCCCCGCGGCGAGGGCTGGACGACCGACTACGGCCCCTACGGGGACGTGATCGAGGAGATCGATGCCTGCACGGGCGAGCTGCTCGCGGCCCTCGAGGACCTCGGCGTCGCGGAGCGCACCCTGGTGATCTTCACCAGCGACAACGGTCCCTGGCTCAACTACGGTGACCACGCGGGCTCGGCCCTGCCCCTCAAGGAGGGCAAGGGCACCATGTGGGAGGGCGGCTGCCGGGTGCCCTGCCTGATGCGCCTGCCGGGCGTGATCCCGCCGGGCTCGGTATCCGAGGGGATCGCCTCCACCATCGACCTCCTACCGACCATCGCGGCCCTCTGCGGCGCCCGCGCTCCGAGGCTGCCCGTCGACGGGCTCGACCTGACGGCCCACCTGCGCGACCCGTCCTCGCCCAGCCCGCGCACGGAGTTCTGGTACTACTACAACCGCCAGCTCCAGGCCGTGCGCCAGGGCAGGTGGAAGCTGCACCTGCCCCACAGCTACCGCACCTACGAGCGCCTCGAGCCGGGGAAGGACGGGCACCCGGGCCCCACGCGCACCGGGCGCGTGTCGACCGCCCTGTTCGACCTGGAGGCGGACCCCGGGGAGCGGCGCGACGTGGCGGACCAGCACCCACAGGTGGTCGAGAGGCTCTCGGCCCTCGCCGCTGCCGCGCGCGACGAGCTGGGAGACAAGGGGCGCAAGGGCGCGGGCCAGCGGGAGCCCGCGCGCCACCGGGACGACGACGAGTGAGGACCCCCGAAGTGGGCGGACCCCGCTCGCCGAGGCGAACGGGGTCCTGCTGCGAGGGATATCTCGTCCACCGCTGCAGCGGCAGCGGCGGAGTTCGGGACGTTAGCCGTCGGAGGGGCCGTCCTGGGGCGGGGTGCCGCCCTTCTTGCGGACCTTCTT
>CAZQAT010000042.1:30361-36428 GCA_964591315.1 uncultured Planctomycetaceae bacterium
CCCTTCTTCTTGCGCTCGCCCTTCTTCTTGGCGCGCTTCTTCTTCCTCTTCCTGTCGTCGTCCTCGAGGATGAATGCGCCCTCGTGCTGGAGGGTCGACTTCTCGAGGCGCAGGCTCGAGCGGCGCGAGGAGAGGCCGAGCTTGCGAGTCTGCTTGACGCGGGTCGCGCTCGCCTCGTCCAGGCTCGGGAGGGCCTCCTGAGCGGGGGTCGCGAGGGCGGCCGGGGTCAGGGTCAACGCGGCCAGGGCGAGCGCGGCGGCGTGGAGCAGTTGCTTGTTCATGGAGTCGTCCTGTGGTGGTTGGAGCGGCTGCCGCACCAGCGGCTGCCAGAGTCCAGCTAAACCCCTTTGTCGGCCCTCAGCAACGGCCTCCGGCCCCTCGCGGAGGCAGCCGGAGCTTCGAGGTTGGGAACGGGCCGCGGGAATGGAATCCCGGCGCCTCCCCGTGCGAGCATGGGCCCATGCGGATCCCCCTCGCGGCCCTGATGCTCCTCTCCTGCGCCTGCTCGGGCCCCGCCGGGGGGCTCCCGGAGAGGCCCCCGCAGCGCCCCAACCTGCTCCTGGTCATGACCGACGACCAGGGGTTCGGTGACTACGGCTTCGCGGGCAACCCGGTCCTCGAGACGCCCCACCTGGACGCCCTGGCGGCGGCCTCGCCACGGGTCGAACGCTTCTACGTCAGCCCCGTCTGCTCACCCACCCGCGCCTCGCTCCTGACCGGGCGCTACAACTACCGCACGCGGGTGGTCGACACCTGGCGCGGGCGGACCTCGATGGAGCCGGAGGAGGTCACCCTGGCCGAGGTGCTGCGCGAGGCGGGCTACCGCACGGGGATCTTCGGCAAGTGGCACCTGGGAGACAACCACCCCCAGCGACCCCAGGACCAGGGCTTCGACGAGGTACTCGTGCACCGCGGCGGCGGCCTGGCCCAGGCCTCCGAGCCGATCGAGAACGCCCGGCGCTACACGGACCCGATCCTGTTCCACAACGGCGAACAGGTCAGGACCGAGGGCTTCTGCACGGACGTCTACGTGGACGCGGCCCTCGAGTTCATCGACGGCGCGCAGGCGAGCGGGCAGCCCTTCTTCGCCTACGTGGCGACCAATGCGCCCCACGGTCCCTTCCACGACGTGCCGGAGGAGCTGTACGCGAAGTACAAGGCCGCGGACCTCTCCGGGATCCTCCGCGGGGAAGACGCAAGGCCCGACCAGGTCGCGCGCATCCTCGCCATGACCGAGAACATCGACCAGAACGTCGGACGGCTGCTGGCGCACCTGCAGGAGCGCGGCCTCGACGACGACACCCTGGTCGTCTTCCTCGGGGACAACGGCCCCACCTGGGGGCGCTGGGCCGGGGGCCTGCGGGGCTTCAAGACGGGCGTGTACGAGGGCGGGATCCGCAGCCCGCTCTTGATGCGCTACGGGGAGCAGCTGTCCCCCGCGACGCGCGTCGGGACCACCGCGGCCCACATCGACCTCTTCCCGACCTTGCTCGAGGCCCTGGGGGTCCCCACGCCCGAGGAGGTCGCCCTCGACGGCCGCAGCCTGTGGCCCGAGCTCTCGGGGCACACGGCCCAGGTCCCCGCGCGGCACCTGGTGATCCAGACCCACCGGGGCGACGTGCCCCGGTACGAGCACCACTTCGCCGTGATCGGACCGCGCTGGAAGCTGGTGCGCGCCTCGGGTTTCGGGCGTGAGGCTCCACCACAGGAGCACCCCTTCGAGCTCTACGACCTGCGGGACGACCCCGCGGAGGCGCGCGACCTGGCCGCGGAACGTCCCGAGCTGGTGGCCGAGCTGCGGGAGGTCTACCGGCGCTGGTGGGAAGACGTCACGGCCACGCGCCAGGACAACTTCGCCCCGCCACCGATCGTCCTGGACGCCCTGGAGGAACCGCGCGTCCTGCTGCAACGCAATGACTGGCGCGGAGTCGGAACCGGAACCGCGGACGGGGCCTGGCACATCGAGGTCGACGGCACAGCCTGGGTGGAGGCGCGCCTGCTCTTCCGCGAGCCGCTCGAGGTCAGCGAAGTCCTGTTCGCCGACTGGCCCCGCGAGCCCTCGAGCCTGTCGCTCGAACCTCCGACCCGCGCACGCCCGGTGAACGGCGTGGACGGGAGCGCGGGCTACGTGATCGACGACCTCCGGGTCGCCCTGACCGACGCCGTGCTTCGCGTACGATGCCGGACCACCACGGGCGAGGAGGTCTCGCCCTATCAGCTCGAGCTCCTCCACCGCCCCGCCGGTGGCCCCCTGTCCTTCGACCTGCGCTGACCCCGGGATGATCCACTCGCTCCTCATCGCCCTCGCCCCGCTCCTCGCCGCCCCGCAGGCGGAGCGAGACCTCCCCCACATCGTCCTGATCGTCACCGACGACCTGGGCTACGGCGACCTGGGCTGCTACGGCCAGGAGAGGCTCCGGACCCCCAACATCGACCGCCTCGCCGCGGAGGGGCGCCGCTACACCCAGTTCTACGCCGGCTCCACGGTCTGCGCGCCCTCGCGCTGCGTCCTCATGACCGGGCTGCACACCGGCCATGCCCTGATCCGCGGCAACGGCAAGCAGAACCTGCGGCCCGAGGACGTGACCCTGGCGGAGGTCCTCAAGGCCGCCGGCTACCGCACCGGCTGCTTCGGCAAGTGGGGCATCGGCCACGAGGGCTCGGACGGCATGCCCACGCGCCAGGGCTTCGACCGCTTTTTCGGCTACCTGGACCAGTCCCACGCCCACAACTTCTACCCGACCTTCCTGATCGACGGGGAGCAGCGCTTCCCGCTCGAGAACGTGGTGCCGAAGCCCGGCAAGCACGGCCAGGGCGTCGCCACGCTCAGGAAGCAGTACAGCCACGACCTGATCGTCCAGCGCGCCCTCGACTTCCTGACCGAGCAGGCGCCGGGCCCCGTGTTCCTCTACCTGCCCTGGACCCTGCCGCACGCCAACAACGAGGCCGGCAAGAGGGGCATGGAGGTGCCGGACCTCGGTCCCTTCGCCGACTCGGACTGGCCGGAGCCGGAGCAGGGCTTCGCCGCCATGCTCTCCCTGATCGACCGCGACGTGGGGCGCGTGCTCGAGACCCTCGAGGACACCGGCCGCGGCCGTGACACCCTGGTGCTCTTCACCTCCGACAACGGTCCGCACCGCGAGGGCGGCCACGACGCGAGCTTCTTCGACTCCAACGGGCCCCTGCGCGGCATCAAGCGCAGCCTGCACGAGGGCGGCATCCGCGTGCCCCTGATCGCCCGCTGGCCGGGGCGCGTGCCGGCCGGGACGACGAGCGATCACGTGGCAGCCTTCCAGGACCTGATGCCCACCTTCGCGGAGCTGGCGAGCGCGCAGGAGGAGCTCCCCGACGAGCACGACGGCCTCTCGATGGCCTCCGACCTCTTCGGGCGGGAGGGACAGGCGGCCCACGAGGACCTGTACTGGGCCTTCTACGAGCGCGGCGGCGGCCGCGCCCTGCGCGCGGAGAACTGGAAGGTGATCCAGCAGCCGATGAAGAACCCGCCGCGCCTCTACGACCTGGAGCGCGACCTGGGCGAGGCACGCGACCTGGCGCTCGAACGCCCCGAGCTCCTGGCCCGCCTCCTGGCGCGCATGGACGCCGCCTACGAGCCTTCGGAGCGCTGGAAGCTGCCCGCCGCCGCGCCGCCGCGCCGCGAGGACTGACCCGTAGGCGAAGCCGTGAGCTGGAGCCCCTCCGCCTGGACCCGCTTCCGCGGTTCGGACCTGCGCACGGGGAGCGCCCCCGGCGCGCGGCCGCTCGTGCAGCCCGAGCTCCTCTGGGAGTTCGACACGGGCGGCACGGTGGAGTCCTCCCCCACGGTGGTCGGCGGGCTCCTCTACTGCGGCACCTTCGCCGATCACCTCCTCTGCCTGGACGCGGAGAGCGGCGAGGAGCGCTACCGCTTCTCCACCGGCGGCGCGGTCTTCTCTTCCCCTGCCGTGCACCAGGGCGACGGCCTGGCCTACGTGGGCTCCGACGACCACCACCTGCACGCGGTGGAGGTCGCCACCGGCCGTGCCCGCTGGCGCACCGACCTGGGCGGCCGTGTGCTCGGCAGCCCGGCCCTGGTCGAGCATCAGGTGATCGTCGGCGGCGAGGGCGCCGGCGGGGAGCTGCCCGGAGCCCTCTTCGCCTTGGACCGGCGGGACGGCGCGATCCTCTGGCGCTTCGAGGTGGGCAGCACGGTCTGGAGCTCCCCCACCGTCGTCGGTGATCGACTGTGGTTCGGCGCCCACGACGGCAGGATCCGCTGCCTGGTCAGCGCTCACTGACCGGCCTCGCGCAGGAGCCGCGCGCGGTCGCCGATGCCATAATCCCCTCCGATCCGACATGGACCCCTCCGATCCCTCACCCCGCCGGGCTCCCGCAGCCTGGGAGGACACCGCCCGCCGGGCGACGACCGCCTTCCTGGGGAGCGACGCGCCCCGCAGCTGGCTGGGTCACGGGGAGGCCGTCGTCTACCGGGTCGAGGCCGAGGGGGACTCCTGGCTGCTGCGCCTGCACGCGCCGGCCTCGCCCCCGATCACCCCGGAGTTCTTCGAGCGCGACGTGCTCGAGTCCGAGTGCCTGTGGCTGAGGGCCCTCTCCGAGGAGAGCCGGCTGCGGGTGCAGCTGCCGCGCCCCGGTCCCGATGGCGGCTACCTGCACGAGGTCGAGGGGCCCGACGGCGCGGCCGTCCTCTGCAGCCTGCTGCACTGGGTCCCCGGTGAGCACGTCGAGGGCCGCCGCAGCCCCGCGCAGGCGCGCGCGCTGGGCGTGATGATCGCGCGGCTCCACCAGCACGCGCGCTCCTGGACGCCGCCGTCGGACTTTCGCCGCCCGCGCCACAGCCCCGCATCCTGGCAGCGCTCCCTGGAGCGCCTCGCGCCCCTCGAAGGGGCGGGCGTCCTCACCGCCGAACAGCTCGAGCTCTGCCGCCGCGTGGTGGAGCGCGCCGACGAGGAGCTGGCCCCCTTCGCGCTGGACCCCGAGCGCACGGGCCTCGTGCACGCGGACCTGCACGGGGAGAACTACGTCTTCGACGGGGAGGATCCGCGCCCCCTGGACTTCGGCCGCGCCTGCTACGCCCCGTGGCTGTACGACCTCGGCGAGTGCCTGGGGGGACTGGACCCCGCCGCGAGGCGCGAGCTGGTGTCCGCCTACGAGGAGCACCTGCCCCTCGCCCCGGGAGACCTGGAGCGCCTCGAGGGTTATCTCGCCTCGAGCCTGGTGGAGGTCTTCGGTCACCACGCCCCGAACGCCGACGAGCACGACTGGCTGCGACTCGCCCTGCCCGCCTGGACCCCGCACCTCACGCGCTACCTGGACCGCGAGCCGTTCCTGTTCCAGATCTGACGGAGCCATCCCCGGTCGAGGAGTCGGCGCACCGCGGCCGGCAGAGCTCCTCCCTGTCGGGATCTTCCGAGCCCTCGTCGGCCGGGACTGGAGGGGAAGGACCGCCGAGGGAGGTGCTCGGGCCTGCTCGACGGAAAGAGATCTGGGTCCCCCCCGAAGGGGCCGCCGCGGGGGTAGCCTTGACCGGGTCGTGCGGAGCAGCGCCGCATCGCCCTTCGCAAGCATCCCAGGACCCGAAAACGACCCGAGCCCGATGAACGCCCCCCTGGAACTCGCGAGCATCAGCTCCCTGTGGGACGCCCCGAAGGCCCTGGTGGTCGCCGTGCTGAGCGCCGCCACCTTGCTCCCCCTCCTGGCCCTGGTGGGCGCGGTTCTCGCGAGCAGGTCGAGAGAGGCCAGACTTCGCCGCACGGCCCCCGCCCTGCTCCTGGCAGCGATCGTCCTGGCGTACTTCCATCCCGTGACCCAGGAGTCCCTGAACACGCTCTACCTCGAGCCGAAGCTCGAGCGCGCTCGGGCCCTCGCAGGTCAGAGCCTGGAGCAGCTCATCGCGGACGTGGGCGAGCCCTCCAGGATCGTGCCCGATCCCTCACCGAGCGCGCAGGAGTACGGCTACGTGCTCTACCACCCGGCCCCGTGGACGCCCCTGGCCGCGCGGGAGCTCGTCGTGCCCACCTCGCACGACGGAAAGCTGGTCAGCGTGATCGCGCACTACTCCGACTAGCGGCGG
>CAZQAT010000043.1:0-36085 GCA_964591315.1 uncultured Planctomycetaceae bacterium
CGACACCCAAAGTACCGCCAGGAACGCAGTTGGGCCCCAATGCGTCAAAGCCTCACGAATAGGCCGGGCTAGAGATCCGGTCTTCACGAAAGGCTAGGCTCATGCCCCATGCCCGCCGCACCGCTCGAGATCGACCGCCGGGAGGGCCCCTCCGGCCGGGCCGTCCTGCGGCTGTCGGGCGCCTGCCGGCTGGACCAGGCCGAGCGCCTGTGGAGCAGCCTGCGCCGGGAGCTCGACCGGGGCCGGGCCTTCGAGCTGGACCTCGGGGGCCTCGAGGAACTCGACGGGGCCTGCGCGGCCCTGGTCCAGGCCGCGCGCACGGAGGGTCTGGCCGGCGGGGTGGCCGTCGAGCTGGTCGGGGCCGGGCCCGAGCAGGAGCGCATGCTCGGTCTCTACGCCTGTGAGGCGGGTCAGGTCTGCGGGCCGGCTGCTCCGCGGCGGATCGGCACCCTGGACCAGGTCGGCCGGGCCACGGCTGACATTCTCCGCTCGCTGAAGGCGGTCTTCGCCTTCGTGGGGGACATGGCCCACTCAGCGCGCAGGTCCTTGAAGGACCCGCGCTCGATCCACTGGCGATCGGTACCCGGGCTGATGGAGCGGGCCGGGGCCGACGGCGTGCCGATCGTGCTCCTGATCAACTTCCTGGTGGGCCTGATCATCGGCCTGCAGGCCGCCTTCCAGCTCGAGCGCTTCGGGGCCAACATCTTCGTCGCCAACCTGGTGGGGCTCTCGGTGGTGCGCGAGATGGCGCCCCTGATGACGGCCATCGTGGTGGCCGGACGATCGGGGGCGGCCTACGCGGCCGAGCTGGGAACCATGCGCGTCAACCAGGAGGTGGACGCCCTGTGGACCCTGGGGTTCGATCCCCAGCGCTACCTCGTCCTCCCACGCCTGGTCGCCCTGGGGGCGGTGGTGCCGATGCTGACCGCTCTCTCGATGGTGGTGGGGATCTTCGGCGGGCAGCTCGTCGCCGTGCAGCGATTGGGGATCACGACCCTGGCCTACTACGTGCAGCTGGAGAGCGCGGTCGACTTCGCCGACGTGGCCGGGGGCCTGTTCAAGAGCGTCGTCTTCGCGGTCACGATCGTCCTGATCTCCTGCCAGCGCGGCCTGGCTACCCGCGGAGGTGCCGCGGGCGTGGGGAGCTCGACCACCTCGGCGGTGGTCGTGATCCTGTTCTTCCTGGTGGTGCTCGACGCGTTCTTCACCATGACCTTCCACCTGTTCGGGATCTGAGATGGTCACGACGCAGGACAGCCCCTCCGTCGCCATCCGTGCCCGCGGCCTGGCCATCGGCTACGGCAGTGTGCGCATCCAGGAGCAACTCGACTTCGAGATTCCCGCCGGCGCCATCACCGCCATCCTGGGGGGCAGCGGCTGCGGCAAGACGACCCTGATGCAGACCCTGGTCGGGCTCCTGCCGCCGCTCGCGGGGGAGGTCGACGTGTTGGGGACCGGGCTGCCGGACCTCGAGCGTGGCCTACCGGGCTTCGGAGTCTCCTTCCAGTCCGGGGCCCTGTTCGGCTCCGAGACCCTGCTCGAGAACGTCTGCCTGCCCCTGCGGCGCTGGACGCAGCTACCGCCGGCGGCCGCCGAGGCCCTGGCGGCCGCGCGCCTGCGCCTGGTGGGGCTGGCGGGCTTCGAGCACCACCTGCCCGCGGAGGTCTCCGGGGGCATGCAGAAGCGCGCCGGGATCGCCCGCGCCCTGGCCATGGAGCCGCGGCTCCTGTTCCTCGACGAGCCCAGCGCGGGGCTGGATCCGATCACGGCCGTGGAGCTCGACGACCTGCTCATCCGGCTGCGGGAGGACCTGGGGGTGACGACCGTGCTGGTCACCCACGAGCTCCCGAGCATCTTCCGCATCGCCGACCACTGCCTCATGCTCGACCGTGGCGCGGTCGGGGTGGTGGCTCGCGGCACCCCCGCCGCGCTCCGCGACGGGAGCGAGGACCCTCGCGTGCAGGCCTTCTTCAACCGCAGACCGCTCGCCGGCTCGACCGGCCCCTGACCCATGTCCATCTCGAACACCAACCGCTGGAAGCTCGGGCTCTTCGTCACCGTGGGGATCTCCCTGACGGTCGGCAGCCTGATGTGGCTCGGCATCAGTCAGCTGCAGCGGCGCACCACGCCCGCCTACTTCTACTTCACCGAGGCGGTCAACGGCCTCGAGGTCGGCTCGCCGGTCAAGTTCCTGGGCGTCGAGGTGGGCCGCGTGGAGGAGATCTTCCCCGCCCCGGATCGGCGCCACATCGAGGTGCGGGCGGGCATCTACGTGGACACCCTGGAGGCCTGGGGCATCTCGCCGGCGGACTACGAGAACCGCATCGAGGGCCAGCCCTTCGTCTCCGAGGACATCCGCGGACAGCTCAAGACCTCGGCCCTGACCTCGGTCTCCTTCATCCAGCTGGGGATCTTCGACCCCGAGCGGAGCCCGATGCCGAGCTACACCTTCCCGATCCCCTGGGAGACGATCCCCACCGTGCCCTCGACGATCCGCAGCCTCGAGACGGGCCTGATGGACGCCCTCGACATGTTCCCCGAGCTCGGCCAGCACGCCGAGGGCATCCTGCACCAGGTCGACGAGGGCCTCGTCAGCGTCGACTTCCAGGCCCTCAACGACGAGGCGGTGGCCATGATGAGCGGCGTGGACGAGATGATGGAGGCCCTGGCGAGCTCGCCCCTGATCGACGGGGACTCGCCCACCATGACCAAGCTCGACGGGACCCTGGACGACCTGCGTGGCCTGCTCGGTGAGCTGCGCGGCCGCCAGGGGAAGGTGACCCAGTTCGTCGACAGCGTCAGCGGCGCCGCCGACGCGATCCGCGAGGACTTCGCCCGCTCCGACATGCCCGGCGCGGTGGCCGCGCTGCAGGGGGCCGGGGAGGGCTTCCAGGCCACCAGCCAGGAGCTGACCCTGCTGGCCGGCGAGCTGCGCACGAGCCTGGTGCAGCTCGACGCGACCATGCGCTCCCTCCAGCGGCTGGTGGAGGTCCTGGCCCGGGACCCCGGGGCCCTGCTCTACGGCAAGACCCACCAGACCCCGTTCCTGAGCCGTTGACCCTCAGCCTCCGAACACCATGAAGCACGCACTGCTCCCCCTCGCCCTGGCCTTCTTGCCCGCCTGCATCTCGAGGGCGCCCGTGGTGCCGGTGCAGTACTTCCGCCCGGCCCTGAAGGAGCCGCGGGTCGAGCAGATCGCGGGGACGCGCCCACTGCGCCTGGACCGCGTGGTCCAGCCGACCGAGATCGGCGTCGAGATGCTCTGGCGAGTGAGCGCCACGGAGCTCGTCCCGGACGAGACGAACCTGTGGGCCCGCCGGCCGGACGAGCTCCTCGACGAGCGCCTGCGGGACCTGCTCTACGGCGCCGGCGGCTTTCGCCCGGCCTTCGGCGCGAGCGACCCGACGCTGCGGGTAGGCATCGCCCGCTACGAGGGGGACCTGCACGGGAAGCAGGCGGCGAGCCTGGAGCTGATCGCGACCCTCACCGAGGGCGACCGCCGGGAGTCACGCACGCGGATCCACGTCGAGGTGGAGCTGGCGGAGCGCAGCGCAGAGGCCCTGGCCGTGGCGATGGGCGCGGCGCTCGAGTCGGCGGCGGAGCGGGTCGAGGCGTGGGTGGTGGAGCGGCTGTGAGGATGGCCGAGCCGGGCTAGGGCAGCTCCTTCTTGCGCGCCAACGCCACCCCCCGGCGCGCGGAGCGCAGCAGCTTGCCCAGGTGCGCGGCCTCCCAGGCCAGGGCTCGCTGGTAGTCGGGGTAGGCGCTCTCCCTGCGGCGGAACTCGGGCCCGTGGTGGCGCACCCGGCCCGCGGCGTCCACCTCCCTCGGCAGCGCGGCGTGCAGGAGTTCGTGGAAGAGCACGTAGCGCACGAGCCACTCCGGCACCGCGCGCTGGTCGAGGACCGGGTGGACGCGCACCAGGTGGCGGTGAGGGACGTAGCTGCCGAGCTGCAGGCGCCCGCGGGTCTTGGAGGGGCCGCGGCGCCCCCAGGTGATGTCGGGGGGCGGGGAGTCGTCGCCGAAGTCCGGGGAGAACTCCGCGCCGAGCAGGGAGTCTCGCAGGGCGAGCAGATCGTGCACCGCGCCCTCGGTGTCGAGGGTCACACGCCGCCGAGGCCGGGGGGGCAGCTCCCGCAGGCGCATGTCCATCCAGGCGTCGAGCTCGCGGCAGGCGCGCCTGGCGCGGCGGCCGACGCGGATCCAGCTCGCCAGGTCGGCCCGCACCTCGGGAGGAGCCTCGGCGAACATGCGGTGCAGGCGCACGATCCAGCCGCCGCGGAGAGCGGGGTCCTGCCGCAGGTCGTTCCGCTTGGGGTGCCGGAGCTGGACCGGAGCGCTGCGGGCGCGGGTGAAGTCGACTCGCACGGCGTAGCCCAGGGCCGCGCTCAGCTCGGCCGCCCAGGCCTCCTCGTCCAGGGCGGCGGGGGCCGCGGGCTCCTCGTCGTCCCAGTAGCCCGCCTCGAAGAAGGAAGGCGTCCGGAGCGGGCGAGGATCCGCTCCGGACGCCGTGTCCATGGCCAGTGTCGGGGCGCCGCCGGCCCTACTGGATGACCCGCAGCTCGAAGCGCAGGGACTCGCCCTCGGAGACGGTCAGGCGCTGGGAGCTCTCGCCCTGATTCGCAATCGTGCTCAGGAAGTCGAACTCGCCCGTGCTCTGGCTGGCGTTCAGCTTGTAGGAGCCGGGGTAGACGTTCTTGAGCACGTACTTGCCGTCGGCGCCGGACTGGGTGGTGTAGTTCATGCTCGAGGACTCGGGCCCGTCCGGGTCGAGGCGCACGGTGGCGCCCACCACGGGCTTGCCGGCCGGGTCGATCACCGAGCCGGTGATCTCGCCGCCGCGGGTCAGCTGGATGTCACCGAGGTCGGTCTCCCTGCCCTCGGCGACCACCACGTCCTTGAGGGCCTTCTCGCAGTAGCCGTGGGCCCGGAACCGCAGCTGGTAGGTCTCGCCCCGCAGGTTGCTCAGCTCGAAGCGGCCGCTCGAGCCGCCCGTGGCCGTGGCCTTGGTGGCGTTGGTGGGGAACTGGTCCCCCAGGGCGCGGTCGAACAGGCTGTTGGACCAGGTGTTGTCGTGGGTCGTGACCCGCGGGCGAGGCACCGGGTTGCCCTCGGAGTCCACCAGGCGGCCGACGATGCTGCCGCCCTGGGTCAGGTGCGCCACGACGCCGTTCATGGGCTGGCCGAGAGTGAAGCGGAACTCCTCCGAGAAGGAGGGAGCGAAGCCCGGAGCCGAGGCCTCGATGCGGTAGGTGCCCGACTGGGTGGCCTCGATGCAGAAGTTCCCCTCCGGGTCGTCGAAGGTGTAGGCCTTGCCCACCTGGGAGGTGATGTTCGTGCCCGGGTGCGTGCGGCGGAGCTGGACCGTGAAGGGCGTCGGTGCCGGGTTGTTCCCGGCCACCACGCGGCCACAGACCTCGCCCTGGTCGTGGAGCTCGATCACCAGGCTGGCTCCACCGGTGGGCACTCGGTTCTCGTGGGCGGCCCGGTAGCGATCCGCGGTCACGGCGATCGTGTACTTGCCGGCTGCGACGCGCTCCAGGCAGAACTCGCCGTTCTCGTCGGTCATGATGACGTCGCGGCACTGGCGGTTCGTGTTCGAGTAGCTCAGGGCGAGCACCTTCGCGCCGCCGACGCCCTGGCCGCGCTTGTTGATCACGCGCCCGCAGATCATCTCCGCCACCTCGAGGGTGACGTCCATGGTCAGGGGGTCTTCACCGCGGAAGACCATGCCGCCCTTGATCTGGTTCGCATAGCCATCGGCGGACACGTTCAAGCGCCGGTTGCCGGGCGGGATGTTCGGGATGCAGTAGTCACCGTTGGCGTCCGAGACGGCGTGCAGGCTGTCCGGGCCCGGGGTCCCGTCGACCTTCATGAACAGCCCCTCCAGGTGCAGCTTGGCTTCCGGCACCGGATTGCCAGCCGTGTCGGTCACGCGTCCGCAGAGGGTGGCGCCGACCCGCAGCACGATCGGCGGCGGGGTGGCCGCGCCGGTGGCGTCCACCACGACCCCGGAGACGGACCCCTGGCTGTAGCCCTCCGCCCGGGCCTCGATCGAGTAGCTCTCGTAGGGCTCCACGTCCGTGAAGGTGTACTGACCCTGGGCGTCGGTGGTGGTGGTGCGGTCGTGGGAGCGGTCCAGGTCCTCGTTCTGGAACAGGACGCCCTGGATGCCGCCGCGGGTGAGGGTCACCGTGGCGCCCGGGACCCGCTGCTGGTCGAGGCTGATGACGATACCGACCACCGTGTTGTCGTAGCCCTGGCCCGCGCTCGGGGAGCTGTCGACCCGGTTGCCGCTCTCGACCGGCGCCAGGGTCTCGCTGCGGTTGGTGGTGGGGGCGTCCCGGAGGTCGCCGCCATCATTGCTCTCCGCTTCGGTCGTGTTCTCGGCGATGGGCTCGTCGCTCCCGGGGTCGAGGTTCTCACCGCCTCCGCCGAGGTTGTTGATCGCGAAGAAGAGGCCGGCGATGGCGACCAGGACCAGGACGAGGACTCCGATGGGTTTCATGGGGCAGTGTCGGGCCGGTGGTGTAGAGGGGGCCCGGAGAGAGTTGGCGGGTGGTTCTTGGACTGTCGAAGGGGCCCAAGCAGGGCCCCAGGGACTGAAGGACGACGGGGCTGCCCGTCCCTTCCCGGGGAATCTGATTCTGGAGGGGGCGCTGCGGTGGGCCGGCCGGTGGGGCCGGAGGCCCTCAGGAGGGGACGGGGACGGTCCCGGCGGAGCTCTGCTCGGCCGGGCCGGGCCAGATGGACTCGGCCAGGAGCTGGGAACTCAGGAAGTAGGCGAAGAGCACCTGCTCGAAGTCCATCCGGCGGTGGACGGTGATCTCGCAGCCGCGGGAGAAGGGGCGCGCCACGGTGCGGGCGATCTCTCCGGACTTGGGGGCCATCAGGCGCCAGCCGCGCCGGAAGCCCGCCAGGGGGATCAGGCGCAGGGGCTTGCTGCCGGTGGAGATGTTGATCTCGCGGCCCACGAAGCTCCAGCGCAGGGCCGAGCCGAGCCACTCCCGCTGGTCGGTCCAGAGGGAGAACTGGCTGCGCAGGATGCCCGGGTCCCGCCGGAGGATCAGGGTCTCTCCCTTGACGGGCTCGTAGGTACCGGAGACCACCAGGCCCAGGGCGTTCCGGCTGAACCTGAGGGTCCCCACGGGACCCTCGGGGCCACTCAGCTCGTGGCGGGTGTTCCAGAATCCGGAGACCCGGGTCGAGAAAGTCTGTGACTTGTTCTTGTCGGCCATGGTCGGCGCCGTACGGGCGGGCAGGGTCGCCGGGGCTATGAGTCGACCGGAGAGGTTACTCCCTGTCGCCCCCGGGGTGGGTTGTCGAGTTCATCTTCGGCCGATCGTGGGGCAGGACCCGAGCTGGAAGGCGCCGGTGGGCTCAGAAAAGGGCGCTCAGGAGGTCCGGGAGGGCCTCCTGGCTCGCCGAGCAGGGCTCGCAGAAGTTGTTCTCCGGAGAGGGGTGGTAGGCGCACTCGCGGCAGTCGGCCAGCTTCAGGAGGGCCTGGCGGACCTTCTCCCGCTGGCGCTCCACCAGCTCGGCGCGCTCCGCGAGGAGCCGTTCCTGCTCCTGGAGGGCCTCGGTCACCCGGCGCAGAATCACCGCGTGGGAGACGTTCTCGTCCCGGGTGGAGAGCAGGTCGGCGATGCGCTCGAGCTGCAGCCCCAGCTGCTGGAGGTCCCAGATCAGCTGTACCCGATGGACGTCCGTGGGACGGTAGTAGCGGAAGCCACCTTCGCTGCGCGCCGCCGGAAGGAGCAGGCCGAGCTCCTCGTAGTAGCGGAGGGTGCGCAGGTTGGTGTTCGCCGACCTTGCGAAGTCGCCGATCTTGAGCAGGGTGGGGGAGGCATCCATGGGGCGCGGGCCGCCCGGGGCGGCCACGCCATCAGGTTAACCCTTGCGGGAGAGTTGGTGGCCCCTATTTCGGGCTTGACCGTCCTCAGACCCGCTCCCGGGACGATCCCTGGGGCTGGAATGCCGCTATGCTGTCGCGCCCCCACGAACCCGACCCCCCCCGATGGACAAGATCCGACTCGACACCTCGAACGTCATGGCCGCTGCGATCGGCCCCGAGCAAGGCCTGAGCGAGGAGCAGCTCATGGCCCAGTCCGTTCCCGCGGCGCGGGCCCTCGAGGCCGTCCTGGCCCGCCGGGAGAAGGACCTGCGATGGCTGGAGCTGCCCTGGGCCCGGCGCGAGACCGAGGAGATCCTCGCCTACGCCCAGTCCGTGGCCGGACGCTTCGACAACGTGGTGGTGCTCGGTATCGGGGGCTCGGCCCTGGGCAACACGGCCCTCTTCACGGCACTGGCGAGCCCCTACCACAACGACGATCCCCCCGGGGACCTGCCGCGCCTGTTCGTCCTCGACAACGTGGACCCGGACCTTGTCGGGGAGTGGATCGAACACTTCGACCCCGCGCGGACCCTGTTCAACGTCATCTCCAAGTCCGGCGGTACGGCCGAGACCATGAGCCAGTTCCTCATCTTCCGGGAGCTCCTGGTCCAGGCTCTTGGCGAGGAGGAGCACAAGCAGCACCTGGTGGTGACCACCGACGCGGACAAGGGCATCCTGCGTGAGATCGTCGACCGTGAGGGCTACCAGTCCTTCGTGGTCCCCGACGGGGTCGGGGGGCGCTTCAGCGTGCTGTCGCCCGTGGGCCTCTTGTCCTCGGCCCTGGTCGGGCTCGACATCGTGGGCCTGCAGTCGGGGGCGGCGGCGATGGGCGACCTCTGCAAGGACGCGCCCTTCTCCGAGAACCCGGCCCTGCTCTACGCCGCCACCCAGTGGCTGATGCAGGACGCGAAGCAGAAGCCGATCTCGGTCACCTTCTCCTACTCGAACCGCCTCAAGAACCTCGGCGACTGGTACGCCCAACTCCTGGCCGAGTCGATCGGCAAGCGCAAGGGACGCGACGGCGGAGACCTCTTCACGGGGCCGACCCCCGTGCGGGCGATCGGCGTCACGGATCAGCACTCCCAGGTGCAGCTCTACGTGGAGGGCCCCTTCGACAAGTGGTTCACGCTCCTGTCCGTCGACCAGGCCGACCACATTGTCGACATCCCCCACGCCTACCCGGATCTGGAGGGCGTGGCCTACCTCGGGGGCCGTAAGCTGGGCGACCTGTTCCGGGCCGAGCGCGACGGGACGCGCATCGCCCTGACCGAGGCGAGGCGGCCCAACTGCACGATTTCCTTCCCGAAGGTCGACGCCCACAGCGTCGGCCAGTACTTGTACATGATGGAGCTCTCCGTGGCGGTCATGGGTGAGCTCTACGGCGTCGACGCCTTCGATCAACCGGGAGTGGAGGCTGGCAAGGTGGCGGCCTATGCACTCATGGGGCGCGCCGGCTACGAGGCTCGCCGGGCCGAGATTGAGGCCTCCGGGCAGATCTGAGTGCAGCTGGCGATCACCTGCGCTCCTCCCCCCCAACCGACCATCTAGAGACACTTCTCGAAACGCATCCCATGTACGACTTCAAGCGCATCGTCGTCGGCCTCGAGATCAACGCGGACGGCGACGGCATCTCGATGGGGAGCCACAAGGCCCTGCAGCAGGCCATCTGGGTGGCCAAGGCCAACCAGGGCTCGATCCACCTGATGCACTCGACCTTCAACGACGAGGCCCACTCGCCTCTGATGGGGCGCAGCGAGATCGTGCACGAGGGGCTGTCGGACGCCGCCCGCGCGGCCCTCGAGGCCTGCGTGGCAGAGGCCGAGAGCTCCGGCATCCAGGCCGAGCTGACGATCACCGAGGAGCGCGTCTCGGTCGACCTGATTCGCCTCGTCCTGCGTACGGAGAGCCAGCTCGTGATCGTCGGCAAGCGCAACGAGCCCGCCGAGGACGGTCGCCGCCTGGGTAGCGTGGCGGTCAAGCTGCTGCGCAAGTGCCCGACGCCCGTGTGGGTCGTGCGCCCCGAGCACGATCTGGTGCACCGGCTGGTCCTGGCCGCCAGCGACCTGACGGAGGTGGGGGACGAGGCCGTGCGCTGCGCCGGGTACGTGGCCGGGCGGCACTCCTGTGACCTGCACGTGGTCCACGCCTGGCAGATGCCCATGAGCCTGCAGCTCGAGGCCTCGCGCATGAGCGACGAGGAGCTGGACGAGCGCATGGGCGCCATCCGCTCCGAGTGTCAGGACCAGATCAAGAAGTCGCTCTCGTCCTACCAAGGGGAGAAGGAGGCGAGCATCCACGTCTCGAAGGGCTCTCCGGCCCAGACGATCCGCGAGGCGGTCTCCCACCTGGACCCGGACCTGCTCGTGATGGGCACCGTGTCGAGGGCGGGGGTGGCCGGGCTCCTGTTGGGCTCGACCGCCGAGCGCATGCTCGACCAGGTCGACTGCTCGATCCTGACGGTCAAGCCGAGAGACTTCGTCTCGCCGATCACGCTCTGAGGGTTCCACGGTGGCAGAGCAGGGGCCCGATGACGGCGCTCCCACCGAGGAGCGCTTCGCCGAGGAGGAGCAGGAGGAGCTCCGGGAGGAGGTGGGTGGCCTGACGGGCCGCGTCAAGCGGGGGCTGGTGCAGGTGGCCAAGGCCACCTACGACGCCCGCGCCGACGACCTCAAGGAGCGCGCCGTCGAGGCCATGCGCGCGGCTCTCGAGCGGGAGAGCGAGCGCCTGATCGAGCTGGCGAAGAACAGCTACGACGAGCGCGCCGACGACCTCGAGGAGCGCGCCGTACGGGCCATCCGCAAGGTCTTCGACGAGGAGGCCGACCGCCTGCAGGAGCTGGTGACCGACACCTACGACTCCCGCGCCGACGACCTCGAGCAGCGCGCGGCCCGCGCCCTGCGTGCCGCGCTGATCCACGAGTCGCGCCGCATCCAGGCCCTGATCGAGCACTCGGTGGTGGTCAAGCGCAAGGAGGTGCGGCTCTCCCTGCTCGTGCTGGTGGCGGCGAACCTGATCTACCTGGCCGTGTACTGGATCACGGGGGGCTGAGCGGTGCTGTCCTTGTTCCAGGGTTCGGAGGGCATCCTGAGCCCCTTCTACATCATGCGCGCCACGACCCTGGGCCTGTTCGGCTTCTGGACCGTGCGCGGCCTCGTGCGGCTGATCTCGATGGTGCGCTACTGGACCGATGTCGGAGAGCGCTTCGGGATGCCGGCGAGCTTCTCGCGGGGGCAGGTGCTGCGCTTCGCCCTGCGCGTGACCCTCTTCGACCCGGTCTACGTCCTGCTCCTGGTGATCGCCCTGGCGATCTGGTTCCCGCTCTTGGAGCGCGCCGTGCGGGGGCTGCTCTGATGACCGCGGGCGGGCGGCAACCGGTTGCGATCCTGGGCGCCACGGGCGCCGTGGGCCAGCGCTTCCTGGCCCTGCTGGCGGAGCACCCCTGGTTCGAGGCCCGGGAGCTCCTGGCCTCCGCGCGCTCCGCCGGTCGCCCCCTGCGGGACGCCTGCGAGTGGCTCGTGCCCGCCCCGCGGCCCGCGGCCGCGGCGGAGCTGGTGGTGCGCGAGGTGGGGGCGCCGGTCGAGTCCGCCCTGGTGTTCTCGGCCCTCGACGCCACCGTCGCCCGGGACGTGGAGGAGACCCTCGCGCGCCAGGGCAAGACCGTCGTCTCCAACGCCTCCGCCTGGCGCATGGATCCGCGCGTGCCCCTGGTCGTGCCCGAGGTGAACCCCGAACACCTCGCCCTCGCCGCGGCCCAGCCCTGGAGCGGAGCCCTCTACGCGAATCCGAACTGCTCCACCATCGGCCTGAGCCTGGCCCTCGCGCCTCTCGTGGCGGCCTTCGGCGTCGTGGCCGCCTCCGTCGTCAGCCTGCAGGCCGTCTCCGGCGCCGGCACCCCGACCCGCCGCAGCCTCGAGCTGGTCGGCAACGTGGTGCCCTGGATCGCTGGCGAGGAGCAGAAGCTCGAGAGTGAGACCCCCAAGATCCTCGGCCGCCTCGTGGGGAGCGCCGCAGCGGGCGACCTGCGCGTCGAGCACGCCGCCCTCGAGGTCGGGGCCCAGTGCAACCGCGTGCCGGTGCCCGAGGGCCACACCCTCTGCGTGACCCTGACCCTGGCCCGCGAGGCGCGGGCCGCGGAGCTGGTCGATGCCTGGCGGTCGTTCCGCTCCCGGCCGCAGGAGCTGGCCCTCCCCAGCGCGCCCGACCCGGTCGTGATCGTCCATGACGACGACGCGAGCCCGCAGCCGGCCCTCCACCTCGAGGCGGGCGGCGGCATGGCCGTCCACATCGGCCGTCTGAAGGGCGCCGGCCGCACCTGGCGCTTCACCACCCTGAGCCACAACACCCTGCGCGGTGCGGCGGGCGGGGCGCTGCTCGTGGCGGAGTCGGTGCGGGCCGGAGCCTGAGCCGGGGGCGCGGCCCTACTCCAGGCCGAGCATCTTCCGCACCCGGCCCCGCAGCTCTTCTCCGCCCCACTGCGGCAGGGCCTCCTCGGCGAAGCGCCGCCTCTCCAGCTCGGTCGGCTCCGCCACACCCTCGCGCATGGCGCGCTTGGTGTAGGCGTAGACCTCCGGCGGGTGGGAGGCGAGCTGGGCGAGGACCTCGTGGGCGACCGCGGGGGCGTCGCTCTCGACCCGGTCCACCAGCCCCACCTGCAAGGCCTCGCGCGGGTCGTAGAGCCCCGCCCCGAGGATGACCTCCTCGTGGAAGCGGCGCGGGATGCGGTCCCGGCAGAGGCGCAGGGTGCTGGCGGGGAAGTAGGCGCCCAGGGCGACCTCGGTCAGGCCGATGCGGATGTCCGGTCGGTCGGCGCACAGGCGCTGGTCGCAGCAGGCCAGGATCACCGCGCCGCCGGCGACGGCGTGCCCCTCGCAGAGACCGACCACGGGGCCGGGGTACTCGTAGAGGCGGCGGAAGAGCGCCTCGACCCGACGCAGGAAGGCCTCGAGCTCCCGGCCCTCGAGCTCGATGAGGAACTTCAGGTCCACGCCGGCGCAGAAGGCCTCCGCGGTCCCCGTGACCAGGAGCGGGGCGCCCGCGGCCGCGTCGAGCTGGGCGTCGAACCAGCTGATGAACTCCCCGTCGATGGCCCCCCTGCGCGGGCGGTCGATGCGCAGCTCGTAGGCGGCCATGGCGAGGGCGAGGCTACTCGCCCGGCAGACCGCAGCGGTTCTCGAGGGTGTTGCGGTTGTCGAGCCCGAGCATCGAGCGCGTGTCGAGCAGCTTCTTGACGGCCTCCGGAGGCAGGGGGTCGAGGCCGCCCTTGGCCGTGTGGGCCAGCCACAGGATGCGCGCCGTGTGCTCCAGCATGTCGAGCTTCTTGAAGGCGTCGAGCAGGCTGGTGCCCACGCAGACCGAGCCGTGGTTGCGCATCACCAGGGTGTCGGAGCAGCGCACCACCTCGCGGATCGACTCCCCGAGCTCCGAGGTCCCGGGCGTCGCGAAGGGCGTGGTCGGGATGCCGCCGATGGTGACGATCATCTCGGGGATGATCGGCATCTGCATGTCGATCTCCGCCACCGTCAGGGCCACCGCGTGGGGCGGGTGGCAGTGCAGCACCGCGCGCATGTCCGGCCGCTCCTGATAGCAGACCAGATGGATGCCGGTCTCGGTGGAGTTCTTGCCGGGGCCCGAGACGATGTTCCCCTGCGGGTCGACGCGGGTCAGCTGCTCCATGGACAGGAAGCCCTTCATGGAGCCGGCCGCGGTGATGATGATCGTGTCGTCGGACAGGCGTACGGAGATGTTGCCGTCCGAGGCGGAGATCAACCCGCGCTCGTAGCAGATCTTGCCGATCTCGCAGATGCTCTTGCGGGCGCGGGCTTCTTCGTCCGACCAGCCGTAGCGGGAGGCGATCGTGTCGAGGTCCAAGGGGGGGGCTCCGGGAGGGGTGGGGGCGCGGGGCGTGCGGGGCCCCACTCTAACCTACGGGAGGGGCGAGGGTCCTTCGTGGGTGCGGTGGTCGTAGACGGTCTCCTCGCCCTGCTCGACGTAGTCGACGACGCCGACCACCACGGTCTTGACCGCCGCCGCGGGGTTCTGGACGAGCTGCCGGCCGCCGTTGCCCTCGTCGAGCACGACCACCCGGTCGCCGACCCCGGCCTGGGCGCGGTCCAGACCGATGCGGGTCTTGCCCGTGGGCCGCCCGTCGGGGGTCACCGGGCGCAGGATCAGGAGCTTCTCGCCATCGAGGTGGGAGATCTGGACCGGCGAGACCACCGTGCCGACCACGTCCGCGATGAACATCAGCCGACCTCCCCGCGCTCGTCCACCTTCACGTAGCGGTCCTTGTCGAGGACCTCGCCCAGCACCGCGGCCTCCTCCACGAAGCCGATCACGGCCGCGTCCACCGGCACGAAGGTCTCGCCGGGCAGGGCCATGGCCCCCTCGCGGCCGTCGACGAAGTGCACCAGGTCCCCGGGCCCGCTGGCGATCGCCGCGCAGGCCACCAGGGCGTCGCCCATGTCCTCGCCCTGCTCGTTCAGGGGCTGGATCCACTGCAGGTTCACGTTCTCGAGACCCGGGTAGATGTGGGTCGCGACGACCCGCCCTTGGACGCGCGCGAGGTACATGGCCTCAGGACCACTTCTCGTAGACGTTCTGGCCGGCCAGGTCCCAGGAGTCGACCACCGCCATGATGACCGCGTCGCAGGGCCGGCCGTCGGTGATGTCCGTCTGGCGGGCGCTGGAGCCTGTCGCGTACAGGACCATGTCGCTGGTCCCGGCGCCGACCGAGTCGACGGCCACGACGTACTGGTCCTTGGGTTCGTTGTTGAGGTCGTGCACCTGGACCAGGAGCAGCTTGCGTTCGGCCAGCTTCTCGTCCTTCTGCGTGGCGACCACGCTACCGACCACCTGTCCGATGAGCATCTCTGTCGCGTCCTCTCTCAGAGGGGGATGGGGCTCCGCCGCCTACTCGGGATCGACGAAGGTGAAGACCTGGCTCGGCTCCACCGCTTCCTCGACGAAGCGCTGGCGCAGCACCTTGTGGACGTGCACGACCATGGTCTCCCAGGAGGGAGTGGGCCGGCGCTGGCCCGCCCACAGTAGCAGAACGCCCGCGTTGGTGCGGACGGGGCCGACCAGGCGCGTGAGCGAGTCCGCCGGGTCGGTGGGCTTGAACTGCTTGGAGTCCAGGGCCGCGAAGAGGGCCGAGCGCGCGGGGGAGGGGCCGGAGGTCCCGGTGCGCGTGACCCAGCCCAGGTAGCCCTTGCGCTTCCGCGACTTGCGGTCCTGGGAGTGCAGCTCCACGGCCGCCTCGAAGTCCGCCTGGGAGGTGATGTCCTCGGCGAGCTGGTGCAGCTTCGCCTCGGCCGCCTCGTGGTCGAGGGGGATCAGCTCGTTGGGGACGTCCTCGGCGCGCAGGAAGAGGACTCGGGCCTCGAGGGCCTCGCCGAACTGGGCGTCGAAGAAGGAGCGCTCGTTCTCGTAGACCTCGCGCAGGCCCTCCGCCGTGTACTTGCGCTGGACCCAGAGGCGCGCCAGGGCGGCCACGACGATGTTCGGGTCCTCCCGCCAGCGGTCGTAGAGGATGCCCTGGGACTCGAGCAGCTGGCGGTAGGGGATGCCCTTGTACTTGGGGTCTCCCTGGACCTCGATGCGGCGGTTCTCGACCTCGTCGGTCACCGCGCGCTCGAAGGTCTCCGCGTCCAGGTCCGGCATGCGGGCCCGCATGCGCTTGACCCGGATGAGGTCCACCAGGGCCTCGCGCACGTCACCGGGGTCGACGCGGTCGCGCAGGAAGGTCAGGAACTCGTCGCGGCCCAGGGTGACGTCGCCGCTCTCGAGCACGAGCCCGCCGTCCCAGGGGGCGGGGTGCTCCTTCAGGCCGCGGGCCTCGATCTGGGCCCCGAGCCACATCTCCTGTTGCTCGCCGGTGACCGGCTCCCCGGGGGGGATGCCCAGGCCGGCCCGGGCCAGCTTGGTCTGCAGCACCGCCAGGCGCAGGCTCTCGATGAACTGCTTCCGGGTCACGCCCTGGCGCGCCAGGTAGTCGTCCATGTCCCGCGCCGCGCCGCTCCTGATCACGTCGGCCTCGACGCTGTCGAGCATGTCCTGGATCTCCTGGGGCTCGGTGCGCACCCCCTTCTCGCGGCCGATGGAGTCCACGACCTTCATCTTGAGCATGAAGAGGCGCGTCTCCCGGCCGAGCTTGGAGTTGGCGAAGCGCGCGAGCAGGAGCTCGTCGAGCTCCGGGAAGGTCACGAAGGCCGACTGGTAGCGCGCGGCCAGGTCGATCCGGGACGGGGGGGTGCCTTGCCCGGGCGGGGTAGGGCCTTGGGAGGCGGCCGGTGTCTGGAAGGGCCCCGGCAGGGCCAGCAGCATGAGGGCTAGGAGTCGCACGGCGGTGGTGGGGGCAGGGGAGAATAGTGCGCGTCGCCGCGGGGGGCAATCGGACCTGCTGGGACGACGGGCCCGGGCGCCTTCCTCCCCGGCCGGTACACGGGTCCGGGCGCGGCGACTCCAAACCGCTTCGGCGCAAGGTTTTGAGGCATCCTTCGAGGAAGACCCCGGATTGCGCGCAGGCTCCGGGGGCCTCGCGCCACCCTGAGGGCAGGATTCCCATGGTCCAAGCCTCCGACACCCACGCCGAGGACGCGCGCCTGCGCGACTCGATCCTGGCCGGCGACCACGCTGCCGCCGAGGGCTTCTTCCGGCGTCAGCTCGAGCCGCTCTACGAGTTCGTCCACTACCGGGTCGGCCGCGAGCGGGCCCTGGCGGAGGACGTCGTGCAGGAGACCTTCGTCACCGCCCTGGAGGGCATGGAGCGCTTCGACGCGCGCTCGAGCCTGTTCACCTGGCTCTGCGGCATCGCCCGCAACAAGATCCGCGAGCACCGCCGCAGGCGCCGGCCGAGGCCCATCGAGGACGTGCTGGCGGCCTCGGACGCGGACATCGACGGGATCCTGGCGAACATCGAGCGCGAGCCCCTGCCGGACTGGGTGCTCGAGCAGGAGGAGACCGCGGAGCTCGTGGGCGCGACCCTCTCCTCCCTTCCACCGGAGTACCGCGAGGCGCTGGTGGGCAAGTACGTGGACGGCCTCTCGGTGGCCCAGCTCGGGGAGCGCGCGGGCAAGAGCGAGAAGGCGGCGGAGTCGGCCCTGCACAGGGCGCGCCTGGCCTTCTCGAAGGTCTTCCAGGTGATCGGGAAGGAACGGGGGGAGCTCGAGTGAAGCCCTCCGGCCGGATCCTCGACCACAACCTCGAGCGGCTCCTGACCCGCTGCTACAGGCCCGTGAGGCCGCGAGCGGAGTTCGTCGCGCAGCTGGAGCGGCGACTCGCCCCCTGGCTGGAGGAGTCCGAGATCTCGAGCACGGCGGGGAGGACGCCCCATCCCTGGCGGCGCGCCTGGGGGGTGGTGGCCGCCGCCGCCGCGCTGATCCTCCTGGCCCAGCTCTGGTCGCCGTCGGGGTCGAGCGACGGCCCGCGCACGTCCGCACAGCAGGTGGCCGGCCACGACCAGATCCTCGACGGAGGCGGCGTGGCCCTGCGCAGGTCGCCGGAGGACCCCTGGCGTGTCCTCGAGGACGGGGCCGCCGCCGTGGACCACGAACAGGGCTTCCTCGAGCTCGCGACGCCCGCCGCCGCGGGCGCGCGGGTCGCGGGTCGCGCCGGCTGGTCGGCGGAGCTCGAGGCAGGCGGCCGGCTGCGGATCGCGCCTGCCGCAGGCGGGCTGCGGCTGGACCTCCTGACCGGGGTCGCGCACCTCTCGAACGGTCGCGAGCAGCGCCGCCTCGAGGCGGTCGACCACCTGCTGTGGCAGGGCGACGACTTCGTGGACGCGCAGGGGCTGGCCTGGACGACGCGCTCCCCGCGGCCGGGGCGCGACGGCCGCCGGCCCATCGAGAACCTGGAGCAGCCCGAGCCGCTCGAGCAGGAGCCCCAGGACCCGGACGGCGTCGCGGCCCTGCGCGGCCGCGTGCTCGACCCCGGGGGGGAGGCCTTCACGGGGCCCTTCACGGTCGTCTTGCTGAAGGAGGTGCCCCTGCCCCAGGTCACCGATCCGATCAGCCGCTCCTTCGAGGGCAGCGCCCCCGACGGCGAGCCGGGGACCTTCCTCTGGCCCGAGCTCGCGCCCGGGCGCTACACGGTCCACGTGGCCGTCGAGGGCCACGCGATGTGGAAGCGCGCCGGCTGCGAGCTGCCGACGGGCGCCGAGCTGGAGATCGAGGCGCGGCTCGAGGTCGGCGGCAGCCTGCGGGGCTTCGTGGTGGACGCCGCGACCGGCCTCGGACTCCCCGGGGCCCTGGTGCTGTGCGAGGGGGACCTGCCCCTGCAGGTGATCAGCCTCGAAGCGAATCACCTGCCCGCGGTGGCCCGCGCGGTCACCACGACCCGCGCCGACGGTTCCTTCGAGCTCCCGCACCTGACCCCGGGCGCGCACCGGTTGCGGGCCAGCGGTCCGGGCCTCGCGCCGACCTGGGTCGACGTGAAGCTGGACGCGCCGGTGGTCGACGGCCTGCTCTTCGAGCTCGGCCCCGGCGGCTCCGTGGAGGGCTGCTGCCGCGCCCCCGACGGCTCGCCCCAGGCCGGGGCTCAGGTCATCGTCAGCCGCTTCAGCACCGGCACTCCCGGCAGCAAGATGACCTTCGGCCAGGGGCGCACCGGCGAGGACGGCTGCTACAGGGTCGAGAACCTGGCCCCCGGTCTGTACGTGGTGCTGCTCTACACCGAGCTCCCGAGCGGCACGGCCTTCGAGCCGGAGTACCGCCCGATCGCCGTCAAGGACGGGGAGACCGTGCGGGCGGACTTCGGCAGCGAGACCCGCAGGGCCAGGGTCGGCGGCCTGGTGCGCGACGGTAGCGGTGAGCCGATGCCCTTCGTCAGCGTCCAGCTCTGGAGCTTCACGGAAGACGGCCCCGAGTGGCTGGGGGAGACCGCGGACGCCCTGGGGCGCTTCGAGTTTCACGGGGTCGAGCCGCGGGCCTACGAGCTGTTCGCCGGCAACGCCGACTGCATGATCCGCTGCGAGGCCCTGGAGGTCGAGGCGGGTGAGGAGCTCGAGCTGGAGGTCTCTCTGGAGGGCCAGCGCATCGAGGGCCGGGTGGTGGACGACTCGACGGGGGAGGGCATCGCCTACGCGGACCTCTTCCTGGTCGAGGGTGGCTCCGGATCTCCGCGCCCGAGGACCGTCGGTCACGCCTTCAGCAAGGCCGACGGCTCCCTCTTGTTCGAGAACGTCCCGGCGGGGCGCTACAGCCTGCTGGCCCTCCCGGACGCGGGACCCCACGCCTGGGCCATCGTGTCGGAGGTCGTCGTCGATCGCGGGCTCCCGCGTGAGCCCCTCGAGCTGCGCCTGGAGCCTGCCTGCAGGGCGACCCTCGAGCTGACCGACCCCCAGGGCCGTCCCCTGGCGGGGGCTCGGGTGCGCATCGACTCGCCCCTGGGCGAGGTCTTCTCGTACCCCTGGATCGGATCCTCGGGCGAGGACGGGCTCGTGGAGCTCGACGGGCTGCGCCCGGGCACGTGGCGCTATCGCGTGCAGCTCCCGGGCCACGGGGAGGTCGAGGGGAGCCTGAGGGCCTCCCCCCAGGACCCGGTGCGTCGGGCCGTGGTCCTCGCGCCCCGCTGAGCACGCGGGGAAAAGTCCTCGGGTTCTCGCGAAGGGTCCGCGGAGGCCGCGCCACTCTCACGGGTGGACGAGCGATCCGGACCCCGGAGCCGACTCGCCGCACCCAACTCCTCGAACTCCTCACACCGCTCGAGCCATGAAGCCCACGCCCCTGATCCTGATCACCCTCGGCCTGGCGACCGGCGTCAGCATCGCGATGACCTACGCGCTGCGCCCGCCCGCGGAGCCGGCCCCGCAGGAGAGCCAGGTCTCCCCCGAAGAGCTGGCGAGCCTGCGCGCCCAGGTCCAGACCCTCAACGCCGAGGTCGAGCGCCTGCGCGCGGCGGCCGACGACGCGGCCTTGCCGGAGGCCGCCGGCGCGGAGCGCGTCGACCTGGACCGGATCGAGCGCGCCGTGGCGCGCTACTTCGAGGAGCGCTACGGCGGGATGGAGCCTGGGGCCGGGGCCCAGCCCCAGGAGGCCGCCGCCCCCGCCGCCAAGGCAGACGTGCGCGAGCTCCTGGCGCGCCTCGACGACGAGTTCCTCGACGAGGACGACGGCGAGAAGGTCTGGAAGGCGATCCGCGAGGCGGGGCTGCTCGACGAGGCCATCGACCTGCTCGAGGCCCGCGCGGACCAGTACAGCGATGATCCGGACGCCCAGGTCGAGGTGGCCGCGGCCTACATCCAGAAGATCTTCGAGGCCGGCGAGGGACCCGAGGCGGGCCAGTGGGCCGGCAAGGCGGACCAGGCCTACGATCGCGCCCTGGCCCTGGACGATCGCCACTGGAAGGCGCGCTTCAACAAGGCCGTGTCGCTCTCCTTCTGGCCGCCGATCTACGGCAAGCAAGGAGAGGCGATCTCCCACTTCGAGACCCTGCTCGAGCAGCAGAAGGGTGTCCCGGCCGAGAGCGGCTTCGATCAGACCTACCTCCTGCTCGGGAACCTCTACGTCCAGTCCGGCGACAGCGACAAGGCCCAGGCCATCTGGAAGGACGGGCTGGCCCTCTTCCCCGACAGCGAGGGCCTCCAGGGCAAGCTCGAAGACCTGTAGACGCCGCGGTCCCCGCGCGAGGACGCGCCGCTCCGGCTCAGCTCCGGGGCGGCGCGTCGCCGTCGGAGTCGTCCAGCGTCGCCGGGCCGCGGCGCAGGACCCAGATCACCAGGCCCACCGCCACCACGCCCAGCCCCAGGGCCAGGCCCCACCAGATACCCGCCGCGCCGATCCCGCGCTCGAAGGCGAGGTACCAGGCCAGGGGCAGGCCGAGGGCGTAGAAGGCCACGAGGTGCACCGCCGCCAGGATGCGCGTGCGCCCCATGCCTCGCAGCACGCCCCCGGCCACGACCTGGACCCCGTCGAACAGCTGGAAGGCCGCCGCCACCGGCAGGAGGCTCACGGCCACGGCGATCACGCTCGCCTCCGTCGTGAAGAGCCGCGGCAGGTGGTCACGCCCGGCCACGAAGATCAGGGCGAAGAGCACCATCACCGCCCCCCCCAGGAGGATGCCCGCCCCCGAGGCGAGCTGGGCCTGGCGGAAGCGCCGTGCACCGATCAGGTTGCCCACGCGCGTCGAGCTCCCGATCGAGATCCCCAGGGGCACCATGAAGGAGATCGAGGCCAGCGTGAGGACGATCGTGTGGGCCGCGACCACGTCCGTGCCGAGCTCCTCGGCCATCAAGGTCGCGACCTGGAAGGCCCAGACCTCGAGGCCGAACTGCAGCCCGATCGGCGCGCCCATGCGGAGGATCGGGCCGACCTGCTTCAGGGCGCTCCGGGACCAGGGGCTCCAGGCGCCGCGGCCCAGGTCGAGGCCGCGCACGAACAGGAGCAGCAAGACGGCCATGAAGACCTGCGTCAGGGCCGTCGCGATCCCGGCCCCCTGCACGCCGCGCGGCTCCAGGCCCAGGTGCCCGAAGATCAGCGCCCAGTTGGCCACCACGTTGAAGGCGTTGGCGATCAGCACCACCCACATGGCGGGTCGCATGATGCGCCGACCCTGAAGCCAGCTGCGCAGGACGTGGAAGCCCAGGTAGAAGGGGATGCCCGGGATCTGGGCCAGCGCGTAGGGGCCCGCCAGCTCGCAGAGTTCCGGCGCCACGCCGAAGAACTCGAGCACGCGCTCGGTCGAGGACCACAAGAGGGCCAGGGGCACCGAGAGCAGGAGCACCAGCCACACACCGCTCTGCAGACCGTGGGCCAGGCGCTTGCGGTCACGGGCACCGTGGCCCTGGCTGATGAGGGGGTCGAGGCCCAGCAGCAGTCCCTGGGCGATGATCACGGTGCCGAAGACCCAGACCCGACCCACGGCGGAGGCCGCCAGGGCCTCCTTGGAGAAGTGGCCGAGCATCAGCATGTCGACCACGCCGAGCATCATCGTCGCCACCTGGGTGGCTACGACCGGCGCGGCCAGCTGCCGGATGGATCGAACTTCGCTCTTCAGGGACATGGGCTCGCGCTCCGAGCGCGAGAGAGTCGTCCCCTGAGCGCGTCACCGCAAGGACGCGCGCCGAGAAGGGCTGCTGGGGTGTGTGTCACGCCTCGTGAACCGTGGTCTCCGGGCGAGATGGGGGACCGTCGAGGTCCGTGCAGCGGGTCTCGTTCCCATACTTGGAACTACCCGCGCACATTGAGCATAGGGCTCAGCCTCGAGTCCAGGACTCGATGATGAGCGCCCATTGCACCGCGGCGAATCCGAGCAGGATCTCCACCGTCCGACACATGAAGTGGGCAGTCAGTCGGGCCATTCCCAACCTCCGTTGTCCGCGGACCACCGCGCGAAGAGTCGGCGGTCCTAGAAGTTGATGGCGAGTCCGAGAGAACCTCCGTGAGGGGGGTCGAAGTTCTCTCATTCTCCCTGGGCGGGGTTCCCGAATGCGGTTCGATCGGCGTTTGCGACCCCCTGACGGCCGTTTTTGCCCGCGGGTTGTTCGCGTGCGGGAGGGGCGTCCTTCGGTCGCACCGACTCCGGCCGAGCTCAACGTGGAGTGCCTCAGAGGGTCGGCGGGGGAGCGCGACGGCACGTTCGGCGGGGACGCGCGGCTCATGCGGTGACTCCATCCACGACTCTCGCGTCAACTGCCACGAGCGCTTGCACTTTGCCGCAACTCTCGCGAGTGATTCGCCGTTCCTCGAGTGCCGAACGCGATGCGATGCGCCGTGCAATTCCGTTCGACCTGAACTCGCGCACAAAAAGCGTTGCAGAATCCCTCGATCCCGACCGACGGATAGCTATAAGGAAAGCCTCCCCACTCCATCGCTACGACATCACCGCAGTGGACCGTTTCCACTGCATGGGGAGCATGAAGATCACAGCCTTGCCAGGGACTCCCCGGCAAGGCTGTGCTTCTGTCGGTCGTCAGGCCTCCAGCTCGTAGCGCAGCTCCCCGGCCTTGACGCGCACCCGCACGAGCCCGTCCTCGGGCAGCTGGGCGTCCAGGAGGAGCCTGGCCAGGTGCGGCTCGATCTCGCGGCGGATCACGTTGCGCAGCTCCCGGGCCCCTGACTTGGGGCAGAAGCCGCGCTCGGCCACCCACCTCGCAACCGCGGTGGTGAAGGCCACTCGCGCGCCCCGGCGGCGGGCGCGGATCGCCAGATCGGTCAGCTGGTCCTGGGCGATGGCCTGGGCGGAGGAGGTGTCGAGCTCGGAGAACAGCACGACCTCGTCGATGCGGCCCAGGAACTCGGGGCTGAACTGGTTCTCGAGGGCACGCCGCGTGATGTCCAGCAGGGTGCTGCGGCCGAGCTCGCCCTCGCGGTGGAAGCCCACCGAGCCCGTACGCCCCCGAATCTCCTCCGCTCCCGCATTGGAGGTCATCAGGACGAAGTTGCGCTCGAGGCTGATGCGCTGCCCGCGGCCGTCGGTCATGCAGCCCTCCTCGAGCAGCTGCAGGAGGAGGTTGTGCAGCCGCGGGTGGGCCTTCTCGACCTCGTCGAAGAGCACCACCGCCCCGGGGCGCTCGGCCAGGGTGCGGGTCAGCTGCCCGCCCTCCTCGTGGCCGATGTAGCCGGGGGGCGAGCCGATCAGCTTGCTGTACTCGTGGGCCAGGGCGTACTCGCTGCAGTCGATCCGGATCAGGTTCTCCCTCTCGGCCGAGGCGTTCGGTTTGCCGAGGGCCAGGCAGTGCGCGAGCTGGCGCACGAGCTCGGTCTTGCCGGTCCCCGTGCGGCCCACCAGGAGGAAGCTCCCGAGGGGGCGTCCTTCACTCGACAGGCCGGCGGCGGCCCGCTCGACCGCGACGGCCAGTCGCTCGACGGCCTGGTCCTGGCCGTGCACCCGGGACTTCAGGCGCCGCTCCAGGTGGCGGGACGCCAGGGAGAGGCTCTTCAAGGTGTCCAGGGGGGGCGGAGTCTGGGACTGGGGCGTCGGCCGGCTTTGGATCCGTGGGCCGGGGGTGCGCAGGTTGACGCTGTGGATCTCCAGGGCCGGGTTGACCTCCACGCAGAGCTCGTACAGGAGCTCCTCCGCCGCGCCGGGGTCCTCCGGGAAGAGCGTCGCGAGCTCCTGGGCCAGCTCCTCGGCGAACTGGGGCATGCAGGTGCGGATCACGAAGTGCCGGTAGCCCCGGGCGTCGAGGCCGTGCGGGGCGTCCACGACCTGGGACTCCGCGCTCAGCTGCCGCACCTCCACGAAGGAGTCGGCCGGCGGGAAGTAACGGTGGACGCTGGACTCTTGCGGCTGGGACAAGGGAGCTGCGAGGGGGCGATAGCAGGGGCCAGGGGCCCCGCGGGGGGGATTGCGGGTAATAGGGTCGGTGGGGGGCCGACGGCGGTGGTTTCGTCGCCCCGTTCCGCCGGACTTGACTCGCACCCCCGTTCCTTGGTCAAAAAGGCCCCCCATCAGCGGGAAGGGCTTCGAACGAGGGGCCTTTCGTCCGATGGATTCCCCAATGAGCCGAGAAGCCGACCTCCGATTCCTCGCCCTGCTGGTCCACCGCGGCCAGCTCGAACGCGCCCAGGCCGAGAGCCTGATGCCGCACCTCAAGCAGGGCGCGGCCCTCGACGACCTCCTGGTCGAGGAGCTCGGCAGGGAGGAGGCCTGGGTGCACAAGATGCGCCGGACCCAGGCGGGGGAGATCCCGGAGATCCCCGGCTACGAGATCCAGGGCCTCGCGGGGCGCGGCGGCACCGCCGACGTGTTCCGGGCCCGTGAGAAGAAGACGGGCAAGACCCTCGCCCTGAAGGTGCTCAACCCGGCCGCGACCCGCGCCGACTCGACGCGCAAGGCCTTCATCAACGAGGCCAAGCTCCTGGCCAGGCTGGATCACTCCGGGCTCGTGGCGGGCCACGGTGTGGCGCGTAGCGGCCAGACCTACTTCGCGCGGATGGAGTTCGTGGACGGCGCGACCCTGCTCGAGATCCTCGACCGGGGCCAGCCCCTCGAGGAGGGCGTGGCCCTGCGCATCATCCTCGAGACCTCCGACGTGCTGCGCTACCTGCATGGGAAGGGCGTCATCCACCGGGACGTCAAGGCGGGCAACATCATGCTCTCGAACCAGGGCAAGGTGAAGCTGATCGACCTGGGCTTCGCCGCGGGCGAGGAGGAGCTCGCCCCCAACCCCGAGGACACCGCCGTGGGAACCGTGGCCTATCTCTCGCCGGAGCAGGCTCGGGGCGGCGCGTCGGCTGACCTGCGCAGCGACATCTACAGCCTCGGGGTGACTCTCTTCCAGCTCGTCATCGGTCGGCTGCCCTTCGAGAGCTCCGACGACCGCGAGGTGCTGCGCATGCAGGTCATGGAGTCCCTCTCGTCCCCCGAGCTCAAGGACCGCAAGCTGTCCCCGCACCTGCACTACTTCATCGAGAAGATGATGGCCAAGAACAAGGAGGAGCGGTACCAGTCCTGGGAGGAGCTGGTCAAGGACATCGAGGGCCAGCTGGAGGGACGCGAGTCCCTGGACTATCGCCAGGGCGACTCCACCCGGAGCCAGCGCCGACGCGGCCCCACCTCCGGTCGGCGTCGCTGACCGGTGCCCGCGGCCGGAATCGGGTACGGTGACGCGCGCATGTCGGACCAGCCCGGGCTCACGGGGGTCGTCCCCTTCCGCTTCCAGTGCCAGCGCAGCGGCCGCTGCTGTACGGGGGGGACGGGCTTCGTCTGGGTGGAGGAGGACGAGCTCGAGGGCCTGGCCCGGGCCGCGGGGCAGGCGCCCGAGGCCTTCGCCTCCGGGCATCTGCGGCGCGTGAACGACCCGGCCACGGGCCGCCAGCGACTCTCCCTGCGCGAGGGCCCCGGTCACGCGGGGGGCAGTGGTGACGCCTGCTCCCTGCTCGAGGGGCACAACCACTGCAGCGTCTACGAGGCCCGCCCGCGCCACTGCCGGAGCTTCCCCTTCTGGGACGGCGTGCTGACCGACCCCGAGGCCTTCGAGCGAGCCCGGTCGACCTGTCCCGGCATCGCGCCGGAGGTGGATCCGGAGCGCGCCGCGCGGGCCTTCGAGGCCCTGGAGGCCCTCTACGCGGAGCTCGAGGACGAGCTCGCGGTCCTGGCCCCGCGCTGCGAGCTGAGCGGCGTCTGCTGCCGCTTCGAAGAGGTCGGGCACACCCTCTTCGCCACGGCCCTCGAGGCCGACCACGCGGTCCGCCTGCAGCCCCAGGCGCCGCCGCCCGCGGCGGAGGGCCGCTGCCCGTACCACGTCGGGGGCCTGTGCACGGCCCGTGAGGGCCGGCCCCTGGGCTGCCGCACGTACTTCTGCGACGAGCCCAAGCGCGAGGCCCTGGAGGCCTTGCACGAGCGCACCCTGGCGCGGGTGCGAGCCATCGAGCGTGAGGCGGGGTACCCCGCGCGCTACGCCCCCTTCCCCGAGCAGCTCGCCGAGCGCGGCGTGGGGGGCACGGATTGAGGGCAGCTCTGGCGCTGATCTGCGGTGCGCTGCTGCTCGTCTGCGGCGCCGGTTACGCGGCCTACACCTGGCTGAAGCTCCAGCCGCTCCAGCTCGAGCCGCACACCGAGCTCGCCACCGGGCTGGAGCCGGAGGCGACGCCGAGCGTCACGGCCGAGCCCGGCGCTGACGAGTCCGAGGAGCCGGCCCCCGGCACCCTGGCCCAGCTGGACGACGGGGAGTGGTCGCGCAAGAACTCCGAGGCCATCGAGGCCCTCGAGGCCGGGGAGCTGGAGCGCGCCCTGGCCCTGTTCGAGGAGTGCCACACGGCGCTCCCGCAGGAGCCGGTGTTCGCCGGCAACCTGGCGGAGGCCCTGGCGCGCCTCGCGCGCCGGCAGTGGGAAGAGGGCGAGCTGGAGCTGGAGGTCCCCATCGGCAACCTCGAGCGCGCGGTCGAGCTCGCCCCCTGGCGCGAGGACCTCGAAGAGCTGCTCGCCCGCTGGCGCAAGACGGCCGAGACCGAGGAGGGCTTCTGGACCGACGAGACGGCCCACTTCCTGCTCTCCTACGACGGCGAGCGGCGGGACCTCCTGCAGCGCGGCTACCTGGAGATCGAGCAGATGCTCGAGTCGGCCTACGACGAGCTGGGCATCGCCTTCAACCACTGGCCGGTGGGGCACGGAGACCCGAAGATCCGCGTGGTGCTCTACCTGCGGGAGGAGTTCCAGGAGGTGACCGGCATCGGCCACTGGGCCGGTGGGGTCTACGACGGGGTCGTGCGCCTGCCCCTGACCGATCTCGACCGCCAGCGCCTGCAGGTGGAGCGCGTCCTGCGCCACGAGCTGGTGCACGCCTTCATCCGCTCGATGGGGGGCAAGGAGGTGCCCGCCTGGCTCAACGAGGGCCTGGCCCAGTGGCACGAGGGGGCGAACGTGGCCGAGCGTCTCGACGCCGTGGAGCGGGCCCGCGGGCGCCTGAGGGGCTCCGCGTTGTTCACCCTCGAGGAGCTGCGGGGCACCCTGGCCGCCTGGAAGGACGAGCAGAAGATCGCCCGGGGCTACGCTCAGTCCCTGGCCTTCGTCGACTACCTGGCGCGGACCTACGGGGAGTTCCTGCTGTACGAGATGCTCGAGAAGCGCAAGGGCGGGACGGCCTGCGCGGAGGCCTTCCAGGCCCGCGCGGGGGTCGCGCTCGACGGCGCCCTGGAGGACCTGGCGAGCGAGCTCTAGCCAGTATGGTTGGAGCGGCCATCCTCAAGGCCGTGGGTTACGGTTCTGCGAGTTACATCCACATCACCGCAGAGCCACATGAGGAGCCGCTCCACCCATACTGTCTGGTCCGCGAACCCTCGGCGCGGATATGAGGCGAGAGCGACCGTTCCCGAGTGCGGTCGCTCTCGCAGCAATAAAGACCCAGGCCTTCGTCGCGCCGACACCGGGCTGCGGACCGCACGCGGCGATGGCCTTGGTGCGGATCCGAGCGAGTGGGGTCGATTCGATCGATCCCTGAATCGAGTGGCGAGCACGGTCGGACCGGGCGTCGCCGGAGAGTTGGAAAAGAGAGATTCCGGCTCGGAGCACCTGGGCGCGGCTTCTCAACACGCCCTGGCGGCTCCGAGCTGGGCGGTCAGGCCCTCGAGTGGGACCTGTAGGAGAACAGGACGACCACGACTTCCAGGATCCACAGACCCAAGAGGCAGGCAGCTCCAAGAGTTAGAACCATGAGATCAGCTACGGGGTCATCATCCCTGGGGATGGGCAACCTATGTAAATCCCTTCGGCAGGCGAGTGGGCTTCGTTTCCAGTTCCTCGGGGAGAATGAGCGGTGGGCCTCACTCGGTCTCGAGTTGGCGGCCCACACGCAATCTCCTCGGCGTCTGTACGCACTCTAGAAGGGAGGTTCCCGGACTCGCACTGGGGTAGAGACCCGGGTTTTCGCTGTCTGGGACCTTGGTGGACCCGTTTCCCTACAACGGGACGAAACCGGTCCCGGCGCCGCTCGTCCACTGACCCGTGGTGCGGGAGGGGGAGCCAGAGCGCGGAGTTCGACGCGCAGCGGGATCGGGGGGCTCGGAGGGCCCGCGCGAGCACGCGGCGCGGGCCGAGGTGGACGGGCCGGCCGGCCTGCTGGCCCGGGTCCTGGGGCCGGAAGCGCAGTTCGCTCGCCTGGAGCAGGCCCTGGGGCGCCTGGGGCTGGTGGGGCTCTCCCGTGCAGACGCCGGGTATCTGGCCCGGGAGACCGGGCTCGATCCCGATCCGTGTGAGCGTCTGGCGGCCCTGTTCGAGGTCGGGCGCCTGGTCGAGGCCGAGCGCTGGACCCGGAGCGATTCGGTGCGGACCCCCAGCGGCGTCTATCGACTCCTGGCGCCCCGGGTGCGGGGCCTCGAGCGGGAGACCTTCTTCGCCCTGCTGCTCGATGGTCGTCACCGTCTCCTGGGCAGCGAGCGGATCTCGGAGGGCACCCTGACCACCTCCCTGGTCCACCCGCGGGAGGTCTTCCGGACCGCGATCCGCAACTCGGCGGCGGCCTTGGTCGTGGCCCACAACCATCCCTCGGGGGATCCGGAGCCCTCCCGCCAGGACCTGGAGGTGACCCGGCGCCTCGCGGAGTGCGGGCGGTTGGTGGGTATTCCGCTGCTCGATCACGTCGTCGTGGGGCACGGGACCCACGTCTCGATCCGAGACAGAATCGAATTCTGAACCTGATCCGGGCCAGTCGCCTTGGCCTTGCAGTCGCCAAATCCTCCAGGGGGCTGAGGCCCTCGCTGTCCCGAGAGCGGGTCGGCGAATCACCAGTTTATTATGTTTTCCAGTATTAGCTTATCGGTTTGATTCTCCTGACCGCCTTATGTGGTGGGGGAATGGACCGGGTCCAGTCGTCATCGCGGCAAGCCGCACGTCGACTGGCCCGGTCATCTTCTTTGTTGGGCTGGAGCCAAGCGGGAGCACCGGAGCGCTCCTCCCGGGGCGATCCCGGCCAGGATCCGCGGGGGTGGACCCAGGACCTGCTCGAGCCGGTCACTTTTGGGCAGGTTTTGCGCCCCCGCCCCAGGGGGCATGCGGAAGCGTCTCCCGACGAGGACCGTCTCCCTCGAGGGCTCGTGGCTGGCAGGTCGGAGCTCCAGAGGGCACTCGGAACGGTCCCGCGCCGCAGTTTTCATGACCCTGACCCGTCGCACCCCGAGAATTTCGCCCCGGAATGCGGATTCGTATCCCACGAATCGCCCCGAAAAGGGCAGAATGCGACGTCCTAGGTTCGACGGGGGTCGGGCCTCGATTGAGGGCACGCGGGACAGAGGCGTCGCGCGTAGCCGGGGAGATCAGAAATCGAGATGAGCATCGGACCGGATCAGTGGATCCTGGCCCTCAGGGCCGGGGCCGGAGAGGGAGGGCGCCTGCGAGCCCGGACCTGGTATCAGCGCACGCTGGCGGCGCCCCTGGGGGTCTTTCAGCGCTGGGGCTTCGAGCACCCGCGAGCCAGCCGCTGGCTGGCTTCCGGCCTGGTGGTCAGCCTGACCTCCAGTCTGGCCCTGGCTGCCTGGCGCGGGGCCCCTGCTCCGCCTCCTGGCGGCTACCTGGTTGCGGTTCCCGGTGCGGCCGAGGCCGCGCCCGCGGAGCCCTACGCCGGCCCGGCGCCCGCCGTGCGCACGGTCCAGGAGCGCTTCTTCCAGGTGCGGGTCGGGACGCACGTGCGGATTCCCCTCGAGCGTGATTTCCAGCGCACCTCGGTGGGCTCTCCCGACGTCCTGAGCGTGGAGCCCGTGAACACCCGCGAGCTGCTCGCCCTGGGAGAGAAGCCCGGCCAGACCACGATCATCGTCTGGTACGGGGACCAGGACATCGAGCGCATCGACGTGCAGGTCACCACGGACCTGGGCCTGCTCGAGCGCACCCTGGCCGCCATCCACCCTTCGATCCGGGTGGAGAAGGCGCCCGACCGGGACGCCCTGGTGCTCTCCGGTCGTGTGCCCCGGGCGATCTACGCGCGGCGCGCGGAGGACGTCGCCCTCTCGTGGGTGAGAGCCACCCCGTCGGGGCGTGAGCTCCTGGTGGGCGACGCGGCCGCGGCCGTGGAGGACGCCCAGTCCGCCGCGGCGGTGGGGGGAGACCAGCGCAATCGTCAGGCCGGCGCCGTGATCAACCTGATCCAGATCGAGGGCCTGCCCGAGTTCGGCCAGGGCTCCACCTCCGAGGCCCAGATCTCGGACGCCATCCGGACCGTCGGCGGCCAGAAGGTCAGCGTGCGCCGGATCCAGAAGGGGCCCGCCCCCGACGACGCGGCGGACATCCTGGTGCTCGAAGGTGAGGTCCAGGACCAGGTGGCCCTCTCGCGGGTCCTGAGCCTGGCCTACAAGATCTACGTGGGCAACGTGAAGGGCCCCGACATGACCCTGACCGACGGGGTGCTCGGGACCACGCGCGTCTTCGAGGGCAGCGACCTGTCCATCGGCGACGACATCAAGGTCATCGCGGACGAGGCCGGGGCCCTGTTCACCACCTCGGGTGACCAGGGAGGCGACTCCGAGTCCCTCCTGCGCAGCTTCGGCCGCAGCGAGGGCTCGGGCGGGACCTCGGGCGTCGGGCGCTCGGGGCTGTCGAACAACGTCGGGGCCAACATCGCCCGCGCCTCCGCCATCGAGCTGGCCGGTGGACGCATCCTCTCCTTCATCGAGGTGGCGGACATCCCCCAGGTGCGGGTCGACATCCGCGTCTACGAGGTCAACCGCACCAAGCTCCTGTCCTACGAGTCGGACCTGGGCGTGATCGTCTCCGACTTCGATCAGGGCGGTCTGAACCCGGCCCTCGGCGCCTCCACCGTGCAGGGGCCCTCGGCCCAACGGGTGGGCTCCTCGGGCAACAAGGACATCCAGAACGTCTTCGGCTTCCTCGGGGGCATCTTCTCGAACCAGCTGCAGTTCTCGGGCTCCAACTGGGCGATCGACTCCCTCTTCAGCTTCCTGGAGACCGAGGACGTGGCTCGCAGCCTGGCCAACCCCAGCCTGTCCGTCCTCTCCGGCGAGGTTGCCTTGTTCGAGGTCGGCGGCCGGGTGCCGGTCGACGAGTCCTTCGGGACCGAGCTCGGCATCCAGGGTGTCTTCAGCTCCACGAGCTTCATCGAGTTCGGCGTCAAGCTGGCGGTGCGGCCCCTGGTCGGCGAGAACGACGTGATCACGATCGACTTCGCCCCGGAGATCATCACGCCGGACGCGCTCCTGACTCAGCTCCTGGTCGAGTCCACCGGCTCCAACCCGCAGACCTTCGCCTTCGAGAGCCGCCTGCTGAAGACCAGCTCGCGCCTGGCGGACGGTCAGACGCTCCTGGTGGGCGGCCTGCAGCAGACCCAGCGCAGCGACGAGGGCAACAAGACCCCCTGGCTCAGCGACATCCCGCTGCTCGGGCTCCTGTTCCAGGGCTTCGACTACTCCGACGACGACCTCGAGGTGGTCGTGATGGTGCGACCGACGATCGTGCGTGATCCTCTGCCCGACGCGGCCATGTGGATCTACCCGGACAGCTCGGAGCTGCTCGAGGGGGCCCTGCCCACGCGGGCCGTGGACCAGCCGCGGCAGCCGGCGCACGAGGCTGCTGCTGAGCCGAGCCAGAGCGAGCCCGCGGGGGGTGTGCGATGAGCCTGCGTTGTTGCACGCTCGGACTCGCGGCGATCGCGCTCCTGGCTGCCTGCCAGACCGCGGTTCCCGGCTACCGCCACGAGGGTCAGGGACCCGACGAGCGCCTGCTCGCCCTGGTGGAGGCCTACGAGGCCCAGCTGGAGGCCGGCGGAGGTGGGGGCGACCCGAGCGAGATGGTGGACGGCCAGCGTCTGACCAACGAGCTGCGGCGCCTGCACCTGGAGTACCCAACTCACGCTGCGACCCTCTTCACGCTGGCCCAGGTCACCTTCGACGAGGGCCGTCCCGAGCGCGCCGGGGCCTACCTGGACGACCTCTTCGCGACGCACCCCATGCACCCGGAGGGGGGGCTCCTGCGCAGCCGCATCGCGATCGGCGAGGGCAACCTGACCGCCGCGCGGCGCGTGCTCGAGCAGCAGATCCGCTACGTACCGGATCACGCCGGACTGCGTGAAGCTCTGGGTAGCGTGGCCTACATGGAGGGTGATCTGGACGCGGCCCGGGTCGACGTCGAGATGGCTCGCCGGCTGGGCGCCCCCCTGTGGCGGGTCGCCTTCAACCTGGGCCTGATCGAGGAGGCCGCCGGAAACCACGACCTGGCTGCCGAGAGATACAAAGTTGCATTGAGGGAGAGGCCGGACTTCGCACCGGCCGCCTCGCGACTGGCCGGGATCCAGGCCGAGTTCGGAGCTCAGATACGATGACGCATTCTCACGGGGCACCTCACTTCCTTCCGATCCTGGGCCGCTTCGTGGCCCCGGCGGAGGGCGCACCGACCCGGTCGGTGGTGGGGTCGACCCGGAGAGAGGGCATGCGCAGCGCGCAGCGCCCCCAGCTGCGGACCCCAGCGGCCCGCGGCAGGACAGGACTCCCGTCTCCACAGGAGGAGATGGGTCTGCGGTGGACTCCCCAAGGAGGAGACCGCATCCAAGGCTCGCACCCGCGGGCCGCAGAGGCAGGCGGCGCGGCGCGGACGAAGGTCCGCGGCGAGGCGTCGGCACCTATTCACCCAGGACCCACCCGAGACCTCTCCTGAAGGGGGGAGCAGACACATGAAAGTCTTCAAGAAGAACCAGCACAGCAAGAAGCGCGGTGCCGCGCTCGTCGAGTACGGCCTGCTCGTCGCGGGCGTCGCCCTCACCACCGCCGCGGCGGTCTCCCTGCTCGGTCACAAGACCAACGACATGGTCGGCACCGTCGCGGGCGTCATGCCCAGCAGCAACGAGCAGGACGTCGGCCAGATCCAGGGCGGCCGCATCATCGCGACCACCGACGGCCAGTCCGGCCCGATCGGTATCGACTTCGAGACGCCCCAGTCGTTCAGCGACATGTACGGCGAGGGTGCGGACGAGACCATCAACGACTCCCTCTGGGACGAGTAGGCGACGTCTCGGGTGAGCCGGGGGCGCGCAGGGCCTTGCCGGTCCAGCGCGCCGCCGTCGCCCGGTGAGCGCGTACCGATGAAGCCCTTCGCCCAGACCTCTGCATGGACCTTGCTCGTGCGGGTGGGCCGCCGTCGGCGGCCCGCACCTCCGCGGCGGGGGAGCGTCCTGGTGGAGTTCGCGATGGTGTCCTTCGTCCTGTACCTGTTGATGGTCGTGCTCCTGGACCTCGGTCGCGCCTCCCTCGCGACCCAGACCATCCAGAGCGCCGCCGACGTCTTTGCCACCGAGCTTGCGCGCGCCCCCGTGGGCGCCACGCTGACCTTCGAGGAGGCCCTGGACGAACAGGACGGGTACGTCTCGAAGACGATCTTCGACGAGGACCACCTCGTGATCGTGCTCGAGGGCGGCCTGGGCACCCAGAGCGGGCTCGACAGCTACTTCGCCGGCCTGCCGATCGTGAACCAGATCCTGCGGCCCTTGATGATCCGCGACACCCTGCAGGACGGGAACGAGACCCCGGTCCTGCGCTACCCGGGCGCGATCCTCCAGAAGGACGGATCGGAGTCCGGCTACACGGTGCGCATCCCGCGCGTCGAGTACCCCGACCCGGGGCTGGACCTGTCGGAGACTGTGCTCGAGTGGCTGCCGGTGATTCAGGAGGTGCTGCCGGGGCCGGGCGCCCCCAGCAACTTCCCGATCGACTCCCCCGGACCGTTCCCCGGCTACGTGAACGTCCGCGTGCACTATCCCTATCAGGCCGCGGCCATGAGCGCCTTCGACGAGGGCTACATCGTCACGGGTGAGGACGGGGCCGTGAGCGTCTCCGCCAGCCTTCCGGACGGGTTGAGCCTCCCGGGCTGGCTGGAGGAGGACGAGCCTGGACCCTACGCCGGTCCCTACGGCCTCGGCCACCACTACGCCTTCCTCAAGAAGGTCCGACCCTATCGCAGAGTCCTGTCGATCCAGGCGGCCGCCCGCCGAGAGGGGATCTTCAGGCCATGACCACCACTCCTTCCGACAAGCGCGCGACCTCGGCCTCGGCCCGCGTCGAACGCACCCCATCCCTATCATGAGTCCCTCACGAGCTCGAAAGTCACAGGCACGCTTCAATCCCTTCCTGGCGGGCCTACTCGTCGTCCTGGCGGTCATCGGCGTGGCCGCCACCCTGGACCTGACCGGGGTAACGAACACGGGCCTGGCGCGCCTGTTCCAGCAGCGCGAGGTCCAGGCCAGCGCCAACACGGTCGGCGTGCTCCTGCCCAACCGCATGCTCGAGCCCGGGCACGTGATCGGTCGCGCGGACCTCTGGGACGCCAAGGCCAGGCGCGTGCGCAAGTTGCCGATGGAGAAGTCCGAGGCGGAGGAGAACCACTGGGCCACCGGCCTGAACCAGATCAACGGCCGGGTCCTCGCCCGACCGAAGTCTCCCAACGACCCCTTCACCCCCGACGACTTCCTGCCCAAGGGCAGCCCCGCCGGCCTGGTGGGCCTGGTGCCTGACGGCCTGCGGCTTGTCCCGATCCCCTCCGCGAAGGTGACCGGCATCGACGCCCTGGGCTTCCAGGACCACTTCGATCTCTACGTCAACGACGCGGTCAGCCAGGAGATGCTCGCTGTCGCCCAGCGCCTCATGGACGAGCGCGAGCACGTCTCCGACGAGGACCGGCTGCGCCTGGCCCAGGTCGAGAAGACCCTCAGCCAGCGCCTCCTGGCCCAGAACGGCCGGGTCCTGCGCCCCGCCTCCCCGAGCGCCAAGTCGAAGGACAAGGAGGTCTCGGTGGCCCTGCACCCCGACGACCTCGCGGGAGTGCTGGCGGCCCTGGAGGACGGCAGCACGATCTACTGCATCGCGCGCACCGCCGAGGGCGCCAAGGCCACGGCCCGCGTCTCCAACGAGCGGCCGGACCCCATGGAGCTGCTCGGCTGGCTCTACGAGGAGCGCCACGACGTGGAGCTCATCGAGGGGAACGCGCGCAGCGTCGTCTCCATCCCCCGCGCCAGCGACTAGGCGTACCGACCGCCCCCGCGAGGAGAGTCCGATGGCCCTGAGGAGGAGGAGACGACGACAGTCGACGACGCGAGGCACCGTGATGGTGCTCTTCGCACTGGTCGTGGTCGTCATCCTGGGGACGATCGGCCTCGTGATCGAGGTGGGCACGGTCCGAGTCACCCGCGAGCGGATGCAGTCCGCCGCTGATTCGGTGGCCCTGGAGGTCCTGCGCGAGCGCGACCTGGTCGTCGACGTCGACCACGACGCCTTCGACCGGGACCGCACGCGGCGCGAGCGCAACCGGCGCTTCGCCTCGTGGACCTTCGCCAACGAGATCTCGGACTCCTACACCGGCGACGAGCAAGGCGCCGGTCCCTACATCGACCTCGAGAGCACGGCGGCGGATCCCGATCCGGTGGACCGCTCCCTGATGCTGCGCGAGGTCGGCCACGGCGTGCCCGTGCTGGAGACGAACTACGACGGTGGAGGAACCGTCCTGAACGAGAAGTACGGGGACATCGTCTCCGGTGAGTTCACTCCTCACGAGGGGGGCGTCAGCGGCAACCCGATCTACCGCGAGGCCGCCGACTACACACGCTTGGACTTCACCCCGGCAGAGTCTGAAGACGCACCGATGGCGGACTCCGTACTCGTGCGTCTGCGCCGCACCGTGCCCCACATTGCCGGCGGCGGGCCCTGGAACGACGTGCAAGAAGACGTGAGCTCCTCGGGCTGGACCCTGCCCCTGGTCTTCGGTCTGGGCTCGACCTTCATGGCCGGCGACCCCGGCGCGGAGTACTCGATCCGCCACCACGGCCTGCCG
>CAZQAT010000044.1:0-25794 GCA_964591315.1 uncultured Planctomycetaceae bacterium
CAGAGCACCCCCAGGAACCGAGTTGCTGTGTCTGGTGCACGTCTTCATGAATAACTCGGGCTAGGCGCTCACGGCGAAGCCACTTGCATCTTCTTCACTCTCAGACGACGACTCGAACCAGAGACCATCGATAGACCCCAGGGGCCGCCCCTCCTTCCCGGAGACGGGCACGCCTCTTCGGCCCTGGAACCTGGGCCCACAACAGACATGAAGTTCACGAGAGACGATCGAGCGAGCACGGCGAGCCCTCCCTGGGTCTTCGCCATGGCAGGTGCTCTTCTTCTGGGTCTCGCCAGCCTCGGCATCGTGGGGGGCACGAGCCTCGCGGGCGGCGGCACCGAGATTCAGACCGGCGACGACGACGACGACGGCGGCGCCGATTCCACCGTTTCGGGCTTCGGCCGGTTCCAACCGGACGAGGAGGCCGTCGGCACGCTCCCCACGCGGGACGACGACGGCGAGGACGAGGACGACCTCCTCGGCCCTGCAGCCCTGCCGAGCTTCTTCATCGAGGGCCCGCGCAGCGAGGTGCTGGCCTCCTTCGTCTCCATGAGCGGCGACGGTGAGATCGAGGTCGACCCCGTGGAGAACGACGGCAATGGAGGCGGTGGCAGCGCCTCTGGAGCCGACGAGGTGCGGGTCACCTTCAGCGGCCACGTGCGGCTGATCTTCGACGCGGCGACCCTGAGCTCCCAGGCCTTGAAGATCGGCCTCTCGGCCCACGCTGAGGTGGGCTCGACGGTCGCCACGGCGATGAGCTCCAACCACCTGATCCTGGTGGAGGAGGTGCCCCAGTGCAGCGGCCTCGAGGTGCCCCTCGGCAGCTTCGCGCGCCTCGGCCTCCTGGATCAGGGCGTCTACATGATCACCTCCAACCGCATCCGTGGCCGCGACCACTTCGGCATCACGAGCTACGGCGGCCTGATCGAGATCCAGCAGGGCCTCCTGAGCAACTGAAGTCTGCGCCAACGCGGCGCCGGCACCCTCAGCCCCGATGGCGGATTCCCCGCCATCGGGGTCTTTTCGTGCCTCTCTCCACTCGGGGCGTTTCTCCTCCCGGGGGCTCATGCGGCCGCCGCCGACTCCGATAACGGAGTCATCGTCCCCCTGGGAACCCCGATGGACCCCCTCGCAATACAGCTCGGCAGTCTGCAGTCCGTGCGGCCGGTCCTGGCCTTGGACGGGAGCCTGACCTCGATCCTGCGCGAGGGCCGCATGGTGGCCGGTGAGGTGCTGCAGCGCATGGACGGCGGCACCGTCCTGATCGGCCTCGGCCGGCACCGCGTGCCCGCGGACTCCCAGGTCGAGATGCAACCGGGCGAGCGCTTCCTGGCGCGGGTGGTGGAGGGCGAGGAGGGCCTCGTGCTCAAGGTGCTCGGACCGGGAGGGGGCAAGGACTCCAAGCTCCTGCTCGCCCTGCGCTCGGTCGTGGGCCAGGACCGGCCCGTGGGTGAGCTCCTGGGCGAGGTGGCCGGGCGCCTGCGGGCGGCCCTGGAGGCTGGCGGCGGCGCCGGCCGCACAGCGGGTGAGCGGAGCCTGGGCGAGCTCCTGCAGAAGATCGGCGAGCACGTCTTCGTGCCGGGCATGCGCGGGGCCGACCTGCGGCAGCTGATCGCTCGCTCGGGCTTCGACTACGAGGCGCTGTTGTTCGCCGAGGCCCAGGGGGGTCGTGGGGCCCTGCAGCTCCAGCGCGGTCTGGCGGCTCTCGTGCGCCAGCTCCTGGGGGAGCTCGACGGCCGGCTCGCGAAGAACGGCCTGAACCTCACCCCGGCCCAGCTCGACGACCTCCGCCAGCGCTTCCTGCGGGCCCTGCGGGGGCTGGGGGACCTGGCTCCGGAGCTCCAGGGTGAGGGCGCCGCCGCGCGCCTGCGCCAGGAGCTGACGGCTCGCCTCGAGCGCGCCCTCGAGGGCGGCCCGGGAGGCCGCGCCCGGGAGGTCCTGAGAGGCGCCCTGCCCCAGGTGCTGGGGGGCCTGCTCGGCGGCGAAGGCGACGGCGACGGTCCCGCTCTGGCGCGCCTCCTGCGCGTCCTGAGCTCGAGCTCGGGGCCCGTGGACCTGGGGCGCGACCTCAAGGCCCAGCTGCTCGGCGCCCTGGCCGAGCTGCCCGAGGGGTCCGTCCGAGACTCCGTGGCCCGCGCCCTGGCGGGCGTGGAGTCCGAGCAGCTGCTCAACCTCGCCCGGCGCGAGTTCCAGGAGGGCTGGCACCTCTCCCTGCCCGTGCCCGATGGGGAGCGCTGGGCCACGGCGCACCTGTACTACGCGGATCCGGACGATGCCGACGGCTGCCTGGAGGGAGAGGAGATGCAGCGCATGACGGTCAGCGTCGACTTCTCCCAGCTCGGTCCCCTGCGGGCGGAGATCGGGGTGCGCCACGACCTGATCGCCCTGCGGCTGGTGGTCACCCGCCCGGAGGTCGTCGAGGAGCTGCACCGCGGGCTGCGGACCCTGACCGATCAACTCGAGCTCGATGGCCGTAAGACCCGCGTGGCGATCGCCCTCGGCCGCCCCGAGGAGGCCGATGCGGACAGCCTCGGCTTCGACATCCGCTGGCTGCGGGAGCACCGCCTGATGGACCTCAGAGGATGAGCGACCAGGCCTCAGAGAACGTCTTCCCGCGGGCCGTGGCCCTGCGCTACGACGAGGACGGCGGGGCCGCCCCGCGGGTCGTGGCGAACGGCGTCGGCGAGGTGGCCCAGCGCATCCTCGACACCGCCGCCGAGAACGGTGTGCCGATCCAGAGCGACACCGACCTGGTGGAGCTGCTCTCCACCTGCGAGCTCCACGCGGAGATCCCGGTCGAGCTCTACGATGCCGTGGCCCAGCTCCTCGCGTGGCTCTACGGCCTCAACGGGGACCTGCGCGCGGACTGACGGCCGCCTGGGAAGCGAGACGACGCTCCACGGAGCCGTGTGAGCGAAGGCGCCTCCGGGAGGGCTCTCGGAGCGCCGGCCGTGCCGGGCGCGGGGCACCGGCAGCTGTCGTGGTGGGCCGAGAATGCCCGGGTTTGCGGCCGGAATGGAGCTTCCAGGGGTGGGGCAGGGGCCGCGCCAGGCGCTATCCTCTCCAGGTCCCGTACCCGCCCTCCGCCGCACCATGACGACGACCAGCGCCCCCCCGACCCCCGAAGTCCACTTCCGCAAGGACTACGCCCCGACGCCCTACCTGATCGAGACGGTGGAGCTCGAGTTCTTCCTGGAGGACGAGGCCACCCTGGTGCGCTCGACCCTGAAGTGCCGCCGCAACCCCGACCCGACCGCGGTGGGAGCCGACCTGGTGCTGGACGGGGAGGAGCTGGAGCTCGTCTCGGTGGAGCTCGACGGCCAGGCCCTCGGCCCGGACCGCTACGTCCTCGAGGAGGAGAGCCTGTCGATCCCCTCGCCGCCGGACAGCTTCACCCTGCGCACGGAGGTGCGCATCAACCCCCGCGGCAACACCCAGCTCTCGGGGCTCTACAAGACTGGCGCCAACTACTGCACCCAGTGCGAGGCGGAGGGCTTCCGGCGCATCACCTGGTTCCTGGACAGGCCAGACGTGATGGCGACCTTCACGACCTACATCGAGGGTGACGCCGAGACCAACCCGGTCATGCTCTCGAACGGCAACAAGGTCGGCGAGGGCCAGCTCGACGGCGGCCGCCACTGGGCCCGCTGGGAGGACCCCTTCATGAAGCCGAGCTACCTCTTCGCCCTGGTGGCCGGCACCCTCTCCTGCCAGCGGGACAGCTTCCGGACCCGGTCGGGACGCGACATCGCCCTGGAGCTCTACGTGGAGCCCCAGAACATCGACAAGTGCGACCACGCGATGGAGTCGCTGAAGAAGTCGATGAAGTGGGACGAGGAGGTCTACGGCCTCGAGTACGACCTCGACCAGTTCATGATCGTCGCCGTCGACGACTTCAACATGGGGGCGATGGAGAACAAGGGGCTCAACGTCTTCAACTCCAGCTGCGTGCTCGCGAACCCCGAGACGGCCACGGACGACAACTACCTGCGGATCGAGGGTGTCGTGGCCCACGAGTACTTCCACAACTGGACGGGCAACCGGGTCACCTGCCGGGACTGGTTCCAGCTCACCCTGAAGGAGGGCCTGACGGTCTTCCGCGACCAGCAGTTCTCCTCGGACATGAACTCCGCCGCCGTGGAGCGGATCGGCAACGTGCGCGGCCTGCGCGGGCGCCAGTTCGCCGAGGACGCCGGCCCCATGGCGCACCCGATCCGGCCGGAGTCCTACATCGAGATGAACAACTTCTACACCGCGACGGTGTACGAGAAGGGCTCCGAGGTGATCCGGATGTACCACACCCTGCTGGGGGCCGAGGGCTTCCGGAAGGGGATGGACCTCTACTTCGAGCGCCACGACGGCCAGGCGGTCACCTGCGACGACTTCCGCGCGGCCATGGCGGACGCCTCGGGGAAGGACCTGGGCCAGTTCGAGCGCTGGTACCTGCAGGGCGGGACCCCGCGCCTGAAGGTGACCTCGAGCTTCGACGCGGCCGCCGGCAGCTTCACCCTGACCCTGGCCCAGTCCTGTCCGCCGACCCCGGACCAGGACGACAAGCAGCCCTTCCACGTGCCCGTGGCCGTGGGGCTGATCGATCCCGACGGGAACGCTCTACCGCTCCAGCTGGAGGGCGAGGCCGCGCCGGGCGCCACCACCCGCGTGCTCGAGCTCGTCGGGGCCGAGCAGAGCTTCACCTTCGTCGGCCTCGGCGCGCAGCCGGTGGCCTCGGTCCTGCGCGACTTCTCCGCCCCCGTGATCGTCGAGTACGAGCGGCCGGAGGAGGAGTACGCCTTCCTGATGGCTCACGACGAGGACCCCTTCAACCGCTGGGACGCGGGCCAGCAGTACGGCACCCAGCTCCTGCTCGAGGGCATCGCCCGGCACCAGGCCGGCGAGGCCTGGGAGCTGCCGCAGGCCTTCGTCGACGCCTTCGAGGCGACCCTCGACGACCCGCGTCTGGACCGCGCCCTCAAGGCCCAGGCCCTGGCCCTGCCGGGCGAGGGCTGGCTCGCGGACCGCATGGAGGTCGCCGACCCGGTCGCCGTGCACGCCGTGCGCCAGGCCGCCCGCCGGCAGCTCGCCACGGCCCTGCGCGACAAGCTGCGGGCCACCTTCGAGGACAACCAGACCCCCGGCGCCTACGAGTTCAACGTGGACGCTGTCGGTCGACGCTCCCTGGCCAACCTGAGCCTGGCCTACCTGGCCTCCCTGGCGGACCGCGCGGCGCTCGACGCCTGCGTCGAACGCTTCCAGACCGCCAACAACATGACCGACTCCGAGGCGGCTCTGCACTTCCTCGCCGACGTGGACGGCCCCGAGCGTGAGGCGGCCCTGCAGAGCTTCTACGACCGCTGGAAGGACGATCCGCTGGTGCTCAACAAGTGGTTCACGGTCCAGGCCTGCTGCGACCTGCCGGACGTGACGGCCCGGGTCGAGAAGCTGCTCGAGCACCCGGACTTCACCCTCAAGAACCCCAACCGGGCCCGCTCCCTGATCGGCGCCTACGCCGTGGGCAACCCGGCCGCATTCCACGCGGCGGACGGCAGCGGCTACCGCTTCCTGGCCCGCCGCGTGATCGACATGGACGCGGTCAACCCCCAGATCGCCTCGCGCCTGGTGGACCCGCTCCTGCGCTGGCGCCGCCTCGACGAGGGACGGCAGAGGATCCTGCGCGGCGAGCTGGAGAAGATCCTCGCGGCAGACGGGCTCTCGAAGGACGTCTACGAGAAGGTCTCCAAGGCACTCGACTGATCCCCGTAGCGCGTGCAAGCCAGGCTCCTCTGCGTCGGTGACATGCACCTCGGCCGCCGGCCGAGTCGCCTGCCTGCGGAGCTGGAGGGCCTGCACGGGATCCCCTTGTCCTCCCTCGACCCGCGGGCGGCCTGGGCCACGACCGTCGAGCGGGCCCTCGAGCTCGAGGTGGACGCGGTGCTGCTCGCCGGCGACGTGGTCGACTCGAAGAACCACTTCATGGAGGCCTACGGCGCCCTCTTCAGCGGCGTCGAGCGCCTGGCCGCCGCCGGCGTCGACGTGGTGGCCGTGGCGGGGAACCACGACGTGACCGCCCTGCCGCGTCTGGCGCGGGAGCTCGAGGGCTTCACGCTGCTCGGCCGCGGCGGCCAGTGGGCGACCCACCTCGTGCGCCGTGCGGGCGAGCCCCTGGTGCGCGTGCTCGGCTGGTCCTTCCCGCGGCGGAGGGTCGAGTCGAACCCCCTCGATGCCCTACCGGACGCGTGGCGCGGCGGGCGCTTCGGGGACGAGGCGTCGGACGACCTGCCCACGGTGGGGCTGTTGCACTGCGACCTGGACTCCACCGACCGCGACTACGCGCCGGTGCCGACGGCGGCCTTCGCGCAGCTCGGCCTGTCCGCCTGGTTCCTCGGCCACATCCACCAGCCCTCGATCCATGGCGGCGGTCGACCCCTCGGGTACCTCGGGTCCCTCGTCGGCCTCGACCCCGGGGAGCAGGGCGTCCGCGGTCCCTGGCTCGCGACCTCCGAGCCCGGCCGCTGGGAGCTCGAGCAGCTCGTGCTCTCGCCGATCCTGTGGGAGAGCCTCGAGGTCGACCTCACCGGCTGCGAGGGCCCGGATGCCCTCGAGGCCGCCAGCATCCGCGCCATGAAGGACCTGGCCCGGCACCTCGGCCCGCGCCTGGAGGGCACCCGTGCCGTGGGCCTGCGCCCGCGCTTCGTGGGACGTACACAGCTCACCGCCGCCGAGCGGCGGCTCGGGGCCGAGCGCGCAGCGAACCAGCTGCAGCTGAAGCTCGACGGCGTGGTCTACTTCGTCGACCGCATCCACGACGACACGCGCCCGGCCCTCGACCTCGAGGCCCTGGCGGCGCGCCAGGATCCCCTGGCCCTGGTCGCCCGCCGTCTGCTCGACCTGCAAGAGGGTGGTGAGGCCTGCGCCGCTCTGGTGGCCGCGGCCCGCCCGCGCCTCGAGGCGGTGGCGAGCCACGGCAACTTCGGAGCCCTGCAGGACGGCCCGCCCGGCGACGAGGAGGTGCGCGCGCTCCTGATGCGCACGGCGGCGCGGGCCCTCGAGGAGCTCCTGGCTCAGAAGAGCGAGCGGGCGGAGTCCGAGCCCCTCGAGGAGGTGCGCGGGTGAGGCTGCGGCGCCTGGAGCTCGAGCGCTCGCCGGGGCTGGGGGCGCCCCTCTTGCTCGAGGACCTCAGCCCGGGCTTCAACGTGGTCGTCGGACCGAACGGTTCGGGCAAGTCGAGCCTGTGCCGCGCCGTCGCCGGGCTCCTGTGGGAGACCGAGGAGTTCCGCGGCGCGGCCCGCGCCACCTGGAGCCTCGCGGATGGGGAGCTGGACGTGCGCCGCGAGACCGGCGTCCCTCCGCAGTGGGCTGCGGGCGAGGCGCGGCCTCCGGCCCTGCCCGACGGGGTCTACCGCGGCTGCTTCAGCTTCTCCGTGGACGACTTCCTGGTGGACGCGGCCACCGAAGGGGAGATCCACCGCGTGATTCGCACCGAGCTCTCGGCGGGCTTCGACCTGGCGCGGGTGCTGGCGGACCGCCGGCGTCACCGAGCGAGCCACGCGACGGTCGCCAGCAAGCGCAACGAGCTGGTGGTCGCCGGCCGCAAGGTGGAGGGCCTGCGCCAGACCCACCGGGACCTGTGGCAGAAGGAGAAGAACCTCGACGAGCGCCGCGCGGCGCTGGAGGAGGCGCGCCGCGCCCGGGACGGTGCGGGCCTCTACAGCCAAGCCCTCGACCTGGCGCGCGAGCGGGACGCCCTGCGGATGGCCGAGCTCGAGCTCGAGGCCTTCCCTCAGGGCATGTCCCGGCTCCACGGGGACGAACAGCGCCAGCTCGAGAGCTTCGAGGCGAAACGGGCCGATGCGGAACAGGAGCAGGAGGAGGCCGAGGCCGCCCGGGCCGCGGCCACCGCCGAGCTGCGGGAGATCGGTCTCGCGGACGGCGTGCCCGCGGAGAGCCTCAAGCTCCTGGCGGAGCGTGAGTCCCAGCTGCGCGAGCTCGAGCGAGATCTGTCCACGGCGGCCAGCGACGAAGCCCAGGCCGCCGCCACGATCCAGGAGTGCCGCCAGGCCCTGCGGCACCTGGGCGCCGCCGACTCCGGGGCAGCACCGGGCCCCGAGAGCCTGCAGGAGCTCGAGTCCACGCTCGCGGAGCTGCAGCGTCACGAGGCCCTGCGCGACAGCGACGAGGCGCGGGCCGCCGTGACCGCCCCTCCGGTGGCGGAGGAGGGCGAGCGGGGCGAGGCCCTGGCCCTCCTCGCCCGCTGGCTCGAGGAGGGCGGCGGCTCCGGCGGTCCCCTGCGGCTCGCGGCCCTGGGCAGCGTGCTGATCGGCGTGGCCCTCGTCTTCCTGGCCCTGGCCGACGCCCTGGCCCTGGGCGCCGCCCTTGGGCTGGGGGCGGCCCTGGTGCTCTTCGGCGCCGGCGGCTGGCTCCTGCGCGACCGCGGCGCGGCCCGCGCCCGGCGCCAGGCGGACTTCGCGGGGCTGGGGCTGGCGCCGCCGGCCCGCTGGCAGGTCGCCGAGGTCACCGCCCGTCTGCGGGAGCTGCAGGCGGAGCTCGCCAGCCTCGAGGAGGGCCGCGCTCGCGCGCGCGCCGCCGAGGAGGCCCGCGTCCAGCTCGAGCGCAGCGCGGCCCGGTGCGATGAGCTCGTTGACCGCTTCGAGGCCCACGCCCTGGCCTGTGGCCTGGATCCGGCCACCGCCCGCTCCGGCGTGGTGCGCATCGTCCAGGAGCTCGGGGAGAGGGCCGCCGCTTCCGGGGCGCTGGCCCGCGCTCAGGCGCGCAAGGTTGGGTACCAGGCCGAGCACGCCCGGCTGCTGGAGTCGCTGGCGACCGACTTCGAGGCCTTCGGACTGGAGGCGCCGGGCGACGCGAGGGAGCTCGGGGCCCGGCGCGACGCACTGGCCCAGCTCGACACTCGCCGCCGCCAGGCCCGGAGCGCGCTCGAGGCGGCCGACGGGCGGCTGGAGCGCGTCGAGCGGGAGGCGACCCGCCGCCAGGCGGACCTCGAGGCCTTCCTCGAGGAGCGCGGCCTGGCCGGCCTCGACGGCGCGGAGCTCGAGCAGCAGCTCGAACAGCGCGAGGCCTGGAGCGCGGTGCGCGGGGACCACGAGCAGGCCGCCCGCGAGGTGGCGCGCCTGGAGCAGGCTCTCGAGCGCCACCCCGAGCTGGCCCGGCTCGACGCCGAGGGGGCCCAGCGGCGCCTGAACGAGAACGCCGAGCTGGCCGAGGCCTGCGACGCCCTTCAGGAAGAGGTGGTCGGCACGGCCCAGTCCATCCAGGCCGCCCGCCGCGGGCACGAGCTCGAGGAGGCCCTGGCCGAGGAGGAGCGTGCCCGGGAGCGCCTGGGCGAGTCGCGCCAGGAGCTGTTCGAGGCCGCCGCGGCCGAGTTCCTGATCGACGACGTGGCCCGCGACCACCGCAGCCTGGCCCAGCCGGGGCTGTTGCAGGAGGTCGGGCGCCTCTTCGCCGCCTTCACCCGCCACCGCTACGAGCTGCGCAGCGCGACCTCTCTCGAGGCCACCGAGCTACCCTTCGAGATCCACGAGACGGGCGGCGGGGCCAAGGCCTTCGGGGAGCTCTCGAGCGGCACCCGCTCCCAGCTCGGCCTGGCGCTGCGCCTGGCGGTGGCGCGCAGCGTCGAGATGGGGGAGTCCCTGCCCCTGGTGCTCGACGAGGCCCTGACGAACTCCGACCCCGAGCGCTTCCAGGATGTGGTGCGCAGCCTGCTCGAGCTCGTGCGCCAGGGGCGCCAGGTGCTCTTCCTGACCGCGGACGACGCGGACGCGGAGCGCCTCGAGGCCGTGCTCGCGGACGAGGGCTACGACGCCACGCGCCGCTTCGACCTGGGCAGCGTCGGCCGCGAGGCCCGCCGCATCCCGAGCGCCGCCACCGAGCGCCTGCCGGCGGTTCCCGCTCCCGCGCCCGGGCAGACGGCCGCGGACTACGCCCAGGTCCTCGGGGTCCCGAAGATCGAGCCCTTCGCGCCCACCGACGCCCTGCACCTGTTCTACCTCTGCAGTGACGACCTCGAGGGGCTGCACGAGGTCCTGCGCGAGCGGGTCGAGACGGTCGGGAGGACCCGCAGGCTGCTGGCCGCCCAGCCCGACGTCTGGCGCCCGGAGCGCCGCGCGCGCTTCGAGGCCCTGGCCGCCGTGGCCGCCGCCTGGTTCGAGAGCTGGCGCCTGGGCCGCGCGCCGCGCCTGACGCCGGAGGTCCTGCGCGAGGGGCCCGTGGGCACGACCAAGTTCGTGGAGGACCTGGTGGACATCGCCTCCGAGCTCGAGGGGGACGGCGCGGCCCTGATCGAGCTCCTGGGGCGGCCGGCCAAGGAACGGGACGGGCGCTTGAAGGGCTTCCGCAGGTCCAAGCTGGAGGAGCTCGAGCGCGACCTCGAGGAGCGCGGCTTCTTCAGCGTCGATCCCCGGGACGACGTCGCTACGCGCCTGGAGCGTTGCCTGGCCGCCGCCCAGAGCGCCGTCGCCGCCGGCGCCCTCGCCCGGGAGGACGTGGTCCAACTCGCCCACGCCTTCGAGCAGTGGGTCGACGCCTGAGTGCGGCGCGCCGCTAGAATGGCGCCGTGCACGCCACCCCCCGCATCGCCCTGACCTGCGGCGACCCCTCCGGGGTCGGACCGGAGATCGTCCTCGCTGCCCTCGCCGACGAGGAGCTGAGGGAGACCGCTGCCTTCGTGGTGATCGGCCCCGCCTCCCTGCGTCCGGCCGAACTGCCCGCCGTCCCCCGCGAGGCGGCCCACTGCTGGTCCGCGGACCTCGGTCCCGGCGCCGCGGTCTGGATCGAGACCGCCGCCCCTCCGTCCTGGGAGATGGGCCGCATCCAGGAGCCCTGCGGCCGCGCCGCCCTGGCGGCCCTGCGCGTCGGCCACGAGCTGGCCCTCGCCGGTCAGGTGCACGCCCTGGTCACCGCGCCGGTCTCGAAGGAGGCCCTGCACCTGGCGGGTGCGGAGGTCGAGGGGCAGACCGAGCTCTTGGGACGCTGGTGCGGCGTCGACGACCACCAGATGCTGGCGGTGGCGGGGGAGCTGCGGGTGCTGCTCCTGACCCGGCACCTGCCCCTGCACGAGGCCCTCGGGCGCATCGAGGGCGACGAGGTGCTGCGGCACCTGCAGCTCCTGCACGACGGTCTGGAGCAGTTCGGCCACCCTTCGCCGCGCCTGGCCCTGGCGGGGCTCAACCCCCACGCCGGCGAGGGGGGGATCCTGGGCACCGAGGAGCGCGAGGTGCTCGCACCGGCCGTGGAGCGCGCGCGGGCGGGCGGCCTCGACGTCACCGGCCCCGTCTCGCCCGACGCGGTGTTCGCCCGGGGCGCCGCCGGTGAGTTCGACGGGGTGCTGGCCCTCTACCACGACCAGGCCTTCATCCCGATCAAGCTCCTGGGGGAGGGTCGCGGACTGACGGTGCTCCTGGGCCTGCCCTACCTGCGCCTGAGCCCGGCCCACGGGGTGGCCTTCGACATCGCCGGCCGGCGGCGGGCGCGATCTCTGGACCTGCGAGTGACGATTCGGCAGGCGATCCGCTGGAGCAGTGCCGGGAAGGGGGTGGGGGCGCGTCCCTAGGCCCGCCTCGCGATTCCCGGGGAGGTCAAGCCGGGGGGGCAATCAGGCCGACGAAGGGGGGCGCCGGGGGTCCCCGACTCCGCCGCGAATCCGGCCGAAACTGGGCCCTTGGGTTACACTTGCCCCGCCTCTGTGCACCTCCGGTATCGATCCGCCCATCGCTCCGCACCCATGATCTCACGCAAGAAGAAGATCGTCCTCTACCAGCCCCAGCAGGTGGACCAGAAGCGCGGACTGCCCTCCGCCAAGGACCTCCTGCCCCTGGAGATGCTCGCCATTTCTGGCCTGCCCCTGGCGGACGGGTACGAGATCCAGATCGTGGATGCGAGCCTCTACACCGAGCCGGAGGCCCACAAGCGCCTGCTCGAGGCCTGCGAGGACGCGATGCTGTACGCGACATCGGGGATCCTCGGCTACATGGTCGTCGACGCCCACAACGCCTCGACCCTGGTCAAGCAGAAGTTCCCGGACCTGCCGATGATCATCGGCGGCTGGTTCGCGTCGGTGAAGTACGAGATGGTGCTCGAGTCCGGCCTGTACGACGCGGTCGTCCTGGCCCAGGGGGAGCTGACCTTCCACGACGTGGTGCGCGCCGTCGACGCCGGCGAGCCCCTCGACGACATCCCCGGCCTGGCCCTCTGGCGCGACGGCCAGACGGTCATGACCGAGCACCGCAAGGTCGTCAGCTGGGAGCAGCTGCCGCCCAACCCCTGGCACCTGATCGACATCGAGCCCTACCGGGAGCACCAGCTGCGCCCGAACTCGCACAGGGACTACCTGCGCATGCCCGGCCCCGGCCAGGGCGGCAAGGAGCGTGAGCCCTACTTCGGGATCACCTACTACTCCAGCTACGGCTGCCCCGAGCCCTGCACCTTCTGCTGCTCGCCGATCGTCACCAACCGCCGCTGGAAGGCGATGAAGGGCGACCGCATGCTCGACGAGCTGGGCGAGCTCCACGACCGCTGGGGCTTCGACGTGGTGCGCTTCCACGACGCCAACTGGGGCGTCGCCGAGAAGCGCGTCAAGGAGTTCGCCGAGCTGAAGCTCGAGCGGGAGATGCCGTGGAAGTACAACGCCTTCCTCGAGACCCACTCGATCCTCAACTACAAGAAGGAGACCCTCGACCAGCTCGCCGAGTCGGGCCTCTACATCGCCGAGATCGGCGCCGAGGCCGGCTCTGACGAGATGATGGAGAAGATCGGCAAGCCGATCCACGGCGACGACAACATCGCCGCCTCGGTCGAGATGGACAACCGCGGCGTCTGCGCCTCGGTGACCTACATCATCGGCTACCCCCACGAGGACTCCGAGTCCATGCGGCGCACCATCGACCAGTGCCGTCGCCTGCACGTGGCCGCGCCCCTGGCGCGTCCGACGGTCTGGCCCTTCCGCCCGATCCCGGGCACGGTCATGTGGGACCAGGCCATCGAGCTCGGCTACGACCCGCCCAAGACCGTCGTCGAGTGGGGCTCCATCGGGGAGTACCACATGGAGGAGACCTGGCCCGGCAAGATCCCGGACCACATCGCCAACATGCGGAAGATGTACCAGCACTACGTGACGCTGGACTACGGCTTCGCCCGCAACAAGCGGGGCCTCTGGGAGAAGCGCGCCGGCAGCCGCCTGGCGAACGACACCTACCACACCACGGCGGCGCGCGTGGAGGCGAAGGCCTTCAGCGTCTTCAACAAGATCGCCAAGAAGCTGAGCCCCCCGGCCGAGACGAACCAGTCCTTCATCGACCCCGACCACGCGAGCTTCATGCCGGGCGTCAAGCCGGTGAAGCAGTCGGCGTCCTGAGCGGGAGTCCGAGGAAACGAACGAGCGCGGCCCCGAACCTCGGTTCGGGGCCGCGCTCGCATTTGCAGAGGCGGAGGGCCCTCTGCCGCTCCGGAAGGGCTGTTCACCGTCCGCCGCGGCCCTATCCTGTCGGCTCATGCAGACGCCTCCCCACAAGCACGTCGACTGGGCCCAGCGCTACCGGGACGAGAACACGCCCTGGGACCGTGGCCACGCCCACGGCGAGCTGGCGGCGCGCCTGGCCCGCGGAGAGCTGCAGCCTCCGACTCCCGGTGCCCGGGCCTACGTCCCCGGCTGCGGCCGGGGCTACGACGCGGTGGCCCTGGCCGAGGCCGGCTGGCGCGTGACCGCCGTCGACATCGTCGGCGACCTCGAGCAGCTCCTGCGCTCCCAGCTCGAGCCCCTCGGGGGCGAGTTCCTGATGGGGGACGCCACCGTCGCGCCGCGCGAGGACTTCGAGCTGGTCTGGGAGCACACCTTCCTGTGCGCCCTGCGCCCCGATCAGCGGGAGGCCTGGGCTCACATGGTGCGCACGGCGCTCGTACCCGGGGGTCGCTTCGCCGCCCTGATCTTCCCCGCCGACAAGCCCGTCTCCGAGGGCGGGCCCCCCTGGGGCTACGACGCCGAGCGCCTCCAGGGTTGGCTCGGGGACGAGCTGGAGCTGCTCGAGTCCGCTCCGGTGGACCCCGCCCTCGAAGCCCGCAACTGGGCCCAGGCCTACGCCCTCTTTCACCGCAGATGATCTCCCCGCTCGCGCTCCTCCTCGCCTGCCCGCTCCAGGACCTGCCCGGCCTGCGCTACGAGCTGCTGGTCGAGGACCCCGGCGAGGCCCAGGTGGACGTCAGCGCCTTCCTCTCGGGACTCGACCCGGCGCAGCCCACCCTCGACTGGCGCATGACGGAGCGCTACGCCTTCGTGGTGCTCGAGGAGCCACGTCTGGCCGGGTCGCCCCGGGTCCGGGACGGAGCGGGCCGGGAGCTGAAGCTCGAGCGGCTGGGACCCCGGCGCTGGACCCTGCACAAGGGCGAGGCCCGGGAGGTGCACCTGGAGTGGAGCGTCGAGCTCGACCACCGCCTGCAGGAGGGAGTCGTCGATCGCGACGAGTACGAGTTCCCCTACCTCGAGGAGGACCACGGCCTGCTGCAGACGGCCGCGCTCCTGCTCGTGCCCGAGCTGGAGTCCCTGCGCTGCTCGATCGCCCTCGACCTGCCCGTGGACTGGGAGAGCCACGGCCCCTGGCCCCGGGACGCGGAGGGCGTCTACCACCCACGGACCCGCCGCAGCCTGGCCTCGAACTTCATCGCCGTGGGCGACTGGTCGAGCCACCGGGTCGACGTCTCCGGGGCGCGCGTGGGGCTGCTCTTCTCCCCGGGTCAGGAGGCCCTCGAGGAGCTGGCCGTGCCGGTCATCGAGCCCCTGATCGAGGCCGAGCTGGCCCTCTTCGAGCACCAGGCCTTCGAGTCCTACCTGATCCTCTTCGGGCGTCCGGACGGCAGCGGCATGGGGGGCTCCCCGAAGCACTCCTCGATGACCCTGTTCGTCCAGCCGGAGCTCGTCGGCATGGGCTACGTCCGCGAGGTCGCCCACCTGGCGGCCCACGAGCTCTTCCACACCTGGGCCGCCTCGCGCTTCGACGCCCCGGACGAGCTGCGCTTCTGGAACGAGGGCTTCACCGACTACTACGCTCACCTCCTGCCGGCGCGCCTGGGGCAGACCGGCTGGCACGACTTCGCTCAGACCCTCGGCGGCTCGATGACGGCTTGGGAGCGGAACGAGCGCGTCGCGGAGCTCTCGCCGGTGGAGGCCGGGGGGCCGGAGTTCTTCGAGGGCGGGCCGGCCTACTGGCTCGTGTATCGCTCGGGGCTCGTGATGGCGGCCCTGTGGGACCTGGAGATCCGGCGCACGAGCGGTGGGGAGCGCTCCCTCGACGACCTGATGCGCCGCTTCACGAACGACCCGCGCTGGGGCCGCGAGCGGGCCCCGACCCTGGCGCAGCTCGAGGAGGTCCTGGCCGCGGATGTCGGGGAGGAGCGGGCCGCCGAGCTGATGGACCTGGCCCGCCGGAGGGGTGTTCCGGACTTCGTTGCGGAGTTCGCGAAGCTGGGCGTCGAGATCCGGCGCCTCGAGCAGCCCGGCGACGGCGGCGAGCTCGAGCTCCTGCGCTACGCCGTTCCCGCGACCCCCTGGCAGCGGCACCAGAGCGAATCCGAGTGACCGCTCGCCTTCCCGATCGTCCTGCTCAGCGTGGGGATCGCGATCGGGATCGGATTGGCGCTCGTGGGGGCACTCGGCGGGGGCGTGGTCGAGGAGGACGAGGCGCCTGCGCTGGAGGAGCTCGTGGGGGCCAAGGAGCCCGCCGTGCGACGGCGCGCGGTGCGCGACCTGGCCGCACGCGGGGACCGCGAGGCCTGGACGCTCGTGCTCGAGGCCCTGGGGGATCCGAAGGGAGAGGTGGCGGACGAGGCCCAGTTCCTGCTCGCCGGGCTCGACGAGGCGCGCGTGCGGCGCGCCCTGTTGGGCTCGAAGGGGCTGGGCTCGAAGGACGCCCTGCTGCGTCGTCGGGTGGCGGAGCTCCTGGGGCGCTTCGAGGGGGAGGTGGAGACCCGCGAGCTGCTGGGGAGGGTCGACCGGCGGGACCCGCGCCTCTCCGAGCTCCTGTTGTGGTCCGTGGAGCGTGCGGCGCGGCGCGGGCGCCTCGGGGGCAAGCTGGCGCGCTGCGGCCGGGACCTCGCCAGGCTCGCGAGGAGTGGCGCGGCGACGCGCGTGCGGGCCCAGGCGGTGCGGGCCCTGGGGGAGGTGGACCTCGAGACCCTGAAGGGGGTCGCTGACAGGCTGCGCCGGGACCGCGCACCCGAGGTGCGCCTGGCCCTGCTCGAGGTCCACGTCCAGCACGAGCCCGAGCGGGCTGTCGAGCTGGGGGAGGCGGCCCTCGACGACGGGCACCCCTCGGTGCGCCTGGCGGCTCTCGACGCGGTCGCCGCGGGGGGTCTGCGCCGCTCCCTCGAGCTGCTCGCCGGCCGCCTCGAGCACGAGTCGCGCTTTCGCCTGCAGGTGGCCTGCGTGGAGCACCTGCAAGGGCTCTCGGGGATGAAGTACAAGCTCGACCCCCGGCCCTGGCAGCTGTGGATCTCGAAGCTGCCCGCGGACTGGACCGTGGCCGACCGTCGGCGGGGCCAGGCCGTGGTGGGGGAGACGGCCTCCCTGGCGGGCCTGCCCATCCTCTCGGATCGCGTGGTCTTCCTGGTCGACTTCTCAGGCTCCCTCTGGTTCGAGCGTGAGGGTCGTCCGCCCCGCAAGCTGCAGGTGGACGAGCTGATGCGCGCGGCCCTGCCGCGCCTGCGGGAGGGCGCGCGCTTCAACGTGATGCCCTACACGGGCACGCCCCACCCCTGGCGTGAGGGCCTGGTCGACGCCACCCCGAAGAACGTGCGTGCCGCCCTGGCGGACTTCGAGGCCTGCACCGAGAAGGGCAGCGGCAACGTCTTCGACGCCGTGCTCCTGGCCCTCGAGGATCCCGAGGTCGACCGGGTCGTGATCCTGACCGACGGCGCACCCACCGGCGGTGCCCACTGGAAGCTCGACCTGATGATGCCGATGCTCGTTCAGGCCGCCCGCCTGCGTCGGGTGGCCTACGACGCCATCGTGGTCGACGCCCGCCCGGGCCTGCGCAAGCGCTGGTTCGCTCTGGCGGAGGCTACCGGGGGCCGGGCGGTGGCGGTGGACACAGATAGAGGAGACCTCGACGGTGCTTCTCGGTGACCTCCTCGCAGCCGTTCAGGGTTCCTCCCCGGGGAAGGGTGTGGCTCGGCTGATCCCTCCTCATGAAGCTCGGCCTCGGGGAGGTTGATGTGGCACTCACTCGCAGGGGGGGCTTACGAGTGGTGCGTGGGGTGATCCTCACTGGATGATCACCCGCAGCCCGTTCGTCAGGTTGAAGCCGCTGCCGCAGGGGCTTCCCACGGTGTCCCGGTACCAGACCTGGAAGTAGCGCGTGCTGCCCGGAGCCCAGCCCTGGGCGCCGATCAGCCCGGGTCCCCAGGTGGCCTCTCCGGCGGGGTTCGGGACGCGTGTCTCGAGGCGCACGATGCTTCCCCCGATGCAGAGCAGGCCGTCGCCGAGGGTGTTTCCGAGGCCGGAGTTGACCGGGCTCGTCCCGGTGAACAGGAGCGCGGTCCGGCCGGGGACCAGGCCCGACGCGCGGAGCAGGAGGTCATCCGCTGAGGAGCTGTTCGTCCCTCCCATCGTGAGCCCGGCTCCTGAACCGGTGGAGTTGAGGCATCCGTCGCCTTGGGACCCCGTGTTGGAGCAGGGGCAAGGGCTGCCCGAACCGTCTCCATGACAGAAGACCGGGGTCGCATCGGCTGCGCTCAGGGAGAGGCCGCCGGTGTGCGGCTCGGCCTCGTCACAGGGGATACCGTTGCCGAGGTTGTTGACCTGGCAGGCCGTCAGCCAGAGTCCGTCGAAGGGGATGTTCGGTTCCGCCCCCCCGCAGGTGCCCATTTCATCGAAGGCGTTCACTGCGAGATCGAAGGGCACGGGTCCGGAGACGAAGACCTGGTTGTTCTGCGCGGTCGCCGAGAATCCAAGGTTCATGCAGGGGGTCCATGTGTTGATGGTGTCCGCGACCCTGGCCGCTACGAGGGGGCCGTCGTCGCCCGCCTCCACCAGGACGCCGCGGGCGCAGCCCCCGACAACGACAAAGTCGTTGGTGAAGAAGTACTGCCCGCAGGGGGACTCCGCGTCTGGCCCGAGGCAGATGCTGAAGGGGGCGTCGACGAGCGCGGTTCCCTCGATGGTCAGGGTCAGGGTCTCCTGGGCGCCGGCCAGCGTGGAGAGGGCGAGGAGGGACAGGGGGAGCATCAGGCGACCTCTGAGGGTCGGCTTCGATCCAACAAGAGCTCCCCTGGAGCGCTGTTGGTCGGGTGATTGGGCGGAGCTGAGGGGGCCTGCGATGGGTGCAAGAGGAGCGAGGTCCTTCATATGGAGCAGGGGTCGGAGGTCGGTGCGGGGATGGATGCCACGGACGGAGGGCATCGTCGCCACTGTGCTGAGAACCGCGGGCGGTGGATCTTCTGGGGGAATCTCCCAGGAATCTGAAGGCAGTCCTGTCGGTTCGAGCCCTTGCGGTGTCCGGCCGAGGCCTCGTCCGTGTTCAGGGCGCCGAAGGAGCCGGTGCAGGCCTCGAGGACCTCCTGACGAGCATACGGCGAACCGAGTCTCGCCGACGGCTGCCGTGGCGACGCGGATGATCTGGACTCCAAGAACTCCGTGGTTCGCGGCCCGGCTCCGGATGCCCGGGGGTGGTCAGGGCCAGCTGATTGCAACCTCATGTGAAGAGCTTGCCGCGAGCCTGGGTGCCGTGTGCTGAGGAAGGCCCCACGGCGGGCTCCAGACCGGGGATTCGACATGCTGCGACCCCATGCCTGGGTTCCTCCTGTTAGGGTGAAGCTGTCCATTTCTTCGAGGCTCACGGCGGCGAGGTGGAGCATCCGGAGTTCCACGAGAGTCAGGTGAGCCCGGTCCGTGTGTGAGGGGATGGCCACGTCACGCCACCCCGCAGCCTTGCTCCCCCTTGGTTCACTCTGGAGCCCAATCATGAGGCATGCCGTTCCAGGCCCTCTGACCCGAGTCCTGCTGTGCACCTTCGCATGCATGGCTGGATCCCACGGGGCGTGGGGCGCGGCCCAGTGGACGGCGAGTCCCGGGGGGAGTCAGGCTCAGGCGCCGCTGCGCTCGGGCTGGAAGATGGACTACTACGTCCTGGAAGCGCGTGACTGGGACTGGGTGCTGCAGATCGATACCTCTCAGGTCCAGGGCATCTGGGCTGATCTCTATGTTCGCTACGGCAGTCCGCCAACGCGAACCGAGTACGACTTCGCCAGCACGAGCTACGGGACCAGTAACGAGTCGATCACGGTCGATGGGGACAGCTCCCCGCCGGTTGAGAGCGGCTACTGGCACATCGGTGTCTGGCGCCCCGACGGGACCAACTACAACATCAGCTACTCTCGTGGACCGGCTCCTTCCGTCTATCCCGGGCTTGGAGCGAACGTCTACGACACAGGCGGCCTGAGCGGCGCAGGGACGTCGTTCCGGGTCTGGGCGCCCAACGCGACCGCGGTCCACCTGGGGGGTGCATTCAACAGCTGGTCTGGAGTGTCCGCTCCGATGGTGCCTGACACCTCGGGCAACTGGTCATTGGACGTGCGCGGTCTGGGCCACGGTGCGCCCTACAAGTTCGTCGTCACCGGCGAGGGCGGGGCAACCTGGAAGAACGATCCGCGTGCGCGAGAGGTCTCCAGCTCGATAGGCCACAGCGTGGTCCAGGATCCGGAGATCCTCCACGGCCAGGATCTGGGCTTCGTGATGCCGAGCTGGAACGAGCTGGTCATCTACGAGCTGCACATCGGGACCTTCAATGACCTCCCCGGCGGTTCGCCGGGGACCTTCGCGAGCGCCGAGGCCTTCCTTCCCTACCTGGCGAACCTTGGCGTCAATGCGATCGAGTTGATGCCCGTCTGCGAGTTCGCAGGCGAGTACTCGTGGGGCTACAACTACTCCCACCCGTTCTCCATCGAGGCTGCCTACGGCGGCCGAGCCGCCTTCGCCTCATTCGTCGCGAAGGCGCACGAGCACGGGATGGCGGTGTTCCTGGACGTGCTCTACAACCACTGGGGTCCTACCGACATGGACCTGTGGCGCTTTGACGGGTGGGCCATTGGTCCTTGGGGGGGCATCTATTTCTACAACGACGATCGAGCCCAGACTCCCTGGGGAGACACACGTCCGGACTTCGGTCGTGGCGAAGTGCGCTCGTACATCCGTGACAATGTCATGGCGTGGCTCGGGGAGTGCAAGCTGGACGGACTCCGCTGGGACTCGACCTCGACCATCCGCATCGATCACTCCACCGGGTTCAACAACGGTGATGGCTGGTCCTTGATGCAGTGGTGCAACAACGAGGTCGACGCCTCGCTGCCGTGGAAGGTCCAGATCGCCGAGGACATGTATGACGCCCCGAACGACTGGATCACGAAGGACACGGGTGCAGGTGGGGCTGGGTTCGATGTTCAGTGGGACGCCCTCTTCGTGCACCCCATCCGCGCCGCAGTGGAGACCCCCAGTGACTTCGATCGGAACATGTACGCCGTTCGGGATGCGATCCAGCACAGCTACAACGGCGACGCCTTTCAGCGCGTGATCTACACCGAGTCACACGACGAGGTCGCGAATGGGCGGACTCGTGTGCCCGAGGCGATCTGGCCAGGGAACGCATCGAGCTGGTACTCGAAGAAGCGTTCCACGCTTGCTGCAGCCATCGTCATGACCTCGCCGGGGATCCCCATGTTGTTCCAGGGTCAGGAGATCCTCGAGGACGGGTGGTTCCACGACGATGACCCGATCGACTGGAGCAAGTTGATCACCTACCAGGGCATCCACGACCTCTACCGTGACCTCATTCATCTGAGGCGAGACATGGGGGGGAATACGGCGGGGCTCATGGGGCAGAGCACGAACGTCTTCCACGTGAATGACGGGGCGAAGGTCGTCGCCTACCACCGCTGGGACCAGGGTGGCCCTGGCGACGACGTCATCGTCCTGGCCAACTTCTCTGCCGCTGCCTTCACCAGCTACACCATCGGCCTCCCGAGAGGGGGCACATGGAGGGTGCGCTTCAACAGCGATTGGTCGGGCTATGACCCGGCCTTCCAGAACCACCCCTCGTGGGACTTCACGGCGCAGCAGGGAGCCTATGACGGCATGCCTTTCAATGGCTCGCTGTCCATTGGCCCCTACACAGCGGTGATCATCTCGCAATAACCTCTGCCTTCAGTCCTCGGATCTCTTTTGAACTGACTCTTCGCACTCCAGATCCCCAGCAAAGTCTCACCAGGAGTCTCTCTCATGCGTCATCTAGTCATCTCGTCCGCCCTGCTTGCCGCCATCTCCGTTCCTGCCTCCGCGCAGAACACCTTCTGTTCGGAGTCCTTCGACTACTCTCCGGGTGCTTCCGTCCACAATCAGGCCGGAGGGACCGGTTGGTCGAATGCCTGGTGGAGTGACTTCTCCAGCATGAGCGGGATGGACGTCTTCTCTCCGGGATTTGATGCAGTGGGCCACAAGGGCCAGGTCCTGGTGGAGTACGAGGGGGCCTACCGAAAGCCCGACGTGACCCTGGCGCTCAGCCTGGATGACGGTGGGGTCATGGGCAAGGACGGCGGCATCGCATGGATCTCGTTCTTCGCCGTGCGTCCAGCCGGCAACCAGGACCAGTTCGGCGGCATCTCGCTGTACGAGCAGTTCGTGGGTGAGAAGCTCTTCATCGGCTCTCCTTGGATGAGCGGCGAGTGGGGGCTCGGCGTTCCCGGTGTCGGAGACTTCCCGGTCGCTGGGACCTCATGCGACGTCTTGACGAACCTGGTGGTGCGTATCGACTTCCTGCCCGGCGACGAGCGGGTTCGGCTCTACATCAACCCTGCTGTTCCCTTCCCGGTGTCTGGAGAGGTCCTCGACATGACCGTGCCGGACTTCCGCTTCAATGAGGTCGGCTTGCGCTCCGGCGGGAGTACGGCCGTGGGAGCACCGTACGTGGGGGGCTATGAGTTTGACGTGATCAACATCTCGGAAGGGGAAGCTGCCCAGAACAGCGGCGCTTCCGACTGCGACTGCTCTGGTGCTACCGGCAACTGCTCGACGGTGGGTGGGCCTGACCGCGGCTGCCCGAACTCCAACGCGAACGGTCTCGGTGCGCAGCTGACCGGCTCCGGGCACGCAGCCATCTCCGCCGACACCTTCAGCCTGGCCGTCATGGATGCCGCACCCGTAAAGCCGGGCCTGATCTTCTCGGGCGACGTCAGCTTCGGCCCGGGCGGGATCGGCACGGTGCCGGACAACGCGGGCCTCCTGTGTGTTGGCGGTGCGACGCGCCGGGGCGCGGTGGTCATCACCGACGCCAACGGCGCCGCGAGTTTCCCGGACTTCCAGGGCGCTCCGTACTCCAGCTCCGACATCGTCGGGGTCGGTGTCGCGGTCTCGTACACCTACTGGTTCCGCGACCCGAACACGGCCGGTGGCTGCGTGGGCGATTCTGCCTCCTCGGACTTCAACTTCTCCAACGGTTGGACGGTCACCTGGGAGTAGGCGCCTGACAGGTTCGGACCCCCCTGTGGGGAGTCCTGTGAGGGGCGGCGCTGCCGGGAGCAGCGCCGCTCGCTCGTTCCTGACGGGGGGGGGCTGCCTCCAGACCGCCCCATCCCTCACCCAGAGACGGATCCTGAAGCGATCCTGAGCACGTGGTAGAATCCGGCTGGCGGCCTTGTTCGATTCAATGCAACTCGGTCGCTGTGGCTCTCACCTCTGCAGACTGGAAGCTCGTCCATCCAGGCTTGGATGGACGCGGTCGCCTCGGCACCACATCGGTGCAATTCAACTCAGGAGTACCTCAATGAAGCTCTCTCTCTTCGTTCTGACGTCAGTGACCTGGATTGGCCTCGTGGGTGCCGGTTGGGCACAGAGCATCACGCGCGCCAGCGTCGATTCGGCTGGCCTGGAGGGGATTGAAGCCAGTCGTTCGGCAGATGTGAGCGCCGATGGAAAGCTGGTCGTCTTCGCGAGCGATGCCCCCAACCTGGTGGCTGGAGACGTTGAGGGGAACCAAGACGTCTTTCTGCACAATCGGACGACCGGCGTGACGCTTCGCGTCAGCGAGAACGCAGGTGTCGGTGGGGATGCTGACAGTGGGCGGCCGGTCATCAGCGCCGATGGTTCCACCGTGGCCTTCGAGAGTCTTGCTCGAAACCTGGTCCCCGCCGATTTCAATTCCGCGCACGACATCTTCACGTACAACGTGGCGACCGGTGGACTGAAGCGAGTCAGCGTGGCTGCGCTCGGCGTGGAGGGCAATGGAGAGAGCCGTGAGCCAGCGGTCAGCGATGACGGAAAGTTCGTGGCCTACTACAGCGCGGCGACGAACCTGCACGTCCTCGACCAGAATCTCTCCCTGGATGTCTTCGTGCGGGATCTCGGAGCCTCCGTGAACCACCTCGCGAGCTTCGGACTGGCTGGGACGTCGGGGAACGGCGACTCCGGATACCTCTCAGCAGTCGCGATCTCAGGAAACGGTCAGCAGGTGGCCTTCATCTCGAAGGCGAGCGACCTGGTCCTGGGAGACACCAACGGGGCCTCGGACATCTTCGTGAGCAACCTGACGACCTCGACCGTGGAGCGGGTGACCGTGAGCACGGCAGGGGTTGAGGGGAATGGGGCCTGTCGCGCGTGTGACATCTCCGGAGACGGGAAGGTGGTGGTCTTCGACAGCGTCGCCTCCAACCTGGTGGCTGGGGACCTGAATGGGGCTCCGGATGTGTTCCTCCGGGACATGGGCGCAGCGACGACGAGGCGCGTGAGCGTCGACTCGAATGGGGTCGAGGCCAATGGGTTCAGCGTCTTTCCGGTGATCAGTGGTGACGGAAGTACCGTCGCCTTCAACAGCGTCGCAAGCAACCTGGTCCCCGTGGACCTGAACGGTGTCTCGGACGTGTTCATGGCGAGTGTCGCCACGGGTGCGGTCAGGCGCGTGAGTGAAGACTCCGGCGGCCAGGGAGGTGACGGTGCCAGCAGTGAGCCCTGCTTGAACCAGGACGGCACGGTGACTGCGTTTGCGAGCACCTCGACCAATCTCGTCCTGGGTGACACGAACGGCGTCGAGGATGTCTTCGTCTCCAGCCCCGGAGGATCGGGTGAGAACTCCGGCGAGTCCGACTGCGATTGCACGGCGGCCAATGGTGCCTGCGCGACGGTCAGTGAGGCCGGCCGCGGCTGCCCGAACTCGAATGCCAACGGCCTCGGAGCACAGCTCGTCGGGACGGGTAGTGCGGAGTTGGGGGCGGACACCTTCAGCCTGACGGTCACGGATGCGGCTCCTTCCAAGCCGGGCCTGATCCTGTGCGGTACCGCGAGCCTCGGCCCGAATGGCCTGGGGACGATCCCGGACTCCGCGGGCCTGCTCTGCGTCGGCGGCTCGACGCGTCGCGGCTCGGTTGCCCTCACGGATGCCAACGGAGCGGCGAGCTTCCCCGATTTCCAGGGGGCGCCCTACTCGAGCTCCGACATCGTCGGGCTCGGGGTGGCGATCTCGTACACCCACTGGTTCCGTGACCCGAATACGGCCAACGGCTGTGTTGGAGACACGGCCTCCTCGGACTTCAACTTCTCCAACGGCTGGACCGTCACCTGGCAGTAAGGGACTGACGGACCCGGCGTCCGTTCTGCGGGAGCCGGGGGGTGTGCGGTGACCTATTGCCCGAGCCTGGCTGATTGCCGGGCTCGGGGAGTTCTCTCTGGCGTGGGGCCGAGACTCGGGCTCAGTCGCAGAGGTGTAGCTCCAGGGCGTCGGAGAGGTTGTTCCCCACCGGGCCCCCCGGAGGGTCGCGGTACCAGAACTGGAAGTTCACCTGATCGCCCGCACTCACCTGGCCGGGGCCGCTGTCGAACGGAGGAGCAGTCCAGTCGATGGAGCGGTAGATTGCGCCCACGGCGTTCGTCACCTGGACAGTCAAGCGAGTCAGGGAGCCATCGACACATCGCACGCCGTCGCCCAGCGTGACTGAGGTCTGCAGCGGCCCGTAGAAGAAGAGGCCAGGCTTGTTCGGCACCAGGCCGGTACAGAACACGGTCAGGTTGTTTGCTGACATGCTGGATGTGCCCGCGAAGCCGATCGTGGCGCCTTGGCCGACGGAGTTCGGTGTCGTGCCGCAGTAGATCACCGGATCAACGCAGCCACCGCCGCTGAGGTCATCGGGCCAGGCATTCGAGAGGTTCGCGTTCCCATTGCCGTTGGACTGGATGAGGACGTCTCCCGGCCCCGCGGGACCGGGGACGCTGGCCGTGATCGTGGTCCCGTTGACCGACTGCAGGAAGGGGAGCGATATGGGGTTGCCGTTGCCTCCTGCCGCGGCTTGGGTGAACCGCATCTTGTTGTTGGAGGGAGAGAAGTTCGTCCCGGTGACGGTGATGAGGGTGCCGATCACGGTCACATCCGTGATCGTGGGCTTGGTGCTCGCCATCACCCCGTAGATGGCCTGGACGCCGGCGATGTCATCGGCCTCGATCGAGCGCAGGGACACATCCCCGTTGGCGACGGGCGAGAACATGGTCGCTGCTCCGACAGAGGTGTGAGCTAGGCCCAGCGCGTGGCCGTACTCGTGACAGGCGACTCCCTGCAGATCGAACTCGGTGCCATTGATCGTCCCGGGACCGTCGGCCCAGTTCCAGTTCTGGAAGTAGCGTATCCGCCAGCCGTCGCTGCTCGGGATCTCGCAGTAGGCCAGGACACCATTCCCGTTGCCGGAGATCTGGGAGTGGATGTTCTCGTTGCTGTTGCCGACTCCAAGCGCCAGGGCCTGAAAGTGCGGATCGAAGTTCGCGCCGCCATC
>CAZQAT010000044.1:25894-35634 GCA_964591315.1 uncultured Planctomycetaceae bacterium
GACGAGAACCTGCTCAAGCCGGTGGGGGATCAGACCGCGGTCCCCTCGGCGCCCGCACTGCCTCTCAATCCGGATCCGAACACTCCGGTCTGGAGGCTGGACGCCATGTTCGATCCTGCGGACCTACCTCTTATCGATATAGACGGTATGTCGACAGGCAATGACCTGATCCACGTCAACCCTGTGACCGGTCAGGTCGATGCTGCCGTCGGTCAGGCTTGGGCCGCCCTGACCTTCTCGGTGACCAAGGACGCCGTAGGGGCCACGAATTCCTGGGTCGCCTCGCGCTCGTCGAGTTCAGGCGGTCCTGGTGTGGGCGGCGATGTGCTGAGCTACTTCTTCGAGGACTCGGTGGGTATCGAACCGCGGCTCCTCGGCGAGAACTTCATGGAGCAACGGGCGGAGGACATGGGCCATGACCCCGCCGGAGAGCTCGATGCTCTGGACTTCTTCGCGCCGCTCCTGACGATGAATGGGGGAAGTTCGGCGCCGGTGTTCTTCGTCAACCAGAACCAATTCTACTTCACGGTCACTTCAGCCTCCGCGGCGGCCCTGGGGCCGGATTTCTTTGATTCTGGTCCTCCCAGCGGCGCGAGCATCTTGAGGATGACCTGGGATCCGGCTCTGGGGTCGAACGGGGACTGGACCTCGCCGACCGTGATTCGTACGCCCAGCGACCTGGATCTGATTCACCCTGACACGGACGAGGTTGATGCCCTGGGGTACAACCCGGCCCAGGGCACGGTTCTCTTCTCCACGAAGGTCGACGCGAACTACCCGGGAAGATCCCAGCTGCAGGTCCACTTCCCCGGCGCGCAAAACGTGCTGGATGTGACCCGCAGTACTGGAGGCGGTACGGGGAGCGGCCCCATGTACGGTGGGCTCCGCATCACGGACACGGACGACATCGACGCCATTTGCGGTATCGACCCGGAGTCGGGGAACTTCAGCGCATTCATCGGGACTCCGGAAAACCACTTCAGCTATGGCGCCTCGAAGTACATCTCGCTGAGTGTCTCACGCGACACGGAGAGCCCCGGTGCCCCGGACTATGGCGTCATCCAGCTCAGCGGTTGGGGCGAGTACGTTCCCACGGCATCCAAGGTGACCTTCTACGCGACCGAGGGGCTGGGCTTCCCCATCATCGAGTTGGGCTCGGTTCCACGATTCCCCCAGGACGACACGGTGGAGCTCACCGTTCCCCTGCCCGCAGTCCCAACGAGTACGACGACTTCGTTCCCGGGGGTGACTGTCAGGTTGATCGCGGTCATCTCTGTCTCCGGCCATAAGAAGTACTCGATTACTTACATTCAGACGATGCGGATCTGACCCCGCAGGAATTCTGGGGGATTCTCTCCTCCTACTGATCCGGTCCACGCCGGTGTCTCAGGAGGGCCTTACGGCCCCGATCGAGGCACCGGTTTCTTCGTAGGGTCATCTCCTTTCCGGATGTGTCCATGGGTCGCTGTATCCCCTCCAACACCCATCACGTTGGACGGGCAGCGCTGGCAAGTCGCTGCCCCTTGCAGGACTCATCTCATGAAAACGCCCAGTGCTTCCCTGGCGATCTTTGCGGTGGCGCCCTTGTTCATGCCACATGTCGCAGCCCAACAACCCGCTCCCGGAGGAAGGAGACCAGCGGTCACTGCTCCCTATGACGAGCTGACAAACACATACCGCTCCGTAACGAACTTCAATGTCGAGACGACCCGTGGGATGGCGGTCGCTTCGAGCGGCGAGTTGCTCCTGATCAATACTCACGGCAGCACACTCAACATCCACATGGTTGGAGGGTCCCTGGCTCCCGACTTCATCTGGCCGACGATCAACAACCCCATCTCACTCGGGACGTACGTGTCCACCGCAGGAGCATCACCCGCCGAGTACGCGCTTGTCCTGGGGGGAGGGACACACGCCCTGGCCTTGCACGACCTCGCGGACGGCCACATCTTGGACGTCCTTCAGCTAGAGGCAGAGCCCGGTGACCTGGTCATCGATCAGGAGAACGACCGCGCCTTCGTTTCAATCCCAGGCAACAACACCGTCGTCCAGGTCGGCCTGCCGCAGCTCCAGCTTCAGGCGACCTTCGAGGTGAAGGCAAACCGGCCGCGCTTCCTCTTCCTGGATCGTGGGGTGGTCAGTGACCCGACTGACAATGTTGCCTTCGTGGCCCCCGAGCTGTCGGGCAACAACTCCGTCTCCTCACGCCTGATCTCGGACTCTGGCGAGGCCTTTGCCATCGACCTGGGCGAGTTCAGTGCGGTCGGCCTCCCCGACGAGGACCTCTATCGCATCACTCCGGTCCCGGCCACGACAGGGCAACCTCAGCTGAAGAAGGCCGACCCCATGCTGCGCACTGCGGGGACGCTGATGATGGCGCATGCCCGTCACCCAGGGACCGGCGAGTACTGGATGGTGGGAACCGATGCTCTCAACACCCTGCCGTTTCCTGGGGTGACCACGGAGCCGGGCATCAAGGGGACCTTCCAGCGCAATCAGCTCGTGATTGCGCCCACGCTGTGGGACGGCGTATCGCCGACCTTGCCCGTGGCTCCCACACCGATCGATCTGGACTTCGTGAGCGGCTACGCGGAGGAGTACTCCGTCTCCTTCCCCTACGCCTTGGAGTTTCACGGCCCGACCGGTTATGCGGTGATCGCCGGCTCGGCAAGTGACCAGCTGCGCATCGTGAATCAGGCGGGAAGCCGGATCGGCGACATGGAGTTGCCCCCTGGCAGCATCCCGCGTGACCTCCTCTTCAGTCCAGACGGTGCGTTCCTCTTCGTCTACTGCTGGGGAACGAACGAGGTGCGCGTGTACGACAGCAATGCAACCCTGACAGCGATGGCGGGCGATCCCCTGTTCATCACCCAGCCCCACGAGGGGCTATCGGCGCAGATCGATCTGGGTATCGACCCCAATGCCGAGAGCATCAAGCGTGGGAGGGAGGCCTTCTATGACGGTGACAACTCCCTGGACGGGCGAACGACCTGCAACCACTGCCACCCCGGTGGTGGAATGGACCTCTTGGGCTGGAACATCTCGAACTTCCCGCACGACCACAAGGACCTGATGGTCACCCAGTCCCTCAAGAGTATCGAGGACACCTTCCCGTACCACTGGCGCGGGGAGCGTGACCTCGAGGCGTTCAACGGTGCGTTCTCGGGCCTGCTTGGTGGCCAGAACCTCGATGAGACCGAGGCCGGCGAGCTCGAGGACTTCAAGATGTTCGTCTTCTCCCTGCAGGGGCACGCGAACCCTCGACAAGACACGCGGCGGATCCTCAATAGCAAGCTGAGCACCATTCAGGCGGCCTTCAATCCGCCCCTGGGTCATACCGCAGGGAATCCCGTCAACGGGCAGCTTCTAATGGACAAGCCCAATGTCCTGTTTGGGAGATTCAGCTGTGCGGATTGCCATGGAAAGCCCTCGGGGACAGTCGGTGATCCTCAAATCGACGACGTGAGTGACGTCCCGGCGAATCAGCACATGGACGTGGCTCACTTCCGCCAGCTGTTCCACAAGGACCAGGACCTGGTCACGGCAGCCTTCACCGTGAATGGCATTCCTGGTTCGATCGAGGCCCCCCGAGGGGGATTCGGGCTTACCCACGATGGCGAGCACCCCTCGACCTTCGACTTCCTGCACGAGAACCCGTTCGCTATCGACGACCTGGAGGAGCGTGACCTGGCAGCATTCGTCGAGCAGGCGGATGAGGGCATCAGCCCTGCTGCTCACATGGCGTACAAGGTCGACCAGGAGACTCCTGACTTTGTCTTCTCGGAGATCAAGGCAAACCTCATCACCCAGGCCGGCGCTAGCCTGACGGCAAGCCACTGGGTCAGTATGGCGATCATCGGGTGGCACGAGGATCAGGCCGGTGCTGTCCACTACCTGCGCTGGTTCTGGTTCCCAGGAGCCCAGATGTTCTTCTGCAACGACCCAACCATCGTCTTCCCCAATGGTGACGTTGGTGCCCAGTCTTGGGATGCACTGCGTCAGGCTGCTGCTGCTGGAACGGCGGAGTTCACGATCCTCGGGCTACCTCCTGGAAACGCCTTCCGCTTTGCAGCGGACCGGGATGATGACGGGGCTACGGACTACGACGAGCTCATGCTCCACTCGACGAACCCCTTCGATCCTGATACCGACGGTGACGGGGATCCTGATGGCCATGAGATCCTGAACGGCGGGACGCACAACGACCCCAACAATACCGCTAGTGACACCACGCCTCCGGTGCTCGGAATGGCGCGGGTCGACACGATCGGTTCGACCTTCGCCAAGGTGGTGGTGCTCTTCTCGGAACCGGTGACGCTGAAGTTCACCTCGACGAACCCGGTGACTGGAAATGTGGCCGTGGAGAAGCGGTTCATCCCGCGCTTGTTCGACACCGTGACGCTACAGCGGCTCGAGCCCTCTCTACCGGCTGTCAATTACCCGCCGGGCTTTCCCATCATGGACGTGCTGGGGATCCCGTATCCGTACTCCGTGCAGATCGAGATGACTGACCTCTCCGGGAATACCTCGGTGGTGACAGGCTTTTCCTCGCTCCAGACTCGAGACCAGCTCGTGCTGGATCCGTTTGGTTCCGGAACCCAGGGAGGGCACAACCAGATTCCTCCCGCGTTGCTCTCCAGGACTGTCGAGGCATTCTCCTGGAACGCGGTCAGCGCGCCGAACTTCGACGCGGATATCACGGTCGAGCACCGCTTTGCGGTTCCGGAGGTCACCGCCGCCTATGCAAACCCGCCCAATTCTCCAAACCGTAGCTCGAGTCCATTGGAGAAGCAGGTGGTCGTCGCTCAAGTGTTGCACTACGACGCCAGCACCGACGACTGGTCTGTGTTGAGTCAGACAGGGTCTGGCCTGACCGTGGGGGCGCCCCCAGGCATGCTCCATGACAACGTCTACGTGCGTCTTGATCCCACGCCTACGGTGCTCAACCCGCCCAAGAGGGACCTGGAGATCCCCGGTCCGATGTTGCTGTCGACGCCTACGGACAACATGGGGGACGCGAGCTTCTCATTCACCGTCAACGGTGGCATCCCGTCCGGTGACAAGATCAAGCTCAATGTGGTTGCCATCCTCGAGCAGGACGAGCGCGACATGCCCGGTGTGCCGCCCAACGAGTTCTGGTTCCTGTCCGCGTTCCAGTACAACAAGCCCGTCACGGACGAGGCGATGCGCGGAATCGAATGGACAGCCCCCTGAGTCCCAGGGGCGCTCCTGGCCCACCGGGTGGTAGGTAGGAATGGAGTGGCGAGCGCCTGTGCTCGCCCCTCCACGGGATGCCGCGACCAGGGCCTCGGTGAACAGAACTCTGTTGATGTTGCCGAGGCCCTGTCTTACTCTCCAGCTGACCCATGGGGATCCGGCATGAGTGATCAGAGGCATGAGGTGAGTACCGAGGGTCCCGCGGGCCGGAGAGGCGGAAACCCAAGGAGCCTCTGGCTCGACTGGGACGGGTTGGACCGCTGCCTGAAGAGGCTGGGGGCCTGTGAGTTCCTGCCTGCCCCGGATGGGTCACTCTTGCTCCACATCGAAGGTGCAAGTGGCGAGGTCGAGCACCCTGGGCTGAAGCCCCTGGTCCGTCCCGTTCAGGGGGGTATTTTCGATGGGAGTCCGGGGCTCTACGCGATCATCGACAGGAACGACCTGGTCAACGCCGTTCATGAGGTCGGGGCCTACGGTTTCGCGAGCATCTGGGAGGTGCCGTCGCGGAAGGTAGAGGAGTTCGTGCGGGTGGTTGGCAAGCGGCGGTGGTTCTCGTTTGAGAACAACCTCTCTTCACCATCACGGCCATCGCCGCTTCACGGGTCGAGTCTTGCCGGGGAGCCGTTCTGGGAGGTCAGCACATGGCTGGAAGGGCGGGTCCTGGGCGATGGACGCGAGGAGACCTACCTGGTGGTCACCCACTCGGGAGTGGCTCCAGCCCTGGCCCAGTTCCTGGACTCACTTGGCGTCGAGGGAGACGGCTGATGGGCCGTCCCGTCGCAGCAGGGGAGCGCTAGGCAGGAAGGGCCTGCTTGGTTCGTTCGACGGCGGCAGCCCGAGGGTCCATGACCTTGAACCAGAGCGGCGGCAGGAGTGCGAGGAGCATCATGGTCGGGTAGCCCGCCGGCAGGCAGGGCGCCTCCGGGCGGGCTCGCAGCTGGTCGTAGGGGCGGCTGGCCACCATGTGATGGTCGGAGTGCCGCGTCAGGTGGAACAGATAGGCGCTGGTCAGAGCGTGGGTGCTGTTCCAGCTGTGGTGGTCGGCGATGCGCTCATGGCGACCGTTCTCCAGCTTCGCGCGGGTGAGCCCGTAGTGCTCGACGTAGTCGGTGACCTCGAGCAGGAGGATGGCTGAGAATGCCTGACCGAAGAAGAACAAGGTCACGACCGGGCCGAACGCTAGATAGAGGCCGATGACCAGCGACGCCTGTGCGAGGAGGTACCGCTGTCGTCGGTCACGGAGGTTCAGGCCGCGGATTCCCGCCCGCTCACAGCGTCGGCGCTCCACTTGCCAGGCATGGGCCATCCCAGTGAAGATCGCGCGAGGGACGAAGGCGTAGACGGTCTCACCCTTGCGTGCGGTCGCGGCGTCCTTGTAGGTGCCGACGTTCAGGTGGTGCCCGTAGACGTGCTCCACGCAGAAGTGCGTGTAGAGCACCATGGTCATCAGGACCTCCGCCAGGGCGCGATGCACGGCGCTCTTCCTGTGCGTCAGCTCATGGGCGATCGTGATTCCCCCGGCCCCGGTGACGGCACCCATCGAGATGCAGATCCCGACGAGCTTGGCCGTGGTGGGGGGGTGGTTGATGATGTGGAGGACCGTCCACCAGAAGAGTGCGATCTGGACCGGAACCCAGAGCTCGATGATCCGGTCATGAAAGCCGTCCCGGGGCTCGTCCAGGTCCGATTCCCTGGAGGAGTGCCCCACCAGGGCGTCCAGGACCGGGATCAGCACGAACATGTAGGCCAGGACCATGAAGCACCAGGGGCTCGGTAGCTCGAGCGCCACGAGGTGCAGCAAGGGCAAGCTGTAGCCAAGCAGGAAGGGGAGGCGTGACACGGGGCCTAGAATAAGGAGTCAGGAGGACTCGGGCACGATTCTCGGCGCCCGGTTCTCGAGTGCTCTGTCCCGCGGTCGAAGGAGGAGGGCTCCACCGGCGGCGCCCCCGTTTCGTTTGCTTCTCCACCGCATTGGGTGCTCACTCCGGATCAGAGAGGCGGCGTTCTCTGAGGTGTGCCATCACGCGTTCCTGGTCCGCGACGCACTGGCTCAGGAGTTGTTCGCCCCACTCGGATGCCAGCTTCAACTCGGCCGGCGCTGGGTGCTCGTGGTTGAGGAACTGAAGACGTAGGACATCCCCGTCGGGAGCGCTCTCGGGCAGGAGCCCGGAGAAGAAGAAGCCGAAAGCGGCGAGCTGGTTTCCTTGGCTCGCAGTGGCCGGCTGTCCGAGCGGCAGGTCGAGGTAGATGACCGCGATACGCATGTCGAGCAGGCTCTCCATGCGCTGCTCGAGCTGTTCGCGGAAGTCCTGGCCTACCGTGTCCGCGGTGATCACCGCGACGCCGGCGGACTGATCGACGGAGAGGGTGAGGCGGCTGGTCGTCTCAGTGGCCTCGCCTCCCTCGGCCTGCTCGCGTTCCAGCTCGAGGTTGGAGAGGATGTGGCGCAGGGTCTCCTGGTAGCGTGGCGGTGGATGGAAGCCATGATCCGCGGCGCGCTCGAGCGGCAGGTACATGGACATCAAGGAGCCGCGCTCAGAGGACTCGCTGCCGAGCCCCACCATCCTCACGCTGTCGGGTAGGAAGCTCAGGAAGACCCCGGTCTCGCGGGCGCCGAGCTTGAGCTGGTTGCGCTGGCTGTAGGGGTGGTTGGTGACGCACTCGCTCCACAGGCCGCGTAGCCCGAGCTCGCGCGCCCTCTGGAGGCGCTGATCAGCCATCCTCTCGGCCAGGCCATGGGCGCGATAGCGCGGGTCGACGACCAGCTTGCCGGCCTCGGCAACGCGTGATCCGGCAGCACTCTTGGTCAGTGAGGCGTGCCCGACGAGATCTCCGGCGGGGTTGACCACGACCACCGAGTGCATGAGCCCGGTCTCGACCAGCGGGCCCAGACGCTCGGGGTAGTAGATCTCTGCCGAGGGATAGTCGTACCCGTAGCAGCGGTAGACGAGCCGAGCCAGGTCGCCGCACTCCTCGGGACGCATCGCCCTCTGCTCGAGCTTCTCGAACTCATCGGCCGTCGGGACGTCCGGAGCAAGCGGCTCTCCATCATTGGAGAGGTGGGAGCGACTCCCGTGTTCATCCAGGGCGAGTCGACAGCGTGCGCTGTTCCCGTCCTGGCCGTGGTTCTCGAGCTCGATGTACTCGGCGAATCCGAGCCGGACCAGCTCGTTCAGGACCGATGCACTCGCGCCCTTCAACGGGATGCCCCGATCGTTCACCTCGACCTGCAGGTGACCGTGTTCGGTCCAGGCCCGCACGGAGACCTGTGCGGGGCGGTCGCCATGCTCACGGTTCTTGGCCAGCTCCACAAGCTCGTCAATCACGACGCGCAGCTTCCTGGCTCGCGAGGAGTGAATCCCAAGAGATGTGGAGAGCTCCTCCACCGCTCCGCCGGGCACACTCGCGGGGACGTCATCGCCTGTGAACTCGATCCTCAGCACGCGCCCAGGATACACTCCCCGGGTCGTCTCCATGGAGGTGAGCCCGGGCTCCGGCCCGTCGAGGCGCCGGTCTCGCGCAGCAGTGCACCTGCAATGGTGGCAGTGTGCGGCCACGCCTTGGGTGGGGGCGCGGCCGCCTGGAGAGTGGGGCCCACCACTCCACGCGGCCTCGTCCTCTCGTGTGACCGGGGTCAGTCGGTCGGACCACCGGAGGCGATCCAGCGGGCACACTCGGTGCCGAGCTCCTTCTCGGCGCGCTCCTCGTAGCGGCTGTTGTCCTCGTCCGTGAGCAGGTCCTTCCAGCGGCCGTTCGTGCCCTTGTTGATGAAGACCTCCGCGCCCTTGTCCCAGACCGCTCCGCCGAGGGGGGTGCTCTGGGTCGCGTTCTTCTTCATGTAGTCGAAGCTGCAGTGCAGGAGAATGTCCTGCCAGCTCTCCTCCTTGATCGGGATCTCGAGGAACTCGGCGATGCCGCGAATCTCGCCGGGCATGTCCTTCCGTAGATCGGAGAAGTGCAGCATCTTGACGTTGTCGAGGTGCCGGATATCCCACCAGCTCTTGATGTTCTGCCAGAAGGGCCAGAACGGAGACCCGTCCTTCTCGAGCCACTCGAGGAAGTACTCACGCACGTCCTCGACGGGGGGGTCGATAGGCGGCCCCACAAGTCCGGGGGTGTCGTTCAGGAGCTCGTACCAGAGCGCGTTCGCGTTGGCGTGGTGGTTGTAGAGGCTCCAGACGACGTCGCGCCCGTCACGCGCGAGGTAGACGTACCTGGCTTCGTTCGAGAAGACGAGCGCATCCACCGGCAGGTGTGTCTTCACGAAGCGCCGGTGGGTCTGCGCTTCGAGCGCCTCGAGCTTGACCTCCTTCGGCGGCACTCTCAGGTCGACCCAAGGGGACATCTCGGCAACCGGCAGGTCTTCCGCCCCGTCGAACAGGAGCTGGGAGATGATCTGCTGCATCCAGGTCGTACCCGACTTGGCGTAGGTCGAGATCACGATGTCATCGCCACGGAACTTGAAGTCATTCCAGACCGTGGAGTCGAAGTGATGATTGTGGAGCTCTCGTGTCTTCTCGGGC
>CAZQAT010000045.1:0-35268 GCA_964591315.1 uncultured Planctomycetaceae bacterium
CGTCGCGCTGGCGGTCGTCGCGCCCGTCCCGCTCCCGGCGACCCTCGCGCTCACTGCGCTCTCCACGCCCCTCACCGGAGCGACGGGGCGCCTCCTCTTCCTCGTCCCGGCGGCGACCGCGGGACTCACCATCACGGCCACCGCGGCGACCGCGCTCGCGGCGACCCCCGTCCCTGGAGCGGCCCCCGCCCCGCGGACCGCGGCGGTCGCGCCCGCGGTCACCGTCGCGACGGGGCGGCGTGCCGTCGTCGTGGACCTCCCCCGCCTCGAGGAACTCGGTGGGGATCGGGTCCGACAGGTACAGGGCGCCGCGGTCGTAGAAGTTGACGCCCTGCTCCCAGGCATCCAGAGCGTAGACGGTCACCACCACGTAGGTGCGCGCCTGCCGACGCCCCGTCTCGCGGGCCTCCTCGAAGTCCTTGGCCAGGTGCAGGAAGCTGCGCCGCCCGGCGCGCAGGCCGTAGCGTTCGGCCCGCTCCGCATCACGGCTGCCCAGCCCGACGTAGAGGAGCTCCTGGGGCTTCTCCGGCTCGCCGGGGTCCACCTCGATCGAGTGCCCGTAGAGGGCGCGGATGCGGCCGTCCTCGATCGAGTAGCGCGGGCGGTCGCCGGCCTCGATGGCCTCCGCCAGGTCCTCCTCGTCGACCGGTTGGCCGATGCACTCGTTGAGCACCTGGACCACCTCACGGCAGTCCGCGAAGCCGAAGCGGTCCAGCTCCACGTCGAACTCCTCCGGGGCGTGGCGGAGCATCTTGGCCAGGGAACGGGTGATTCGCTCGATCGGGGGCGTGTTGGTCATGGATTCGGGCAGGTACGACTGGGCGGAGCCCGGCGGCGTCGCGGCGCGGGCGAGCTCCCGAGGGCCGGGGGCGAGCGGTCCCGGGGGACCGGCCCCACATTGTATCGACGACCGCCCTACCGTCCAACGGCCCGGAGCCCCGGCGGAGGCCGCTATCCGGCCTCCAGGGCCCCGATCTCGCCCTCGCTGCTGCCGATCACGGCCGCCCCGCAGGTGTCGGACCAGACGTTGACGACGGTGCGCATCATGTCCAGGGGTCGGTCCACGGCGAGCAGCAGCGCTGCCCCCTCCAGGGGCAGGTTCAGGGCCGAGAGGATCGTCAGCATCATCACCAGCCCCGCCGAGGGGATGCCCGCCGCGCCCACGCTGGCCAGGAGGGCCATCATGACCACCAGGGCCTGGGCCGAGAGGGACAGGGGCTCACCCCCCAGGCTCGCGTAGTACTGGGCCAGGAAGATCACCCCGATGCACTCGTAGAGCGCCGTGCCGTCCATGTTGATGGTGGCCCCCAGGGGCAGCGTGAAGGACGTCACCTTGTTGCTGACCTTGCCGCGGGTCTCGACCGTCTTGAGGGTCACCGGCAGGGTCATGCTCGAGGAGCTGGTGCTGAAGGCGGTCATCAGGGCCGGCGAGATGGCCCGGAACCAGGCCCGCGGCGAGATCTTGCCCACGAAGCGCAGCACCACCGGCAGGGTCACCATCGCGTGGATCACGAGCGCCAGGGCCACGGTCACCATGTACAGCAGCAGGGCCTTGAAGGGCTCGATGCCCGTGCCGGCCACGACCTTCACGAGCAGGGCGAAGACCCCGTAGGGCAGGAGCGAGAGCACGCCCTCCGCCATGCGCATCATGACCTGGAAGAAGGAGTCGAAGACGCCCCGGATGCGGCTCGAGTGGGGCTCGGGACTGCGGGTGATGAAGTACCCGAGCAGGAGCGCGAAGAAGATCACCTGCAGCATGGCCCCGTTGGAGGTCATGGCGCTGATCACGTTCTCCGGCACCATGCGCTTGAGGATCTCGATGAAGTTCTCCTCGCGCTCGCCGATGGCCGCGTTCGCCGAGAGGCCGAGCTGGGCGCCCTCTCCGGGGCGAATGACGTTCACGAGCACCTGCCCCACGACCACCGCCAGCAGGCTGGTCGCCATGTAGTAGCCGAAGGTCTTCAGCCCCAGGCGCTTCAGGTCCTTGAGGGCACCCACGCTGGCCACCCCGCTGACGATCGAGCTCAGGACCAGCGGCACGATCAGCATCTTCAGGAGCGCCATGAAGATGTCCGCCGCGAAGGCGAAGGGCGCGATCCAGCGCGACCGGGAGCAGTCGGGGCTCATGCCCAGGGCCAGGGCCACCGGCCCCTCCTCGTCCGGGTTCAAGGGGGCGAACCACAGGACCTCCCCGTTCTCGGACTCGGCCAGGGCCGCTTCGTAGTCCCCTGGGGTCCGCAGGTCGAGGGCGCGCTCCTCCTCCTTGCCGCGGTCCAGGATCACCTGGTGGTAGACCCCGCCCACGCGCAGCTTGGTCTTCGCCGAGGGACCCTTGGTGGAGATCAGCTCGAGCCCGCCGTCGGCCTGCACCCAGCGGGCGCCGCCGTAGGCCGGGGCCTCGAGGAAGAACTGGAACGCGAGCCCGACGACCAGGCCGGCGAGCATCCAGAGCAGGACCTTCCAGTGGGTTTGCATCGCGAGAGGCTACCCCATCGGGCCAGCGTCCACCAAAGCACCGCCGAAGACATGCCCGGGACAGAAGGAGGGCGATCGGCCCTTGCGGCCCGACCGCCCTTCGCTTCTTCGCCTCGCGTCCCAACCGCCGCGGAGCGGCTGGGCGGGGAGTCAGGCCCGGCGCCGCTCCTGCCAAGGGCGTACCGGTCCCCCCGCCTGCGCGCCGCGGTCGCGCGAGCCGACGTCCATGTGAGCCTTCAGGCGCGTGCCCTCCGACCTGCGCGGAGCCCGCTGTGGGCCCCCTTCGAATGAGGTCTGCGCGCCCTCGCCGCCGGGCCCTCCGGGGCCCGAGCCGCCCTGCCGCTGGAATCCGATCCGTTCGAGCACCACGAAGAAGTCCTCGTTCCCCGAGACCTCGACCGTCAGCTCGTCCCCGCTCTCCTCGTCGATCCACAGGAACTGGGCGCGGCCCTCCTGGCTCAGGGCTCCGTCGCCGTCCGCGGGCCCGCGGACGGGCAAGATACGGGGCAAGGCCTCGCCCGCGGGCGGGACCGTCCCCGGCTCGGGGTTCTCGGTGGGTGCTCTCTCGTCTGTACTCATGCTGCTCTCTCCACGGCCCCTTCTTCGGTTTCCCGCCGTCGGCGTTTCCGCACTTTTTCTGAGGCGCGGGATCCGTGACGTTTCTCGAACTCGCTCCGGTCAGGGTTCAGGCCGAGGAGTCCGAGGGCTCCCCTGGCGGAGTTTCAGAGGGACGCCGCGGACGGCGTGGGCTTCCCCCGAACTCCCTACGAAGTGGCGGCCCCGGCGCAGAGCGCCAAGGGGCCGCCACTTCGGTAGGAGTTGCGCGAAGGCCCCGCGCGGGCTCAGCGCACCTCGAGGGCGGGCTTGTCGAAGTCCGCCTCGGTCTGGTGCCCCAGGAGGTCCAGGGCCGTGGGGGCGATGTGCAGGAGGTGCACGCCCCCCTCGGGGACCTGCACGTCGCGGTTCGAGAGGAACATCCCGGCCACGTGCTTGGGCGCCACCGAGACGTGGCCGCCGGACCAGTTGTTGAGGTTGGGCTCGAAGATGGCCGCCACGCGGTAGCCGCCCGCGCCGTCTCGCTCCAGCTCGAGGCCGCCGGAGGTGCCGTTCCAGGACACCCGGTAGGTGGGCTTGAGCCCCACCATCAGGTCCCCCTCCCGGTCCCGGTAGGGCCCGTCGTGGACGTCGTCGATCAGGACCACCTGCTCGACCACGGGCACCGAGCCGCCCTCCCGGTCGTCGGTGAGCTCGAGGAGCTTGCCGGCCATCTCCTGGAGCAGGGCCCGGGCCTCCTCGGGCCTGACGATGCCCTGGGCCTCGCGGCCCTCGAGGTTGAGGTAGATCATGCCGAGCCCCATGGCGTAGGCGCGGGTCTTCGACCAGTCCACGGCGCCCAGGGCCGGCTCCATCCACTTCTGCAGGCCCGGCTTCGGCACCAGGTAGCCCTCGCGGGCCAGCCAGTTGTTCAGGTGCACCTGGTGCCGGAAGCTCTGGAAGCCGTGGTCGGCGCACACGATCAGGGTGTCCTCCGGGCGCAGGAACTCGTCCGTGACCCAGCCGATGATGCGGTCGACCTCCTCGTAGATGACCGGGATGGCCTCACGCAACTCGATCTCCCGCCCGAAGAAGGTCACCTTCTGGGAGGCCTTGGCCTCGTCGTACAGGGGGTGCTCGGTGTCGTAGTACTGGTAGCACATGTGCTGCACCCGGTCCGGGGTCGAGAAGACGCTCATCAGGGCGTCGAAGTCCCCCTCCTCCAGGGCGGCGCGGGTGATCTTCTCACGCCACTTCATCGTGAACTCGATGTCCTGCAGCATGGTCTCCACGTCGATGACCTTGTCCTTGAAGGGCATGGTCAGGCAGGCCCAGCCGAAGGTCTCGAAGGGGCCGCCGATACGACTGGCGAGGTCCGCGGAGAACTCCGCCGGCTGGCTGACCGGCTGCCAGAACTGGGCGTTGGCCGGATCGATGTCCAGCGTGTTGACGAAGAGGGTGAAGACCTCCTCGTTCTCGAGGATCTTGACCCGCGTCACGGCGTGTGCCTTGAGCAGCGGGTTGAGCTCGAAGCCCAGGCGGTACCAGTCGGACCAGGTGCCGTCCTGGAGCTCCTGGGCCTGGCCGCCGATGGTGACCATGGCTCCGCCGGAGCGCTTCTCGATCACGAGCGGCAGGGTGGCCCGCGGGGCGCCGCCCTTGCCGTCCTCCTCGAGCAGGGCCTTGAGCTCCTTGCGCCGCTCGCGGAGCTTGGAGCCCTCCTTCCAGCCCACGTTGCTGGGGGGCGTCAGCAGCTCGTCGATCTCGTCCGCCTCGGCCCGCAGCTTCTCGAGCTCGTGGAAGTTCTTCGGGCCGTAGACCGCGGTCTCGATCCTGTCGTTGCGCCAGTCGGGGATGCGGAAGACCGTTCCCGCCGTGGGCGAGGAGCGCCCGACCGGCGGCTTGTCGATCTCCTCCTCGTTCGTGGTGTAGACGAACCACTGACCGTTGTCGCCGCGGCAGTCCGGCAGGCCCAGGCCGCCGAGGACCTGGCAGCTGCCGTGGGCGGGCTTGTCCCAGGCCATCGCCGCGTCCAGCACGACCACCTTGGAGCCGGCCCGGCCGGCGTGGTCCCAGAAGGCGTCGACCTGCACCGGGTTGGCGACGATGTCGGGCACCGTCTCCGGCAGGTACTGCTTGGCGCTGTGGGCTCCGAAGGCGCCGACCGCGCCGAGGGCCACCGAGAGCACCGTGGAGAGGACCACCTTGAGGCGCAGGATGACCTTGAAGGCCAGCATGAAGGCCAGGAAGACCACCACCCCGACGATGCCCATCAGGGCAGGCGCGTCGTAGCCAGCCAGGAAGTTGATCAGCGGACCGGCGTCGAGCTCCGTCAGGGGCCGCTCGACCTTGAGCTGGTGGCCGATCTCGGGGTTCGGCATCCCGTTCGCCTCCACCTTCTCGTAGGTCTCGGGATCGACCAGGCTCCGCATGACGAAGCCGGGCACGCCGGTCTTCGAGGGGTTCTGGCCGGTGTTGAGAGCCGCCCAGGCCACGGGGGACTCCGCCGAGTAGGTGGTCCCCAGGGGGGCGAAGGTGCCGCTCTCGGCCAGGGCCGCGACCTCGGGCATGCGCCCCGCGGCGGCCAGGGCGGAGGCGGTGCGGTGGTCCCCGCCGTCAAAGCCGAGCACGATCACGCGCCCGTCCGCAGCCGCGGGGGCGGCGCCGGCCCGTGGCGCCAGCAGGAACGATCCCGCGACCGTGGACAGGAGGAGCAGGACGAGGACCAGGGAGAGGGGGGACGAGAGCTTCTTGAGCATGGAGATCGGGGCTACCCCGGGCCCGTGGTGCCGGAGTACCATTCCGGTTTCGCGCCGCGCTCAGAGGCGGGTAGCGAACCGAGCACGACGGACCGAAGATGCCGGGGACGAAGAACGCGAATCGGGCGCAGAGCCTAGCAGGCGCCTCGGGCGAGGTGTACGACCCCCGTCCGTCCGGGGCGGAGGCTCTCCGCGAAAACTCCGTCCCGGCGGGAGATCCGGAGCGTCTGGTGTGCAGTGGAAGGGCCAGCTCCACGACCGTCGTGGCCCTCGTCGCGGCGGCCCTGGCCCTCTTCCTGGCCCTGCGCCTGTTCGGCGTGGGCGGCGCCACGGACGGTGCCGGGCCGGCCCCCATGCCCCAGTCGCAGCCTCAGCCGACCGACCCCGGCCCGGCGAGCCCGCCCGCGGGGGACTCCCGGCCCGGCCCGGCGGGGACGTCCCCGGGCGCGGCCCCGCGCACGAGCCACGAGCAGCCCCGGCGCCAGCCCGCCTTCGAGGGCCGCGGCTCCCTGCGCGGCATGGTGACCGTGGTCGGCGGCGGCCCCCTGCCGGAGGTCTACACCGTGCACGTGGGTCCCAGCAACTCGCTCCAGGGCCGCGAGCGGGCCGCCAGCGCCTCTGTCGAGGTGCAGGGCCCGGACTTCGCCTTCCCGGACCTGCCCCTGGGGGGCTACGACGTGTGGGTCGACGCCGAGGGCCTGAACTCCCTGCGCACACCGGTGCAGCTCCAGCAGGCCTCCCCCGACCCCTACGTGGTGGTGCGCGTCTCCCCCACCGGCTTCCTGGACGGCCACGCCTTCACCCACGACGGCCGGCCGGCGGAGGGGCTGCGCGTCGCCCTCGAGACCCGCCGCGGAGAGGTGCGCCTGGAGACGGCCACGCGCTCGGACGGCTCCTACCGCTTCGACAGCGTCCCCGACGGGGAGTACCGGATCCTCTTCGGGCCCCTGCACGCACCCCTGGTGCCGGAGCGGGAGCTGGCCTTCCAGGCACCCTCCATGCGCTTCCCGAAGGTCGAGCTGCCGCCCACCGGGGAGGTGCTCTTCCACACCACCGACCTCGAGGGCAAGGCCCTGGGGGAGGTGACCCTGACGGGCTTCGGCCGGCCGGCAGGCAGGCTCGAGCTCGTCACCGACCCCGAGGGCCGCGCCTGGGGGCGGCACCTCCTGCCCGGCCGCTACAAGCTCAGCGCGCGCCACGCGGACGGCCGACGGGCCCGGGCCACGCTGGAAGTCCAGGTCGGTCCGGGGCAGGAAGAGTGGATCGCCCTGCGCTGAGGCGCACCTCCAGCGCACTCCTCTCTCGTTGGACGCCCCCCTCGACAGCGGCCTGCGGTCCGTGCTGCGCCTGGCCTGGCCCAGCGTGCTGTCGTTCGTCCTGAACAACGGCTACCGCATCAACGACCAGTACTGGGTGCAGGGCCTCGGCCCCGACGCCCACGCGGCCATCGCCGCCAGCACCTTCGTGCTGATCCTGAACTTCGCGGTGATCTTCGTGGCCGTCGGGGGCTGCATGCCCCTGGTGGCCCGGGCCGCGGGCGCGGCGGACCGGGCCGAGCGCGATCACGTGGTGCGCCACGGCCTCGTCCTGGGAGCGGTCATCGCGGTCCTGCTCGGAGGAGTCGGCTGGCTCGTCAGCCCCCACCTGGCGCAGCCCCTGGGAGCGCAGGGCGCGGTTGTGCCCCTGGTCGGCGAGTACCTGCGCGCCATGTACCTGGGCATCCCGGCGCTCGTCCTGGCGCCCCTGCTCGACGGGGTCTTCTTGGGGCTCGGCAACACCCGCCTGCCGATGCTGCTGCAGGGGGGTGCCGTGCTGCTCAACCTCGGGCTCAACCCGCTGCTCATCTACGGCCTCGGCGGCTGGGACGGTATGGGCATCAGCGGCGCGGCGGTGGCCACCTGCCTCTCGCGGGCGGCGGCCGCGGGCGCGGGCCTGGTCTTCCTGCGCAGGCTCTACGGAGTCCGCCTGGGCGGTCCCTTCGAGCTGGCCCGCGGGCGGCTCGCGAGCATCCTGCGCCTCGGCGCCCCCTCGGCCCTCTCGATCGGGGTCTACGCGGGAGTCTACGTCTTGCTGTTCGGCCTCGTGATCGGCCAGCTGGGGCGCGACGTGGTGGCGGGCTTCGGGATCGGCTTCAACGCCTTCGAGAGCATCAGCTACCCCTTCTTCCTCGGCATCGCCCTGGCGGGCTCCTCCCTCGTGGGCCGCAACCTCGGGGCGGGTCGGCCCGACGAGGCCTGGCGGGCGGTGCGCCACGTGCGGCTCCTGGGGCGCATCGTGGGCCTCGCCTTCGCCCTGGCCTTCTGGTTCGGCGGGTCTGTCGTGGCGCCGCTGTTCAGCGACGACCCGAGGGTGCTCGAGGAGGTCGTGCTGTACGTGGTGATCCTCGGCTGGTCCCAGCTCCTGGTGAGCGAGGAGACCGTCAACGAGAAGGTGCTCTACGGCGCGGGCCACCCGCGCCCGATCTTCTGGATCAGCTCCCTGGGCAACCTGCTGCGCATCCCCCTCGCCTGGTGGCTGGCCCTCGAGCTCGGCTGGGGGGCGGCGGGTGTGTGGTGGGCGATCAACCTCACCACCTTCCTCAAGGGCGGCCTGTTCTACGCCCAGGTACAGCGCGGGCGCTGGACCGCGGCCGTGGGCGGCGGGCCCTCGAGCTGATCAGCCCAGCTGGTCGAGGGCGCGCCGGAAGTCCGCGATCAGATCCGCCGGGTCCTCGAGGCCGACGGAGATGCGCAGGCTGCCGGGCGGGATACCGAGGGCCGCGCGCTCGTCGGCGCTCATGGCCGCATGGGAGGAGAGGGCCGGCTGGCTGACGAGGGTCTCGACGCCCCCCAGGCTGGGGGCGGCGAGGCCCAGCTCGAGGTGCGCGAGGCAGCGGGTGACGGCTGCGTCGTCAGCCTCGAGCTCGAGGAAGACCATGCCGCCGAAGCCCGCGAGCAGCTCCCGGGCCCGCAGGTGGTGCTCGAAGTCCTCGAGACCGGGATAGCGCACGCGCCGCACCCGCGGATGCTCGGCCAGGGCGCTCGCCAGGGCCAGGGCGCCGCGGCCGTGGGCCTCCATGCGCAGGGCCAGGGTCTTCAGGCCGCGGTCGACGAGGAAGGCCCCGTGGGGGTCGAGGCAGCCGCCGGCGTTATTGCGCCAGGCGGTCAGGCGCTCCAATACCTCCCCCCGGGCCGTGGCCACCCCGGCCACCTGGTCCGAGTGGCCGCCGATGTACTTGGTGGCCGAGTGCACGACCACGTCCGCTCCGAGCTCCAGGGGCCGCTGCAGGGCGGGCGAGGCGTAGGTCGCGTCCACCACGAGCAGCGCTCCCCGCTCGTGAGCGCGGCGCGCGAGGCGCGGCAGGTCGGCCACCTCGAGGGTCGGGTTGGCGATCGACTCGCACAAGAGCACCCGCGTCTCGGGGCGCCAGGCCTCGTCCAGGGCACCCTCGTCCTCCGCGTCCGCGTAGGTCACCGCGCCGCCGGCCGGCACCAGGCAGTCGTCGAGGACCCCGCGCGTCCCGCCGTAGAGCTTCTCGGCGGCGACCACGTGCCCCGCGGGCAGGGCGCAGGCCATCAGGGTCGCGTGCATGGCGGCGTTGCCCGAGGCGAACAGGCGCGCACCGCCCTCGGGCGCCGGGACGGCCCCTTCCAGCTCCGCCAGCTTGCGCTCGACGGCGCTCACGGTCGGGTTGCCGCAGCGGGTGTAGAAGTGCGCCTCGTGGATGCGCCCGGCCTCCAAGAGCGCGAGGTCCCGCTCGTCGGGCACGAAGGTGGCGGACTGGTGGATGGGCGTCACCACGGCCGGGTCCCCGGCGCCCGGGCGGCGCCCGGCGTGGATCCCGCGGGTCGAGGGCCCCCGCTCGTGCCTTGTGGGCTCGTCGCTCATGGGGCGAGTCTCGCACGGGGACGGCCCCGAGTCGAGTTTCGCGGCTCGGCCGGGCCAGCGTGGTCCCGGCTGCGGTAGGCGGATAGACTCCTCGGCTTGCCCGCGCCCCTCACCCCCCCGCAGATGCCCTCCACCCCCTTCGTCGACCTCGCCACCCTCGACCTCGAGCGCCCGCTCGCCGGGCCCGACGAGCTCAAGGCCAATCTCGCCCAGCGGGGCACCTTCGAGATGCTGAACGGAGTGCTCTACCGGGACGAGGAGGAGGGCCTGATCGTGGGCTTCAAGGACATCCGCGCCGACGACTGGTGGGCCTCCGACCACATCCCCGGCCGGCCCCTGTTCCCCGGCGTCCTGATGATCGAGGCCGCGGCCCAGCTCTGCTCCTACGACTACAAGATGCGCGGGGTGTGCGACGGGAGCTCCTTCGTGGGCTTCGGCGGCGTGAACCAGACCCGCTTCCGCGGCACGGTGGAGCCGGACGGACGGCTGTACTTCCTGGGGAAGGTGAACCGCATCCGCAACTCGATGTTCACCTACGGGGCCCAGGGGATCTACAACGACAAGCTGGTGTTCGAGACGGAGGTGATCGGGGTGTTGCTCTGAGGGGTTCGCCCCCGCCCGACCTACACCCCGTCCCCGAACACCACCGGCGCGCGGCGCACGGGGATGGGCTCGCCCTCGGCGTCGAGAATGTCGAGCACGTCGAGCTCGAGGCAGCGGCAGGGGACGCCCACCAGCTCGGAGATCGAGGGGCTCGTGCTGCCCCCCTCGCCGGTGACGGCCTCCTTGACGTAGGTGCCGTGCTGGGTGCGGACGGCCATGCGCCAGCAGCCGTCCTCCGCGGGCTCCACGGAGAGCACCTCGAGCCAGCGCTCGCGGACACGGTCCGCACGGCGGTGAGAGACCCGCTGGGGAGTCTTCTGCTCCAGGTCGTAGCGGTTGCCCACCAGGGCCTCGAAGGCTCCCTCGGCGGGGTCCCCCTCCACCTCGACCAGGACGCCGTACTGCTTGGCGTTCTCCATCTCCTTGAGGGTCCGCACCCGGGACTTCTCGGACCAGTGCAGACCCTCGATCTCGAGCCGGCCCTCGTTGCGGCGGTTGATCTCCGCCTCGAGCTCCGCCAGGTCGACGGTCAGCTCCTTGGGGTCGATGAACTCGAGCACGAAGGGGCGCCCGGCGCCGAGCATGCGCACGTCGATGTCCTCGCGGCCGGCCCCGTGGAACTTGTTCTTGCGGGTGCGCAGGGCGGCCCCGAGGACCCAGCCGCACAGCTCCTGCACCGAGTCGCGGGTCAGCTTGCCGAAGCCCTCGCACTTCGCGCACTTCCTGCGCCGGCGGGGATGGCCCTTGCACTCCGGGCAGAAGAAGACTGTCTGGGGCAGGTCCCGGGTCAGCTTCCGGTAGCGGCCCTCGATGAAGACCTTGCCGCGGGGCAGATCGGACATGGTTTCGTGCTCCTCCTGGGTAGTGGGCGCCGCTCCCTGGGCGCCCGGGGACGTCTCGAACGTCCCCGCTGCGAACCGAGCCCCCGGTCCTCTCGGGGGGGCCGCAGAGCATAGCCCTTCGCCGGCCAGCTTCAAGTTCCAGCGCCCCCCTCGGAAGCCTACAATCCCGGCCTCGCCTCGGCCCCTGCGCCCCCCCGGATGCACCCCTTCCTCTTCGACATCCCCCTGCCCTTCTCCGAGGAGCCCTTCCACCTGCGCTCCTTCGGGGTGATGGTGGCGCTCGCCTTCCTGTTCGGCGCCCACGTGCTGCAGCGCTTCGTGGCCCGCTACGGTGACGACCCCGAGGGCGACCCCGAGAAGTACTCCTCGGTCATCATGTGGGTGCTCTTCGGGATCTTCGGTGGGGCGCGCCTGATGTACGTGGTGGTCGAGATCCTGCGCGACTCGCCCACCGGCCAGGGCTACCTGGAGCAACCCCTCTCGATCCTCTACTTCTGGGAAGGCGGCCTCGTCATGTACGGCGGCATGGCCGGCGGGCTCCTGCTGGGGGCGCGGCGTCTGATCAAGCTCGAGGTGCGCTGGATGCACGCCCTGGACATGGGGATCATCGCCACCTTCTTCGCCCAGGCGATCGGCCGCGTGGGCTGCCTGCTGGTGGGCGACGACTACGGCAAGGTGGTGCCCGAGCAGTACCAGCACCTGCCCTTCCCGATCACGGTCACGGTGCCCGACCCCCTCCCGCCGGGCAGCCTGTTCGGGATCGAGAACGCGGGCCAGGTCCTGTGGGCCACCCAGACCTGGATGAGCATCAATGCACTCCTGCTGGGCTTCTTCGGCTGGTGGCTGTTCCACCGCCGGCGCTACGCGGGCCAGACCACCCTGTGGGTGGTCGTGCTCTACGCCTTCGGCCGCTACGGGATCGAGATGTTCCGCGGGGACGGCATCCGCGGGGTCTGGTTCGACGGAGCCATGAGCACCTCGCAGGTGATCTCGGTGCTGGCCTTGATCGCCGCTGTGACCCTGTTGGTCAGGAACCGCGGCCGGCGGGACGCCCTCGAGACGCCGGTCGGGCGCGCGGCCTGAGATGGGCGGGACCGCCGGCACCGACGCGACCAGGCCGCGGGTGGTGGCCGGCGTCGACGAGGCCGGCCTCGGTCCCCTGCTCGGGCCCCTGACCCTGGGCTTCGGGGTGCTGCGCCTGGGCCCGGACACCGGCAACCTGTGGGAGGCCCTGGGGTCGGTGGTGGCGCGCTCCGCGAAGGAGGACGCCGAGAAGCTGGTGGTGGCCGACTCGAAGAAGGTCTACGCCCGCAACCCCCGCGGCCGGCGCCGGCTCGAGACCACCGTGCTCGGCTTCCTGGCCCAGCGGCCCAACGGCGCACCGCGCACGGGCGCGGAGCTCCTGCGCTGCGCCGCCGAGGAGATCCGGCCCCGGGCCGCGGAGGTGGCCCGTCACCCCTGGTACGGGGAGCTGCCCGAGTCCCTGCCCGTGTGGGTCGACGCCGGGCGCCTCGAGCTGCGGGCCGAGGCCCTGCGACGCGCCCTGACCGGCGCCGGCGTCGAGGTCCTGGACGCGGGGGTGCGCCTGATCCCCGCCGGGGAGCTCAACCGCTCCTTCCGCCGCACCCGCAACAAGGCCGCCACGGTCTGGACCCGGGTGGCCTCGATCCTGCGCCACCTGTGGAGCGCCTACGGGGCCGAGGACCCGCACGTGATCGTCGACCGCCAGGGAGGGCGCTTCCACTACGCGGTGCCCCTGGAGGCGGCCTTCCCCGAGGCCCGCCTGCGGGTGGGCACCGAGAGCCCGAGCCACTCCGAGTACCGCCTCGAGGACCGGGACGGCGGCGCCTCCATGCGGGTCACCTTCGCCGAGCGGGCGGAGGACCGGGCCTTCAGCGTGGCCCTCGCCTCCTGCATCGCCAAGTACACCCGCGAGCTCGCCATGCTGGCCTTCAACGGCTACTTCGGGGCGCGGCAACCGGACCTCTCCCCCACGGCGGGCTACACCACCGACGGGCGGCGCTGGGTGCGGGAGGCGGAGGCGACCCTGCGGGCCGAGGGCATCGACCCCGAGCTCTTGATCCGCCGCCGCTGAGGATCACTCGCCAGCGTCGTCCACCTCACCGCCGACGTAGCCCAGGTCCTCGAGAGCCTTCAGGGTCTTGGGGTCGAGCTGGATCGTCTCGCCCTTGCCGAGCCTGTCCGCCCGGCGCTTCTGTTCGCCCAGGAGGTGCAGGAGCTCCTCCTCCATGCGCCCCGCCAGCTCCGGCTCCTGGCGCGCCAGGTCCCGCAGCTCGTGGGGGTCGGTCTCCAGGTCGTAGAGGCGCAGCGGCTCCTCGGCCACCCGCACGAGCTTCCAGCGCCCCAGCCTGAGGGTGTAGGCCTGGGCCTGGCCGAAGGTCGCCAGGCGCGCGGTGCTCTGGGCGAAGAGCGGGCGTTGCTCGAAGCCCTCCGCCAGCACGTCGATCCCCGAGCTCTGCTCGAGGAAGGCCTGCGCGCAGGGCAGGTTGACCCGCGAGAGCAGGGTCGGGAAGACGTCCAGGGAGGAGACTCCCGCCTCCACCCGCCGAGGCGCCAGGCCGGGCACGCGCATCACGAGGGGCGCCTGGAGCTGCTCCTCCCAGATGAAGCCGTGGCCCGGCATGCCGTGCTGGCCGAGGCCCTCGCCGTGGTCTCCGAGCAGCACCACCAGGGTGTCGTCCTGCACTCCGTGCCCCTCGAGGGCGTCCAGCATCAGCCCCACCAGGTGGTCGGTGAAGAGGATCTCGCCGTCGTAGGCGTTGTGGGCCCGGCGCGTGTCCACCAGGCGCCGGCCGTGGCTCTGGCTGTCGATCGAGATCTCGCGCTCCTCGAGGTAGGCCTCGAGGGCGGCGTCGGTCTGGAAGGTCTGGCCGTGGGGAGGCGGCGCGTTGAAGGGGTCGTGGGGATCGAAGAGGTGGACCCACAGGAAGAAGGGCTCGTCGGGGGCCTCCGCCCGCCGCTCTCCGAGCCACTTCAGGGCACGACGGACGGTCTTGTCCCCGCGCCGCTCGCGGGCCTGGGACTCGTCGAAGTGCTCGAAGCCCGCGGCCACGCCGCTGTCCTGGCGCAGGGGCTTGGCGCTGGTGAAGGCCGCCGTTCGGTAGCCGCAGTCCCTCAGGACCTCGGCCACGGACAAGAGCCCCGGACTGGGCCGAAAGGCCTGGCCCCCGTGGGCCACGTTGGCCAGCACACCGTGCTCCAGGGGCCAGGCCCCGGTCAGCATGGAGACGTGCGAGGGCAGGGTCGTGGCCATGGGCACCCCGCAGCGCTCGAACAGGATCGACTCCTCGGCCAGGGCGTCGATGCGCGGAGAGGTGTCGCGGAAGTAGCCGTAGCAGCCCAGGTGGTCGGCCCGCAGGGTGTCGACGGTCACGAAGAGGACGTTGGGGGCCGCGACGGCCGGGGACGAGTCCCCGCCGCAGGCGGCGATCAGGGTGCAGAGACCCGCAGCGAGGACCAGGGGGGAGTGCGAGGCGCGCCACATGGGGCGGGAGTCTACCCGGTCTCCGGCGCGGGAGCGCATCCCGGAGGCCTCAGTCGTAGGGCTCCAGCTCATCGGGCGGGATCCACAGGGCCGGGTCCCGCTCCGGGTCGAAGGCGGGATTCGGCTCCGGCCGCGGCGCCCCGGCCGCCGCCAGCCAGGCCTCCAGCTCGGCCGCCAGGACCCGCACCCGCTCCGGCCGCTCCGCCGCCAGGTCGCGGCGCTCGGCCGGGTCCGCCTCGAGGTCGAACAGCTCCAGGGCCCCGGTCTCCCACACCCGGTGCAGCTTCTCGCCGCTGGCCAGGTCGAGCCAGGCGCTGCGGGGGGTGACCACCTTGCGGTGCTGGTAGTGCGGGAAGTGGAAGCAGAATCCTCCCACCGGGCGCTCGAGGCGCTGCTCGCCCCCCAGCAAGAGGGGCACCAGGCTGGCGCCGTCCAGCTCCGGGGGCCGCTCCGCGATCCCCGCCAGCTCGGCGACGGTCGGCAGCAGGTCGGTCCCGATCACCGGCTCGGAGCGAGCCTCACCGGGCCGCACCCCGGGCCCGCGCACGATCATCGGCACCCGCACGCCCCCCTCGTAGACGGTCGCCTTGCCACCCCTCAGGGGGCCGTTGACGTTCGCCGGATTCGAGGTGGGGTAGGTGCCGTTGTCGGAGGTGAACACGACCCAGGTGTCCCGCGCCAGGCCGAGGCGCTCGAGGGCGTCCAGGAGCTCGCCGATCGAACGGTCCAGGTCGTGGCTCATGGCGGCGAAGCCCCGGTCCCGGTGGCGCTCCCCCGGGGGCCAGCCCTGGACCCGGGCCCAGGTCGCACGCCGGGACTGGTAGGACAGGTGGGTCGCGTAGTGGGAGACCTGCAGGAAGAAGGGGCGCCCCGCGGATGCCTGGCGCTCGAGGAAGTCGACCGCCCGCGCGGTGACGCTCACGCAGCGCTTGGGATCGGCGGAGAAGCGCTGCCCGTCCGAGCCCTGCTCGTTGCCCGTGGCCCCGTCCCCCTCGTCGAAGCCGTGGGCCTCCGGGCCCCCCGCCCCCAGGTGCCACTTGCCGAAGTGGGCCGTGCGGTAGGCGGGCCGGGCCGCCTTCAGGAGCTCCGGCAGGGTGACGCGCTCGGGGTCCAGCTCCCGCACGCCGTCCGGGGGCAAGAGGCGGTTGCCGCGGTAGAAGGCCTCGTACTTGAGGGCCGGCCGGGGCACGTCCGTGAATCCCAGCCGCGCCGGGGAGAGGCCCGTCAGGAGCGCAGCCCGGCTCGGAGAGCAGTTGGGGTGAGCCGCGTAGGCCCGGGAGAAGCGCAGGCCCTCGGCCGCCAGGGCCTCGAGCCGGGGGGTGCGCACGTGGTCGCTGCGGGAGGCCGGCTCGTCGGGGTCGAGCTGCACGGAGGTTGCTCCCCAGCCCTGGTCGTCGGTCAGGATCACGAGGAAGCTGGGCGGCCGGTCTTCCCCCGGCACCTCGGCGCAGGCCCCCGCCAGGGCGGCCAGGAGCAGCGCCCCGAGGGGGGCCCGCGGCCTCCCCCCGTCCCTGGGGCGGCGTCGTCGATCGACCATGGTCGAGACTGTAGCGTCCCTTCCGCAGCGGCCGAAGATCCATGCCGACCGGATGTGGAGCGTGTAGGCTTTCGCACGCGCCCCACCACCGATTCCCCGATCCCCCCTTGAAGACCGCCATCCTCGGCGCCGGTGTCTCCGGCCTGGCCCTCGCTCGCTTCCTCGTCGAAGGGGGTCTCGAGCAGGAGGACCTGCACCTCTTCGAGGCGGCCCCCAAGGCCGGCGGCCTGTGCCACTCGAAGACCGTCGACGGCTTCACCTACGACATCTCCGGGGGCCACATCCTGTTCAGCAAGGACGCCGAGGCCCTGCAGTGGATGAAGGACCAGGCCGGCGGAGACGAGGCCTTCGTGCGCCGGGACCGCAACACGAAGATCCGCTTCGGGGACCGCTGGATCCACTACCCCTTCGAGAACGGCCTCGGGGACCTGCCCCCGGAGGCCAACTTCGACTGCCTCAAGGGCTACATCGACGCCTGGCACCGACGCCAGGTGGAGGGCGGCCCGGCGCCGGAGGACTTCAAGCGCTGGATCCGCTGGCGCTTCGGGGACGGGATCGCGGAGCACTTCATGGATCCCTACAACGAGAAGATCTGGAAGCGCGACCTGGGGGACATCTCCAGCGGCTGGGTCGCGGGCCGCGTGCCGGACGCGCCGGTGGACGACGTGCTGAAGGCGGCCATCGGGCTGCGCACCGAGGGCTACACCCACCAGGCGATCTTCTACTACCCCCTCGAGGGCGGCTTCCAGGCCATCACGGACGGGCTGGCCGCTCGCATGGCCGGCAGCATCCGACTCTCCACCCGGGTCGAGCGCCTGCAGCGTGTGGGCGACGGCTGGACCGTGGACGGGGAGCCCTTCGACTGCGTGGTCTCGACCATCCCCCTGACCCACATGCCGGGAATCGTCGAGGGCATGCCGGGTGACGTGGCGCGGGCCATGGAGTCACTCGAGTACAACGACATGGTCACTCTCCTCCTGGCCCTCGACCGGCCGGAGCACCCGGACCTGTCCTGGATCTACCTGCCCCACCCCTCCCAGGGCCCCACGAACCGTGTCACCTACATGTCGAACTACTCGCCGGGGAACGCCCCGGAGGGCAAGACGTCATTCCTGTGCGAGGTGACCGTGCCCGGCGGGGCCCCCTTCCCGGGTGCCGAGCTCGAGCGGGAGGTGGTCGACGGCATGCTGGCGGCGGGCCTGCTGGAGCGGGACGAGCTCCTGTTCGCGGACCGCAGCGAGGTGCGCCACGCCTACGTGGTGTTCGACCACGACTACGACGCCAAGCGCGACCTGGCCCTCTCCTGGCTGGAGCGCAACGGCATCGAGCCCCTGGGCCGCTTCGGACGCTTCGAGTACGACAACTCCGACCAGTGCGTGATCAAGGCGCGCGCCCTCGCCCAGCGTCTCCTGGCCCGGGCCGAGCGCGGCTGAGGCTCCCTCAGCGGCCGCCCATCACCTGGCGCACCTTGACCAGGGCGCCGACGACGGTCGCGACCGGGATGGCGAAGGTCCCGGGCAGGGCGCAGTAGACCCCCACCAGGCCCCCCAGGAGGACGGTCCGCTCGGGGGGCAGCCCGGCCTTGCGCAGCACGTAGGCCCCCAGGGGCCAGCCGAGCAGGAGGCCCAGCAGCGGGCTGACCGTGGCGGCATCCAAGAGGTCCACCAGGAGGCCCGCCACGACGGGCCCGACGGCCCGCTCGAGCTCGGCCAGCTTCTCCGCGGGCGTCCCGTCGGCCCGCTCCTGCGCGTCATCGGCGGGGGGCAGGCGCTCGACCTCCACCTCCAGCGGGGCGCGTCGCGCCCCCTCTCCCTGCTCCGCCCCCTCGCCCATGGCCCCGAGGATAGCGCCTGGAGAGGCGACGGACCTCTCCCCAACGGCCCGGTCCCGGCCCAAAACCCCGCCACAACCTTGACCCGCGACGGATCTACGCGAGAGTTGAGGGGCCTCCCGCGACGACGTCCAGCCCGCGGACCGCTCGACCTCCGCCCACCGCATGAACCGCCCCTCTCTCTTCTCGGCGACCATCCTGGCGGCCCTGGCCCTCTGGGGCACCTCCTGCGGCCACAGCGGAGGGACCCCGCCCACCGCGACCGCGGTGCCCACTGCCTCCTACGGTCAGGGCCTGATCGTCCTGGCCGTGGGCGAGGCCCTCGCCCCCCTGACCCCGACCTCCTCGGGAGGCGTGACGAGCTGGAGCATCGACCCGGCCCTGCCCGCCGGGCTGTCCTTCGATACGGACACCGGCGAGATCTCCGGCACGCCCACCGCCCGCAGCCCCCTGGCACTCCACCGGGTCGAGGCCTCCAACGTCCTGGGCAGCGACACCGTCGAGCTCGGCGTGCGCGTCCTCGGCTCCACTCGCTTCGCCTACGGCGGCAGCGCGGTGGACGGTTCCGTGGCCTCCTTCGCGGCCCTGGACGGCGGAAGAGACCTCCAGCACCTGGGCTGGGCCTCGGTCACCGAGAGCGTCACCGACGACCTGGTGGCGGATCCCCATGGCCGCTACCTGGGCTCGGTGGACGATTTCGACCTGATCACCTACCTGGTGGACGCGACCACCGGCCAACCGAGCCTGGGCGCCGCCGCCAACCTGGGCAGCAGCGGGCCCCACGACCTCGACATCCACCCCAGCGGCGACTACGCCATCGTCACCAGCAGCGGGACGGGCCGGATCACCTCCTACTCGATCGACCCTGCCCTTGGCGTCCCGACGCTGGTGGTCTGGCGCTCCACCGGCCTCCAGCCGGAGCTGCAGACGATGGATCCCCTGGGCCGCTGGGTGATCGTGGCACACAACTACGACGAGTCCGTGCCCGGCGAAGAGAAGACGCTGCTCGCCGGCTACCTGATCGACGGCACGAGCGGCGACCTGACCCCGAGCGTGGCCCTGGACCTGCTCCTCTCGGACGTGACGGCCATGGCCGCGTCCCAGGACGGTCGCCACCTCTACCTCCTGCTCACGACCCCCTTCCCCACCGTCCTGCACTGCACGGTGGAGCCCTCCACCGGGCAGCCGAGCCTGGTGACCACCGCGAACGCGGGCACGACCCCGACGGCCCTGGCGGTGACCCCGCGGGGTGACCGTCTGTACGTGGCGAACCAGGGCTCGGACGACGTGACGATCTTCGACCTCGACCAGGAGGACGGCAGCCTGGTGGCCACCGCTTCCTTCGGGGCCTCCGCCGGTGTGGACGCCCTCAGCTTCAGCGATGACGGAAGCACCCTCTTCGTTGTGGACTCGACCGCGCGCGAGGTGACCGCACACGTCCTCGACCCGGCCACCGGCGCCTCCCTGTCGAGCGCCGTCTACCGCACCCGCTCGGGCTCGGGAGCCCTGACCCAGGTCGCCGGGGACGCCGCCCTGGCGCCCCGGGCCGCGGACCTCTACACCGCCACCGTCGGCCTCGACCACGTGCTCTCCTTCACGGTCGAGGCGGCGGACGGCAGCCTGACCCCCAGCGGGCAGCTGTCCCTGGCGGCCAGCACCGACCCGCGCGCCCTCGCGGTCGACCCCCGCGGCCGCTTCGTCTTCGTGGCGGCGGCGGCGCCCGACGAGCTGCACACCTTCGTGGTCCAGAGCGGTGGCGAGCTCCAGGACCTCGGGGCCCCCACCGCCGTGGCCAGCGGCGTGCCCCTGCTCGTCACCACCGACCCCGCGGGCCAGTTCGTCTACGCCGCCGTGGAGGTCACCGACGCCGCCGACCAGCTCCACGCCTACCAGGTCGCCGCGGACGGCAGCCTCTCCTTCCACAGCTCCCTGTCGATCGCGGAGAACCCGCGCTCGGTGACCGTCGACCCCACCGGGACCTTCGTCTTCGTCACCCACGGAGGCGACGGAGTCACGGAGCTGGGGGAGATCTCGAGCTTCGCCATCAACTCGCAGAACGGCATCCTGATCGCTCTGCCGACCACGGCCGCCGACGGGCACCCGACCTCCCTGACCTTCGACTCCTACGGTCTGAGGGCCTACGTGACCTTCCGGGACACGGACATCGTGCTGCCCTACGAGGTTGCCACCAACGGCACCCTGACCCCCATCGGCACAGGCTCCCTGACCCAGAACGAGCCCCGTGAGGTTGGACTCACCCGGGACGGACGCTTCGCCTACGCCGTCTTCGAGGACAGCTCGAGCTTCGGCGGGCTGCTGCTCTACGACGTGAACCCGATCAGCTTCGAGCTCTTCAACTCCGACAACCAGACCGACCAGTGGCGCGACTCGGTGCCCGCCGGCACGCAGCCCGAGGCCCTCGAGCTGTCCCCGGACGGCTCCAGGGTCTACGTCATGGCGCGGGTCTCGGAGGAGCTGCACGTGCTCACCGCCGACGCCGTCACGGGATTGACCACTCCCCTGGAGATCGAGCTGCTGAGCCTGGAGCCCGTCTCGATGGGGCTGCGGGTCTTGCTGGAGTAAGGGCGACTAGCCCGCCGCCAGCTCGAACCAGACCTCGGCCCCGCCCTCCGCGCGGTTGCGAGCCCCGGCGTGGCCGCCGTGGACGCTGGCCACACGCTGGGTGACCATCAGGCCGAGTCCCACCGAGTCCGCCCGGCTGCGCTGGACGCGTAGGTCGGCGAAGTCCACGGTCTCCCGTTGCGAGGGGTCGCCCCCGGTCGCCAGGCCCGGCCCGTCGTCGAGGACCGCGAAGCGCACCGCCTCGGCCGTGCCGGTAATGCGCAGCTCGACCCGCTCACGGGCGTGCTCGAGGCTGTTGGCGAGCAGGTTCTCCAGGGCGCGGCAGACGAGCCTGCCGTCGGCCCTGACCTGCGGCAGCTCCGCGTCGCCCCGCAGTTCCACCTCCACGCCCCGCTCGGAGAGCAGGGGCTGCAGCAGGTGCAGGGTGCGCTCGGCCACCTCGAAGGGCAGCACCGTCTCCCGCCGCAGGTCCGGCTCGATCTCCAGGCGCGCGAGGTCCAAGAGGTCCGCCGCAAGGTGGGAGACGCGCTCCGCGTCGTCCGCGGCCACGGCCAGCAGCTGGCGCAGCTCCTCCGGCGAGGCCGAGCCACTCTCGAGCCTGGAGTCCGCGTGCTCGAGGCAGGTGCGCAGGGCCGCCAGGGGAGTGCGCAGGTCGTGGGAGACCTGGGCCACCCACTCGCTACGGCTCGCGTCACGCCGGGCCAGGCGCTCCAGCAGGTCGGCGGCACGCTCCCGGGAGTGATTCAGGGCCCGCGCCAGGCGCGTGATCTCGTCGTCTCCGTCCTCGGGGTACGGACCGGGCAGGCTGCCGTCCTCGGAGTCGCCGGTGCTGGCGATGGCGGCCATGCGCCGCAGGCGGCGGGCGAAGAGGGTCGAGGCGACCACACCCAGCACACCGCCCGCGATCAGGCCGATCACGAGCAGGATGCCGAAGTGCCCCACGAACTCGACCAGGGTCCAGCCCTCGTACCAGGCGGGCGGCGGGCCGCCCTCTGACGGATGGTCGATGGCGTCGTTCAGGACGTCCCACAGGGGCAGGGCCAGCATCTCGCCCACGATCAGGCACCCCACCACCAAGAGGCCGAGGCGGAATCCGATGCGCCGCCACCAGGGCGGCGCCTGGTTGAGGGGGGTGCTCATGACGACTCCTCCTCGACCATCTTGTAGCCCACGCCCCAGACGGTCTGGATGAAGCGCGGGCGGCTGGCGTCCTCCTCGATGCGAGCCCGCAGGCGCGCCACGTGCAGGTCGACGGTGCGGACCTCGCCGCTGTAGTTGGCGCCCCAGACCTCGTCCAAGAGCTGCTGCCGGGTCCAGGTGCGGCCCGGGCTCGTCAGCAGGAAGGCCAGCAGGTCGAACTCGCGACGCTTGAGCTCGAGCTCGCGCTCACCCAGGCCCGCGCGGCGGCCCTTCGGGTCGAGCCACAGGGGTCCGTTGGTCAGGAGCCCCTCCTCCGCGGTGGCGGGCACCGTCCGACGCAGGACGGCCCGTGTCCGGGCCAGGAGCTCCGACAGGCGGAAGGGCTTCGTGACGAAGTCGTCCGCCCCCGCGTCGAGGCCTCGCACCAGCTCCTCGGGTGCGTCGCGGGCGGTGAGGATCACGATCGGTGTGCGGTCCCCCCGCGAGCGCAGCTCCAGGCAGACCTCCAGCCCGTCCCCGTCCGGCAGCCCCAGGTCCAGGAGCACCAGGTCGAAGGGCGTCCGCAGGCGCTCCTGGGCCTCGGAGACCGAGCCGCACACGCGCACCTCGAAGCCGTGGTCCCCCAGGGCCTCGGGCAGCCAGCGCTGCAGGTTGGCGTCGTCCTCGACCAGGAGCAGCTTGCCTTCGCGGGCTTCCATGGCTCCAGCCTACCCTCTCCCTGCGAGCGGTTCGTGGAGCGAAATACTCTCGACATCACTTCTCGCGCTAGGCTGGCTCGCGTGCGTCCGAACTGGTTCATCGCCCTGCCCGCTGACGCCGGGCGCTGGTACGCCGAGCGCGTGCCGGAGCCGCCGCCGGGGCTGCGGCGCTTCGCGCCCGGGGACCTGCACGCGACGATCTCCTTCCTCGGTCCCTGCGGTGAGGAGCGCGCAAGGGCTGCCTTCGAGGTGGCGCGCGCGTGGTCCATGGAGCCGACGCCCGTGACCCTCGGCCAGGTGGTGCCGATGGGACGGCCATCGCGCTACTCGGCCCTGTCGGCGCTCCTGGTCCGGGGGCGCGAGGAGGTCGAGGCGGAGATGGGCCGCGTGCGCGACGCCATCGCCGACGCGGCCGGGGCGCGGCGCGACCGCCGCCCGCCCAAGGCCCACGTGACCCTGGCACGCCCGGCACGCAAGGCATCGGACGAGGAGCGCGAGGCCGGGCTGGTGTGGGCCCGTGGCCTCGACCTGCTCGGGGTCGAGCTCTTGCTCGGCGCCCCGGCGCTCTACACCTGGAGCGAGGACCGGAAGGAGGCCTTGTTCCGGCGCGTGGAAGGTCGCGAGGGCTGAGGGGGCCGGCCGGCTACCGCTTCCAGTCCAGCACCGCCTGGTTCAGGTAGGCCACGACCTCGTCGCACCTGACCTTCTCCTGCTCCATCGAGTCCCGGTGGCGCACGGTCACCACGTCCTCGGCCATGGTCTCGCCGTCGACCGTGATGCAGAAGGGCGTGCCCACCTCGTCCTGGCGCCGGTAGCGGCGGCCGATGGCGCCCTTCTGGTCGTAGAAGGTGCTGAAGCGCGAGAAGCGCAGGACCTCCTCGATCTCCTTGGCCTTCTCCGGCATGCCCTCCTTCTTGACCAGGGGGAAGACCGCCGCGGTGACCGGCGCGATCAGGGGGTGGAAGTGGAGCACCGTGCGGGTGTCCTTCTCGAGCTCCTCCTCCTCGTAGGCGTCGATCATGAAGGTCAGGGCCATGCGGTCGATGCCTCCGGCGGGCTCGATCACGTAGGGGTAGTACCTCTCCTTGGTCTCCTGATCGAAGTAGCGCAGATCCGTGCCCGAGGCCTCCGCGTGGCGCGAGAGGTCGAAGTCCGTGCGGCAGGCGATGCCCTCGAGCTCGCCCCAGCCGAAGGGGTACTCGTACTCCACGTCCGCGCAGCCGGTCGAGTAGTGGGCCAGCTCGTCGGAGTCGTGGTCGCGCATGCGCAGCTTCTCCTCGCGCACGCCGTGGCGCACGTACCAGTCGAAGCGCTCCTTCTTCCAGTACTCGTACCACTGGTCGTTCTCCGCCGGCGGCACGAAGAACTCCATCTCTCCCTGCTCGAACTCGCGCGTGCGGAAGACGAAGTTCCCGGGGGTGATCTCGTTACGGAAGGACTTGCCGATCTGGGCGATCCCGAAGGGCGGCTTGATGCGCGAGGCCTCCAGCACGTTCTTGAAGTTCAGGAAGATCCCCTGGGCCGTCTCCGGCCGCAGGTAGGCCACCGAGCCGGCGCCCTCCAGGGGGCCGACGTTGGTCTTGAACATCAGATTGAAGGAGCGCGCCTCGGTCAGCTCACCGTGACACTCGCCGGGCTTCTTGGAGGGCTTCTCCGGGCAGGAGAGCTCGTCCAGGTGGTCGGCCCGAAAGCGCGCCTTGCAGGTCTTGCAGTCCACCATGGGGTCCGAGAAGCCTCCCACGTGGCCGGAGGTCTCCCAGACCTTCGGGTTCTGGATGATGGCCGAGTCCAGGCCCACCACGTCGGTGCGGGTGGTCACCATGGCGTTCCACCAGGCGTCCTTGACCTTGCGCTTGAGCTCCACGCCCAGGGGCCCGTAGTCGTAGGTGTTGCCGATGCCCCCGTAGATCTCGGAGGCCTGGAACACGAAGCCCTTGCGCTTGCAGAGGGAGACGATCTTGTCCATCAAGGACGACTTGGAGGCGGCCATGGGCAGCGTCGGGATGCGGTCGGGGGGACGGGTGCGGCGCAGAGGATAGGCTGCACGCGTACCGGAGTCAGGCCAAAAGGGGGGCCTCTCGGGCCCCCTCCCGACCTCCGCGACCTCAGGGCCGACCGATCGTGAGCTCCAGGCTGGTCGCCTCCCCGGGCCGGATGCGGAACTCCGCACTCTGGCCGCGGCCCAGGCTCTCGTGCCACCAGGTGGCCACGTAGTCCCCGGCCGGCAGGTCCGGGACCTCGAAGCGGCCGGTCGCGTCCGTCAGCACCGTGTGGGGCGAGTCCGTCACGACGACCCAGGCGGACATCCAGGGGTGCGAGATCGAGCGCACCTGGAACCGATCGGCAGCCTTGAGCGGGCTCTGGTAGGTGAAGCCGGGGGGCATCACCGTCTTGAAGCTGCGGTTGTTGGCCGAGCTGACCTGCACGTGAGTCACGGACTCGCCGCCGTTCTGCAGCTCGAGCTTCGCATCACGGGGCACGAGCAGCACGTGGGGCTCGAAGCGGCAGCCCTCGGCCTTCAGCACCGCGACCTGGCCCTCGCCCGAGTGCACGTCACCGCGGTTCTCGATGGTCACCACGACGTTGGCGAGCCCGCCGTCCTCGGCCACGAGCCGGCTGCGGTCGGTGCGGTCCATCTCGGCGCACTCGGCGGCCCTCTCCGCGTCGACCTCGAGGGGCGGCAGGGGCCTGGCCGTGCCGCGGTAGCGCGCCACGCCCTCCAGGCGACCGCGGGAGGCCAGGGCCGCCTGGGCCCCCTCGCGCTCCGCCAGGAGCTGGGCCACGAGGGCGTCGAGCTCCTGGTGCGAGAGGTTGCGGCCGCGGACGACGCCCTGGTCGTCGATCACGAAGACGGTCGGGTACTGCGCGACCTGGTACTGGGAGACGACGAGGGCCTTGCGCGACTGCATCAGGCAGTTGCGGAAGGTGATGCCGTACTGACGGACCTTCTTCAGGAAGGAGCCCTGGCTGTTGAAGTCGATGTTGACGCCCAGGACGGAGACGCCGCGATCGGAGTTGCGGCGCGCGAACCCGTTCATCCACTCGAGATCCTCGACGCAGCCGGGCAGGTGCTCGGTCCAGAAGTACAGGACGAGAACGCTGCCCTCGTAGTCAAGGGTGCTGAACATCACGCCGTCCGAGTCGACGGTATTGATCGGCTGGTGGACGGCGCCGGGCATGGTCCAGCTGAGGGAGCGCCCGAGGTCGCGCCCACGGTCGCGCTGCTCCAGGAGCGGCGCGTCGGCCTCCACCTCCGCGTAGATGCGGGCCGCCTCGGCCAGCTCCCCCGAGGTCCGACCACGCTGCATGGAGCGGGCCTTCGTCAGCATCGCCTCGTAACGGATCTGGGGATCACCCGTATTCGCGATCAGCCGTCCGAGGATCGGCACGTAGTCCTCGGGCTGGTTGCGCTCGCAGTGGTCGTAGAGAGCCTGGACCGTCCCCAGCACGTGCTCCCCGTCGGGCTCGACCGTGTACAGGAAGTCCAGGAGGCCGAACTTCAGCTCGTTCCAGGGCGGGCTGGTGGGCGAGAACTGCATCGAGAACCAGTTGGCCATGACAGCCACGCCCGGGGCGAACCCCTCGCGGCTGGCCTGTTCGTGGGCGGGAAAGAAGCGCCGCAGCCAGCGCCGGGCCAGCTTGTGCTCGGTGCCGCCGATGGTGAACATGCGGCCCTGGAACTCCTCCATGGGCGCAGGCGGCAGGTCTGCCACGGCCGTGCCCTGCGCGTTCAGCTCCCGCAGCTGCACGAGCCAGTCGGCCCAGCCCTTGCGCATGTCCTTGATCAGCTGGTCGAACAGACGTGACCCGGCGAAGACGGCGGGCTTGGTCTTCGGGTAGCCGTCCACGAGGATGCGGAAGATCTCGTCGGCCCGCTTCTTGCGCTCCGGGTCCTCGTAGCCGCCCTTCGCCAGGAGCTGCTCCGCCTCGGCGTAGTAGGCCCTGGCCTGCAGCCCCAGCCGGAGGGAGTTCTCCTGCAACTTGCGGTAGTACTCGAGCAAGAACTCCTCCCCCAGGATGTCGCGGCGGAGCTTGACGTCCTCCAGGCTCTCCATCATGTAGGAGCCGGATGCATGCTCCTCCGCGAGGAGCGTGAGGGTCTCGCGGCAGAAGTTGGCGCGGTCCGCCTCGTCCGGGATGAACTCGTCGCTGTAACGCACCATCCACAGCCGGGCGGGACCGTTGCCCTCGTTGGACAGGGCCTCCACGAAGGGGAAGTAGGTCAGGACCGGGCTCGGCGGGAACTGCGAGGCCGGCGTCCCGTTCTTGCGCAGGGCGCGGACCTCGAGGAGGTAGCCCTGGAGCTCGTTGTAGAAGCGGTTGTACAGGGGGTCGAACTGCTCCTGCTCCTGGATCAGCTGCGCCTGGAGCTCGGCCGGAAACTCCTCCTGCATGCCCCCTTCTCCGTCCTGGGCGGCGGCCAGGATCGGCGTGGCCCCGGCGGGGGGCTGGGCTCCCGCGGCGGGGAGGGTGAGTGCGAGGAGCAGGGCGTGGAGTCCCATGGTGGCGGACGTGGTTCGAGGTCGGAGGAGCGAGAAGGAAGCCGGCCAGTATAGGTGGCCGCCCCCAGGACAGGGATCGGCTCTGGGCGGGCTTCGGGCCAGGGGGAATCCGCAGTCATCACGAGGATGTTGGCGCCTGCCCCGAAGGGTGGGAATCCCCCGCGAGAGCGGGGGAAAGCGACCTATAATTCCGGCCATGAAGGCCCCCACCACCACCTCGGAGGACGCCCAGGACACGGCTCCTGCGCCCCCCCGCGCCTGGTCGCCCCCGCCGGCGGCCCGCTCCCGCGGCCCCGCGGCCCCGGCCCTGGCCCGCATCCGCGCCAGGGTCCTGGAGGGCCAGCGCATCAGCGCCGAGGAGGCCCTCGAGCTGCACGAGAGCGCCGACCTGCTCCTGCTCGGAGAGCTGGCGGACGCCGTGCGGCGCCGCAAGCACCCCGGCGGGCACGTGACCTACATCGTCGACCGCAACATCAACCCCACCAACGTCTGCGTCACCGACTGCGGCTTCTGCGCCTTCTACCGGCGCCCCAAGCACGAGGAGGCCTACGTGCTCGAGCGCGAGGAGATCCTCGAGAAGGTGCGCGAGACGGCCGAGCTCGGCGGGCGCCAGCTCCTGATGCAGGGCGGGCACCACCCCAAGATCCAGTCGGACTGGTGGTGCGAGCTGATCGCCGACATCCGCGCGCGCTACCCCGAGGTCAACTGCCACGCCCTCTCGGCCCCGGAGCTGGACTTCTTCTCGGTCATCGAGAAGCGCCCGATCGAGGACATTCTGGCCGACCTGGTGGCCGCCGGCCTGGGCTCGGTGCCAGGCGCGGGAGCGGAGATCCTGGTGGAGCGAGTGCGCCGCATCATCGCCCCCAAGAAGACCGACACGGACCGCTGGCTCGAGGTGCACCGCAAGGTCCACGAGGCCGGCCTGCGCTCCTCGGCCACGATGATGTTCGGCCACGTGGAGACCGCCGCGGAGCGTGTCGAGCACCTGGTGCGCCTGCGGGACCTGCAGGACGAGACCGGCGGCTTCACCGCCTTCGCCTGCTGGAACACCCAGCCGGACGGGGTGCCCGAGGAGCACCTCTACCCGAAGAAGACCACCCCGGCCCAGTACCTGCGGATCAACGCCATCTCGCGCGTCTTCCTGGACAACTTCGACAACGTGCAGACCAGCTACGTGACCCAGGGCATCAAGCTGGCCCAGGTCAGCCTGCGCTTCGGCTGCAACGACTTCGGGGGCACCATGCTCGAGGAGAACGTGGTCTCCGCCGCGGGCTGCTTCCACCTGGAGTCGATCCAGCGCATCGAGTCCGTCATCGAGCGGGCCGGCTTCACCCCGCGCCAGCGCAACTCCTGGTACGGCATCGTGGACGAGCGCCACGACGGACCCGCCTCCCCCAGCTGCGCCGCCGAGGCCCGTCCGCCGCTCCTCTTCGCCGAGGGAGGTGTAGCGTGAGCTCCGACGCCGTCCGCGGGCGCCTCGTCGACCAGGCCGCCGGAGCGGGCCTGGGCCCGATCACCGAGAAGGTCCTGGCCGGAGAGCGCCTGACCTGCGCGGAGGGCCTCGAGCTCTACCGCTGCGAGGACCTCTTCGCCGTCGGCGCCCTCGCCAACCACGTGCGCGAGCGCCTGCACGGGGACCTGACGTACTTCAACGTCAACCAGCACGTCAACTACACGAACCTCTGCAACAAGTTCTGCAGCTTCTGCTCCTTCGACCGCCAGCCGGGGCAGAAGGGGGCCTACACCTTCAGCCCCGAGGAGGCCGCCGAGAAGATCCGCGAGCAGGCGGACGAGCCGGTGACCGAGGTACACATCGTGGGCGGCGTGTGGCCCAAGCTGGGCTACGACTACTACCTCGACCTGGTACGCGCGGTGAAGCAGGCGCGGCCCTCGATCCACGTCAAGGCCTTCACCATGGTCGAGCTGGACCAGATCCGGCGCGTGGCGAACAAGCCCCTGGAGGAGGTCCTCGCCGACCTGCGCGAGGCGGGGCTCGGCTCCTGCCCCGGCGGCGGCGCCGAGGTCTTCGCCGACCGGGTCCACCAGGCCGGCTACCAGCAGAAGATGAGCGGCCAGGAGTGGCTCGACACGGCCCGCGCGGTGCACCAGGCGGGGATCCGCTCGAACTGCACCATGCTCCACGGCCACATCGAGACCCTCGAGGAGCGCGTCGACCACCTGGACCGTCTGCGCCGGCTGCAGGACGACACCGGCGGCTTCCAGACCTACATCCCGCTCTCCTTCCACCCGGAGAACAACGACTGGTCGCACCTGCCGGGGCCCACGGCCCTGGACGAGCTGCGTGAGATCGCCGTCGGACGTCTGATGCTCGACAACATCCCCCACGTCAAGGCCTACTGGATCCTGATGGACATCCCCATCGCCCAGCTGGCCCTGTCCTTCGGGGCGGACGACGTGGACGGGACGGTCGTCGAGGAGAAGATCTACCACGACGCGGGCGCGACCACGCCCCAGGAGGTCCAGCGCGGGGAGCTGATCGACTGGATTTGCGAGGCCGGCCGCACGCCCGTGGAGCGTGACACCCTCTACAACGTGGTCTGGTCCGGCGAGGCCGAGCCCGTCACGACTGGATGAGCAGCACGGGCTACCGCCTGGTGCACGAGCTCGACGAGCGGCTCCTCGCTGAGCTGAAGGAGCTCTACGAGGGCGAGTGGTGGACGCGCGGCCGCGCCCCCCTGGACCTGGAGCGCATGTGCGCGGGCTCGGACCTCTGCTTCCTCCTCTGCCGCGAGGACACGGGCGCCCTGGCGGCCTTCGCACGGGTCCTGACCGACGGGATCTACAAGGCCATGGTGCTGGACGTGATCGTCGCCCCGGCCGAGCGCGGTACGGGCCTGGGGCGGCAGCTGATGCAGCGTATCCTCGACCACCCGCGGCTGGTGGACGTGGACCACACGGAGCTCTACTGCCTGCCGGAGATGGTGCCCTTCTACGGCAAGTGGGACTTCGAGCGGGCCGAGAACGACGAGGTCTTCCTGCGCCGCAGCGGGCCCCGGCCGTAGCTCGCTCGCGTAGCTCCATCCGTTCGCGCCCGAGGACGGGCCGCGCGGTGCGGGCTGACCGCGGAGCAGGAGGTGGGCGGTTGCGCCCACCTCATTCACCGCGAGCCGTCGTCGTCCCGGAACACCGTCAACCAGTGCACCAGGTCGTCCGGGAAGGTGCGGCTCGTGCCGTAGAAGCGCTCGCAGTGGCGCAGCACTCCGGCCGAGTCGATGAAGCCGAGCCAGGAGCGGTGCTCGCCGAAGAGGGTGTCCTCGTTCTCGTGGTCGGGCGGGGTCCAGTCGTAGGAGGTGAGGCGCCAGGAGAACTCCTCGAGGATCGCCGGCAGCTCCGCGCGTAGCTGCGCGAGGCGGGTCTCGTCGAGCTTGTCCGGCAGGGCGAAGAGCAGCGGTTGGTCCGCGTCGGCCCGGTAGAGCATGCCGCTCGCCCGGTTCGCGAGCTTGAGGGTCTTCTCCACGCAGGCGTCGAGCAGCTCCTCGGCCTCCTCCTCGCTCCAGTCGGGGATCGGCACCCACACCAGGAGCGTGCCCTCCGGGTCCGGCAGCATCCCGCGCACCGGGCGGTTGAGCAGCTTGCGGAAGGAGACCGGCGTCGGGCGTCCCAGGTCGAGGCCCGCCTCCACCGGCGGGGCGGCGGGGCCCAGAGCGAGGGGCGCGCCCACCTCCTGGGAGCGGTCGAGGCGCTGCACCACCGGGTCGATCACCCGCAGGGCCCCCTGGCTGGTGGCGAAGCCGATGCGTCCGGAGATCGGCGTGCCCAGGGCGTCGTGGTAGGCGCCCAGGTACTCGCCCTCGATCCAGAAGTGGGCCGCGGCCCCGTCGACGATCGCCACCAGCTCGAAGTTCGTGCGCGGCCGGTCGAAGCCCACGGCGCCGCCGCGAACCGAGCCGCTCAGGGGCCCGTCCCGGTCCCGCAGGCCGTTCATGCGCCAGGCGACCCGCTCGATCTCCTCGGACTGCTCCTTCTTGCCGATCGAGTAGTAGAAGTCCCCCGCCGAGAAGTGCAGGCGCAGGTTGCGGTCGCGCCGGACGTGGCCGAGCACGAGCGCGCCCGAGACGTAGGAGGTGGTGAACTGGATGCGGCAGCGCAGGGCGTAGCGCCCCGCGGCCTCGACCTCGTCGGTCAGGGCGAAGGCGTGGCGCTGGTGGGCGCGGCGGTCGAGCTGGCCCGTGCCGTCGCGGGGCTTGTACCTGCCCACGTGCAGGTCCCCGTCCGGCTCCGCGTACCAGCAGCCCTCGGCACGGCGCTCCTCGTAGCCGGTCAGGCCCGCCTCTCCCCAGCCGTCGAGCCCCAGGCGACGCGCGCCCCGGTCCCAGGGGTGCAGGGGCTCCTTCACCGCGGCCGGCGGCGCGAGCTCCAGGCGCGGCAGGCCGAGCAGGGCCGCCAGGCGATCGTGGTCCGCGCCGATCGCGGTCGCCGCACGCGCGCGCCCCTCCTCGACAAGGCTGCCGTGCTGCTCCTCGAGCATCTGCAACAGGGCGCGGGTCTTCGGCAGGCCGAGCGGCACGGGGTCGGGCGCCGCGGCCTCCGCCGGCAGCGGCGCGAAGCGCCGGCGCCAGGCGTTGCGCAGGGTCCAGGCCGCCTCGTCGTCGCCGATCTCCTCGAGCACCCGCGCCAGCTTGGCCTGGCGGCGGGGAGTGCGCTCGTCGACGGTCCAGGCCCACAGGTAGGCGTCCGCCGCCTCCTCCTGCTTGCCGCGCTCCAGGAACAGGTCCCCCGCACGCCAGGCGTGGTCCTGGCCCCAGAAGGGCTCGGCCCGGTTGCGGGACCAGGTCCAGGTGGGCACGTCGTAGACCCAGGGGCTCGAGCCGCGCTCGATGCTCGAGACGTAGCGCGAGGTCCAGGGCGCGCGGTCGTCCCAGTAGAAGCCGGCCAGGAAGCCCTGGAAGGCCTCGGCGAACTCCTCGAGCCCGTTCGGCCGACCGTCGGCGCCGTCCGCGAAGTGGCCGAGGAACCAGGCGAGGTGCCCGCCCTTGGGCCGCGAGAGCCCCTTCTGATAGGCCTCGAGCCGCGGCGCGTAGATGTAGTTCCCGTCGGGCTCCTGCCACAGCTTGAGGTAGACGTAGAGGGCGTAGCCCGCGACGTAGTTGTCCCGGTAGTCCTCGATCTCCCCCTCCAGCAGGTCCGTCAGCTTGTCCCGGCCCCCGTAGCCCTTCATCCAGGCGGACTCGACGGTGCCGAACTGCACGTGGTCCTCGACGAAGGTCTCGTCGTAGATGCTGCCGTAGCTGCCGCCGGTCCAGACCGCCTTGCCCTCCGCGAGCCATGCGGGCATCCCGGGGTACAGCGCACCGTCGAAGCGGTGGGTCAGCTCGTGCACCAGCCCGCGGCCGAGCCCCTCGATGGTGCCGCAGGAGAAGCGCAGGGTGGTCGTGTTGCCCCCCTGGAAGCCGCCGGCCCACCAGAAGCCGGCCCCCTCGGACTCGAGCCCGGCGGCCTCGGGCACCACGCGCACGAGGCCGGGCGTCTCCTCGAAGGGGTCCTGACCGAACCAGCCCGCCAGGCGCCGGTGGTGGTCCTCGACCGTGCGCGTCACCCCGAGCAGGGTCTCGTGACCGCAGCAGGTCTCGATGCGGTACAGACCCTCGGGCGAGACCGAGACCCCGGGAAAGGACTGGTCCGCGTGCTTCAGGGTGAAGGCGCGCGCCTCTTCCGGGTCCATGTCCTCGAGCTGCTCGAGGGTCAGGGGTTCGCCGAGCGTGTTCGCCAGGCGCACACGGGATCGGGCCAGGGCCTCCTGCGCCCAGCGCCGCAGGGCCGCGAGGCCCGGGGGCAGGTAGCCCTGCAGGTCCTCGAAGGAGCCCTGGGCCGCGAGACCGCGGGCGATGCGCGCGGCGCGCACGGCCACCGGGTGGTCGCCCTGGGAGGCTGCGCGCGAGTGCACGCGCTTGAGGATCTTGATCACCCCGTCCATGTGGCGCCGGTCGACCTCGAGGGCGTAGTCGAAGGCCGCGCCATGAGCCGCGCCCAAGGCCGGCGTGTCGCGGGTCAGCTCGCGGCCGAGCTCCGAGGCCCACAGGGCCACCAGGCCCCATGCGGGGTCCTTGCCCGCGCGCTTCTCGGAGTCCAGGGCCAGCCTGGCCAGCTCGGCGACCGCCGCGCCCCGCGCCCGCCCGCGGTCCTGCAGCCCCGGGGCGGCGCTCTTCGCCGCCAGGGCCCGTGGGTCCCCCGCGCGCAGGAGGCCCTTCTCGTCCGCGAGCGCGCTCCCCAGGCGCTCCGCCCAGAGGATGCGGTCGTCCGCGCGGCCGGCGGCGTTCTCGAGGGCCAGGCCGAGAGCCTCCAGGTCGAAGGGGCGGATCACCAGCGCCCGCTCCAGGTGGCGGGCCGCGGCACCTGCCTCACCGCCCTCGACCGCCTCCCGGGCGTGGCGCATGCGGACGTCGAAGGGATCCTCACCCGCCTGGAGAGAGGCCCCGAGGAGGACCGGCAGGAGTGCGCAGGCCAGACGAGTCGTCATGGCCCCCAGTCTACGGGTGACGCCGGCGGGCGGAAGCGCAACGTCCCCCGCTCATGACACAGGGGATACGCCCTCCTGCCCGCGCCCCTGGCGCGCCCCCCGAGACGGGGCTATACCCGGGGTCGCTCGCCAGGCCCCACCACGCCCACGCCCATGCTGCTCCCCGATCCGCGGGCCCTCGCGCTCCTCGCGCTGGCCCCCCTGCCGGCCACCCCCGCCGCACCGCTGGAAGACCTCCGCACCCACTACGACGTGGTGGCCTACGACCTGGAGCTGGCCGTGCGGCCGGAGACGAAGACCCTCGAGGGGGTGGCGACGGTCACCGCTCGCGCGCTGGTGGACGGGCTCGAGGCCGTGCGACTCGACCTCTACGACCTGCACGAGGTGCTCGAGGTGCGCCGCGGCGAGGCGGTCCTCGACGTGGATCGCGGTGACGATGGCTTCACGGCGCGGCTGCAGCGCGAGGTGAAGGCGGGCGAGGAGTTCCGCCTGCGAGTCCACTACCGCGGCAAGCCGGAGGGCGGCCGCTTCGACGGCTTCCACTGGGAGGAGTCCGCCGACGGCGAGCCCTGGATCAACACCGCCTGCCAGGGGCTCGGCGCCCACTACTGGTACCCCTGCAAGGCGAGCTTCTTCCACCCCGAGGACAAGCCCGCGCGGGTCTCGATGGCGATCACATGTCCCGCCGAGCTGTACGGGGTCAGCAACGGTCGCCTGGAGGGGATCGACGCGGGAGCGCCCTCCTGGTTCGACACGGGAGGGGCGGCCTTCAAGACCTACCGCTGGCGCCACGACTACCCCCTCGAGACCTACGCCGTGACCCTCAACGTCGGCCCCTACGTGGTCGTCGAGTCCGAGCTCGAGATGCCCGGCCTGGCGGAGCCTGTGGACTTCGTCTACTACGTCCTGCCCGAGAGCGCCGAGAAGGCCGCGGTCCAGTTCGCCCAGGTGCCCGAGCTGGTGCGCATCTTCTCCGAGGCCTTCGGACCCTTCCCCTTCCCGGACTCCAAGTTCGCCCTGGTCGAGACGAACTTCTGGGGCATGGAGCACTCCACGGCCGTGGCCTACGGCTCGAGCTTTCCCGCCTGGTGCGCGGAGACCGGCGCCAAGGACCCCTGGGCCGGCCGCAACCGCTGGTTCGACTACATCCTCGTGCACGAGGTCGCCCACGAGTGGTGGGGCAACGCGGTCTCCGCCGAGCACTGGGGCCACTTCTGGATCCACGAGGGCCTCGGCACCTACGCGGAGGGCGTGTACGTGGAGGGCGTCCAGGACCGGGCGGCCGCGGACCGCTTCTTCCAGGAGAAGGGCCGCCGCATCTCGGCCAAGAAGGGCCGCCTGTACCGCGGCGACGCCCCGGACTCGGGGGCCGCCTACTCGGGCCTGATCTACAGCAAGGGCGCCTGCGTGATGCACACCCTGCGGCACTACGTGGACGACGACGAGGCCTGGTGGGGCAGCCTGCGCGACTTCAACCTGCGCCACCGCTACGGCAACGCCAGCACCGAGGACTTCCGCGCCGTCCTCGAGGCGCGCACGGAGCGCGACTGGGAGCGCTTCTTCCGCGAGTGGGTCTACGCTGAGGGCACGCCGCGGCTCACGGGCGAGGTGCGCGTGGGCGAGACGGGGCTGGTCGTCGAGCTCGAGAACGGGAACGGCGAGTTCCTCGTCCCCCTGGACCTGGCCTGGAGCGAGGGCGGGCAGGAGGTCCGGCGGCGGCTGTGGGTCGAGCCCGGGGAGTTCCGGGAGGAGCTCTCCAGCGAGGGGCGGCCCCGGGACGTGCGCGTGCTGCACCTCGAGCGCCTGCTCGGCAAGCACAAGGTGAGCGTCGTCGACTGAGGGACGCCGGGCCCGAGCCCGGGGCAGCAGCTAGCCCGGGTGATTCATGAGGCTTTGACGCATTGGGACCCAACT
>CAZQAT010000046.1:0-34807 GCA_964591315.1 uncultured Planctomycetaceae bacterium
CGCTCACTCCACCCATCGATTCCGAGCAGGCGCCCTCTTCTCTCGGGTGATCCGGCGGGGCCCCGAATCCGGATGCGCGCATCCGGAAGGGCCGCGGGTGTCAGGCTAGAATCGAAAACAGTCTTCCCTCGCCCTACCAGGATCAGGGTTCTATTCTTCCCCCATACTCGGGCTACCTCGCTGCGGAACCTCCAACTGATGGAGGGGGCGCGCGCCCACCCCCCCTGAGTTCCGTGGCCGACGACGCTCTACCCGTACCTATCGCCTTCTTGGGCGAGCTCCTCGCGGAGGGCCTGGAGGTGCCGTCCTACCGCACGGCCTTCGGGCAGGTGCACTTCGTCAATCGGCCCGCGCTCGTCGCCCGCAGCCTGGACGAGGGCCGCCTGGTCCGGACCGACCTGGTCAAGATGGTCCTCGGACGAGGTCTGCTCTCCAGCGACGGAGAGCACTGGCGCTCCCAGCGCCGGCGCATGCAGCCTGAGTTTTCCCGGTTGAAGAGCGAGGCCTTCGCCTCCCTGGTCACCGCATCCACGGAGAGGCTGGTCTCTTCCTGGGAGGAACAGGCGAGGACGGCGCAGGAGTTCGACCTGGCACCCGTCATGACGGAGCTGACCCTGGAAGTGATCGTCGCCGCTCTGTTCAGTGTCGATCTCACCGAGAGGGACAACGAACTGGGCGAGGCCATCACGATCCTGATGGAGGGTCTCGGAGAGCGAGCAGGCCTGACCTTCAACATCCCGATGCACTTCTCGCCCACGGACAAGTGCCGCTTCGAGGAGGCACTCGACGTCGTCAACTGCTTTTGCCAGCGGATCATCGACGAGCGCCGCCAGCTCGTGAACGGCCCAGGGCCCGTCCCCCAAGACCTGCTCACGCTCCTCATGGATCCCCAGGGAGGCGCGCCCCTTGGGGATGAGGACCTGCGGGACGAGGTCGTGACGATGCTGATCAGCGGGCACGAGACCACGGCCCTCATCCTGTCCTGGTCCTGGGCCATGCTGCACTCAAACCCCTCCGTCCTGGAGGAGCTCCATCGAGAACTTGCCCAAGTGCTCGGGGGGAGGACCCCAACGCTCGGAGACGTCGCGCGCCTGGAAGTGACACAGCGTGTGCTGATGGAGTCCATGCGCCTGTTCCCCCCGGTCTGGTTCATCGCCCGGCGAGCCACCGAGGACCTCGAGCTGGACGACCTCAGCGTGAAGGAGGGAGAGACCGTCCTGATCTGCACCTATCTGCTGCACCGCAGGCCGGATGTGTGGCCCGATCCGGAGTCATTCGATCCGAATCGCTTCCACCAGGAGGCCGTCGCGGCCAGGCCGAGAGGGACCTACCTGCCCTTTGGCGGTGGCCGCCACACCTGCCTCGGTCAGCACCTGGCCATGATCGAGGGCGTGCTGATGCTGGCCACCCTCGCGCAGCGCTTCGACGTGGAGGTCTTGGATCCCGATGCCATCCGGATGCAGACCGCCATCACCCTGCGCCAGGAGAATGGCGTGCGAGTCCGGCTACGCATGCGGCAACCCCAGGGCGAACTGCTGGAGGCGTGAGCGATGACCGTCCACTTCCCTGACCTTCCCGATGCGAGCACCAACGTGGTGGAGCTGCTCCGCACGCGGGCGCGCCTCCACGGCTCCAGGCCGGTTTTCTCCTTCCTCGAGGACGGCGAGAGGGAGGTCGAGCGGTTGACCTACGCGGAGCTCGACCGGTCCGCCAGGCGCATCGCAGCCGCCCTGCAGGATCGCGGCCTGGCGGGTGAGCGAGTGCTCCTGTATTACCCCGCCGGCCTCGAGTTCCTGCAGGCCTTCGTCGGCTGCCTCTACGCGGGCACGATCGCGGTGCCCACCTCGCCGCCGCTCCCGGGACGACCGGCAGGTCGCCTGCACTCGGTCATCGAAGATGCGGAGGCGACCTTGGTGCTTACCCAGCGCTCCGCGGAAGAGGATGTGCGCGGCCACCTCGACCGGATGCAGCTCCAAGAGGTACCGGGCTGCCTGGCGACAGACGGCGAACCGGGCCCGGGAGACTGGGAGCCCGTGCAAGCCGGCGAGGACTCTCTGGCCTTCCTGCAGTACACCTCCGGCTCGACCTCCACTCCAAAGGGTGTCATGGTCAGTCACGGGAACCTGCTGCACAACACGCGCATGATCCAGACAGCCTTCAAGCAGGACGAAGACTCGGTGCTCGTCAGCTGGCTGCCACTCTTCCACGACATGGGGCTGATCGGCACGGCCCTGAACGCCCTCACCCTGGGCTCCCACTGCGTTCTGATGGCCCCGGAGGCCTTCCTGATGAAGCCCGTGCGCTGGCTGCAGGCCATCACGCGCTACGGGGCCCACACGAGCGGGGGGCCCAACTTCGGCTACGAGCTCTGCGCCCGCAAGGTCAGGGCCGAGCAGATGAATGGACTGGACTTGAGCTCCTGGGAGCTGGCTTTCAACGGCTCCGAGCGCGTACGGCCTGGAACCGTCGAACGCTTCACTCGCCGCTTCGCGGAGGTGGGGCTCCCGCCCCACGCGATGTTCCCCTGCTACGGGCTGGCCGAGGGCACCCTGTACGCCTCGGGCGGTACGCAGGAGGCGGAACCTGTCGTGCGTGCCTTCGAGGCCGCGGCCCTCGAGTCTGGCCGCGGCGTCCCGGCTCCTGATGAGCGCACGCGCGGGCTCGATCTTGTGAGCTGTGGCCAAGCCTCCCTCGGGCAGCTGATCCTGGTCGTCGACCCGGGAACGGGAGCGCCAGTGCCTGACGGCACGGTGGGCGAGATCTGGGTCCTTGGCGAGAGTGTTGCCCTGGGGTACTGGAGGCGGGAAGAGCTCTCGAGAGAGACCTTCGAGGCCGCAACGCCCACGGGCGAGGGCCCCTTCTTACGTACCGGAGACCTGGGCTTCTACGACAAGGGGGAGCTGTTCCTCACCGGGCGCCTCAAGGACCTGATCATCGTGGCGGGAAAGAACCACCACCCCGAAGACCTGGAATTCACCGTGGAGTCCTGCCACCCCGCCGTCCGGCCGGGGTGCGTCGCTGCCTACCCCTTCGACCAGGACGGCGCCGAGTGCCTCGGCATCGCCCTGGAGGTGGCCCGGGACTTCGAGTTCGAATCGACACCGGAGCCGGATCAGGTCAGGAGCCACCCCATCGGACGGGCCGTCATCCAGAGCATCGCGGAGGCCCACGACCTGAGGGTATCGCGGATCGACCTGCTCCCGGCGGGAGGCCTGCCCAAGACCTCTAGCGGCAAGGTGCAACGCCACGCCTGTCGGCGGGCGGCCGAGAAGGCAGCCGAGGAGACGAGCGATGTCTGAGGAGCGAGCCCGAGGCGACCTGGGAGTCAGCGCCGATGAGCTGCGGGAGTGGCTCATTGGGCAGGTCGCCGAGGCCCTGTCTGCCTCCCGGGAAGAAGTCAGTCCGGAGGAGACCTTCAAGAGCCTGGGGCTCGACTCGATCGACCACTTCAACATCGCGGGGGAGCTCGCCGAGTGGCTGGGGTGCACGGTCCCCAGCAACCTCCTCTTCGAGCACGAGACGATCCTCGCGGTCGTCGACGAGCTGCAGAGATCAAGCAGCCCGGGGATGGAGTGCCTGGTGGAGATGCGAGACGGGGACGCCGATCTGCCTCCCCTGTATCTGATCCACTCCCTGGCAGGGGACCTCCTGGACTGGAGCGAGTTCCTGGAACACCTGGGGCCCCGGCCCGTCCTCGGCGTACAGCAACCCATCGATCCAGGTCAGCCCGACGACGGGCTCTCCCTCGAGAGCCTGGTGCAGGGCTACGTGCGCCCCCTCATTGCGCACCGCCCCGAGGGCCCCTTCTACATCGTGGGGCACTCCTATGGTTCACGGGTCGCCTTCGAGCTCGCGAGACAGCTCATGGAGCAGGGGCGCGAGGTTCCCCTGGTCGCCATCATGGACGGCTGGCCTGTCCTGCGCCGACGGGCCACGGCCCAGGAGTGCCTCCGGGCGACCCCCGCCTTCCTCCGGAACCTTCCCCGCTGGGTCCGGGACGACCTCTTGGAATCCGGGTTCGACGACCTGCGAGCCCGCCTCTTGCGCAAGCTCCGCAGCCGCCAGCGAACCCTGCAAGCCGGGCCGCAAAGCAACGGTCAGAACCACGGTGAGGAGATGGAGGTCGAGGACTTCTTCGACGTCAGCTCCCTCCCCGAGCAGGTCCTGCGTCGCAAGCGGGCAAACCTCCGCAACTGGGCCAGCTACGTCCCCCAGGCTTCCGAGCTGCGGGTCGTGCTCTTCCGCTCTCAGACTCGCCCCCTCTTTCACTCCCTCCTGGACCGGACCTCCGGCTGGCCTCCCTACGCTCTGAAGGGAGTGGACGTGCACCACGTCCCGGGCCACCACACGAACATGAACCGCGCCCCCCATGCCCGGGGCCTTGCCGCCCTCCTCGAGCAGGTGGTCGCCGAGGACCACTCCTGACGGCTTCCCCCAAGCTCCGCGAGGGGCCTGACCGGGCCCTGGCTGCCGCCATCCCCTCCGCCTTCCCGGCAGGATCACCCCGGTGCCTTCGTGCGGGCGGCCGCCTCATCGAGGTGCCGCACCGGACGGGCCTGTCTGCTTCCCCAGTCCGGGATAGCCTGCGGGACAGTGGACCATCTACTCCGGATCTTGGTCGCGGCGCTGCTCCTGTTCGGAGTCCTGGCGCGAGGGATGCCGGTCCCCGTGGCCGGGCCGTCCCCGACCGCAGGGGACACCGAGAGCGTGACAGTGGTCTGGAGCGCGCCAGGCGAGGGTCACGACTGCGGTTGCGCCACGGCGGCCATTTGCGCCGGCGGGTGCTGCTGTGATCCGGGCGGGGGCCCCGCCCCCGTGGACGACCGGGGCGAAGGCCCCTCCTTGAGCGGCGGCTGTGGAGGCTCCCCCTGGGACCTGCCGACGGCGTTGGACGTCGGCCTGGGCCTCCTCTTGCGTGAGGCCTGGGCGCTCCCGCCGCCTCCCGGGGTCCCCGTGTGGGGCGGGGTGTGGAAGCCCAGCTCCCGCCGCGCGGCGCCCGCGGTGCCGCCCCCTCGGGCCGGCAGGGCCTGACGAGGGCCCGGCCCCCTCCCGGACGGGAGGTGCGGGCTGGGCCGCGGCTCTCCGGGGCCCCACCGAGGGCTCCGGGAGCGGTCAGTCCGCGCCCGCAGGGCGCGGGTGCTCACGTGCGTGCGCCAGGCCGGCGCGCGCTGACCCCCCGATCCATCCGCACACCCACCGCGGGCGAGCGCCCGCCTCCTCAGATCATGAACACGACCCTCTCCCTCCGCCCTCTCCTGACCCTCGCCGTCGGCCTCGGCCTCGCCGCCGCGGCCACAGCCTCCACCGACCCTGAAGCCCCTGCCCTGTTGCCGGGCACGACCTTCGTATACGGCTCCGGCCACTCCCACGACACCGCGCGCGCAGACGCCCACGCCCCCATCGGCGTCATGGCCGACCATGTGCACGGGGCCGGCGAGTGGATGGTCTCCCTGCGCTACATGCGCATGGAGATGGACGGGATGCGCGACGGCACGACCTCGCTCTCGGCCCAGGAGGTCCTCGACCAGGTCTACGACGCCACGCCCCTCTCCATGAGCATGGAGATGTGGATGCTCGGAGGCATGTGGGCCCCCAGCGACTCCCTCACCCTGATGGCGATGGCGCCCTACCTGTCCAACACGATGGACATTCGGAGGAGTCCGATGATGGGGGGCGGGGAGTTCACCACGGATTCGGCGGGCCTCGGCGACATCCGCCTCTCGGGCCTCGTCCCGGTCCTCCAGGAGGAGTCCGGCACGCGCGTCCACGTCGAGGCGGGAATCTCCCTGCCGACCGGCTCGATCACCGAGCGGCACGACACGCTCATGGATCCGAACGTGAAGCTCCCCTATCCGATGCAGCTCGGCTCGGGCACCTACGACCTCGTGCTCGGCGCCACCGCTGTGCGCCAGTTCGAGACGACCTCGTTCGGCGGCCAACTGCGCGGCATCGTGCGCACCGGCGACAACTCCGAGGGCTATCGCCTCGGAGACCAGTGGAACGCCACCGCCTGGGGCGCCTACGCCCTCTCCGAGGCCGCCAGCGCGAGCCTCCGCCTCGCCTGGCAGACGCGCGGCAACATCGACGGCAGCGACGACGATCTGGCCCAGATGAATGTCCCGACCGCCGACCGCTCCAACCAGGGCGGCGACCGGCTGGACGTGGGTCTCGGTGTCAACGGCACGCTCGGGAACGGCTGGAGGCTCGCCGCCGAGGCCCTCGTCCCGGTCCACCAGGACCTGGACGGCCCGCAGATGGAGAACGAGCTCACCTGGATCCTCGGGGTCCAGCTGAGCTTCTGAGCCACGGGTCGGGGGCCGCACGCGGCGGCCCCCGATCGCTCCGCGAGGGCGACCCGGCCGGGCCCGCACTCCACGGCTCGCCGCCCTGCGCCCGCCCTGCAAGGGGTCCCACCGGCAGTCCACCAGGGGCCCCTTCGGCACTCGATGATCGAGCTGGCCATGAGGTACCAGGCCAGGCTGGACATGCAGGGCCTGCAGCAGCGAGGTCTCGACCTGCCTCAACCCATCGAGAGCTCAGGGCGGTGAGCAAGCCCGGGCAGGTGGGGTGTGCAGATGTGTCAGCAGCTTCAGCCGGTCACAACGCGACTCGGTGCGAGACCGTGCGGTCGGGCACGACGGGTCCCATGGCGGGCCGACTGGGCTCGAGTGCATGCAGCTCCGGGGACATGCTTGAACTTGCGACTGCGTGCGAAGCAGTGCAATGGCGGAGGCGAGAGGATTCGAACCCCTGAGGCCTTTCGACCTGGCGGTTTTCAAAACCGCTGCATTCAGCCGCTCTGCCACGCCTCCGTCGGTGGGGGCGGAGGGTAGCCGGGGCGATCGACCCCGCGCAAGCCCTTCGAGCCGCTGCTCGAGCCGGGCACGGACTACTTCGGCGTGGACTTCGGCGCCCGTACCCGGGCCGACCTGGTCCACGATCTCGGGCAGCCCCTACCCCTGCCGAGCAGCGAGGCGCCTGGCTCGGCCTCAACCTCGTCTGCCTGCCTCTCGAACTCCTCGGCCGCCCCTCGTGGCGCAGCGCGGGCCGCGGCGGCCTCTTCCTGCGCATGAACCCCTGCGGCTACGCGCTGCGCTTCCGGCGCGCCGCCTAACCCGGGCTAGGGGAGGGGGTCCTGCCCCTTGTCCGTGCGCACCAGCTCGAGCACGGACTCGCTGACCCGCAGCGGGCAGCGCGCGCGCATGGCCAGGGCGATCGAGTCCGAGGGCCGCGCATCGAGGGTCGCGACCACGGTTCCGCCCTCGTCCTGGATCACGATGCGCGCGAAGAAGGTGTTCTGACGCACGTCCACGATGTCCACGCTCGCCAGCTGCGCTCCGAGGGCCTGGATCGAGTCGTGCATCAGCTGGTGGGTCATCGGCCGCTCCGTCTCGAGGCCGGTCACCACGCGCTGGATCTCGGTCGCCTCGGGGAAGCCGATCACGATCGGGAAGCTGCGGTCCCCGCCCACCTCGCGCAGGTAGATGTACTGGGGCGCGCCCATGGACTGGTCGCGCAGGACGATGCGGCCGAGCTCGATCTCGACCATCTTCTGGCCCTCGTCGGGCAGCTCTTGGGATTCTTCGCTCACACCTGAGGAGGGGAGTCGGGGGAGGTCGAGTCGCCGCGCTCGCGCAGCACCAGGGGCTCGAGGGGTCGGTCGCCTTCCTCGGCGTGCTTCCAGGCGCTGGCGGAGGCGTCCGACCAGCCGCAGCTCTCGCAGCGCAGCCCCGTGGACCGGTGCTCGGAGGCGGGGGCGACCGATTCAGCGCCGCAGTCCGGGCAGGTGCGGTCGGTCTTGGCCGGGGCGAAGATCGACACGAGGAGCCACAGGAGAGGGAGGCTGGCCGCCGCCGCCAGGATCCCCGTGAAGAGGGCCTCCGAACCCTGGCGCAGCAGGTACACGCCCAGCAGCACCGCTCCCAGGAGGAGCGGTCCCACGAGCCAGGAGGCGTGCTCCAACCAGGCGGGCAGGGGCCCGCCCCGGCTCTTCGGAGCGTCGTCGAGGACGACCTTGCGGACTTGGCTGTTCACGGCGTCGAGTGTACGTCTTCGCCGGGCCCGGCCGCAGGGGGTGGGCTCCCGAAAGGGAATGGCGAGCGCTTCTCATGGGCCACCGGGCCCTCCCTCGCAACACCCGGCCCCCTCGTCTGGGGTACAATGCACCGCTATTGCCATGCTGACCGAGCCGAACGAGAGGGCCGAGGCCCAGGAGCCCGAGTCGGGCCCCCCGAACCCCGCCCAGGTCCGTCGCTGGCGTGGCGGCAAGGTGGAGTCCGTCCACCGCGGCGCCTGGGCGCTGGTGGACGTGGAGGGCCAGGTCCTGGCCGAGAGCGGGGCCGCCGAGGCCCCGGTCTTCGCCCGCAGCTCGACCAAGGCCCTGCAGGCCCTGCCCCTGATCGAGACCGGAGCCGCGGAGCGCTTCAGCTACGACCGGGAGGAGATGGCCCTGGCCCTGGCCTCCCACAACGGCCAGGGGTGCCACACGCGGGTGGTCGAGCGGGTCCTCTCGCGCCTGGGCCTGTCCGCGGACCACCTGCTCTGCGGCGCCCACCGACCCTACGACCACGAGGCCGCCTTCGAGCTCCAGCGCAGCGGGCAGGTCCCCAGCGCCCTGCACAACAACTGCTCGGGCAAGCACGCGGGCTTCCTGGCCCTGGCCCTGCACCTGGGTGTGCCCCCCGAGCGCTACCTGGACCCCGCGTCGGAGCCCCAGGAGCTGGTGCGCCAGGCGGTGCTCGACATGACCGGCACGGCGCCGGAGGAGCTCGGCACCGCGATCGACGGCTGCAGCGCGCCGACCTTCCGCATGCCCCTGCGCCACCTGGCCCGGGGCTTCGCCCGCTTCTCGAACCCGCGCGTCCTCGACGGGCCGCGACGCAAGGCCTGCGAGCGCCTGGCGGAGGCCGTCGAGTGTCACCCGGACCTGATCGGGGGCACCCGCAAGCATATCTGCAGCGACATCGCCCGGGCCACCGGCGGCCGGCTGTTCCCGAAGATCGGGGCCGAGGCCGTCTACGTGATCGGCGAGCGCGGCGGCGAGCGGGCCCTCGCGATCAAGATGGACGACGGCCAGAAGGCGGGGCTGCACCCTCTGATCTTGCATCTGTTGCGTCGCTTCGGCTTAGCTAGGCGGGAGGAGCTGGACGCCCTCTCGAGCTGGGCCGCGGGTCCGATCCGCAACTGGGCGGGCTTGGACGTGGGGCGCACCGAGGTCCTGGACTGAACCGCCCATGAGCGACGCCTTCGAAGGGCAGAGCCATCCCTTGGAGTCACCTGCACCCATCGCGCCGCCGCCCCTCGGGCTCCGGGCCCACAAGGGCACCGCGGGCCGCGTGCTGGTCCTGGCGGGCTGCGAGACCATGCCCGGGGCGGCGATCCTCGTGGTGCGCGCCGTGCAGCGGGCTGGCGCCGGCCTCGTGACCCTGGCGGCCTTCGACAAGAGCCTGATCCAGACCACCGCACCGGTGGCGCCCGAGGCGGTCTACCTGGACCTCAGCCGCTCCCGGGACCTGATCGCCGGACGCCTGCCGAGTCAGCTCGACGACCGCCCCGACGACGTGCGCATCGCCGGGCCGGGCCTCGGCAAGGGCGGCCGCACGGACGAGCTGGTGCGGCGGCTCGTCCACGACGACTTCGAGGGCCCGCTGGTGCTCGATGCGGACGGCCTGAACGTGATCCACGACACCCCCGAGGTGTTGTCGGCCTGCGCCGGGCAGCTGGTGGTCACGCCCCACCCCGGGGAGGCCGCGCGCCTCCTCGGTCAGACCTCGATCCCCGAGGACGACCAGGGCCGCGCCGACTGCGCCCGGCACATCGCCCGGGCCGCGGGCGCGATCTGCGTGCTCAAGGGCCACCGCACGGTCATCACCGACGGGGAGCGCCTCGCGGTCAACGCCACCGGCAACCCGGGCATGGCCACCGCCGGGGCCGGGGACGTGCTCACCGGGGTGGTCGGCGCCTTCCTCGCCACCTGCGTTCGGGAGGCGGTGCCCGACTGGGACGCCTTCGAGGCGGTGCGCAGCGCGGTCTGGGTCCACGGCCGTGCCGGGGACCTGGCGGTGGAGGAACTCGGGCAGCGGGCGCTGGTGGCCTCGACCGTGATCGACTTCCTGGGCGCCGCCCAGCGTGAACTGAGCCAGGCAGGCGCCCGTTCCTGAGGGTGTCGTGCTGAGCCTCCCGACCCTCCTGGTGTGCCTCCCGTGGGGGCCCGCGTCGACCGGCGACGTGGCCCGGGAGCTCGCCGTGCGGGAGGCGGCCCTCTTCCCCGAGCGCGGGGTTGCCCTGGAAGGCGACGGCTGGACGGCGCGCTTCGACGCCCTCGAGGCCCTGGCGCGGCGGACGCCCGGAGTGCTGACCGTCGAGGAGCGTGAGCGCGTGCGTCGCGGCCTCACGGACGAGCACGTCAACGTGCGCGCGGCGGCCCTGCGGGCGCACGGGCGCCACGGCCTCGAGCCACCGGAGTCGGTCCTCGAGCTGGTGGCGGATCCCCACCCGAGCGTGCGGGCCGCCCTGGCCCGGGCCCTCGCCCACCGCGGCGGGCCGGAGGCGGACGCGGTGCTGCTGCTGCTCTCCCGGGACGGGGACGCGCAGGTCGCGCGCGAGGCGCGGGCCCGGCTCCTGACCCGCGGCGGAGGTTCCCTCGAGGCGCAGCTCGATCTGCTCGGCTTCGGGCCACGGCGGCTCGCGCCCGCGGAGTTCCTCGAGGCCCTCGGGGTCCTCGAGCTCGCTCCGCACGACCGGGAGCTCGAGGAGGCCGTGCGCCTGCACTACTACTCCCTCCTGAAGCAAGCGCCGCGACCGGCCGGCCTCGCTGCCCGGGCCGTTCAGTGGGACGCCGCGGCGATGGCGCACTGGGGTCTGGGCTGGGGACCGCCCGGCGCGGGGGCCGATGCGCGCCCCTTCCCCGGCATGGAGAACTTCTGGCTCGAGCCCTTCGAGGGAGAGGAGGGCGTGCTCACCTCCCGGCGCGAGGATCGCCTGCGGGAGGCGGCCCTGCGGGCGGGCGTGGTGCAGTTCGCAATCGACCTCTTCTACGCCTCCGAGCGTGTCGAGCGCGGTGAGGCCGATGGGCTCCTCGCGCGCAAGGTCAGCGCCGAGGACCTGGCCCGGGTGGACGGCCTGCGCCGTCTGGCGGTCGAGTCGCTCCTCGAGTGCGAGCAAGACCCTGAACGACGCCTGCCGGTGATCCCGCGCCTCGACTGGAGCGAGGAGTTCCAGGTCTGGACCTTCGAGCGCGCGGGCGACCGCATCCGCAGCTGGCCCGAGCAAGCCGGGCAGTTCCTGCGCGCCGGCAGCCCCGAGCTGCGCGAGGCTGCCTGCGACGCCTTCGCCCGCACCTGGGCGCGCACGGGCGATCCGGTCAGCCAGGGGCTGTTGCTCGAGGCCCTGGAGGTCCCCGAGCTCGCCGCCCGCGCCTACCGCGGCCTGGTCGGTGTCCAGCGCGACGTGCCCGAGCCCGAGCGCGTGGCGCGTTGGTGGGCGGGGCAGGAGCTCGAGGACCGCCTCGCCCTCCTCGCCCGCCACGAGCGCGGGCGCCCGTACCCGGCCTGGCGCGAGGCGCTGATCGATCTCTGGGCCACTGGCGAGGCGCGCACGGTCTCGGTGCCGGAGCTGCTCGCGGGCTTCGCGGGCGACGAAGAGGTGCGCGGACTCCTGCGCAGCTGGGCCCTGGCGGAGATCGTCCGGCTCGAGGAGGGCCAGGTGCCGGCCGAGGAGGTCACCCGCGGCCCCTGGCGCGAGGCGGAGGCCCGGGCCGAGTGGCTGCTCGCCGCCTGGGTGCGGGTCGCGCGGCGCGAGCACGTCGATCGGGAGCTGGAGCTGCTGCTGCGCGTGGCGCCCCTGGGCAAGGAGCTCGGCAAGCTGCTCGTGGCGGACCTCGTGAAGAGCGAGGCGGGCCGCGCGGCGACTCGCGCGCTGCTCGCGGGCGACGGCCTCTCCCGCCGCCTGCGCCACGAGGTCCTGCTCGCGAACACCGACATCACCGCGCCGCAGGTCCTGGCGGAGCTCTTCCTGGCCTACGAGGGCTGTGACGCGGAGCTCAAGGGGCGCATCCTGCGTCGGGCCGCCGGTGTGGACGACGAGGTCGCGCGGGCGCTCCTCTTGCAGGTCGCCCTGGACCCCCGGGCGGAGTCCGGCCACCGGGTCGAGGCGCTGACCTCCCTGGCCCGCTGCGGCGCGCCGGCGCGGGTCGCGCCCCTGCTCGCGCGCTGTCTCGAGGAGGTGGGCGACTACGACGCCAAGCGCGCGGCCGTCGTGGGGCTCGGTGAGGTGGGGGACTTCATGGTGCTGCCGCCCCTGTACCGCCTCTACGCTGACGACGCCCAGCGCGACCTCCTGGGGGACGTGTTGCTGCCGGCCATGGTGGCCATCGAGCTGCGCACGGAGGGCAAGCTGGGGCGGCGCCTCGCCCAGCAGTGGCGCGGGCGCGCGGCCCTGGTGGCCGGGGAGCGGATGCGTCGCCGCTTCCGCGGAGAGCGCCTGCCGTCTCCGGACTTCGAGTACCAGGGCTGGCTGGAGGCTGCCGGGCACCTGGCCGGGGTCGGGCAGCTGGAGCCCCTCATGCGCCAGGACTGGTTCGCCTGGGACGGGCGGCTCTTGATGGAGCTGGCCCAGGTCACGCGGGAGAGCGGGGCTCCGGGGGCGACGGAGCTCGCCCGGCGCATGGATCGGGCGGCCCTGGTCGCCCTGCTCGGGGAGGGGGAGGCCTCGGACCGGCCGGGGCTGATCGTGCGCTGCCGCGCGCGCCTCCTGCGGGGGGCCCTGCAAGCCGAGGACTGGACCGAGGCCCACGCCTGGGTCCAGGTGCTGCTCGACGACCGGCGCGCCGGCCGCACCACCGAGAACGCGCTGCGCTCGGTCTTCGGCAGCCCCGACCGCGACCAGGGGCGCGACCCCGCACACCGCCTGCTGGCCCTCGAGGCCCTCACCCGCGGTCAGCTGGCCCTCGCTGACGGCGACCTGCCGACGGCCCGGAGCTGCGTGGCGCAGGCCCGTTCCCGCGCCCGCGACTCGCGCCCGGCGCTGCGCCGGGCGGACGCCCTCGAGGGTGCCATCGAGGCCGCGTCGAAGTAGAATCGGGACGCACCTCTCTCGAAATGAACGCAATGAGCCTCACGCAAGTCTCCAAGCCCGAAGGCGCCATCGAGTGCCTCGACGACGGCATCGGCTTCGTCGCCCTCGTCGACCGCATGCGCACCGACCACGCGGCCAAGGTCGTCAACAGCGCCCGCATCTCCTACGAGAAGGTGCGCGAGGGTTTTGACGAGGGCAAGGACAAGGCCCTCTGCTCCTTCCTCTGGAAGCACGGCCACACCTCGCCCTACCGGCACTCCTTCTACACCTTTCACTGGAAGAGCCCCCTGTTCGTCTTCCGTCAGGCCTTCAAGTACCAGGTGGGCTCCGGCTGGCGCGAGTACGAGGTGAACGGCGAGACCGTCAGCCTCGAGGTCTTCGACGTGATGTTCGACACGGACAAGGGCTGCTCCTGGAACGAGGTCTCCGGCCGCTACGTGCAGTGGCAGCCGGAGTTCTACGTGCCGGTCCGCATGCGCGCCAACCCGCCCCACGGCAACAAGCAGGCCTCCTTCGACCTGCCCGAGGACTTCGACCACGCCGGCGAGCGGGCCACCATGATCGCCGAGTGCGAGCAGGCCTTCGCCCTCTACCAGCAGCGCATCGAGCGCGGCGTGGCGAAGGAGATCGCCCGCATGTGCCTGCCCCAGAACCTCTACACCCAGGCCTACTGGACCGTGTCCATGCAGGGCGTGATCCACTTCCTGGAGCAGCGCCTGAGCCCGGACGCCCAGTACGAGATCCGCAGGCACGCGGAGGCCGTCTACGACCTGATCGCGGACGACCTAGAGCGCATCGGGGTGACGAAGGCGGACCTGGTCGGCGCTTGAGGGGCCCTTTGAACCCCATGGTGTCCTGAGCGTTGGCTCCATGATGAAGAGACTCGCTCTCGGACCCCTGGCCCTGGCCCTCCTCCTGGGCGCCGCCCCCGCGGGGGCGCCCCAGGACGAGAGGACCGCCGACCTGGAGGCCGCCTTCCAGGAGCAGGGCATCACCGTCGACCTCGAGGGGGGGCTGTGCTCCGTGCCCGCCGAGGTCTGCATCCGCAACGACCTGCTCGAGTACGTGCTCGTCTCCGCCCACGGGGCGACCCACGAGAGCCTGTTCGCCACCGGGGTCAGCCCGACGGTCTTCAACGCGGCCCTGGTGACCCTGGGGGCGAAGAAGGGTCGCAACGTGCAGTGGGTGGAGAAGGACCCCATGCCCAGCCAGGAGGAGCTCCGCAACGGGGCGTCGACCCACGACGTGCTGCCTCCCACCGGCGACGGCTACTTCATCTACGCCGCCTGGCTGGAGGAGGGGGAGCTCTACTTCTTCCGCCTCGAGGACCTGATCACGAACATCGAGCGCGGGCGCTCCATGCGGCGCCACGCCTGGGTCTACCTGGGCTCGCGTCTGGTCCAGGCGGATCCGAACAAGGACGAGCAGGCCCTGGCAGCCGAGCTCGAGGGGAACCTGATCAACCTCTCCTACTTCCGGGCCGGGAACACCCTCTTCACCGCCGCCCTGGACGACTGCGTGTACCAGACGATCTGGGTGCCCAATGCGCCCCTCGTCCCGCCCCAGGGAGCGGCCGTGCGGCTCGTGTTCTCGAAGGAGCGCCTGGCCTACCTGCCCGAGGGCCTGGCCGCGGAGCTGCGGGACATCGGACAGTGAGTCCTGCGCCGTGAGCGCGAGCGAGACCCCCGCCGGCCCCCTCCCGGGACTGGTGCGCAGCCGGGTGGCCTTCGCCCACCGGGGCCTGGCCTCGGTGCACGTGCTGCAGGGACTCTGCTGCGGCCTCGCCTGCGGCGCCCTGGCCCTGGCGGCGGGGGTGCACGCCGGGCGCGCGCTGGGTGATCCGGGGCTCTGGACGGTGGCCGGCGTCGACGCCCTCCTGGTCGGTGCGGCCTTGGCCTGGGAGCGGCGCCGCAGCCCGGCCCAGGTGGCCCGACGGGTGGACAGCGCCCTCGAATTCGAGGGCGCCCTGGTCACCGCCTGGGAGGTGGAGGGTCGTGCACGGCCGGGGCTCTTCGGGGCGCGTCTCGGTCGCGAGGTGGCGGCGCGCGCCTCCGGCCGCGAGATGCTGCGCGCGGCCTTGCCCAGCAGCGCCCCCTTTCTGGCCCTGCCGTTCGTCGCCGCGGCGCTGCTCTTCGCCGCCCTCGAGCGGGCCCGCTACGAGCCGAGCGCTCTGGACCTCGAGGCCCTCGTGGGGGATGTGCGCTCGGGTCTGGCCTCGATCTCGGAGGGGAATGCGGCGGGGGAGGAGGGCGCCGCCCTCAGCCGCGAGCAGGAGGAGGAGCTGCGGGAGCTCCTGCGTCGGGCGGGCCAGCTCCAGCGCGAGGTCCCCGAGGGGGGGCTCGAGGCCGAGGCGGTCGAGGAGCTCCAGGAGCGGGTGACCGAGCTCGCCCGGGAGCTGGGGGACGACGCGCGGGCGCGGCGGGAGCTCGAGCGCAGCCTCGGTGCCCTGGACGCGGCCCGCATGGCCCTCGAGGGGCGCGAGGCCGTGGCGGCCTCGGAGGGGGGAGATCCGGCCGAGGAGGGCGCCGGGGGCGGCTCCCAGGGATCGGGACTGGCGCCCGGCGGCGAGGACGGCAGAATGTCCGGCCAAGTTTTCTCGCCTGACCCCCCCTCGGAGCTCCCCGAAGCCGGAGTCCTGGGGGCCCGCGCCTGGCCGCGCGGCTACGAGGGCCTCGTCCGCCGCTGGGTGGAGAGCCGTCGCGCCGACCCCCGGCAGGACTGAACGGGCCCCGCTCTCTGCCCCTCACCCATGCCCAAGTCCGACCTCAGCGGCGCCCCCTTCGGCCTTTGGCTCGTGGGCGCGCGCGGCGCGATCTCGACCTGCGTCGCCTACGGCCTGGCGGGGCTGGTGGAGGGCATCCTCGAGCCCGTGGGCCTGGTGAGCGAGTCCGACGCCCTGGCCAGCCTGCCCCTGACCTCCTTCGAGGACATCGTGCTCGGGGGTCACGACGTCTGCCGCCGCTCGATGACGGACTCGGTGTCCGAGCTCGTGCGCGGGGGCGTGGTCTCCGCCGCCGTGGCCGAGGGTGGCGCCGCCCGGGCGGCCCAGTTCGACGCCTGCATCGTGCCCGGCCTGCTCGACGGTCCGGACGTGGGGCTGGCGGACCTCGACCCCGAGGCGGCCAAGCTCGGCAGCGCGCCGCCCCTGGAGCAGATCAGCAAGCTGCGGGCCGACCTGGAGGCCTTCCGCGAGGAGCACGGCCTGAGCCAGGTGGTGGTGGTCAACGTGGCCAGCACCGAGGCCTGGTGCGAGGACCAGGAGGCCTGGGACGACCTGGACTGTTTCGAGGAGGCCCTCGAGCAGGGCGTGGTCCAGCCCGCCTCGGTGATCTACGCCTACGCGGCCCTGACCGCCGGCTGTCCCTACGTGAACTTCACCCCCAGCCGCGGCTCCTCGATCCCGGCCCTGCGGACCCTGGCCGAGCGCGAGGGCCTACCGCACTGCGGCAGCGACGGGAAGACCGGTGAGACCCTGATGAAGACGGTCCTGGCGCCCATGTTCCGGGCCCGGGCCCTCAAGGTGCTCGCCTGGCAGGGCTACAACATGCTGGGCAACCGGGACGGGGAGATCCTCAACGAGGCCTCCCACCGCCAGAGCAAGCTGCGCAACAAGGACGAGGCCCTGCGCTCGATCCTGGGCGACCCGGACGTGCACTCCCACGTGGGGATCGACTTCGTGCCCTCCCTGGCGGACTGGAAGACCGCCTGGGACTTCGTGCACTTCGAGGGCTTCCTGGGGGCCAAGATGAGCCTGCAGTTCACCTGGTCCGGGAGCGACTCGGCCCTGGCGGCGCCCCTGGTGATCGACCTGGCGCGCCTGGCGGCCCTCAGCCGGGAGCGGGGCGAGGTGGGGGTCATGCCCCACGTGGACTGCTTCTTCAAGGCACCGATGAGCGGCGGCACCCACGACTTCCACGCCCAGTTCGCGGCCCTCGAACGCTACGGCAAACGCTCTTGATTGCAGGGCTTGGAGGGAACTCGCATTCCTCCGAGGGCCCCCTCGCCTCGTAACTGTCCGGATTCGGGCAGATTCGGGTACCTCGGGCGCATGGGGACTGTAGATCGCTCGTGGAATCTCATGCGGCGACTCCGCCCGCAACACCCCCCCGGGTCCATCCGGACCCGCACCTCCATGAACTCTGGGATGCCCCTGACTCGACTGGCCCTCTTGGTCGCGCTCCTCATCTCGGGAGTCGCGGTCACGGTGGACGCTTACGTCGAGAGCCGCCGTCCTCTCCTTACGGCGCCCTCTTCGACCGGAAGCGTGTCGGACTCCGGGGCAATGGAGCGGAACCCGGGCGGACATCCTGTCGACGGCGTCGATTCGAACGGCGACTCTCTGGTCGATCCGAGCTGACGACGCCCCGACCGCCGCGACGCGAAAGCAGAGAAACCTAGACACTCTCCTCATCAATGTCGCGCCCACCAGTCCCGACCGGGCTGGTGGGCGCGCTGCTTCTCGGAGCGGGCTATGCTGGCGGGGCATGCGCCGACCGCCCCTGAAGCTGCAGACCTCGACGCTCTGGTACTACCCCTCCCAGCAGTACTCGGACGAGCCCATGGGAACCCCCGGCTATGAGGGGCGTACCCCGGCCTGGGTGATCTGGAACCTGCTCGAGCGCTACACCCGCGAGGGGGACCTGGTGGTGGACCCCTTCTGCGGTGGGGGGACCACCCTCGACGTGGCCCAGTCCCTCGGGCGCAGGGCGCAGGGCTTCGACATCGCGCCCTGGCGCGAGGACATCGAGCGTGCTGACGCCCGCGCCCTGCCCCTGGAGGAGGGGGTGGCGGACTTCGTCTTCATGGACCCGCCCTACTCCACCCACGTGGAGTACTCGGACGAGCCGGACTGCATCGGCAAGCTCGACGCCTTCGGGCCGGAGTACTTCGAGGCCATGGAGCGGGTCTTCGACGAGGCGGACCGGGTCCTCAAGGACCGCCGCTACCTGGCGGTCTTCGTGGGGGACAGCTTCAAGAAGAAGAAGGGCTTCGTGCCGATCGGTGCGCGCTTCCTGGTGAGCCTGGCGGAGCGCTTCCGGCCCGTGGACCACGTGGCCATCGTGCGTGGGAATCGCAAGCTCGAGGCGCCCCGCTTCCACAAGGCGGCGGCGGAGGGGAACTTCTTCCTGCGGGGGTTCAACCACCTGCTGCTCTTCAAGAAGGAGAAGCCGAAGAAGGAGCGCGACGGGAGTTGAGGATCCGCGCGCGTGGTCGGCGCCTGGGGCGGTCCTTCTTCCAGGCGGAGACGGAGGAGCTGGCGCGGGCGTTGCTCGGGAAGGTGCTGGTGCACGAGAGCGCGGAGGGCCTCGTCGCCGGGCGCATCGTCGAGACCGAGGCCTACCTGGCGGTGGGGGATCCGGCCTCGCACTCCCACCGTGGCGAGACGCGTCGCAACCGATCGATGTTCGGGCGCCCGGGGACGGCCTACGTCTACCTGATCTACGGCATGCACCGCTGCCTGAACGTGGTGTCGGCCCCGGTCGGAGTGGGGGAGGCGGTGCTGCTACGCGCGCTCGAACCCGTGGAGGGCGTCGGGCTGATGCGGGCGCGGCGCGGCGCGGTGAAGGACCGCGACCTGTGCAACGGGCCCGGAAAGCTGGTGCAGGCCCTGGGCCTCGGCGCGGAGCACGACGGCGCGGACCTGTGCCGCGGAGCGCTCGGGCTGTGGGCTTCCGGGGCCTCCGATGGGGAGCTCGAGGCTGCGCGGCAGGTCCTCAGCGGACCCCGGATCGGGATCTCGAAGGCCGTCGACCTGCCGCTGCGGTTCCGGCTCGCGCCCTAGCCCGGATGACTCATGAACACGCACACCAGACTTCGCAAGCGGCAGTCTTCGACGGCCGCTTGCGAAGTCTGGTGTGCGTGTTCATGAATAATCCGGGCTAGCCGTCGGAGGGGGAGTCGGCCTCCTCCTCGATCGGAGCCTCATCCTCGGTCGGCTGATCTTCGAGGGGCTCCTCCGCGGGCGTCTCGAAGTCGCCGCCCAGGCTGTCGATGTCGATCGTCGCGCCCGGCTCGAGGGGAGCCTCACCAGCGGGCTCTTCCGCAGTCTCCTCCGGCTCGGGCAGGGGCTTGAGCATGCCCTCGACGCGCTTGGTGAGGTTCGTCTTGGTGTAGGCCGGGAGCTTGAAGACCCAGGGCTCGAGGCGCGCGTTCAGGGCCTCGGCCTCGGCGCGGACCTCGTCCGCGGGGCGCGGTGTGTAGGTCGCGGGGGCCTCGGCGTCCTCCTCGCCCTCGGAGGGCTCCTCCGGCGAGGGCATGGGCCCGAGCGCCAGGGTCGGCGAGCCGTCCGGGTCGTAGGCGGCCTGGAAGCGGGCGTAGGGGGTCTCCTCCTTGTCCCACAGCTCGACCGTGATCTTGAGGCCGTCCCGGGACCAGTAGTTCGAGACCGAGAGCGCCTCACCGGGGGCCTCGAAGCCCTCGGCACGCTCGACGTCCTCGAAGTTCAGGTACTGCAGGGCGCCGGCGATGCTGCCGGGGGCGGAGGCGTAGGCGAGCTCGCGATCCGACGGCATCTCGTGCAGGGAGAAGTCGGTCTCGCCCTCCTCCTTCGAGATGGTCACGCGCTCGCCGTCCTGGTGTGCGATGCGGGCCGCCTTCACCTCGTCGCGCTTGAGCTCGAGGATCTTCTTGTCGAGCCAGGCGTCGCCGCTGTCGGGCAGGGCGGGCAGCTTGCCCTTCACGAGCCAGGAGGCGGTCTCGGCCGGGCGTCGCACGTAGAAGGTGCCGCCCCGGCCGCCGCTGCGGGTCTTGCCCACGATCACCGAGGCGAGCTCCGCGCCGGCCTCGTCCATGAGGGTGACGGACCTGGACTGGTGATCGGCCGTGGGATCGCCGCCCACCGGCTGCACGCCGAGGTCCGCGTAGCGGGCCGGGTCACCGGTCTTCTCCTCGACGGTCTCCATGTCCGCCAGGGCGATCAGGGCCGAGCGCACCTGGTCCACCTGCACCGGATAGCCGAAGCGCTCGTCGAGGGTCCAGCGCTCGCCGTCCCGGCGCACGTTGAAGGTCGCGTCGGTGGTGGCGATCTCCAGGAGTGCCACGTCGTTGATGCGGTCGTAGAAGCCCGCCAGGAAGGCGCCGTCCTCGGTGACGTCGGCAGCCTCGGAGCTGCCGTCCTTGGTGGCGAGGAGTCCGGCGATGACCAGCACCACGGCCAGCACGCCGGCGATCAGGATCGACTTGGTGTTCATGGCTCAGCTCGTCGTCTTGGAGAAGTTGCGCAGGACCCAGAGGCCGATGCCGGCCGCGGCCACCAGCCCCGGCACGAGGAAGTTGAGCATCTTGACCCACAGGCCGAGGGCCTCGATGTCCTTCTTCAGGGAGTACTTCACGTCCCGCAGCTTCTTGCGGGTCTCGACGCGCTTCTCCTTGAAGCGCTCGATCTCCTCGCGCTGCTCCGGGGACAGGATCATGCTGCTGACGGTCCCGTCGTCCTTCTGGTTCTGGAGCTCGGAGATCTTGCGCTCGGCCTCGTCGAGCTCGGCCTGGAGCTGCTGCTCCTCCTCGCGGAAGGCCTCGTCGGCCTCGTCGCGGATCCCCTCCACGCGGGTGAAGGGCCGCTCGTAGCCCTGGCGGCTGCGCAGGCCGATCAGGTCCTTGTTGCCGGTCAGGTTCTCGAGGGCGTTCAGGAGCAGGGAGCCGTTGTCGGCGGTCTGGTTCGCGAGCTGCTGGCCGAGGAAGTTGGTGACGTTGACCCACCACTGGTCCACCAGCATGTCCGCGTCGGCCACGACGATGACCTGGGCCTCGCCCTCGGTCTTCCAGCCCTCGGCGGGGGGGATCGGGCCGGGAGGCGGCTGCTGTCCCTCGGGCACGGCGGCGGGCTCGGGCGGGCCGTCCGGGTAGGCGGACTGGACCGGGCCGTTCACGCGCGCGGCGAGGACGATCTCCTTGTCCTCGTTGACGAAGCTGTCCAGGACGCCCTCGGGGTCGGGACGCATGGCGACGCGGATGCGGTCCACCTGCATGGTCTCCGGGCCGGTCGTGAGCAGGGGCGCGAAGGTGGTCGTGGCCCCGGGCTTGGCCTGCAGGATGCCGGCGGTGGCCAGGTGCAGCTTCTTGAGCTCGCTGATGACCGGGTCGCTGGACTCCACGTGCTCGTCGTTCAGGTTCAGCCAGGCGATGTAGGGCATCTCCGTGCCGCTGCCGGGCAGGCGCACGCGGTGGGCGTTCTGCTTGTCGGTGGCGATCTTCTCAGCCACCAGCTCGAAGCCCCAGGCGTCGGTCAGGGGGCCCAGGTCCGAGGTGCGGTTGGCGCTGAAGGCCGACATCTGGTCCTGGGGATTGACGCCCTCGGTGTCCGCCTCGCAATGCGGGTCGAGGAAGGCGACCACCTTGCCGCCCTTGAGGACGAACTGGTCGATCTCGAACAGGAGCGTGGGGGCCAGCTCCTTGGGGTGCACGAGCAGCAGCAGGTCGATGTCGTCCGGCAGGGTCGTGGCGCCGCGCTGGATCATCTCCACGTCGAAGGCGGCCTGCAGCTGGGTCAGGAAGAACCAGGGGCGGCTCCCCGAGCGGGGGTCCATCGGGTTCGGCGGGGCGCCCTCGATGGGCAGGTTGCTGATCACGCCCACCCGGTGGCGGACCGGGTTGGCCAGGTTGTAGATCAGCTTGGTCAGGTCGTACTCGAGGAACTGGCGGCGGCGGCCCTGGACCAGGGGCAGGAGGTCGAGCACCTCCTGGTCGTCGACGCTGTTCGTGCCGGCGACGGCCATGTAGATCATGTCGCCCGCGGAGTTTGCCGGCGCGCCGCGCACGCCGAACTCGACGGCCTGGTCCTCCTCCTCGGAGAAGGAGACCGGGTCGATCTCGATCACCTTGAGGTTGCCGCCCGAGGCGGCGGCCATCTCGTCGAGCATCTCGCGCACCCGCTGGGCCGGACGCTCGGCGAACTGCAGCTCTTCCTTCGCCAGCTTCGACGAGTAGAAGTAGCGCAGCGTGACCTTGTCATCCATGGAGTCGAGGATGTTGCGCGTGCCCTCCGAGAGGGTGAACAGCCGGTCCTCGGTCAGGTCGAGGCGCGTCGAGGTGAAGATGGCTCCGCTCGCGAGGTTGATCGCGAAGAAGAGGACCAGGAGGACCGGGAGGCCGATCAGGGAGAGGTTCTTCATGGCGAGGTGCGGGTCAGGAGGCCTTCTTGACGTCGACGACGATGGCGTTGGCGAACAGGAAGCAGGCCATCAGGGACCCGAAGAAGATCACGTTGCGCAGGTCGATCAGGCCCTTGCTGATGCCCTCGAAGTTCTCGAGGAAGCTGAAGGAGCGGATCGTGTCGATGGCGGTCTGAGGCAGCACCACCGCGAGCGGGTCGAGCACGATCGGCATGCCGGCCAGGATGAAGCAGAAGCACAGGAAGACCGAGAGCACCAGGGCGATGACCTGGTTCTTCGAGAGGGCCGAGGCGAAGGCCCCGATGGCGAGGTAGGCGCCGGCCATCAGGAAGCTGCCGATGTAGCTGGCCAGGATCACGCCGTTGTCCGGCTCGCCCAGGTAGTTGACCGTGATCCAGATGGACGAGGTCAACAGGAGCGCGAGCCCGATGAAGGCCCAGGCCGCCAGGAACTTGCCCAGCACCGCCTGGAAGGTGGTGATCGGGAGCGTCATCAGCAGCTCGACCGTCCCCACGCGCCGCTCGTCGCTCCAGAGCCGCATGGAGATGGCCGGGATGAACAGCACGAAGATCCAGGGGTGCAGCATGAAGAAGCGCTGCAGGTCCGCCTGGTCTGTCTCCTCGCCGGTGTAGAAGCCCGCCCCGAAGGTGAAGGCGAACAGGGCCACGAGGAAGATGAAGATGAAGACCGCCGCCACCGGGGTGGCGAAGTAGGCGGCGAACTCGCGCTTGAAGATGGTGATCGTGTTCCGCATTGCAGGCTCTCCTCTCTAGGCCTCCACGGTGATCTGGCGGAAGACCTCGTCCAGGCGTCCACGGTCCACGTGGATGTCGACCACGTCCCATGAGCGCTCCGCCGAGATCTGGTTCAGGGCGTGCAGGGCGTTGCCGATGCCGTTCGGGAAGAGCACGAAGCCCTCCGCGCCCTGCTCCACACGCTCGACGCCCTCGAGCGCCTGCAGGGTGCCCGGGTCGGCGTCGCAGCCCTCGGCGAAGCGCACGGCGATCGAGCCGTAGCCGTTCGCCCGGCGGCGCATCTCCTCGGGGGTGCCGTCGAACTGCAGGGCTCCCTGGGAGATCACGATCGCCCGCGAGCAGACCGCCGGGACCTCCTCGAGGATGTGGGTCGAGAGCACGATGCACTTGTCCCTCGCCATCTCGCGGATCAGGTTGCGCACGTCGTGCTTCTGGTTCGGGTCGAGGCCGTCCGTGGGCTCGTCCAGGATCAGCACCTGGGGGTCGTGCAGGATCGCCTGGGCCAGGCCGACCCGTCGCTTGAAGCCCTTCGACAGGGTCTCGATGCGCTGGCCCATGACCCCGTCGATGTGGACCTTCTGGACGGCGTCGTCGATGCGACTGGCGCGCTCGGCCGCGGGGATGCCGCGCACCTCGGCGATGAACTTCAGGAAGCTCTTGGGGGTCATGTCCCCGTACAGGGGCGCGCCCTCCGGCAGGTAGCCGATGCAGCGCTTGGCGGCGATGGGCTCGGAGCCCACGTCGTGGCCGCAGACGCTGACCTTGCCGGCGGAGGGCTCCAGGAAGCCGGTGACCATCTTCATGGTGGTCGACTTGCCCGCGCCGTTGGGGCCGAGAAAGCCGAGGACCTCGCCCTTGGCGACGTCGAAGCTGATGTCGTTGACGGCCTGGAGCGGCCCGAAGTGCTTGCTGAGATTCCGGATCTCGATCATGGAAACGATCTGGGAAGGGATGACGAGAAGCGGCATGCCCGGGGGCATTGGGGGCAGAGAGTCTAGGGAGCCGGGCCCGTCAGACAAGACCCCGGCGGTCGGGGCTGCGCCAGAGAGCGCCTCCACCGGGGGAGGCCCCGCTACGAGCCGCTCAGCGGGGCGTTGGCGCCTTCCAGAAAGCTCCCGGCCGGAGGCCGAGAACTGGCTGCCTTGGGCTACAACTCGGGCCCGTGGAGCTCACCACCCCCCTGATCGCCCTCTCGTTCTTCCTGGCCACCCTGGCCGGCGCCCTGCCCCCCGTGCTGCGCCGCTGGGGGGACAAGAGCCTGCACGTCTTCATAGCCCTCTCGGCGGGGCTCTTCCTGGGCACGGTCTTCCTGCACATCCTGCCGGAGCTGGGCGCCCTGCACGGGGGCGGGCACGCGGGGCACGGCCACGGGGCACACGAGGGTCACGACCACGGCGCCGAGCCCGCGGGCTTCGGGCCCCTGGCTCCCTGGGCCGCGGCCCTGGTGGGCTTCCTCGGGCTCTTCCTGCTGGAGAAGGTCTGGCTGCGGGGCTACCAGGAACGGGAGGCCCGCGATCCGCACCACCTGGTCTGGATCTCGACCTACATCGCCCTGTCGCTCCACGCCCTGGCCGGCGGGCTCGGCCTGGCGGCCATCGAGGCCAAGTGGATCGTGCTGGTGCCGATCCTGTGGCACAAGCTGACCGAGGCCTTCTCGTTGACCACCGTGCTCAAGCTCGCCGGCGTGCGGGCCGGGAGCACCTGGCTCCTGGTGGTGCTCTTCGCCCTCGCCACGCCCGCGGGCTACCTCGTCGGCGACAACCTCTTCCAGCAAGGTGGCGCGGCCCAGGCGATCCTGATCGGCCTCGCGGGCGGCACCTTCATCTACGTGGCGGCCTGCGACCTCCTGCCGGAGGTCTTCCACAACGTGGGCCAGCCGGCGCCGCGGGTCTTCGCCCTCGTCATCGGCGTGCTCGCCGCGGGGCTCTTCCCGCACCATGCGACCAGCGACCTCGAGTCCGGCATCTTCCTGAGCCTGCTGCTGTCCTGCTTGGACGTCTTCGTGACGATGTCGCCCTACCTCCTGTTCGGCTTCGTGGTCGCGGGGCTGCTGAGCGTGTGGCTCGACCCGGAGAAGCTCAGCCGCTGGGTGGCCAGGGACGACCTGAAGTCGGTGGGGGTGGCCTCGGTGGTGGGGGCGCCCCTGCCGCTGTGCTCCTGCTCGGTGGTGCCCGTGGCGGCCTCCCTGCGCAAGGCGGGGGCGGGCAAGGGGGCCACGAGCGCCTTCCTGGTGGCGACCCCCGAGACCGGCGTGGACTCGATCAGCGTCACCTACGGCCTGCTCGACCCGCTCATGGCCGTGGTGCGCCCGGTCGCCTCCGTGCTCTCGGCGATCCTCGTGGGGCTCGGCGTCAACGTCTTCGTGCGCAGCGGCGCGGACCCCGAGCCGGATGCCGGGCGCGACGTCGAGGCGCCGGAGGACTGCTGCGCCGACGAGCCCGCCGCCCCGCAGGAGGCCCCCGCCCCGGGCAAGCTGCGCCGGGCCCTGCGCTACGCCTTCGTCGACATGATGGACGACCTGGCGGGCGCGCTGGTCCTCGGGGTCTTCCTCTCGGGCGTGATCGCGGTGCTGATCCCCGACTCCGCCTTCGAGAGCGAGCTGCTCCAGGGCTCCGGCGGGATCTTCCTGATGCTGCTGATCGGCGTCCCGGTCTACGTCTGCGCGGCGGCCTCCACGCCCATCGCGGCGACCCTGATCCTCAAGGGCCTGAGCCCCGGCGCGGCCCTCGTGTTCCTGCTCGCCGGTCCCGCGACCAACATCGCGACCCTGTCGGTGATGACCAGGTACCTGGGCAAGCGCGTCGTGCTCCTGCACGTGGCGGCCCTGGCCCTGGTCACCCTGGCCCTCGGCTTCGCCGTCGACGCCCTCTACTCGGCCCTCGACCTGGCCGCCACCGCGCGCCTCGCGCCCCACCACGAGGGGGCCTCCGGGGTCGTGACCCTCGGCGCCGCGGTCGTCTTCGGTCTGCTCCTGCTCGCCTCCCTCTGGCGCCGCTTCGCCCAGGCGGACGAGGGCGAGGCCTGCGCCGAGGCGCACGCGCACGGTTGAGCTGAGCTCGGACGGCGCCGAGATCGACCTCGGGCGATCCTCGGGCTCTCTCGGCCGACTGAGCTAGGGTCGATTGGCAATCCTCGGGACCATCGCTACCCTGGGTTCCCTGCCCGCCTGGTCGGGTCCGCTAGAAACGCATGAGCACCTACTCGACGACGCTTCGTCCGAAACCCGCCCCTCGGGGGTCGGCGGGCGTTTGCGTTCTGTTGGGCTTGGCCTTCTTCCTGCAGCTCTCCCTGACGCCCCTGCACCTGCTGCTCGAGGATCACTGCGTCGAGCCACTGCCCGGCGCCCACGTGCACACCCACGGGGACCACGTGCACCTGGTGGCCGGGCACGGCCACCAACACGGGGAGCTGGGCGCGCCCGCAGCGGATGACGACCACCCACATCATCCGGCGGAGGACCACGAGCTGGAGACGGCCGACCCGGTCGTGCTGCCCAAGAGTCTTGCGTGGGCCCTGGCAATCGAGGCTGGCACGCTCAGCTGGCGACACGTCCACGAGCCCGCCCTCTACCGATCGCAGCGGTCGGAGGCCCCTCAGAGGCCGCCTCCGCCCCCCGGGCGCGTAGCCCCGCGTGCCCCTCCCTTCACGAGCTGAACCGGTTCGGCTGCGTCGGTGATCCCGGCGCGGCGTCGGCGCGCCTCGGCGTGGCCGCTTCCGTTCTCGTTCGTCGATGGAGAGTTCGTCGTGATCCCCTTCCGCTCCTCCGGGAGCTTCGCCCCGCTTCGCGCGGGGACCCCCGGCACACTTCCTGTCCCGCTCCGCTTCGCGGTCTGCGGTCTCCTCGCGGGTTGCGTGAGCTACGAGCCGCGCCCCCTCGACGAGGACGCGCATCGTCTCGAGTGGTCGGCCCGCACCCTCGAGGGCGAAGCCCTGGCGGACTTCCTCGAGCGCCTCGAGAATTCCCCTCCGGCCGCCCGCAGCTTCGACCCCGACGACGGCCTGCAGCTCGCCGAGGGGCAGCTCGTGGCGATGGCCTTCCACCCACGGCTGCGTCTGGAACGCATGCGGGCCGGTCTCGCGGCCACCGAAGCGGAACACGCAGGGGCCTGGATCGATCCGCGGTTCGGCGCGGACGTGCTGCACGTCGCCGACGACGTGCCCGAGCGCTGGGTGTTCGGCGCGGGCCTCGAGCTGACCTTGCCCCTTTCCGGCCGCCTCGAGGTTGAGGCCGACCGGGCCGCCGCTGCCGAGCGCGAAGCGCGCGGGCGCCTCGCGGAGACCGAGTGGGAGGTGTGGTGCGACGTACGCGAGGCCTGGCTGGTCTGGAGCGCCCTCGACCTGCGCCTGGCCGAGGAGGAGCGCCTGGCCGTCATGCTCGAGGAGCCCGCCGCGAGCGCCCGCCGACTTGTCGAGCTCGGCGAGCTGGGGGCCAGCGAGGCGGGCCTCTTCGGTCTGGAGCTCGCCGGCCGACGTGCGGAGTTGAGGCGGACCCGCACGGCTCTCGAGCGCGCTGAAGAGGAGCTGCGCACGGCCCTCGGCCTCGCGCCAGATGCGTCAGTGGTCTTTGTCGCCGAGTTGGTGGTCGAGGTGTCGGCCGTCGCGGTCACCGAGCTCTCCGACCGCATCTCCGCCTTCCATCCCAGCATTGCCCGCGCGCGGCGTGCCCACGAGGTGGCCGAGGAGAGCCTGCGTCTCGAGGTGCGGCGTCAGATCCCCGACCTGACCCTCGGACCACAGTTCGAGTCGGAGCAGGGCCAGTCCCGCTGGGGCCTGCTCGGTGCGTGGCCGCTCCCCCTCTGGAACGCAAATCGTGCAGCCATCGCGAAGGCGACCGTGGAGCGGGAGCTGGCGCGTGTGGCCTTCGAGGTGGAGCTCGAGGGGCTGAGCGCTCGAGCCGGGGCTGCGCGGGTCGAGCTCGACGCCCTGGGCGAGGAGCGTGCCTACTTCGAGGGCGAGCTCCTGCCCCTCGTCGACGAGCAGCTCGAGAGGGCCCGCTCCCTGTTCACGCTCGGGGAGGGGTCGACCCTCGTCCTGCTCGAGAGCTTCCTGCGCGCCCACGACGCGCGCATGGCCTGGATCGATCTGCGCCACCGGGAGGCGCGGGCCGCCGCGGAGCTCGAGCGCTGGCTCGGGCCCACCGCTATCCCGACGACGGGCGAAGCACAACCCGAGGACTGAGACCATGAAGACCACGACCACGATCCCCTTCCTCGCCCTCGGGCTGTTGTTCGGCGCCTGCACCCAGGCCGCGCCCGTGGAGACGACGGAGCCCGAAGCCGATGACCACGGCGGCCACGCCGGGGGCTTGCTCGACGTACCTGAGACCGTGCGCCGGAACCTGGGTATCTCCTTCGCCCGGATCGAGGCCCGCCGCGTGGACCAGACCCTGCGGGTCCCCGGGGCCTTCGAGCTGCGGCCTGAGGCACGGCGCGAGTACCGCCTGGCTCTCTCCGGTCGGGTTGAGCTGCTCGTGGAGCAGTACGCTGCCGTCGAGGTCGGGCAGGTGCTCTTCCGCTTCCAGGCATCGGCCTGGCCGGAGCTCCTGCACGAGATCATCGAGGGCGAGCAGCAGATGGCGACTGCTCGGGCGGAGATCGAGCTTGCGAAGGCCGCCCTGGCGGAGAACGTCCGCCTGCGGGAGCTGGTGCTCGAGCGCATCGCAGCCCTGGACCAGGCGGCGGTCAGGCACGCGGACCTCGAGCTCGAGGCGGCCCAGCGGGAGCTCGCCGCGCCGCGCCTGGCTGCCGGGCTCGAGCTGGCGAAGACGAAGCTCGCCAACGCCGAGCGCACTCGCGAGCATGCCCTGCACCGCGCAGCAGTGGCCGCCGGCGTGGAGGAGCAGGAGCTGACCCGGCCGGTCGCGGTGGGGGGCGCGGAGGTTCCCGCCTATCGCACCATGGACTGGATCGACGTGCGTGCTGAGACGGCCGGCGTGGTCGAGTCCCTCGGGGTCACCACCGGTGCCTTCGTCGAGTCGCCCAGCGCGGTGCTGACCACAGTCGACCCGAACCAGTTGCGATTCCGTGCCCTGGCCCTGCAGGCTGACCTCGAGCGCCTGCAGGGGGCGCCCGAGGCGCGCATCGTGACGCCCCGTGAGGAGGGTCGCACGAGCTGGGAGCCCGTCCCCGCGGAGCTCGTGCTCGGCCTGGAGGCCCACCCGGAGGAGCGCACCCTGACCGTGATCGCCACGCCTCGCGAGCCCGCGGCCTGGTGTCGGCCGGGGGTCTCCGCCTTTCTCGAGGTGGTGGTCGACACCACGGGAGCTCCGAGCCTGGCGATCCCCAGCGCGGCTGTCGTGCGCGACGGCCTGCACCGGATCTTCTTCCGCCGCAGCCCCTCGGACCCGGACCACGTCCTGCGGGTCGAGGCGGACCTGGGCGCGAGCGACGGCCGCTGGGTCGCCCTCCAGAGCGGCGCGCGCTTGGGGGACGAGGTCGTCCTGAACGGTGCCTACGAGCTCAAGCTGGCCCTCGACGAGGCCGGTGACTCCGGCGGCGGCGGCACCCACGTGCACGCCGACGGCACCACTCACCAGGACCACTGAGGGGCGCGCCGTGCTGAAGGGACTGATACGCATCTCGATCGAGCACGCCTGGCTCGTGCTCGTCCTGGCCCTCGTGCTCCTGGGGTTGGCGGCCTACAGGCTGCCGGACGCCCAGGTGGACGTCTTCCCCGAGCTCAACGCCCCGACCGTGGTGGTCTTGACCGAGGCTCCGGGCTTGGCCGCCGACGAGGTGGAGCTCTACGTGACCTTCCCGATCGAGGCCGCGGTCAACGGCATCCCCGGCGTGCGCCGGGTGCGCAGCGCGAGCGCCATCGGGCTCTCCTTGGCCTGGATCGAGTTCGAGTGGGAGGCGGACATCTACCGTGCCCGGCAGCTCGTCTCCGAGCGGCTCGACACCGTGCGCGAGGACCTGCCGCCGAACTCCCACGCGGAGATGACGCCGATCACCTCCATCACGGGGGAGATCATGCTGCTGGCGGTCTCCTCGCCGGACGGTTTGATGAGTCCTCTGGACCTGCGTGGCTACGCGGAGTTCGACCTGCGCAGCCGCCTGATGGCTATCCCCGGCGTAGCCCAGGTGTCGGTGATTGGCGGCGAGCTGCCCGAGTACCAGGTGCTCGTGGATCCCGACCGCCTGCGCCTGTACGGGCTGACGGTCCAGGACGTGGCCGAGGCCACTCGTGCGGCCCACAGCACCGATAGCGCGGGCTACCTGCCGGACGTGGACGGCCTCGAGCTCCCCATTCGACAGAGCGCGCGGGTCCGCACGCTGCGGGACGTGGAGGAGACCCTGATCCGCATCCACGGGGGCGCGCCCCTCACCATCGGTCAGGTGGCCGACGTACGCCTCGGCCCGGCGCCGCGCCGTGGGACGGGCTCCGACGGAGGTCACTCGGCGGTGGTCATGACCCTGCAGAAGGCACCGGGCACGAACACCCTGAGCATCACCGAGGAGGTCGATCGACTGCTCGATGAGCTCGCTCCGAGCCTGCCCGCCGGTGTGCGCGTGAACCGCCAAATCTTCCGCCAATCCGACTTCATCGAGCTCGCCGTCAGCAACGTGGTCGTCGCCCTGCGGGACGCGGCCTTGATCGTGTCTGTGATCCTGGTGCTGTTCCTCTTGAACGTGCGCGCGACGGTCGTGACCCTGACGGCCTTGCCGTTGTCCCTGGCGGTGGGCGTGCTCGTGCTCGACTGGATGGGGGAGACGATCAACGTCATGACCCTCGGTGGCCTCGCCATCGCCGTCGGCAGCCTGGTGGACGACGCGATCATCGATGTGGAGAACGTCTTCCGGCGTCTGCGCCAGAACGCGGCGCTGCCTGCGGATGAGCGGCGCCCCCAGCGGCAGGTGATCTTCGAGGCCTCGAACGAGATCAGGCCGGCGATGGTCTTCGCGACCCTGATCATCGGTCTGGTGTTCCTGCCGCTCTTCTTCCTCGAGGGTATCGAGGGGCGCTTCTTCCGGCCCCTGGCGATCGCCTTCGTGGTCAGCCTGGCGGCCTCGCTGCTGGTCGCCCTGACGGTTACGCCAGCCCTCTGCCGGATCCTCTTCCGTGGCCGCTTCGCCGGGGCCGAGGGACGGGATGCGCCTCTGGTGCGTTGGCTCAAGTCCGCCTACGAGCCTGTCCTGCGGGGTGCGGTCCGCTTCAGGCGGACGGTCCTCGCCGGTGGGGCCTTGGCGACCCTGGCGACCCTCTGGCTCGGATCGACCTTCGGCACGTCGTTCCTGCCCGAGTTCAACGAGGGCACCTTCACCGTGGGACTCTTCGCGCCGCCGGGGACGAGCCTCGTCGCAAGCGACCGTATGGCGGGAGCGATCGAGGAGCGACTCCTGACGGTCGAGGGCGTGCGCAGCGTCACACGGCGCACAGGTCGCGCCGAGCGGGACGAGCACGCCGAACCGGTCAGTAGTTCCGAGCTCGAGATCACGGTCCTGCCTGGCTACGAGAAGAACGCGGTGCAGGAGGAGATCACCCGCATCATCGAAGACGTGCCCGGCATCACCACCAACGTGGGACAGCCGATCCAGCACCGCCTGAGTCACATTCTCTCGGGAACCCCTGCGGCGATCGCCATCAGCGTCTACACGGACGAGCTCCCGAGGCTGCGCCGGTTAGCGAAGGAGATCGAGCAGGCCCTCGAGGGCCTGCCGGGAGCGCGAGACGTTGCGGCCAACCGGGAGGTGCGCATCCAGACCCTGCCGATCGAGTACCAGCACCTCGAGCTACAGGCCGCGGGCCTGACGCCTGCCTCTGCTGCCCAACAGGTGCACGATGCCTTCTACGGGGTGAACGTGGCGGAGGTGAACCAGGGACTGCAGCGCTATGGACTGGCCGTGCGCCTGGTGCCCGAGGCTCGGGACGAGGTAGAGGACCTGGACCGCCTTGTGCTGCGCGGCGCCGGCGGCGCCCTGGTCAGGTTGGGCGACGTGGCCCGCATCGGGACGGAGTTGGCCTCGAACCTGATCATCCGCGAGAACGCCCAGCGCAAGGCGGTGATCTCCCTCAACGTGGCCGAGGGTGAGAACCTCGGCCACCTGGTGGAGGAGGTACGCCGGCGTGTGGACCCGATCGTGAGCGCGGCTGGCGCGAGCGTGCGCTACGGAGGCCAGTTCGAGGCCCAGCGTTCTGCTACCCGTGCGCTCTTGGTCTTCGGCGGCGTCGTGCTGCTCCTGATGTTCGTCCTACTCAATCTGGCCGTGGGCACCGTGCGGGTCACCCTGCTGGTCTTGCTCAATCTACCCCTGGCCCTGATCGGAGGTGTGCTGGCTGTCTTCTGGAGCGAGTCGCCGGCGCCCTTCGCGAACGCCGTGGGCTTGTTCACGGGTGACTACGTGCAGCCAGTCCTCTCGATCGCCAGCCTGGTGGGCTTCACGACCCTCTTCGGGATCGCCGTGCGCAACGGGATCCTGCTGGTGAACCACTACCGGCACCTGATGATCGAGGAGGGGCGCTCCCTCGACGAGGCGGTGGTCCTGGGCTCCCTCGAGCGGCTTGTGCCGATCCTGATGACCGCCCTGACGGCTGCCCTGGCCCTGGTGCCGATCGTGCTCGAGGGGGACGCTCCGGGGAACGAGATCCTGGCGCCCCTGTCGGTGGTGATCCTGGGCGGTCTGCTCTCGTCCACTTTCTTGAACCTGGTCCTCGTCCCGGCCGGATACGCTGCGCTGCACAGACGGCGCCGGCGCTGGGTCTCCCCGGCGGAGGACGCGCCAACCGCCTCTTGACTCGATGACGACTCCGAAGATGAAACGCCTGCTCGTTCCCGCCCTCGCCCTCCTGCTCGCCGCCTCCTGCGGCGACTCCCACTCCTCCTCGGACCACGGCCACGACGGTCACGACCACAGCGGCCATGATCATAGCGAGGGCAACTACGACCTCGGCACGGCTCACGTGGGGGCCGTCGCGGTGACCCTGACCCAGGGTCACGGGCTGGTGAAGGCCGGCAAGGAGTCGCACCTCGTCGTCAAGTTGCCCTACGACGACCAGGGCCAGAGCGTGGTGCGGGCCTGGCTGGGGGTCTACGACCGCCTGCAGTCCTACGTGGGCAAGGGCGAGTACGACGCCGAGGCGAGGGTCTACGACGTGCACGCCACCGCGCCGGACGAGCTGCCGAAGGACTGCAAGTGGTGGATCGAGATCGAGAAGCCGGACGGCACGAAGTTCACCGGCTCGTCACTCCCGATGATCGAATAGGTGCCGCCGATGCTCGACAGAGTCCTGACTCCGGCCGCCCTGTGCGGCGCCTTGCTCCTGGGGAGCTGCACGGACGCGGAGGTCCGTGAAGTGACGCAGGTCGAGCCCGAGGGCGCGTCCTCGGCCCCGACCCAGTCGCACGTCCACAAGTTCAGCGGTTCCGACGTGCGCCGCAGCCGCTCCCTGGTGAGCGAGTCGGTGCTCGTGGGCTACGTGACCGTCCAGCTCTGGCTCGACCGGGGCCACGCGACCCCCGGCGGTCACGTCCACACGGCCCTCAAGCTCGAGCACGACGATCGTGGTGCGACGAAGGTGCGCGGCTGGATCGGCGGCAAGGACCGCAGCCTCTCGGAGGTGACCGAGGCCGAGTTCGACGCCCAGGCGGGGGAGTACCTCCTGCACCTGACGACCCCGGATCCGGTGCCCGCGATGCCCGTGGTGTGGCTCGAGATCGAGGGCCCGGAGGGGGGCAAGCACACCGGTGGGGCGTGGCCGCTCCTGAGGTAACCGTCCCTCCCCGCGGGGGGCACCGCCCGCCCGAGCGCTCCCTGCGCGTCCTCCTCGGCGACGAGCACGGCCTGCGGCTCGTGCGCCTGAAGAACTACGGCCTGCACCTCCTGCATCGCCTGGGCCTGCGGCGCTTCCGCACGCGCAGCGTCGACCTGCCGGGCGGCATGAAGATCCTGGTGCGCGAGGACAGCCACGACGCCCTGATCGTGCGCGAGGTCTGGGAGGAGGACATGTACCCCCTGGGCGACCTCGACCTCACCGAGGGCGACGTGGTGATCGACTGCGGCGCCCAGATCGGCAGCTTCAGCCTGCTCGCCGCCGGCCGTGGCGCGCGGGTCTTGGCCTTCGAGCCCTGTCCCCTGAACCTCGAGCGCCTGCGGGAGAACGTGGCCCTCAACGGCCTCGAGGAGCGCGTCGAGGTCACCGGGGCGGCGGTCTTCCGCCCGGGCGTCGCGTCGACGGAGCTGCACCTGACCTACACGAACCTCGGGGGCCACAGCCTGCTGGGCTGGATCGGTCCGGCGGTGCGCGTGCCGTGCCTGTCGCTGGCCGAGATCTTCGAGCGCCACGGCCTCGAGCGCTGCCGCCTGCTCAAGCTCGACGTGGAGGGCGCCGAGTGCCCGATCCTCTACACCGCGGGCTCCGAGTTGCTGGCGAGGGTCGAGCGCGTCTACGCCGAGGTCATCGACCACCCCGCCATCGAGGCCTTCCGCCAGCCGGGGGAGGCGCCCCACGACCACGCGGGCCTGATGGAGTTCCTGGCGGGGGAGGGCTTCGAGGTGGGCTACGACGCGACGACGAAGGTGGTCACGGGCCGGAGGGCCTGAGGGCCTTCAGTCCTCCCAGAGCGCCGCGCTCATCTCGAGATCGCGGAACAGTCCGCCTTCGATGCGGACTGCCGCCGCCTAGCCCGGACTATTCATGAACACGCACACCAGACTTTACAACCGGCCGCCGATGGCGGCCTCTCGACTCCTGCCGGCACTTTGCGAACATCGGCGTCCTCGACGACCTCACCAGGTCGCCTCCGGTTCGTCCGACACCCAAAGTACCGCCAGGAACGGAGTTGGGTCCCAATGCGTCAAAGCCTCATGAATAGTCCGGGCTAGTCCGCGTCGTCGAAGAAGTCGACCGCGCCGCTCTCGAGGTCGTAGG
>CAZQAT010000047.1:0-32377 GCA_964591315.1 uncultured Planctomycetaceae bacterium
GGCAGGAACCGAGTTGCTGTGTCTGGTGCACGTCTTCATGAATAGTCCGGGCTAGAACCAGGTGAACATCACCCCGCGGGTCGCCGAGAAGCGGCCGGGGCCGCCGCCGAGGTCGAGGGCAAAGAACTGCCCGAAGGAGCTGGTGCCGATCAGGGCCGCGTCGCTCGGCACCTCCAGGGTCACCGAGCCCCAGCCGTTGCCGGCGCCGACGCCCGCGAGGGTGGGCACGCGCCAGATGGCGATGTTCGAGCTGAGCCCGATGTGCATCGTCGTACCGAAGACCGGCGTGCCCGCGAAGTCGGGCACCGTGTCGAGGGCGAAGACCCCCGGCGCGCCGCCCAGGGCCCCCTGCATCGCCACGGTCATGCTCGGGTTCCCCACCAGGGGCGGCTCGATCGCCACCACCGTCGGCGCGATGTTGCCCGTGCCCACGGTCTGGCTGCCGTAGATCTGGGGCTCGCGGTTCGAGCCGGCGTAGAGGGTCGGCCCGTCGAAGGGCGGCAGACCGTCGCGCACGCGGACGTCGGTCAGCGGGCGCCGCAGGAAGGCCACCAGGGCCGCGCGCTCCTGGGCGTTGAGGCCCAGGGGCCCGATCTGGGGAGCCTTGTTCGGGGCGTCGAAGTCACCGCCCCGGTTGTAGAAGTCGACCACCTCCTCGAGGCTGTTGAAGCGCCCGTTGTGGAAGTAGGGTGCGCGCAGCTCGACGTTGCGCAGGCTGGGGGTCTTCATGGCGCCCCTGTCCTGGTTGTTGCCGGTCACGTCGAAGCGGCCCTGGTCCTCGAAGACAGGCCGCACGCCGATGTAGTGGAACTGGTTGTCGCTGAACAGCGGGCCGACGTGGCACTGGTTGCAGCGCCCCGGGCCGTTGAAGACCTGGCGACCCTGGTTCTCCTGCGGAGTCAGGCCGCCCCCGCCGCCGGGGCCGACGTTGTTGATGGGCGCGTTCGTGCCGAGCAAGATCCGCTCGTAGGTGGCGATCGCCATGCAGACCCGGGCCGCGGTCACGGCGGGGCTGCCGAAGGCCTCCTCGAACAGGGTCGGGTAGTCGTCGCCGCCGATGAAGTTCGCCAGGTCGGCGGGGACGTTCGTCGCCAGGGCCAGGGGCGTCGAGGCTTGGATGCGCGCCACCACCCCGGGCCAGTCCGCGCCCACGTGGGCCATCTCCGTGGCGGAGACCGGCGGGCCCGCGGCCTGGCTCTCGAGGGCGGCGCCGAAGGGCAGGATCACCGCGTTCGTGACCGGGTCGCTGAAGCTGCCGTCGGCCCGGCCGTCCCAGAAGAGCAGCGGCGAGTACACCGCATTGACCATGGTCGGCGCCTTGCGGCCGGTGACCTGGGGAGCGAGGCCGAAGGCCGCCGAGAGGCTGTACCTGCCGTCCGCCTGGTTGAGGGGCACGCCGGGGGAGCCGAAGATGTCGTCCGGGGTGCCGAAGTTGCCGTCCGGACCGGGGTTGATACTGCCGGGGGCCCCGCTGCGGGGATCGCTGCCGCCGCTCTGGGGGATGTGGCAGGTGGCGCAGGCCACGGTGCGGGTGGCCGAGAGCTGCTCGTCCCAGAAGAGGGCCTTGCCGAGCAGCACCTTGGCCGGAGTGATCTGGTTGCCCGGGGGCGGCGGCGGAGGAGGCGGTGGCTGCTGGGGCAGGGCGTGGGCCGCTGCGGCGAAGGCGAGCAGGGAGGCGAACAGGAGGGCAGGGGGCGCGATTCGCATGGGAGATGTGTCCTCGAGCTGGAGTCGACCCGGGCGGGCAGGGCCCGGGTTCGCGGTCGGTTCACCCATCAAGACGGGGAGAATCTGAAGCCTATCTGAAGGCAGGCCACCGCGCCCCGGATCCGGGAACGGGCGGACCCCCTCTCGTTGCCAACGGAACCTGGCCGGGCCCGCGGCCGGGGCCCCGCTGCCTGCTCTTCCCGGGATGGCCCCAGGGCAACGGGCCCCCGAGGCGGTAGAATCCCGGGTCCGCCACCGCCCCCCGATCCTTCCCAGACCCCATGGCCACCGACTCCGGAGCTCGACAGCGCGAGCGATGCCAGCGCCCCGGCGCACGCATCGCCTTCGTGGTCTCGACCTTCCACCACGACCTGACCGGCGCCATGCAGCGCTCGGCCCAGCGGGAGCTCGAGGCCTCGGGGCTGCGTCCGGAGGACTTGCCCGTGGTCACCGTCCCCGGCTCCTTCGAGCTGCCCGTGGTCGCCCGGCGCCTCGCCCGCCGGCCCGACGTGGACGCGGTGATCTGCCTGGGGCTGGTGCTCAAGGGCGAGACGACCCACGACCTGCACGTGGCCCAGGGCGCCTCCCAGGGCATCCAGCAGGTGATGCTGGAGACGGACAAGCCGGTGCTGCTCGGCGTCCTGACCTGCGACACCCTGGAGCAGGCCCGCGCCCGGGCCCTGCCGCCCGAGGAGGGTGGCGAACAGGACAAGGGACGCGAGGTGGCCGTGGCCGCCCTCGAGACCCTGGCGGCCCTGGACGCCGCCGCCGACCCCGCTCGCACGAACCCGACGCCCGCTCACTCCCCCGAGTAGAGCCTCCCCCGAGCCCACCTTGAAGAAACGCACCCGCGCACGGGAGCTGGCCCTCCAGTTCCTCTACCAGGCCGACCTGGTCCAGAAGCCCCTCGAAGAGTCCGATGACTTCCTGCGCGAGGAGGAGCGCGATCCCGAGACCCGCAAGTTCGCCCAGCGCCTGATCCAGGGCACCCTCGAGGGCCGCGACGAGATCGACGACGTGATCCAGAAGGTGGCGCAGAACTGGAACATCTCGCGCATGGCGGTCGTGGACCGCAACGTGCTGCGGCTCGCCACCTACGAGCTCCTCAACTGCCAGGACATCCCGCCCAAGGTGGCCATCAACGAGGCGATCGAGATCGGCAAGCGCTACTCGACCCAGAACTCGGGCGCCTTCATCAACGGCATCCTCGACCGCATCATGAACCGCGGCTCCGAGGGGACCTCCCCCACCACGGACGGCAGCGCGGAGGACGCCCCCGAGGCGGAGCCTCTGGGCCAGGAGGACTGACCGGTGGGGCTCTTCGACCGGCTCAAGGAGCGCCTGGGCCGCACGCGCTCGGCGATCTCCGACGGGATCTCGGGCCTCTTCCGGGGCGGACGGCAGATCGACGCCGCCCTGCTCGACGAGCTCGAGGAGCTGCTCTACACCTCCGACCTGGGTCCGGTCGCCACGCACGTCTCCGCGGAGCTCGCGCGCCTGCACAAGCGCGGCGAGATCAAGGGCGAGGAGGACGTGCGCGAGAAGCTGCGCGAGATCCTGCTCGAGCGCCTCGACCAGCCCCCGAGCGAGCTCGACTTCAGCCGGAAGCCGACGGTACTCCTGATCGTGGGCGTCAACGGTTCGGGCAAGACGACCAGCATCGCCAAGCTCGCCCACCGCTTCGCGGGCCAGGGCAAGAGGGTCCTCTTGGGGGCCGGCGACACCTTCCGGGCCGCCGCTGCCGACCAGCTCGAGACCTGGGCCGGGCGCGTGGGGGCCGAGATCGTGCGCAGCCACCAGGACGGCGCCGACCCCGCCGCCGTGGCCTTCGACACCGCCAACGCGGCGGTGGCCCGGGGCGTGGACGTGGCCATCGTCGACACGGCCGGCCGCCTGCACACCCAGAAGAACCTGATGAGCGAGCTCGAGAAGGTGCGGCGCGTGATCGGCAAGGTGATCGAGGACGCGCCCCACGAGACCTGGCTCGTGATCGACGGCACCAACGGCCAGAACGCCATCAACCAGGCCAAGGAGTTCACCTCCGCGGTGGAGGTCACGGGCCTCGTGGTGGCCAAGCTCGACGGCACCGCCCGCGGCGGCGCCCTGTTCGGCATCAAGGAGGCCCTCGGCCTGCCGGTGCGCTTCATCGGCACCGGCGAGTCCATGGAGCTGCTCGAGCCCTTCGAGCCGGAGGCCTTCGTGGACGCGATCCTCGGGAAGACCCTGGTGAGCTGAGCGTACCAGGCGCCCCTTGAGCGACCCCGCCCCCACCACGACCCCCGCCGCGCCCGCACCGTCGGGACTCCTGGCGGGCTACCTGCTCGGGGCGGCGGTGCTGGCCCTGGCCTGGCCCGGGCCGAACCCGGTCGCCGGGGACTTCGCCACCTCCGAGCTGACCGCCGCCGGGGCGGCGGCCCTGGTCAGCGTGCCCCTGGTGCTCTGGCTCCTCTGGCGCCGGCCCCTGCCGGTGCACGGCTTCCTGGCCCTGTTCATCGCCCTGCTCCTGCCGTCCCAGTTCCAGCAGGTGCGCGACCCCCTCGAGCTGGACCGGGCCATGACCACCTTCTCGGTGGCGGTGATGGTCGCCACGGGCGCCGCGGCCCTCGGGGCCGAGGGACGGCGCGTGCTCCTGCGCGCCCTGGTGGTGGCCTCGATCCTGTTGACCCTGAAGGCCTTGATGGAGGGCGCGCCCGGCTGGGGCGGGGTGCTCGGCAACTCGGGCGAGCTCTCGGGCGCGGCCCTGCCCGGGGCCCTGGTCGGCGGGGTCCTCGCGGCCCGGGAGAGGGGCCCCTGGCGCTGGACCGGCGGGGCGGCCCTGGTGCTGTTCTTCCTGCACGCGCTGCTGGCGCCGGTCCTGGCGGGGCTGGCGGTGCTCGTCGCGGTGGGCTTCTCCGCCGCCCTGGTCAGTGGGCGCGCGGGACGCGCCTGGCGCATCGCTTCCATCGCCCTGGGGCTCGCGGCCCTGGCCGGGATGGCCTGGGTGCGCCTCGCGCCCGCGGACACCGCCGAGCCGGCGGCCGCCGAGGCCGCCGCCCCCGCCACGAGCTTCGGCGGCTTCGAGGTGCGCCGGCGCATCTGGCAGGCCTCGACCCAGCTCTTCTTCGACGCGCCCCTGGCCGGCGTGGGCCTGGGCCAGTTCGCCGTGGCCTTCCCGGAGGTGCGCGCTCCCGAGGAGCGCCGCCTGTCGGACTGGGACGGGCGCATCGAGCAGACCACCGAGGTCGAGAACCCCCACAGCGACTGGCTCCTGCCCTGGCTCGAGGGTGGGCTGGTCGCGGGCTTCGCCTGGTGGGTGTTCCTGGTCGGCCTGTTCGGCAGGGCCCTGGTGGCCCTGCGCCGGGAGGAGAGCGCGGACCTGGCGGCAGGAGCCGCCGGCCTGGGCCTCCTGCTGGCGGCGGCGGTCAACGCGCCCCTGCTCTACAACCCGGTCGCCTCCCTCTCCGCCTTCGCGGTCTTCGGCCTGCTGGCGGGACCCCTGCGGCGGGCGGCCAAGGCGGCGCGCTCGCTCCACTTCGCGCGCTACCTGACCCCGGGTCTCGCGCTCCTGTTCCTGCTCGGCGTCCCCACGGCCTGGCAGCTCTGGAGCCACGGCCGGGCCCTGGCCCGGTTGTCCGACACGACCAGCACGACTGCACGGGAGCAGGCCGTCGCCGACGCCCTCGCGGCACGGCCCGACTCGGTGGTCGCGCGCACCCTCGAGGCGCGCTTGCTGGAGGGTGACGGCCAGCTGCAGGAGGCCCTGGTCGCCTGGAACCGCGTGCTCGACCTGCGCCCCCTGCGCTTCGAGGCCCACATGCAGCGGGGCGTGGTGCTCGCGCGCCTGGAGCGCCTCGCGGACGCCCGCGAGGCCTTCGCCAGGGCCGCCGAGCTCAAGCCCGAGCACGTGCCCCTGGTGCGCAACCGGGTGCGCTGCTTCGCGGAGTCGGGCTGGACCGACGAGGCCCTCGCCCAGGTCGATCGCCTCGAGGAGCTCGGGGCCTACGACGCCACCTGGTTGCTCGAGCTGGGCGCCGAGCTGCTGCTGCGCGGTTTGCTGGCGGAGGCGGAACCGATCCTCGCCCGCAGCGACGAGCGCTTCATCGGTCTCACCGGCGAGCAGGCCTGGGCCCTGGACAAGGAGTACCGGCGCGCGGGCCAGAAGCGCGTGGCCGACGCCTTCCGCACCCTGGCCCAGATCACCTTCGGCCGTGACCAGGCCGCGGAGGAGGACTGGGACGACGCGCGCCGCTCCTACTTCCAGGCCCTGCGCGTCCAGCGCGACCACGTCTCCCCGGCCGGTCCGGTGCGCACGCGCCTCGAGCACGCCGCCACCCTCTGGAACGCCGGCCGCGAGGCGGAGGCACGCGAGGCGCTGGTCGAGGTGGAGGCCGGACCCCGCGACTGGGCCAGCCTGCCCGAGTGGGCGGGCGAGGCGCTGTTCATGATGGGCTACGGCGTCGAGCGCGACGGCTGACGGGCGCGCCAGACGCCGAGGGCCAGGAGCAGGAGGCCCAGGGCCCCGAGGGCCTTCCCGAGCCGCCAGGACGCGGGCTCGTAGGTGAACTCGAGGCGGTGCGTCCCCTCCTCGAGGAACACTCCACGGAAGATCGAGTTCGCCCGCAGGATCGGCCGCTCCTGGCCGTTCACCTCCAGGCGCCAGCCGGGGAAGTGCTGCTCGGTGGAGACGAACAGGCCCTCGCCGTCGAGCTCCACCTCGAACACGAGGCGCTCCGGGGCGCGCTCGACCGTGACGACCCTCGAGCTCGTGAAGGGCCGCTCGAGCTCGAACTCCACCGGCTCCTCGAGGAACACCTCGCGGGCGGGATCGAAGCCCGCCGGGTCCGCCAGCACCTCGCTCCGGGGCCGCAGGCGGGACACGCAGAACTCCCGCTCGAGGGGCGCGTTCGCCTCGTAGACGAAGACCTCCGCGCGGTCGGGGGCGTCGCGTGGCCCCGCGACCAGGGTCCAGCCGGGCAGCTCCCGCTGCGTATGGAGCAGGAGCGCCCGCACGCCGAAGAGGCGGAAGGCCGGGCTCCCCAGGTCGACCCCCTCCGCGTCCCAGTCGAGCAGCGGGCTGCGGCCCGGCTTCAGCGCGTAGGGCCGGAAGCCGTCGAAGGTGTCCACGTCCATGGCGTCGTAGCCGTCGATGGTCGCCAGCCCCGCGAGCAGGGTCGTGTTCGCCGGCAGGATGCCCCGCGCCGCCATGAGCCGCCCGCTGCCCGTGAGCGGGTCGACGAGGAGTCCGCGCAGGAAGGCCTCCGTCTCCGTGGCCCGAAAGTGCTCCGCCCGCGGAACGCTGGGGTTCCATGCCCGCGCCTGCAGCACTCCCTGCGCGACCAGCGCCGCGACCAGGAGTCCGTGGCGCCAGCCCACCGCGGGCCCGGCCACCAGAGCCAGCACGACCAGGGCCCACAGCCACGTCCCGGGCCCGGGCAGATCCGCGGACCCGACCCGCACCAGGGCCGGCCGGCGCGTGGCGGTCACCTCCCCGGCTCGCAGGAACTCCAGCGTGACGACCCAGTGACCGCGCCCCAGGGGCCGCAGGTCCAGCTCTCCGGAGTCGAAGTGCCGCACGCCCTCCGCGTCCGCAGGCGCGGGGATCAGGTGCCGCCGGAAGTCGGCGCGCTCGACGAGCGCGCCGCCCCCGTCAAGCCGCTCGAAGCCGAGCCGCAGCTCGTCCACCTGCAAGCCGCCGTGCAGCGCGCCGCTCAGCTGCGCGACGTCGTCGAACCGCAGTGATCCTGCGTCGCCGTCGAGGCGCAGCACCTCGTCGCTCCCGTCCAGGAGCCCCGCCGGGACCTGGGGCCCGGGCAAGCGCCCGGCGAAGACCGACAGGAGGAGCAGCCCCGCCACGCTCGCGGCCCCGGCCCGACGCCCGGCGCGCGGCAGGCGGTGCAGCGCCGCGCCCGCGAGGACGCAGACAGCGAAGGCCGCGAGGCAGGCGGCGCGGGCCGGCGCGGCGAGACCCACCAGCGGCAGCCAGCGCCAGAGCTCGATCAGGCCCGGCGCACCCGCCACCAGGAGGGGCAGGAGCAGGCTGAACGGAGCCGCCCCCGTGCTCCGGGTCGTGCTGAGTCCCAGGCTCCAGGCACCGAACACCAACGCCAGCACCGGCAATCCGAGGCGCAGGCTCGCGACCTCGAGCGACCCCACGGGCCCGAGGCCCAGGTCGAACTGCGCCCCGCGCCGCGCCAGGATCGCGAACAGGCCGCACCATGCGAGGGCGATGCCCAGGGTCAGCAGCGCGGAGCGCCCGCGCCGGTCCCCCTCCGCCTCGCCGACGGCCCGCCCCCAGCGGGCGAAGAAGGCCCAGCACGCGAGCAGCGCACCGAGGGAGACCAGGTCCGGCATCCCCCGCCGCAGCGGCGCAAGCTGGTGGGCGAGCAGGGCTCCCGAGTGCCGCAGGTACTCCACGAAGGGCACCAGGGCCGGCGCCGCCAGGAGGGTCCCGGTGGCGAGGGCGAGCAGCGAGAGCACCCGCGCGCGGGGGTCGCGGCGGTGGACCACCAGCGCCAGGACTCCCGCCCCGAAGCCGACGAAGAAGGCCACCTCCGGATGACCGCCGAGGATCGCCAGGGCCAGGGCCAGGGCGGCCGTGGTGAAGGCGCGCACGCGACGGTCCGGTCGACCCAGGCCCTCGACCCCCAGCAGCACCCAGGGCAGGAAGGGCGAGACGTGGGAGAGGCTGAAGCCGAGCCACAGCGCCAGGCTCCCCGAGAGGGCGTAGCCGGCCCCGGCCAGGGCGGCGCCGGCGATCGGGATCCCCCGCGCCCGGGCGTAGAGGAACGTACCGAGGGCCGCCAGGGCCAGGCGCAGGACCGCCGACCAGGCCAGCCCCAGGTCGAACAGGCGCTCGCCTCCCCAGGCCTCGAGCAGGACCAGGAACAGGACCTGCGGATCCAGGGCCCCCCACTGCATGTTCGCGAGCAGGGGCACGCCCGCGTACAGGTCGGGGTTCCACAGGGGCGCCTCACCGGAGCGCCAGCGGCGGGCGAGGAGCTCGTAGTGCGGGTAGAAGGCGACGCCGCTGTCGGAGAGCTGCCAGTTGCGGGGTGCCTCCCGCACGGACCAGGGGGCCTGGCAGGTGGCGGTGTCCGTCGCGCAGTAGACGAGCTCGGAGTCCCAGGCCGGGCGCCCCACCACGGACAGGCCGAGGAGGAGCGCGAGGAGCGCGGCCACCACGAACTCGTGGCGCCGCGGAGGCTCTAGGGTCGGGTCGGCGGTCGGCACGCTGGCGCCGTGTCTACCCTCTGGGAGCCGCCGTTGCGAGGACGCGCTGGAGGCGGGCTCCGCGCCTGCCTAGAATCGGGGCATGACGCTCCGTCAAGCCCCCGTCGTCGGCCCCCTCCTGCGGGGAGCTCGGAGGCCCCTGGAGGGTCCCCGGACCTTCGTCGCGGGCGGCCTTCACCCGGCGCTGCGCTCCCTTCTCAAACGGGAGGACCCGCCCTCCGGGGCCTGAGGGACCGTGGGGGGAGCGGTCACCAGGAAGGATCCTCGAGCGGACTGCGGTCCGGACCTCGCCGCGACGACCGGGGTGGGGCGCGGGGCACCCAGCCTGCCGGAGTTGCGCCGGCCGGAGCTCAGCCTGGTCGTGCCGATCTACGACGAGGAGGAGACCCTCGCGCGGACCTTCGCGCGCCTGACGCAGGCTCTCGAGCGGACCGGGCTCGAGTTCGAGATCGTCGGGGTGGACGACGGCTCCCGGGACGAGTCCGCGCGGGTGCTGTACGGTCTGGCACACCGGGACCCGCGGGTCGTCGTCCTGCGCAACAGGAACAACGAGGGCAAGGGCTCAGCCGTGCAGAAGGGGGTGCTGGCGGCCCGCGGCCGCTGGATCGCCACCCTGGACGCGGATCTCTCCACCGACCTCGACGCCCTCCCGCGGGGGCTCGAGCTCCTGCGTGGGGGCGCGGCCGTGGTGCTCGGCGACCGGCACCGGCCCGGGGCCGAGGTGCTCGTGCGCCAGCCACGCGTACGGGGGCTCTGCGGGCGTGTCTTCTCCTTTCTCGGGCGGCGCCTGGTCGCCCCCTCGGTGAGCGACTTCACCTGCGGCTTCAAGGCCTTCCGGCGGGACGCGGCCCGCACGATCTTCAGCGGGCTGGAGACACCCGGCTGGGCCTTCGACCTCGAGGTGGTGGCGGTGGCCCGGAGCCGTGGCCTCTCGATCGCGCCCCTGCCGGTGCGCTGGAGCAACCGGTCCGCCACCCGCGTGCGCCTGCCGGGGGACGCCTGGCGGGCCCTGGTGGACCTCCTGCGGATCGCGACCCACTACCGGGCAGGCCTCTACCGCGAAGGGCGCGGCGCTCCGCGAGCCCGTGGGAACCCGGGGGCCCAAGAGCGATCCGGGACGACCGCTTCCGCTCCCGAGACCGGTGGCCGGCGCTCGGATTCGACCGGTTTGCCCTAGCACTTACCCGCCGCCCCCCGGCATCGCCCCATCTGGGGTCAGCCGGCGACGAGGCGGGCAGGCCGCCTCTGGTCGAGGGCCCCGTGGCCCCTTACACGGTCCTGGACTCGTGGAGCACCCGCGGGCCCAGGGAGGGCAGGGGGCCCTGGCTGACCCGCTGGGCCTCGTCCTGGCTGCTCGTGTCCCCTTGCTGCGACCCGTGCCCGCCGCCGACGAATTTGGAACGAGCCTTCGGAACGATCGTCCTGCTCGCACCGTCCCTAGCCTCAGAAGCCCAAACGTGTCGCCGGTATGTCCCGGACGATGCGTGGCCGGCGTCGTACCCGCGATGCCCCGAGAATGGAATCCAACTGAGGCTGGGCTCCGAAGAGCCGGGGAAATCACGCCAAGGAGAGAAAACTCGGCTCGCGCTGGGACGTATGTCTCATGGCTCGTAGGGCCCGTCTCGGCAGGAGGCGGCGCCGCTCCCCCCAAGATCCACCCACTGTCATGATCAACCCCCAGACCACGCCGGAATCGGCAGGCTCCTCCACGAAGGTCGAACGCATCCTGGTCGTCGAGGACGAAGAGAGCCTCGCCGTCGGCATCCGAGACGCCCTGCTGCACGCGGGCTACCAGGTGGAGATGAGCCACGACGGCGCCGACGCCCTCGAGCTGATCCGCTCGGGGGGGTTCGAGCTGGTCGTGCTCGACCTGATGCTGCCCGGCCTCAACGGCATCGACGTCCTCTCCACCCTGCGCTCCGAGAAGCTGGACACGCGCGTGCTCATCCTGACCGCCTGCGCCGAGGAGGCCGACGTGGTCAAGGGTCTCGAGGGAGGCGCGGACGACTACATGACCAAGCCCTTCTCCCCCGCCGAGCTGGTGGCCCGCGTTACGGCCCAGTTCCGGCGCCGGGACCTGGACAGCGCCCCGCCCCAGCACATGGAGCTGCCTGGGGGCATCAAGGTGGACCTGGACCGCCTGGAGGTCCACCGGCCCACGGGACTCGTGCCCCTGACACCCCGCGAGGGCGATATACTCCGCTATCTGATCCAGCACCGAGATCGCGTGGTGACGCGGGACGACCTCCTGGTCGACGTCTGGCACTACTCCAACGGCAAGGTCGAGACCCGCACCGTGGACATCCACATCGTCGGCCTGCGCCGCAAGGTGGAGCCCGACCCCACCCAGCCCACGCTCATCCAGACGGTGCGCGGTAAGGGCTACCGTTGGCACAACTAGCAAGAAAGCGCACAGCACTCGCTCTCTACTCCATCCTCCTCGTGCTGCCCACCTTCGTGTTGGGTGGGCTGCACTGGAACCAGCTCCGGGAACAGCAGGAGCTCGAGCTGGCCGAGCTGCCCCTGCTCGCGGAGGCGGGCCGTGACCGGCTGATCGACTCCGTACGCTCGCGCCTGGAGATCCTGCTCGAGGCGGAGAACGAGCGCCCCTTCAACGACTACCAGCGCCGCGTCTACCCCGAGGACCAGCTCATGTCGGAGCTGGTCTTCGTCGTTCCGAGCTTCGAGCAGAACCCCGCGCCGGACGGAGTGCAGGGCTGGTTCGCCTGGGACTTCCGGCAGGGTCCCAAGGCGCCCTACGAGATGTTCGCCAGCGACTGGGGAGGCTGGGAGCGATGGTCCGGACGGGAGTCGGACCTGGCCGAGGCCGTGGAGGAGCTGATCGCCCACGACTGGGCCGACGGCTTCCCCAAGCGCATCACGCGCTACGACTACCTGCGCGATCCGTTCAGCAAGCCCCTCGCCTACGTGGTCATCAACCTGAGCAAGGAGCAGGACATCGACTGCCTGGTGCGCGAGGAGCCGGCCCTGCGGGACCTCGACAGCGAGCTCGTCGAGATCTACCAGTACGACTTCCACGTGCGCTTCTACCTGGAGCCGGACGGGACGCCGCGGGTGCTCGCCACGCGCCTGATCATGGTGGACGGCAACCGCAAGCTGGCGCGCATGCCGGACTGCTACTCGAACCTGGCCCAGGGAGCGACCTTGATCCAGGGCTTCTTCATCGACCCCGACTGGCTCTTCCGCGACCTGCCCCGGGACCTGGCGGCCCAGGTCCTGCGCCTGCCCGAGACCTTCCACCCGGTCGACTCCCCCTCCCTGACGCCCTCGGACGAACAGGTGGTGGAGAAGATCTACCTGGTGGACGAGCTCGGCTTCGAGACCTACGACCCCCAGGACGCGAACTTCGGGGAGCTGCAGATCTCGATCGACTCCCAGGAGCTGCACCTGCGCCACGGGCGGCAGACCCGAGGCTTCCTGGCGGTCGCCCTGATGCTGATGCTCTCCCTGGGAACCGGCATGCACCTGCTCCTGCGCTCGGTCAAGCGCGAGCTCGACCAGGCGCGCCGCACGGAGAACTTCGTCGCGGCGGTCACCCATGAGCTGCGCACGCCGGTCTCGGCCGTGCGCCTCTACGGGGAGATGCTGCGGGACGGCTGGGCCGCCAACGAGGAGAAGCGGGCCGAGTACTACGGTCGCATCGTGACCGAGGCCGGTCGCCTGGAGACCATGGTCGAGCGAGTGCTCGAGAAGAGCCAGCTCGCCTCGGTGGAGACCAAGCCCCAGCCCGGGGATCTGAACGAGTGGCTGCGGGGTCACGCCGGCCGCCAGTGGAAGCTCTCCGAGGACGTGCGCCTCGAGCTGGACCCGACGCTGCCCCGGGTCTGGATGACCCCGGAGGCCCTGCGCTCGATCGTGGGCAACCTGGTGGAGAACGCGCGCAAGTACGCTGCGCCCCAGGACGGCCGCGGCGGCGCGGAGCCGATTCTGGTGCGCACGGTCATGGACGAGCTCGGGCCCCGGCTCGAGGTCCTCGACCGCGGCCCGGGCATCCCCGACGAGGACAAGCGCTCGGTCTTCGACGCCTTCTACCGCCGCGGCGACGAGGGCACCCGCCGCTCGAAGGGCACCGGCCTCGGCTTGCACCTGGTCAAGATCCAGGCCCAGTCGATCGGCGGAGACGTGGAGGTCCTGGACCGCGACGGGGGCGGCTGCCTGTTCCGGGTGCGGCTCGATCCGGCCCCCGCCGGGGTCGAGCAGCCCGAGGCCTGAGCCCGAGGTGGGGCGACCGCCCCGGCAAGGGCCCGGAGCCCAGCCCGCCGCCGGGCTGCGACAGGGGTCTGGAGCCTGCACGGAAGGGGGGGCGGGCCCGCACCCGCCCTTGTGCCTTGCTTTGCCCCCCCCGCATTGCGAGCCTCTCCCCATGCACGTCGTCGTCCTCGGTGCGGGGCTCGCCGGTCTCTCGGCCGCCTACGAGCTGGTCCGCTCGGGGGCACGCGTCACGGTCCTGGAGCGCGAGCCCCACGTGGGCGGCATGGCCTCGAGCTGGCGGCGCGGGCCCCACTGGCTGGACCTGGGGCCCCACCGCTTCCACACCCGCGACCCGGAGATCCAGCGACTCGTGTTCGAGGTCATGGACGGGGAGCTCGTTCGCCGGGAGCGCCTCTCGCGCATCTACCTGCGCGAGCGCTTCTTCCGCTACCCCCTCGAGGTGAGCGACGTGGTCGCAGGTCTCGGGCCGGGCTTGCTCACGCGCGCCGCGCGGGACTACGTCTACCGGCGGCTGAGGAGCCTCTTTCGGCGGCTCCCGGACGAGAACTTCGAGGACTGGGTCCTGAACCGCTTCGGGCGCACCCTCTACGACCTCTTCTTCGAGGCCTACACCTCCAAGGCCTGGGGCATGCCCTGCACGGAGATCAGCGCCGACTGGGCCTCCCAACGCATCAGCCAGGCGAACCTGTGGGACACGGTGCTCAAGACCCTGCGCCCGCCGAAGGGGGGCGAGCTGCGCTCCCTGGTGAGCGAGTTCCACTACCCCCGCCGCGGCGGCATCGGCCAGATCGCCCGCAAGTTCGCCGAGCGGATCCGGGCGGCGGGCGGCCGCATCCAGCTCGGATGCACCGTGCGCGGACTCGAGCGCCGGGACACGCGGATCGAGCGCGTGCACTTCGACTTCCTCGGGGTGCGCGAGGAGCTCGAGGCCGACTGGGTCCTCAACACGACGCCCATCAACCGCCTGCTGCCCCTCGTGTCGCCCGCCATCGAGCAGCCGGCGCGGGCCGCCGCCGAGCGCCTCGAGCACGTGGCCATCGTCTTCGTCTACCTCGAGGTGGACCGAACGAGCGTGACCCCCGACCACTGGATCTACCTGCCGGAGAAGCACCTGCGCGTGCACCGCGTGTCGGAGTTCAAGAACTTCTCCGACACCTCCTCCCCCGGGGACCGCACCGCCCTGTGCTGCGAGATCACCTGCCGCGCCGGGGACGCCACCTGGGGACTCTCCCTCGAAGAGGCCGCCCGCGTCGCCGTGGCCGACCTCGTGCGCTGTGGGCTGCTCGAGCCCGGCGAGGCGCGGCCCCTCGACATCGCGCGCCTGCCGCGGGCCTACCCGGTCTACCGCGTCGGCTACCGGGAGGAGCTCGGGCAGCTGACGGAGGGAGCCCGCCGCCTCGACAACCTGCTCAGCACGGGCCGCCAGGGGCTCTTCCGCTACAACAACATGGACCACTCGATCGCCATGGGCCGCGACGCCGCCCGGCAGGTGGACGCGACCACGGCCGCCACCTGGTCCCTGCCCGTGGAGTACTTCGGATGAGCGACCTGGCGGAGCTGGTACCGGTCGCCTGCAGCCTCTGCGGGAGCGAGGAGGCGCAGCCGCGCTTCCGCGAGGAGCCCTTCGGGATCGTGGACTGCGCCAGCTGCGGGCTGACCTACGTCACCCCGCGGGTGGCGGGCGACCTGGTGAACCGTGTCTACGGCCCGGACTACTGGCGCTCTCCGCGGCCGCGGGAGGAGGGCTACGCGGACTACGGCGCGGACGCCGAGCTCTACCGCCGCACCTTCGCCCGCCGCTGGCGGGCCCTGCAGCCCTTCTTGCCCTCCACGGGCCGCGTCCTCGACGTGGGTTGCGCCGCGGGCTTCTTCCTCGACGTGGCCCTGGTCGACGGCTGGGAGGCGGTGGGGCTCGAGCCCTCGCCTGCCATGGCCGAGCGGGCGCGCCGGCGCCTGGGGAGCGAGCGCGTGCTGCCCTTCACCCTCGGCGAGGACCCGCTCGAGGCGCAGAGCTTCGACCTGGTCACCTTCTGGGACGTTCTGGAGCACCTGCCCGAGCCCCTGGCGGCGCTGGACCGGGCGCGAGAGCTCCTGCGACCCGGGGGCCGCATCGTGATCGAGACCCAGGACGTGCGCTCCGCCTTCGCGCGCCTGCTCGGCCGGCGCTGGCAGCACTACAAGCACCGCGAGCACCTGATGCACTTCAATGCCCGCACCCTCGAGCGGGCCCTGGAACACGCGGACCTGCGCCTGGTGCGCATCGGCCGACGCGCGGCGGGCAAGTACGTGCGGGGGGACTTCCTCGTGGAGCGCAGCGCGCGCCTGCACCCGCGGCTGCCGGCCCTCCTGCGCCCCGTGCTCGGTGGCGACTGGTCCGTCTACCTCAACTTCGGCGACGAGATGATCGCGGTCGCGGAGGCGCGCCGGTGAAGCCCGCGGCCTACGAGCAGCTCGTCCGGTTGGAGCAGGACCACTGGTGGTTCCGAGGCCGCCGGCACGTCTACCTCGGCTTGCTGCGCGAGGCCCTGGGTGCCGAGCGCCCCCGCCGCGCGCTGGACGTGGGCGCGGGGACCGGCGGCTTCCTCGGCTCACTGCACGCCCTGGCCGACGACCTGCACGCCGCGGAGCCCGAGCCCGGCGCCGTCGCGGCCTGCGCGGGCCGCGGCTTCGCCCGCTGCGCCCGCGCCGAGGCGACCGCCCTGCCCTACGCCGACGGCAGCTTCGACCTCGTGACGATGTTCGACGTGCTCGAGCACCTCGACGACGACGCCGAGGCCCTGGCCCAGGTCGAGCGCGTGCTGAGCCCCGGAGGCCTGGCCCTGATCAGCGTCCCGGCCCACCCCGTCCTGTGGAGCCAGAACGACGTCGTGTCGGGGCACGTGCGCCGCTACCGCCGGCGGCAGCTCGCGGGGCTCCTGCGGGACAGCGGCCTGCACACCCTGCGCCTGACCTACGCGAACGCGGCGCTCTTCCCCCCCATCGCCCTCTGGCTGCTCGCCTGCCGGGCCGCGCGCGGGCTGGGCCTGGCCCGGAGCCCGGAGCGCACCAACCTCAGCTGGCGCCTGCCGCCCGTGGCCGACGAGCTCGCCTACCGTCTGTTCCGGGCGGAACTCACCCTCTCGCGGCGCTGGGACCTGCCGTTCGGGCACTCGCTGGTGGCCCTGGTCCAGCGCCGCTCGGCCGCGGCGACCGCGCTCACCCCCGAGCCCCCGCGACGCAGAAAGGAGCGCCACGAGGTGCGCTCGGGGGCCCTGGGGGCCGCCACCTGAGCCCCGACCCCTGCCCGAGGGCGAGCGCGCGACCGTGGCGGACGGATGACGGCGCCCGTGCCCCGGTGCAACCTCTCCAAGGCCGAGGCGTCCGGATGTCACGCTGACCGTGTGGGCACCGGGCCGGTCGACGACCGTGACGGTCTCCGTGACGAGCTGCCCCATGATCTCCGTGAAGGCGCCGGTGCCCCGCCGGCCGCGCATGCTCTCGCCCATCTCCGCCATGGAGGGCGCGGCGCTCGCGGCCCACTCCCCCGGCGTGACGTTCTCGAAGCGGAAGGCGCCGGCGGAGTCGGTGGTGGTCTCGTCCTCCGAGCCGAAGCCCGCCCTGGCGTAGACTCGCAGCCCTCCAGCCCCGCGCCATGTCCCACGATGCCTCCAAGAGCGCCCGCCGCGTCTGGCTCTCCTGGTCGAGCGGCAAGGACAGCGCCTGGTCCCTCCACGTCCTGCGCCAGGACCCCTGCCTGGAGGTGATCGGCCTCCTGACCACCCTCAACGGCGAGAACGACCGCGTCGCCATGCACGGGGTGCGCGGCGCCCTCCTGCGGGCCCAGGCCCAGGCGGCGGGCCTACCCCTGGTCGAGGTGGAGCTGCCGGTGCCCTGCTCGAACGAGCAGTACGCCGAGCGCGACGGCTTCGTCTTCGCGGACGTGCGGCCCCAGGACGACCGCACCTGACTCCAGGGAGGCTGTCCGCCGAGCTCCCTGCGGCGTGGAGTCCCCGCTCCTCCACCCCGTGGGCTGGCTCCGAGCGGAGTCTCTCTAGCCCGCCTTCGAGCGCCGCAGGTCCGTCTCGTCGGCCGGCATGCGGGCGACCCGACCCCGACTCCAGGACCACCCCTTGCCCCTGACCATCCAGACGATGGTCCGCAGGACGATGGAGAGGTCCAGGGCCAGACTCATGTCGCGCATGTAGGCGCGATTGATCTCGAGCTTCTCCGCGTAGGCCTCCAGGTCTTGGCCCGTGTATCCCTGGGTGACCTGGGCCAGGCCGGCGACGCCGGGACGGATCGCGAGGCGCTCGCTGAAGCCCGGGATGTGCTCCCCGGCCCACTGCTCGATCTCCATCATCTCCGGCCGCGGCCCGATGAAGCTCATGTCCCCCGCGAGGATGTTGAACAGCTGGGGCAGCTCGTCGAGGTGAGTGTTGCGCAAGAAGCGTCCGAAGCGCGTCACCCGCAGGTGGTCGATGCCGTTCGACCAGGACCCCATGGCGCAGGGGGCCTCATCCATCGTGCGGAACTTCAGCATCGTGAAGGGCTGGCCGCGCCACCCCGCCCTGGGTTGAGAGAAGAACACCCGCCGTGGGTCGCGGAACGCCAGGGTGTTGCCGACGGCAATCAGCACCATCAACGGCACGGCCGGGGGCAGGAGCAACACCAGGAGCAACCAGTCCAACCAGCGATGCCCTCTGCGGGCATACCAGCCCCGAGGTTGTAGAGCATCCCAGTCGACAGGGAGAGCGCTCGGCGCGGCGTCGGGGAGTGTGGAGGAGATGGAGTTCAAGGTGCGCGGGTGCGGACACATTCGAGATAGCAGATCTGCTCGGCAATCCAGGTATCGGCGCTTCGGGGGTCGCAGCATGACGACTGAGGACCTCGATCCTCTAACCCGCAATGACTTGCTTTCCCCAGAGAGAGCTACGAACCAGCGCCGGGAAGTGTGTCGACCCGGGGCGAGGTGCGCTTGGGAACCGGGGCTGGAGATCCGAGAAGAACCACAAGCGCGGACCCGAACTCTCTCGGCCATCGACAATGCCCTGACAATACAAGTACGCCCTCAAGCTCGCCCTTCAGAAGGTCCTCGGGACCGCACCTGGACTTTACAAGCTCCAGGAGATGTTCAAGCACCTGCGGGGCAACTGGACGGCCGTGACCGAGCCGTCCTTCGTGCTCTCGGAGGCCGAGAGTCGGATCACCGACTTCATCGAGGCTGGTCTCCGCCCTCCGCGAGTCGTCGTCGAGCAAGGGACCGGTTGGCATGGAACGGACCTGGTCCTGTTCGCCCTCTCCGGGGCGACGCAGGTGGAGACATTCGACACCACGCGCTGGCTGCGCCCCGAGCTGCTCGGATCGGTGATGAAGCTCGCACCAGAGCTCGCGCCGATCGCAGCCCGCTGGCCGGGGGTCGACCTCACAGGGGCCCGGGCTCGGGCCGACGACATCGCCCGACACGCCGCGGCCCCCCTCGAGGAGCAGCTCCGCAGCCTGAAGTGCACCCAGCGCGTGACGCGCGGGCCCTCCCGGCCGGAGCTCCCCGACGACAGCGTCGATCTCTTCTACTCCAACTCGGTCCTGCAGCGCGTGGCCCCTGATCCCCTGCGCTCCCTGGTCAGCGAGGCCCAGCGCTTCCTGCGCCACGACGGTCAGTCCTTCCACATCATCGACACGAAGGACTTCCACGCGATCACCGACGCGCGGGTCCCCCAGCTGGGGTACCTGCGGTGGTCCGAGGCCGAGTGGAGACTGGCGACGAGCCGCTACCTGAACTACCAGAGCCGCCTGCGCTCGCCGGCCTTCACTCGGATCTTCGAGGCTTGCTTCAAGCAGACGCGAGTCGTCAGCCTCCTGGTCGAGCCCGAGAACCTGGACTACGCCCGGCGCAACCATGGCGAGGATCCACGCTTTGCGGACATGAGCCTGGAGGAGCTGGCCGCGACCCAGACCAAGCTCGTGAGCGAGGGCCCCTTGCAGCCCGACCTCCGTCAGGCTGGCTGAAAAGCGCGGCGGATTCCCGGATTCGGCCCAGCGCGGCGCGAGCGCTCCACGGACGGCCCCGTGCCTCAAGCCCGCGCCTCGGCCTGACGATCCAGCACCTGGAACCCAGGCACAGCAGGCCCCTGCCCGCTGCTGCGAGACGACTGGGCTGCCATGACTTCTACCAGCATTCGATCCACGCGGGGCCCTCGCCCCGAAGAGGCACAACAGCTCCGGTCCGCGAACACCACGGGCACGAGATGGATGCTGCGCAACCTGGCCCAGCTCCTGAGTACGAATGCGCTGACGAGCGTGGCCGGGCTGCTCTGCCTGCCGCTGCTCTACCGCTCCCTCGGAGCGAGCGGGTACGGCCACCTGTCCCTCTTCCTGCTGGCCCTGGGACTCTTGTCCAACCTCGACCTGTCCAGGCCGATCCTGGTGCGGGAGTACTCGGCCGGGGCCGAAGCCGGTGATCGCTCGAAGCTGCCCTCCCTGGTGCGCGTGAGCCAGTTGCTGCTCGCACCCCTGGCCCTCCTGGTCGGCACTCTGACCGTGGGCCTCCCCATGGGCCTGGCCCTGGCCGTGGGGATCCTGCTGTTCGTCGCGACCTCCGAGCCCTACGCCGAGCTCTGCGCCCGAGGCCAGGTGGGTACCGCCGCTTCCATCAGGAACCTGGTCTGGGTGGCGGCCTTCCTCACGGCGACGGTCCTCAGCCTCTCAATCCCGAGTCCTGCCGCTCTCATCTGGCCCTTCGTCGGCGCCAACCTCCTCATCTTCCTCCTGGTCCGCAAGCGGGCCGGCACCCGCCTCGCTCCGCGGCGCTGGCTGCCCGATGCCGCGGTGCTCCGGACACACGGCCGGCAGGCCCTCGACATCCTCGGCCTGTCGCTCGCCGTCGGTGTCGTCACATCCGTCGACCGGCTGCTGCTCCACGCCAGCTGCGACGAAGAGGTCTTCGGTCGCTACAGCGCTCAGTACGACCTGGCCCTCAAGGTCCACATCCTCAGCACAGCTCTGGGCACGGTCCTGTTCCCGGCCCTGTCTCGACTCTTCACCGAGCGCGGGCACCTCGAGGCCGCGCGGATCTTCGTCCAGCGGGCCTCCTGGATCGTCCTGGGCTACTTCCTCTTCCTCGGGGCGCTGATCGTCTTCAGCGCTGACGTCCTGCGCATCTTGTTCGGGACTGACATGACCCAGGCGCGCCCCGTCTACCCCCTGCTCTTGGTCGGGGTCTTCCTGGGGCTGTTCGGCCACCTGATCACCCCGTGGCAGAGGGCCTGCGGCGACTACCGTACCCAGCGGCGGGCCTACGCCCTGGCCGCACTCGTGATGGTCGCGGTCGGCCTGGTCCTGATCCCGCGCTACCACATGTTGGGCGCGGCCATCGCCTTCCTGAGCGCGCGCTCGGCGGATGCCCTGTTGGTGATCAGCGAGGTCCGAAGGCTGCCGCGTGAGGTCCTCGGCACTCCGCGGATCGTCGCCCTGTGCACGCTGACGGCCGGCCTGGTCGCCCTGGGTCTCTACCACGCCTTCGGCCCGGAGGTTGTGGGCTGATGGACACGCTGACCCTGCTGCTGCTCGAGGTCCTGCTCGGACTCCTGGGCCTCTACGTCCTGCGACGTCAGAGCCCTCTCTCCTTGCCCGCCCTGGCGGTGGGGACGACGATCCTGGTGGCCTCCTTCTACCCCTTCGCGACGCTCTTCATCGAGCCTCGCTCCTGGCGGAACCTGAAGGACCTGTCGGAGGAGGCGCACCTGACGAGCCTCCAGAACTACGTCGCCTTCACAGCCGGGCTGGTCTTCGCCATCGTGGCCCTCGGCCTCCTCTGGCCCCGCTCTCTCCGGACCCCGGACGTCCCCCCCACCGCCGCCCGACGGGTCCGCTTCCGAGACGCCTTCGTGAGCTGGGGCTGCCTCGTGTTCGGTGCCGGACTCTACCTCGAGTACATCCGTCGGGTCGGCCTGTCGACCCTGATGTCCACCCACGACTTCGCCGAGAAGTACCTCGCCTCGGAGGGCATGGGGGCCCTGCTGATCGGCCTCAACGTGATGATCCTCGCCTGTCTCTGGGCAGAGGCCGGCCAGGTCGGCAAGCTCACGCGCTGGGTCTTCCGTGCGGTCGCCGCCGGTATCGTGGTCTGGGCCCTGTTCTTCATCGCCGTGCGCACCTACGCCGTGGCGATCGCGCTCGGCTACGTGGCCGTCTACTGTCGGGATCGACGCTTCCGGGTCCAAGACGTCCGGCTGCGCCTCGTGGCCCTGATGCTCCTGGGGCTCCTGACCATGGAGGGCTTCGCGATCCTGCGCAGCTCCTGGAACTCCACCGGCGATCTCGGCTCCGCGGTGGAGCTTGCGAGCCGCTCCGATACGGACGTGCTGCTCGGCGGCGTGGTGGGCGGCTCGGAGTTCTCCCACCCCTACCTGACCATGGCGGAGGTGGCGCAGTTCGAGGAGCCGGGCGCCCTGTGGGGCTCGAGCTACGTGGACGCAGTCCTGGCCTTCGTGCCCCTCGCTCTCTGGCCCGACCGTCCCGAGACCCTGGCCCAGGGCTTCGTGCGCGAGTACTACCCCAGCATGGCCGACCGGGGCGGCGGCTCAGCCTTCAGCTTCGTGGGCGAGGCCTGGTTGAACTTCGGGAACATCGTCGGCCCGCTCCTGGCCGGCATCGCCCTGGGCCTGTTCGCGGTGATCTGCCAGGGCCGCTCCCTGCGGATCCCCCACGGCTGGACTGCTCGAGTGCTGCCCTACATGGGCTTCCTGGTGCTGATCTTCCACCGCAGTCAGCTGCAGGCCACCTTCAAGCAGGCGGTCAGCGTCTTCCTCCCCGCCGTCGGCCTGGCCCTGGCGGCGGAGGTCCTGTGGCGGGTGTTCCTGCTGCCCCGCCGGGAGCGCGAAGGACCGCGCCGCTCCGTGCAGCCCCTCGCGCCGCGGCGCGTGCAGACGGAGGCCCCCTGAGCATGTGTGGAATCAACGGCTACGTCCTCAACGGCGGTGAGGCGGACCCGCGCCTGGTCGAGGCCATGAACGGAGCCCTCACCCACCGGGGCCCCGACGACGGCGGCGTGGCGCTGCAGGGCCCCGCCTGCCTCGGCATGCGACGGCTCTCGATCGTGGACCTCGAGGGCGGCCACCAGCCCATGCACTCCGCCGGCGAGCGCCTGACCCTGGTCTACAACGGAGAGCTCTACGACCACGACCGCCTGCGCGACGCCCTGACCCGCGAGGGCCGGCGCTTCCGCACGAGCTCGGACACCGAGGTCCTGCTGGAGGCCTGGGACGACCGCGGAGAGGCCTGCCTCGACGACCTGAACGGCATGTTCGGCTTCGCGGTCTGGGACCGCGACGCGCGGAGCCTGACCCTGGTCCGCGACCCGGTCGGCATCAAGCCCCTCTACTACTGGCTCGGCGGCGACGGCCGGCTCGTGTTCTCCTCGGAGCTCGGCAGCCTGGTCGCCCACCCGGACGTACCGCGGCGCCTGGATCCGGCGTCGCTCGAGATGCTCCTGGTGGACCGCTGCCTGTCGGACCCCTGGACCCTGTTCGAGGGTGTGCACCAGCTCCCGCCGGGTCACCTCCTCCACTGGCGCGAAGGCCGGGTCGAGGTGCGGCGCTACTGGGACTACGAGGTCGCCCCGGAGGCCCTCGGCGAGGGCGCGGCCCGGGAGGAGCTGCGCAGCCTGCTCGAGGAGTCCGTCCGCTCCCAGCTCGTGGCCGACGTGCCCGTGGGCGTCTTCCTCTCCGGCGGCATCGACTCCTCCACCGTGGCGGCCCTGGCCGCGCGGCAGGTGGACGGGCCCCTCCACAGCTTCAACGTGGGCTTCAGCACGCCCGAGTTCGACGAGAGCGCCCTCGCCCGCCAGGTGGCGCAGCACATCGGCACCGTGCACCACGAGCTGCGCGTCGACGACGCCGGCTTCGACCCGACGATCCTCGAGACGGTGGTCGACCACGTCGGCCAACCCCTGGGGGACCTCTCCTGCATCCCGACCCTGCTCGTCTCGCGCTTCGCGCGGGAGCGCGTCAAGGTGGTTCTGTCCGGCGACGGGGGCGACGAGCTCTTCGGCGGGTACGACCACATCCACTGGGCCGCGCGGGTACGACGCGTTGCCGAGCGCACGCCGGCCGTGGTGCGCCGCCTGGGCAGCGCCGTGCTCGCGGGGGTTGCGCCAATGACGCCGAGCGCGGTGGCCACGCCCACGCGGCGCGCGCGCAAGGGCCTCGAGCTGACCTTCTGCGACCCCCTGGAGCAGGTGCGACGCACCCTCAGCCTCTGGAGCCCCGAGGAGGCGCGCGGGCTGCTCGCCGAACGCCGGGGCTCCTCCCTGCGCAGCTCCTACTTCGGCGACGCCGCGGAGTTCGAGGGGCTGGAGCCCGAGGACTTCGTCATGGCGGTGCTGGCGCGCACCTACATGACCTCCGCGATCCTGACCAAGGTCGACCGCATGAGCATGGCCGCCAGCCTCGAGGTGCGCGTGCCCCTGCTCGACCGACGCGTGGTGGACTTCGCCCTGCGCTGCCCCCTGGACCTCAAGATCCGCGGACGCGAGGGCAAGTTCCTCCTGCGCGAAGCAGGGCGCGACCTCTTGCCCGAGGCGGTCTACTCCCACCCCAAGCAGGGCTTCGGGCTGCCCCTACACGAGTGGTTCAACGACGAGTTCTGGCAGCTCTTCGAGTCCCTCTTCGAGAGCGGCGGGCCGGCCGCCGCGCTCTTCGAGCCCGCGAGCCTGAGGAGCACCCTCGAGGAGGGACGCCGGGCCCACCGCCAGGGAGCGCGGATCAGCAAGCAGAGCGCGTCGGCGCGCGTCTGGCTCCTGACCCAGGTGGGCCTGTGGATGAAGCGCTTCGAGGTGGCCGCATGAGCGCACGGCCCCGCGTACTCCTGGTCGGACCCCTGCCGAACGAGGGGGACGTGATCGGCGGGACGAAGGTCTCCTTCGCCGGGCTGGTCGAGGGCCTACGCTCCCGGGGCCGCGTGGACGTGGAGGTGCACGACACGACCCGCGTGCGCCGCGGCCGGGGGCCCCTGCGGCGCAGGCTCGACGACGCCCTGGGCCTGGCCTCCCTGCTGCTCCGGCTGCTCTCCCCCCACCGCCGACCGCAGGTGGTGATGTTCAACACCTCCTCCGGCGGAGCCCTGCTCTCGACCGGCCTGGTACGCGCCGCCTGTGGAGTGTGGGGCGCGCGGCTGGTCGTGCGCGTCTTCGGCGGGGACCTCGACACCTTCCTCGAGCGGGCGCCGGCGCCCCTGCGGCGTCTGGCGCAGGCGAGCCTGTACGGTGCGGACCTGCTGCTCCTGCAGACCCGCGCCCTCTGCAGCCGCTTCAGCTTCCGCGCCCGGGTCGGCTGGCTGCCGACCAGCCGCGACCACCGCCCCGCGGGGAAGCACAGGCCGAAGAGCGCCCGGCGCTTCCTCTTCGTCGGCCAGCTGCGGCCCGAGAAGGGCGCCCGGGAGGCGGCCCTGGCGGCGCGCCAGCTACCGCCGGAGGCCAGCCTGACGATCCACGGGCCTGCCATGCCTGGCTTCGACCCCGCCAGCCTCGAAGGCTCGCAGCAGGTCGTCTACGGCGGCCCCATCGAGCCGGAGCTGGTGCCCGGCGTGCTCGCCGACCACGACGTGCTGCTGTTCCCGAGCTACCACGCGGGCGAGGGCATGCCCGGGATCCTGATCGAGGCCCTGCAGGCCGGCCTACCGGTCATCTGCACCCGCTGGCGCGCCCTGCCCGAGGTCATCGGGCACGGCGAGCAGGGGCTCCTGATCGAGCCCCGGGACGTGCACTCCCTGGCGTCGGCCATGCAGCGTGTGTGCGAGGACGACGCCCTCTTCCAACGCCTGCGGGAGGGCGCCCTGCGCCGGGGCGAGCTGTTCCGCTCCGACCTCTGGCTGGAGCGCCTCGAGTCCTGGTTCGAGGAGCTCGCGACGAGCGGCAACGTCGTGGCTCCGGCCCGTGACTGGATCCACGAGGAGGCGGCCTGATGTGCGGCATCAACGGCTGGCTGTCCCCGGACGGCCGCGTCGACGAGGCGCTCCTGATCGCCATGCGCGAGCGCCAGGCCCACCGCGGACCGGACGGCGCGGGCGCCTGGGTCGACCGCGGGCGCCGTGTGGGCCTGGGCCACCGCCGGCTCTCGATCATCGACCTCTCCGAGGCCGCCGCCCAGCCCATGCGCGAGCCCGGGCGCGCGGCGATCGTCTTCAACGGCGAGATCTACAACCACGCCGAGCTGCGGACCGAGCTCGAGCAGGCGGGGGTCGCCTTCGCCACGGACCACTCGGACACGGAGGTCCTGCTGCGGGGCTACCTGCACTGGGGCCTGGAGCCCCTGCTCGAGCGGCTGGTGGGTATGTTCGCCTTCGCGCTCCACGACGAGGCCGCTGGTCTCGTGCACCTCGTGCGCGATCGGGTGGGGATCAAGCCCCTCTACCTCGCACGGCTCGGCCGCGACCTGCTGTTCGCCTCCGAGAGCAAGGCCCTCTTCGCCCACCCGCGCCTCGAGGCGCGGCTCGACCAGGAGTCCTTCCGCCACTACCTAGGCTTCCGGGCCGTGGCGGCTCCCCGCACGCTCTTCGCCGGCGTCGAGTGTCTCGGCGCGGGCGAGCGCCTCGAGTTCGACCTGGACACCGCACGGACCCGCCGGCTGCGTTGGTGGGATCCCCTCGAAAAGGTGGAGGCACCTCCCGGCACGGTCGAGGAGGCTCGGAATCGTCTCTCCGAGCTCCTCGAACGATCGATGGACCACAGGCTCGTCTCCGACGTGCCCGTCGGTCTGTTCTTGTCGGGAGGTGTCGACTCCGCCTACCTGCTGCGCCTGATGGCCCGGCGCCGGGAGGGACTCGCGACCTTCACGGTGCGCTACCCCGGCCACGATCGCTACGACGAGGGCGAGGACGCCGCCCGGCTGGCCCGCGAGGCGGGCGCGGTCCACACCGAGGTGCCCCTCTCCCAGGAGGACTACGCCCGGGCTCAGGCCGAGGTGGCCTGGCACCAGGACGAGCCCATCGCCGCGCCGGTCTGCACCTCGGTCTGGTCCCTGTCGCGGGCGGCGCGAGCCGCCGAGGTGCCGGTGGTGCTGACGGGCGAGGGCTCGGACGAGCTCTTCATCGGCTACGACAGCTGGCTGAGGCTACGGGACGCGGAGCGCTGGAACCGGCGCCTGCCCGACCTCCCCGGTCGCCCCCTGCGCAAGCTGGCGGACCGCATCGGGAGCGCCGCGCTCGGCTGGCTCTCGCCCCACGCGGAGATCCTGCGTCGCGCCGCGGCGGGCACGCCCCTGTTCTGGGGCGGCTCCACGGACTTCGGCGAACGCGCCAAGGCGCGCCTCCTCGGCCCCGCCATGACCGGCGGCGGCGCGGACAGCTACGAGGCGGTGATCGCCCCCCTGCGCGAGGACTTCCTGCGGCACGGCGACGCCGACGACGTGACCGCCTGGATGAGCTACGTGGACCTGCGCTTCCGCCTGCCGCAGCTGATGCTGCCGCGGGTCGACAAGATGGGCATGGCCGCCTCGATCGAGGGGCGTGTGCCCTTCCTCGACCACCGGGTGATCGAGCACGTGCTCGGCCTGCCGCCCGAGTGGCGGACGGGGAGCGGCTCCGAACCCAAGGAGCTGTTCAAGGCCGTGGCTGCCCGCGAGCTGCCCCCGGACTTCGTCTACCGCACCAAGCGCGGCTTCCAGGCGCCCGTCAAGGAGTGGAAGCACGGGCACCTCGGCCAGCGCTACCTACCCGCTCTGGACCGCTTCGCGCGGCGCACGGAGCTCTTCGAGCCCGCCGCCCTCGGACGCCTGCTGTCGGCCAGCGGCGATCGCCTCTACTTCAACCTGACGAATTTCATGCTCTGGTACCTGCTGTACGTCGAGGACGTCCTCGAGGGAGAGTTGCCCGAGGTCGCAGCCGCCCGTGCCGCTGCTCCGACTCCCACGGGAGAGGAGCGTGCCGCATGAGCGCAGTCCCCCGTCGCGTGTTCGAGGTCGACCTCGAGCGCCCCGTCGTGATCGTTGGAGTCGGCCGCTCGGGCACGAGCCTCTTGCAGAGCATGCTCAACGCCCACCCCGAGCTCGGCTTCCCGCCCGAGACCCACTTCTTCCGGCGCTACGTGGCGCCCCACCGCCCCGGTGCCTTCTGGACCGAGGCCGACCGCGCGCGTCTGCTCGAGAGCCTGCGCGAGGACGAGGACTTCGCCCGGGCCGGCGTGGATGCTGACGAGCTCTTCACGGACCCCCGCTGCGCCGCCGGGCCGGCGGGTGCCTTCCGAGCCCTGCTCGAACGCTGCGCCCTCGCGCGGGGCAAGCCGCGGGTCGGCGACAAGGACCCCAAGAACATCGACTCCCTGCCCGCCCTGCACGGCTACTTCCCCGGGGCGCGAGTGATCCACGTGGTGCGCGACCCGCGGGACGTGCTGCTCTCGCGCACGAAGGCCGCCTGGTCCGCCCACCGGCCCTGGTGGGTGCACCCCCTCATCTACCGCGAGCAGATGCAGCGCGGGCGTCGCCTGGGGGCGCAGCTCTTCGGTGAGGCCTACATGGAGCTGCGCTACGAGGACCTGATCACCGAGCCCGAGGCCCAGCTGCGACGGATCTGCGAGCACGCGGACCTCTTCTGGACCCCGGCCATGCTGAACTTCGGAGACTCGGCCCGGGAGCTGGTGGACGAACGCGAGCTGTCCTGGAAGCGCGAGACCTTCGGCCCCCTGCTCGGGAACAACAGCGGCAAGTGGCGCGAGGGCCTGAGCGAGCGCCAGGTGGCCTACACCGAGGCGGCCTGCATGGAGACCTTCGAGGAGTTCGGCTACGAGCGCTCGACCAGGGACTCCGTCGGCCTCGGCACCCTGGCGGAGGTCCTGGCGGCGGCCATGGGTTGGGCCTACGAGCGCAAGGTCGCCCGGGGGGGCGTCCGATGAGCAGCCCCGCGAGCTTCGAGCACCTGCCCGGCGGCCTGCGGCCCGAGCTGGGGCCCAAGGCGCGCGTCCTGCACGTGGACGGCGAGACCGTCTACGCCAGCCGTGGCCTCGAGCTGCTCCTGTCCCAGGACGGTGGTCGGCGATTCGAGGTCCTCGGGCGAGCGCCCGGCGGACTCCTGGCCCGGCAGCTGGCCTCGATCGAGCTCTGCGCCCGGGTACTGCGCTCCGGCTTTCACGGTCTGGTCCCCCTCCCGGACGGCGCCCTACTGGCCGTCGTGCGTGGGGCGGTTCTGCGCAAGGAGCCAGACTCCACCCGCTTCGAAGTCGTGCACGAGGTCCAGCGCGGCAGCCGTCCCCTCAACCTGTGTTGCCTGCCCAACGGTCACGTCTACTTCGGTGAGTACTTCTCGAATCCCCGCCGTGAGGAGGTGCTCATCTACGGCTCCGAAGATGGGCGCAGCTTCGACGTGGTCGGCGGCTTCCTCGCCGGCAACGTGCGCCACGTGCACGGCATCCACCACGACCCGCACCGGGGCGGGATGTGGGTGCTGACCGGCGACGAGGACCAGGAGTCTGGACTCTGGTGGACGGACGACGAGTTCTCGACCCTCGAGCCCGTCTGGCAGGGCCTCCAGAGCGTGCGCGCCGTGACCCTGTTCGCCGAGAGCTGGGGGCTGGTGGTGCCCATGGACTCGCCACGGGAGCTCAACTACATCCAGCACCTGGATCCGCAGACCGGCGCCATCGAACGCCTCGCGCCCCTCCCCGGGAGTGCCTTCCACGGGACCCGCACCGAGAAGCTGTGGTTGGTCTCGACTGCCGTCGAGAGGAGCCCGGTCAACGCCGCCCAGAGTCCGGCCCTGTTCGCCTCCGAGAACGGCACGGACTGGAGCCCAGTGGCCTGGCTCGAGCGGGACCAGCCCCCCTTCGCCCGGGACCACTCCCTGTTCCAGTGGCCGACGCTGGTCCTGCCCTCCGGCCGCGCGAGCGGCGGTCGCGTGCTCGGCAGCGGCCAGGCCCTGGCCGGGGCCCATGACCGCCTCCTGTCCTGGAGCGAGGCCGAGATCCTCGAACACCTCCGCAGCGACGGCGCCAAGCACAGCGCCTGAACGAGCCATGAACTCCGACGAGGCCCGCCTCTACTTCCACACCCTGCGCAGCCTGCGGCCGAGCCAGGTGCTGGGGCGGGTGTGGCGCAAGGTGCGGCGTGTGAGTCCCGACACCTCGCCGGCGCCGCAGCTGCGAGCCAGGGGCCACTGGACCGCACCGGCCAAGCGCGAGGCAAGCTGGCTCTCCCCTACCCGTCGCCGCTTCTTGAACCTGGAGCGCGAGATCCTCACGAGCGCGGACTGGAACGCGACGGACGCCAGCAAGCTCTGGCTCTACAACCTGCACTACTTCGAGGATCTGCTCGCCACCGACGGCCACCTGCGGGAGACCTGGCACAACGAGGGCCTCGAGCGCTGGATCGAGGAGAACCCGCCGGGCACGGGCAACGGCTGGGAGCCCTACCCCTTGAGCCTGCGCATCGTGAACTGGATCAAGTGGTCCCTGGCCGGACACCCTCTGAGCGTGCGCGTGCGCCACTCCCTGGCTGTGCAGGTGCGCTTCCTACGGGCCAATCTGGAGCACCACCTGCTCGGCAACCACCTGTTCGCGAACGCCAAGGCCCTGGTCCTCGCGGGCTGCTTCTTCGAGGGCCCCGAAGCGGATCGCTGGCGGGCCAAGGGACTCGCACTCCTGCATCGGGAGCTGGCGGAGCAGATGCTGCCGGACGGTGGGCAGTTCGAGCGTAGCCCGATGTACCACAGTCTCTTCCTCGAGGACCTGCTCGACCTCTTCAACCTGGCGCGCACCTATCCGGGCCTCATCGAGCCAGGCCGCATCGACGACTGGAAGGCCGCCGCGAAGGCCGCGCGCCAGTGGCTGGTGCTGATGACCCACCCCGACGGGCAGCTCGCGCTCTTCAACGACTGCGCCATCGGAGTGGCCCCGTCCCCCGAGGAGCTGCACGCCTACGCTCGACGCCTGGAGCTCGGCCCCATCTCCTTGCCGAGCAAGGGAATCCACCAGCTGCACACCAGTGGCTTCTTGCGCTACGACTCCGAGAGCGCCTGCGCGATCCTCGACGTGGGCGAGATCGGTCCGAGCTACCTGCCCGGCCACGCCCACGCGGACACCCTCAGCTTCGAGCTCTCCCTCTACGGCGAGCGAGCCCTGGTGGACAGCGGCACATCCCTGTACGAGGCCGGCGAGGAGCGCCTGCGCCAGCGTTCCACCGCCGCCCACAACACGGTGATGGTGGACGGGGCGGACTCCTCCGAGGTCTGGTCCAGCTTCCGGGTCGCACGCCGCGCGAGCACCCACGGCCTCGTCGTGGACGAGGTCGACGGCCAGCTGCGGGTGCGCTGCGGCCACGACGGATTCATGCGCCTGCCCGGCCGGGTCTACCACTCCCGGGAGTGGGTCTTCGGTGAGCAACGGCTCGCGATCAAGGACCGGGTCGACGGTCGCTTCGAACGGGCGGAGAGCTTCCTGCACCTGCACCCGAGCCTGACCCCGTCCGAGGAGGGCGTCCTGGCCCTGCCCGACGGCCGCACCCTGACCTACGCTTTCGACGGAGGCGCCCCGCAGCTCGTCGAGGGCACCTGGCACCCGCGCTTTGGCCAGAGCCTCCCCAACCTGCATCTACGCGTACCCATGGTGCGCTCCGAGCTGCGAACCACGCTGCGCTGGTAGCCATGCACATCCTCTTCCTGTCCGACAACTTCCCGCCCGAGACCAACGCCCCCGCCACCCGGCTCTTCGAGCACGCCCGCCGCTGGGTGCGGGACGGACACCGGGTGACGGTCGTGACCTGCGCGCCGAACTTCCCCCAGGGCAAGGTGCACGCGGGCTACAGGAACCGCTGGCTGCAGCGGGAGACGATCGAGGGCATCGAGGTCCTGCGGGTGAAGACCTTCATCACGGCCAACTCCGGCTTCCTGCTGCGCACCCTGGACTACCTGTCCTTCATGGTGATGGGTTTTCTCGGCGGCCTCCTGCCGCGACGGCCCGACGTGGTCGTGGCCACCTCGCCCCAGTTCTTCTGCGCCGTGGGCGGCTGGCTGCTGGCGGCGGTGCGCCGCAAGCCCTTCGTGTTCGAGCTGCGGGACCTGTGGCCCGCCTCGATCGCGGCCGTGGGTGCGATGCGGGACAGCCGGCTCCTGGGGTGGCTCGAGAAGCTCGAGCTCTTCCTCTACCGGCGGGCGGCAGCCATCGTCACGGTCACCTGCTCCTTCCGGCGCGACCTCGAGGCCCGCGGTATCGACCCGAGGAAGATCCACGTGGTCACCAACGGCGTCGATCTGGAGCGCTACGAGCCCCGCGAGCGCGACCCTGCCGTGGCACGGGAGTTCGGCGTCGAGGACAAACTCGTGGTGGGCTACCTGGGCACCCACGGCATGGCCCACGCACTCCACAACGTGCTCGACGCGGCCGAGGGGCTCGATGACGTGCCCGAGGCGCACTTCCTCTTCATCGGCGACGGCGCCGCCAAGCCGGCCCTCGTCGCCGCCGCCGCCGAACGGGGCCTGGAGAACGTGTCCTTCCACGACCCCCAGCCCAAGGAGCGCATGCCCGAGCTGTGGGCCCTGTGCGACCTGGTGCTGGTGCACCTGAAGGACGACCCGGTCTTCGAGACGGTGATCCCCTCGAAGATCTTCGAGGCCATGGGCATGGGCAAGCCGATCCTGCTCGCCGGTCCAGACGGCGAGGCGGCCGAGATCCTGCGCGAGACCGGCTGCGGAGCTTGGGTACCGGCGGAGGACCCGGCGGCTCTCCGAGCGGCCGTGCGCTCCTACGCCGAGGACCCCGTACGGGCCGCGGAGGCCGGAGCCTCGGCGCTTCGCGCGGCGAGTCGATTCGATCGCGGACGACTGGCTGGGGACTGGATCACGGTGGTCACCGCCGTAGTCGAAGGGCCGGACCTGCTCTCCGTCAGTACAGAGCCTGGACGCCAGCGCCCGGCAGCCTGAGCACGCGATGGAATGTCGCGACAGCCGCTGAAGAGTCAGGGCCTCGACGCATACTCTGGCCACATTGGCCGTCGACCCCCCCTCCCTCTGGTCCAAGAGGCGCGCTGCCTGGCACCAGGACGCGGCGCGGGGCGAGTGAGGCCACCGGCAGCCGGCATGGCGTGGCTGAGGCCCACAGCCGGAGGCTCTGGCTCAAGACCTGCTCGGCCCAGTGACCGAAGGGCGCCGGGACCGCTCCGCATCCGCCTACAGGATCCGTCGGAGCCCTGCGGAGACGCCCGCACGTGCCTGCAACGCGGTCTAGCCCGGCCTATTCATGAGGCTTTGACGCATTGGGACCCAACTGCGTTCC
>CAZQAT010000048.1:0-31583 GCA_964591315.1 uncultured Planctomycetaceae bacterium
GTCAAAGCCTCATGAATAGGCCGGGCTAGTGCGTGGCGATGAGCTCCACCCGCGCGATGGTCTCGATGGTCGCGTCAATGGTCTGCTCCAGGTCACAGCAGCTGGCGCTCACGTCCCCCTCGTACCGAAAGCGGCTGGTGATGCTCATGATGTACTCCCCCGAAGGGAACTGCCGGGTGAAGTCGTCGGTTGGCTCTCCCACTCCGTTGACGATTTGGACCTTCGCTCTTCCGAATTCCTCGACGCCATTGCCGCCCTCGCCGAGGATCCTCACCTCGATCTCGAAGACGGACTCGAGGGGGAGAGGCTCGACGAGCTCGTACACGTCGATGACGGCCTTCAGGGTCTCGGGGTTCGCCAGGTGGAAGGGCACGAGGGCCAGGCTCTGCTGGCCCATGTTCCCGACGGCCCCGCCAGCGCTACTCGTGAACAGATCGGGCCCGCAGGGATCGCAGAGCGGCCCCGAGTCGGTGGCCTCCGTCATGAGCGTGCCGTTCAGGTGAGACTCGAAGCTGATCATGTCGTTCGTGGCCATGACCTTCAGGGCGTGCGTGCCCCCGGCCTGGGCCTCGGCCGTGTTCAAGCCGCCGAAACACCCGGTGTAGGCGTCGAGCTCCTTCGTCGGCAGCCCCAGCTTGCCGCCCTTACCGGAGAGGGTGCGGACCTTGAATTCGAGAGGGTGGTCGTCCGAATCAGGATTGCAGGTGGCGTCGAACACCGACCCCTCGGTCTCGACCTCCAGGCCGCCTGCCAGGACCATCTGGAACTCCATGGGGTTCTGATCCGTAGGAGCCGGATAGCTGAATGTCCCGGAGCCGGTTCCGTTACCGGTGAGCTGGCCCGATCCGATGGCTGCGAGCGTGGTCAGGGAGAGAGCGGTGGCCCCGGCGATGAGGGTGGAGCGGTCTTGCATGATGAGATCAGGAGCGTGGGCCGGGGGTTGCGCGTGGGCTGGCCGCGGCGACGCCGCGGCTCTACCCCCAAGGTCGCGATCCCACCTCGAGGTGACCGGCGATGCCAAGAACTCGGCATCCGCCTCTCCGAACGTCTGCGGGGCCCCTGGAGAACGCCCCCCCGTGCCTGGCGGAGGAGAGCTCATCGGCGCCGCCCGAGGCCTCTCGCGTCTCCACGGCTCCGTCCATGCACGACGGTGCTCCCTCCGTCGACATGGCCACCCGCGGGCGGAATAGGCTAACCTCCCCGCCCACCGCAGCTCATGGCGCCCTCGAGACTCCAGATCGACACCGGACAGGATTCCCGCGCCGCCGCGTGGCTGGCGCAGGCGGTGGCGGTGCTCGAGCGCGGGGACCTCGTGGCCCTGCCGACGGAGACGGTCTACGGCATCACCGCCAGGGCCGACCGGGCCGAGGCCCTCGAGCGCCTGGCCAGGATCAAGGGCCGCCCCGGGGAGATGGCCTGGACCTGGCACGTGGCCAGCGCCGCGGCCCTCGAGACCTTCCCCGACCTGTCCGCCTGCGTGCACCGCCTGGCGGAGCGCTACTGGCCCGGGCCCCTGACCCTGGTCCTGCCGGGTGTCCCCGCGGGCCTCGAGCTCTGCGCCCGGGAGGGCTGGACCGGGGTGCGCTGCACCGCGGCCCCGGCGGCGGCCGCCCTGTGCGAGGCCGCGCCCTTTCCCCTGGTGATGACCAGCGCCAACCCCCACGGGGAGGCGGCGGCCGTGGACTTCGCCCAGGTGGAGCCCCTGCCCTTCGCGGACGGCGACCTCTTGCTCGACGGGGGCTCGACCGAGCTGCGCGAGGCCTCCTCGATCCTGCGCATCGGCCAGGGACGCTTCGAGCTCCTGCGGGAGGGCCTACACGACCTGCCCGCCCTGCGCCGCACCGCGGGCCTGCGCCTGGTCTTCGTCTGCACGGGGAACACCTGCCGCAGCCCGATGGCCGAGGGCCTGGCCCGCGCCGCCATCGCCGCCCGCCTCGCATGCTCCCCCGAGTCCCTCTCCGACTTCGGCTTCGAGATCCTCTCCGCCGGCGTCCACGCCCCCGCCGGCGCCCCGGCGGCGGAGCACGCCATCGCGACCCTGAAGGGGCGTGGGATCGACATCTCCGAGCACGCCTCGCGGACGGCCACACCGGAGCTGGTGGCGCCCCTCGACGCGGTCTACTGCCTGACCGGCTCCCACCAGGCAGCGCTGCGCCAGAGCCTACCGCCGGGGAAGGCCGAGCACCTGGAGCTGCTGGACCCGGAAGGACGCGACATCGCGGACCCCATCGGAGGCGACGCGAGCATCTACCGCGCCTGTGCCGATCAGATCGCGAGCTGCATCGAGGCGCGGCTCCGCGACTGGGCCTGAGCGCCCGGCCCGACGATCTGCTCTCCGCGCCTCAGGGGGCGGCGCCCAGGCGTTCGAGCCAGACGCCGACGCGGGTCTCCCCCAGGCGCGGGCAGAGCTCCCGTGCCCGGCGCCGCTCCTGCTCGGCACGATCACTGCCGAGGCGCTCGAGGGCCACGGCCAGGTAGGCCCGCGCATCGGCCCGCTCGGGGCGCAGGGCGACCGCGCGCATGAGCGCCGTGGCCGCCTGCCCGGCGGCCGCCTCGCTGCGGTCACCGAGCAAGGTCGCCAGGCCCTCGCGCAGGCCGTCCTCGAACTCCAACCTTGCCTCGTAGCGCAGGAGCCCGGCCTCGCCGGGGGCGAGCTCGGCGGCCTCGGCCAGGAGCACGCCCAGCTCGCGCCCCGAGCAGCGCCTGTCGATGGTCTCCTGCAGGCGCGCCGCGCCGGGTCCATCCAGCCAGCCGCCCTCGGCGGCTCCCTCCTGGCCGATGCGCGAGCGGGCGTCGGCGGCGGCGCGTACCTCGCGCGCCTCGCGCAAGAGGGCCACCGCCCGGCGCCGCTCCGCGTCCTCGGCGGAGAGGCCCACGGACCACTCCAGGGGAGGCTCAGCGCCGCGCGCGCGCACGGTCGCCAGGTTCAAGGGCAGGTCCGCCAGGAGCACGCTGCCCCGCCGCCGGGGTCGGTACACGACCCAGGGATCCAGGTCGGTCAGGGGCCGCGGCGGCTGCGGCCAGGCCTCGCCGTCGAGGGCGTAGCGCGCGAGCACGCCCGAGAGGCTCTCGAGCCCGAGCACCGCCAGGGCGCGACCGAGCTCGCTCTCCGGCGCCGGGAAGGCCGCGGCCGTGGGCTGCGGCGGACGCTCTCCCCCGAGCAGGATCACCTGGGTCCCGAAGACCCACACGCTCGACCAGGGGAAGGCCTCGGTGAAGGCCCCCACCACCGCCTCGAAGGTCGCCGGCTCCAGGGCGTGGGGCGGCACCCACTGGCACAGGAGCCCGCCCTCCTTCAGGGCTGCCCGGGCGCGGCGGTAGAAGCCCTCGGTGTACAGGTACACCCCGAAGGGCGAGTCCGGCAGCAGGGGCTCCATGGTCAGCACGTCGTAGGCCGCGGGCCGACCGGCCAGGGTCTGGCGGCCGTCGCCCAGGCTCAGGCGCACGCGCGGGTCCCGCAGCACCCCGTGGTTCGCCTCCTCGAACAGGGGCGCCTGCTCGATCACGGCCCGGGAGAGCTCGAGCACCTCGATCGACTCGACCCGCCCGTGCAGGGAGACCGCGCCCGCGGTGGTCCCGGTACCGAAGGCCAGCACACCGACCTCGCGCGGCGCGGGGTGCATCAGGAGCGGCAGGTGTCCGAGGGCGCGCATGTAGGCGTAGTCGTGCCCGCGGGCCGCGGCCCGGAAGCCGTCGGTCAGCAGGGTGCGCTCCCCCAGCAGGCCGTCATCCACCACGGTCACGGCGAAGTGCTCGTCCTCGGTGCTGGCCAGGACCCGGAAGGCCGGGTTGGCCAGGGGCGGCGCCGCCAGGACCGGGGAGGAGCCCCGCAGCCAGGAGGCGATCGCGAGGGCCGCGAGCAGTCCCGCCGCGGAGAGGAGCGCCCGCGGGCGGAGCGCAGCGAGGGCCAACGCCACCACGCCCAGGCCTCCGAGCAGCACGCCGCCCAGGCCGACCTGGGGCAGCAGCAGGAAGTGCACGACGGGCAGGCCCACCAGGGCCCCGGCCGCCTCCCAGGCGAGCAGCTCGCCGAGCCGCCGACCGCTCTCCCCGGCCAGCTCCCGGTGCAGCACCGGGACCCAGGCGCCCAGGGGCAGGAGGGCCGGGCCCACCAGGACCAGGGCGCGCAGGGCCAGGGGCTCTCCCTCGAGCCCGCCCAGGAGCTGCGGCAAGAAGAAGAAGGACAGGCCTCCGGCCCCACTCGAGAGCGCCAGGAGCGCCAGGCCGTTCGCGGTCCTGGGCAGCCAGCGAGGCAGGAGCGCGGCGCCCAGGGCCAGGGCTACCAGAGAGGCCACCAGCACCGCGCCGAGGGCGTCCTGCATGCCGCCGAGCCACAGCACCCCGAGGCGCACCCCGAACCACTCGAGGGTCAGGGCCCAGGCGGTGACCGACGCCAGGATCAGGCCGGCGGAGCGGGGCGTGAGCCGGCCGGAGCGCGGCGCCTCGGCCGGCTGCGCGTCGCGCAGCTCCCCGCGCACGACGGCGGCGGCGAGCGCGGCCGCGGTCAGGGCGCAGGCCCCCCCCGCCAGGCCCGCGGCCGCGCGGCCCGAGACCTCCGGCAGGCGTTGACCGAGGAGCCAGGCCCCGAGGGCCGCGCCCACCAGGTTGGCGCCGAACAGGGGCCCGAGCCCCCAGCGCCCTCCGCCGCCGAGCTGGCGTGCGAAGAGCGGCAGGAAGGCCCCCTGGGGAAGGGCCAAGACGAGGAGCGCCACCACGCTCAGACCCCAGGCCGCCCAGCCCGGCAGCGAGCCGGCGCTGGACAGCAGGTGCGGCAGCGCGGCGCCGACCACCCCCAGCCACAGGCCCAGGCCCACCAGGGTGCGCCGCCCCCCACCGGTGCGACGGCCGGCCCAGCGCGCGCCCAGGGCCCAGCCGGCGATGAACAGGGCCAGACAGGTCGGTCCGGCGCGGCCGTAGCCCAAGGCCAGCCCGGCCAGGTCGATGGCGAGCAGCTCGAGGCCCAGCCCGCTGGCCCCCGCCAGGAGGGCGGCCAACAGGATCAGCGGCGTCGCGGGCCGCCGCGGGTCGGAAGCCTCCGCCGGCACGGCGTCAGGAGGGCTCAGGCCTCACCGCCGCGCAGGACCTCCCAGGCGGCCTGGGGTGTCTCGGCCGACAGCAGGGCATCCCGCACGGACTCCTTGCCCAGGACCCGCGCCACGTCCGCCAGGGTGCGGATGTGCAGCAGCTTCTGGGCCTTCGGGATCACCAGCAGCACCACCAGGCGCGCGGGCTGGCCGTCGATGCTCTCGAAGTGCAGGCCGTCCTCGGTCCGCACGATGCCCAGGGCCACGGCCAAGGCCTCGACCCCTTCCACGGCGGCGTGGGGGATCGCGATGCCGCGTTCCATGCCCGTCGACATGGAACGCTCGCGGGCCAGGACCGCGTTCCGGATCGTCTCCTGCTCCGAACCGGGGATGCGCTCGAGGCGCAGCAGGTGGTCCACGAGCTGGCCGATCGAGTCCCACTTGTCGCTGGGATCGAAGTCGAGGATCAGGTCCTCCGGGGCCAGGATCTCGGACAGGCGCATGGGGCCGGAAGGATAGCGGTCCGCCATGGAGGGCGACATGCCTTTTTGAACGGGGCCCTGCGGGGGGGCGGAGAGCCCCGAATCCAAGAGGCTCCGGACCGCCTGAGCGAGCCCGGAGCCTCCCGCGGGAGCTAGCTTGTGTGGTCAGGCGGCCTCGGACGAATCCCGCTCGTTCGAGGCCGCGGAGCGCTGCTTGCCGAAGCCCAGGGCCCTCCCCAGGAGGATCGCCGCCAGGCCGACGAAGCCCGAGAAGAGCGCACCCATCTTGGCCTGGCCCTGCAGCTCGGGATTCGTGAAGGCCGCGCCCGCCACGAAGAGGGCGACCGTCAGTCCCAAGGCGGCGATGAAGCCCGCCATGGTCAGGTCCTTGACCGTCATGCCCTTCGGCAGGGGGAAGCCGATCACCTGGCCCAGGATGCCGAAGAAGGCCACACCGATGGTCTTCCCGACCACCAGGGCGCCGAGGATGATCCAGGTCAGCGGGCCGATGCCCGCCAGCTCGACACCGGCGTTGGCGAAGGCGAAGAAGAACAGGCCGAAGTCGACGAAGCCCTTCAGCTGGTGCTCGAACTCGTGCAGGGGCGAGTGGTCGTGGGGCTCGCTGTGCCCGGCGGCCTGGGCCTGGTCCACCTCGTCCTGCTCGATGAACAGGCCCGTGTCGCGCTTGGGCCCGGGCAGGAAGGGCACGATCGGCACCAGGGCCAGGGCCGGGTGCAGGTGCGCCAGCATCAGCCCGCACCAGGCGATGGGGCCCGCGATGGCGATGTAGGGGATCCAGCTCTGGACGTTCTTGCGCCGCATGAAGTAGGCCACCGCCATGCCCAGGACCACGAGGCCCAGGAACTCCGGCTTGGCCGGGTTGGTCGGGTCGCCGTAGAAGACGGCGATGATGCCCAGGCCGATGGCGTCGTCCGCCACGGCCAGCAAGAGCAGGAAGTTGATCGCCGGGTGTCCCTTGCCGAAGACCGCCCGCGCCACGAGCCAGGCCAGGGCGATGTCCGTGGCGGTCGGGATACCCCAGCCCTTCGACAGGCTGCCCTCGCCCCACAGCTCGAAGCCTCCGAAGGCCTCCGGGTTCGCGCCGTGCCACAGGACCAGGAAGAGGAAGAAGGCCCCCACCGGACCGAACACGCCACCCAGGCAGGCGAGCAGCGGGTTGATGGCGGACTTCATCGGATTCAGGCTGCCGCCCGGCAGGCAGGCCTCGGTGATCTCCTTCGCCGCCACCCCGAAGAAGAACACCATGAAGATGTCGTTGATCAGGAAGTGGAGGCCGACCGTGTGGCCGAAGATCGCGAAGCCCAGGTCGAAGACCTCGTGTCCCGCGCCCCCGTCGTCGCCCTTGTGGATGGGGCTGAACCAGTGCTGGTACGTCTCGGGCGCCAGGTTGGCGGCCAGGAGGGCGGCGAAGACCCCCGCGATGAGGGGAATCGAGAACTCCTGGAGGAAGTTGACCAGGCCTTTCTTCTGGGTGCTCAAGGGGAGCCTCGTGGGGTCGGGGGGGGCGCTTGGGCCGGGTGGACGGTGCGGGCCGGGCCCGAGCGGGCGATCAGGATGCCGTGGCTTCGGCCCAGCGGCAACGACCGACGCGGTGAGTCGGCGATCTTCGAGCGCTCCGGCCGGGGCCCGAACCCGTCTCGTGCGAGGCCGGGGCATGGACACAGCGGCCCCGAATGCCGGGAAGAAGGCCCTCCCCGGTGCGTCTGCCAGGCGTCAGAGGCGTCGCCCGACGGTCGCGGACCGCCGCGCTTCGCATTGACAGGCCCCCCCGGGCTTTCTACGCTGCCCGCCGAGCTCGGAAGCCCACGGGGCTAAGCCATGAAAACGCAAAGGTTTGTGCTCCCCACCCGGGGGACGCGCGGGTCCCGCCCGGCGCCTCCGGGGCACGAGCGCAGGCCGCCGGCCGCCGTCGCAGCCCCCCCGGGGCCGGGCTGCGGCCTCCGCCTCGCCCCAGTCCGCCTTCGAACTCCTCCCCGCATCCATCGCCGTCAACCGACCACCACCGATGATCACCTTCCTCGCCGCTCTGCCCCTCCTCGCCCCCGCCGCCTCGCTCCCGGCACCGGCCCAGGACGGGGGTGACGTGCCCCTGATTCAGGACATCGGAAACGACAACTACCTCCTGACCTTCGACGAGACGACGGAGGGGATGACGCTCGAGCAGTTCGTCAAGACCTGCCAGCAGATCACCAACATCAACTTCACCTACAGCACCGACACGGCCTCGATGCTGCAGGGGACCAAGGTGCGGATGTTCGGCCCCAAGGTGATCCCGAAGGACGACTTCTACTCGTTCTTCCAGATCATCATGATCATCAACAAGTTCGTCTGCACGAAGATCGGGCCGGAGGACCTGTCGGTGGTCGTGGTCGCCTCCCTCGACTCGCCCCAGCGAGCGACGATCAAGCAGGACGCGACCTACATCACGCCCGAGGAGCTCGAGGAGTACGCGGACCAGCCCGCGACCCTGGTGCAGACCGTGCTGCACGTCCCCAACATGGACGTGCGCACCATGGGCGCCTCCATGCGCCAGCTCGTCGTGGACCCGAACACGATGCAGCTGATCCCGATCCCGGAGTCCTCCAGCGTCATCCTGACGGGCTTCGGCAGCAACGTCTCGGCCCTGACCAAGATGCTGCTCCTGATCGACAAGGTCTCCGCGCCGGAGCCGCCGGTCCTGCCCAAGTTCGAGGTCATCAAGCTCGAGTACGCCTCCGCTGACGAGCTGGCGGAGACCCTAGAGGAGCTGCTCGAGGCCAGCCGCCGGGCGGCCAACACCGGCAACCAGTCCCAGAACCGTCAGGGCCCCACCGGCCAGCTCCAGCAGGGCACGGTCGAGACCAAGATCATGGTGCAGCCGCGCACCAACTCCCTGCTCGTGATGGCCATGCCCGACGACATGCCTGGCATCATGGAGCTCGTGGCGCGCCTCGACATCGACCACGTGCAGCGCGAGCGCAACTACCACTTCATCCCCCTCGAGAACGCGGACTCCGAGGAGATGGCGGACGTCCTGACCGAGTTCCTGTCCGACTCGAGCCGGGTCCAGAGCACCGGCCAGGGCGGCCAGGGCCGTGGCGCGCAGAACACCTCCTCGAGCGCCAACAACGAGGTCGCCGTGGTCCCGGACCCGGCCACCAACTCCCTCCTGATCGCCGCCGGCCGCTCGCGCTTCGACGAGGTCATGGACCTGATCGAGCGCCTCGACACGCGCCAGGACCAGGTGCTGATCGAGACGGCCCTGATCGAGCTCTCAGGCCGCGACTTCCTCGACATCGGCGTCGAGCTGGGCGGCGCGGACCTGCCCAACACGACCCAGACCGGCAGCTTCGGGGTCACGAGCTTCAACATGAGCTCCTTCAGCGACACCGACGGCGACGGCATCCCGGACGCCCGGGTGCCCACCCTCGCCTCCGGCTTCACCGCCGGCATCATCGAGGGCAGCGGGTTCAGCCTGCCGTTCCTGATCGCGGCCATCGAGGAGCGCCGCGACACGAACATCCTGAACATCCCGTCCGTGCTGGTGAACAACAACGGCAACGCCACCGTCCGGACCCTGGACGAGCAGCCGACGACCACCATCACGACCAACGGGCAGGGCCAGACCCAGGAGAACTTCAACGGCTACGAGGAGGCGGGCATCACGCTGCAGATCTCCCCCACCATCAGCGCCGCGCGCTTCCTGCGCCTGAACATCTCGCTCGAGGTCTCGAGCTTCCAGGGCTCCTTCTCGGGCGCCATCCCGCCCCCGAAGACCACCCGCACGCTCACCACGGTCGTCAACGTCCCGGACGGAGACACGATGGTCATCGGCGGCATCATCGTCGACAACAGGACGGTCGACGCGGACCAGGTGCCCTTCCTGGGCTCGATCCCCCTGCTGGGCCTGCTGTTCCGGCGCGAGAACGAGGTCGAGGACCGCACGACCCTCTACTTCTTCGTGACGCCGCACATCATGCACGACCGCGAGTTCGCCGACCTGGCCGCCTACAGCTACCGCAAGAAGCTCGAGGCCGCCGAGACCATCGGCGCCGGCCGCGTGCGCATCATCGACCCGAACTTCGGCGACCAGGAGGAGGTCCAGGACCTGCTCGACGGCTTCAAGCTGCCCAAGTACCAGGCGCCCGACAGCGGGGAGGTCGACCAGACCTACCTGGGCATCGACAACGAAGAGGCGGCCGAGATGCTGGATAACAGCGAGGCATCCGGCGGCGGCCTCTAGGCCCCCGATACCCGCGGCCCCCAGCACGCCCCACCACGACACCATGGCCAACATCGGAGAGCTGCTCGTCGACGCCGGCCTCCAGCGGGAGAAGCTCGACGAGTGCCGCAAGATCGCGGGACAGACCGGCGACACCCTGGACCGCGTCATCGTCTCGAAGAACTACCTGGGCGAGCCCGAGGTCCTGCAGGTCTACGCCAACGCCCTCGGGATGGAGTACCGCGAGGAGCTCGAGGGCACCAGCGTGCCCCCGGACTTCATCAACACGGTGCCGGTCCACTTCGCCCGCAACTACAACCTGATCGCCCTGGGGAACACGGACAGCGGCGCGCTGCAGGTGGCCACCTGCACGCCGCTGGACGCCCACCCCATGGACGACCTGGCGAACCTGGTGGGCTCCGAGATCGACCCGGTGCTCGCCCCGCGCATCGAGATCACGTCGCTCATCGCCCGCGCCTACCGCCACAAGGCGGACGGCGTGGACGAGGCCCTGGCGGACGTGGCCGAGGACGGCGACTTCGCCCACCTGGCGGATGAGATCGACGAGGGCGAGGACGTCCTCGACGTCTCCAACAAGGCGCCGATCATCAAGCTGGTCAACACCATCTTGTTCCAGGCGCTCAAGCTGCGGGCCTCCGACGTCCACTTCCAGGCCTTCCCGGACCGCCTGCAGGTGCGCTTCCGCATCGACGGCATCCTCTACGACATGGACACCGTGCCGCGCCGCGTGCACGAGGCCATCGTCAGCCGGGTCAAGATCATGGGCAAGATGGACATCGCCGAGCGGCGCCTGCCCCAGGACGGCCGCGCCACCCTGCGCATCGGCGACGGCGAGGTCGATGTCCGGATCAGCACCGTCCCCACCACCAACGGGGAGCGCATCGTGCTGCGTCTGCTCGACAAGAGCGCCAGGCTCTACACCCTCGAGGAGATCGGCCTGACCGCGGCCAACGAGGCCATGCTGCGGGAGTACCTGAGCTACTCCCACGGCATCATCCTCGTCACCGGGCCCACGGGCTCGGGCAAGACCACCACCCTCTACGCGGGCCTGACCGAGATCGACACGACGACCCTCAACGTGCTGACCATCGAGGACCCGGTCGAGTACAGCCTGGCCTCGGTCAGCCAGGTGCAGGTGAACACCAAGAAGGGCCTGACCTTCGCCGCCGGCCTGCGCTCCTTCCTGCGCCAGGACCCGGACGTGATGATGGTCGGTGAGATCCGGGACCTGGAGACGGCCGAGATCGCCATCCGGGCAGCCCTGACTGGGCACCTCGTGTTCTCCACCGTTCACACCAATGACTCCGCCAGCACGATCACGCGGATGATCGACCAGGGCGTCGAGCCGTACCTGGTCTCCAGCTCCCTGGTGCTGGTCATCGCCCAGCGCCTGGTCAGGACCTTCTGCAAGCACTGCCGCACCCAGCGGCCGGCCAGCGAGGAGGACAAGGCCAAGCTGCGCAAGGTGGGCCTCGACCCGAGCGAGATGAACGACATGGTCCACTACGGCCCGGGCTGCGACGAGTGCTTCCAGTCCGGCTACGCCGGCCGGACCGCGATCTACGAGTTCATGCCCATCGACGAGACGGTTCGGACCGAGGTCATGGAGGGCGCCACGGCGACCCAGATCAAGCGCTCGTCGGTCTCGCGCGGGATGATCACCCTGCGCGAGGACGGCCGCACCAAGATCCGCGAGGGGCTGACCTCCGCGGACGAGGTGCTGCGCGTGACCCAGATGGACCTCGATTAGCGTCCCCCTCTCCGGATGCCGATCTTCCAGTACAAGGCGATAGCGGCCGGCGGTGAGGTCCGCACCGGCGTCGTGGACGCGGACACGGCCCGGGACGCGCGCGCCAAGCTGCGCAAGGACAACCTGCTCGTCAGCGACATCCGTGAGGCGAGCGGGCGCCGCGGCAAGTTCAAGTCCGGTCCACAGAAGGAAGGCCTCCTGAGCCGCCTGCGCAACTCCCGGTCCCAGCGCACCTCGAGCTCGTCACGGGACCTGGACCTCGTCACCGGCGTGACGCGCCAGCTCGGCACCATGCTCGGCTCGGGCATCCCGATGACCGAGGCCCTGCGGGCCATGATCGAGCAGGCCGAGGACCGCCGCTCCGAGACCATGTTCCGCGAGATCCGCGAGCGGGTGAACCAGGGGGCCGGCTTCGCCGACGCCCTGGCGGACCACCCGGCGCTCTTCAGCGAGCTCTACGTGAACATGGTCCGCGCCGGCGAGGCCTCCGGCAACATCGACGTGGTGCTGACGCGCCTGGCGGACTACCTCCAGGCCCAGCGCACCCTGCGCCGCAAGGTGGTCTCGGCCATGACCTACCCGGTCATGATGATCGGCCTCGGCATCCTGGTCGTGACGGCCCTGATGACCTGGGTGGTGCCCAAGATCACCTCGATGCTCGAGGACACGGGCCAGGCCCTGCCGATGCCGACCCAGATCCTGGTCGCGATCTCGGACGTCTTCAAGAACTACTGGTGGCTGATGTTCCTGGGGATCGCGCTCATCTCGTTCATCTTCGAGCGCATCCACAAGAGCAGCGAGCACGGGCGCCTCGTGATCGACAGGTCCCTGCTGCGCCTGCCGATCGTGGGCGACGTGCTGCTCAAGCAGTCGGTCGCGCGCTTCACCCACACCCTCTCGACCCTCCTGCAGAGCGGCGTCCCCGCCGTGCAGAGCCTCGAGATCACCAGCAACGTCGTGCAGAACCGCGTCATCTCCGACGCCACCGAGTTCATCCGCTCCCGCATCGTCGAGGGCACGGACTTCGCGACGCCCCTGAAGCAGACGGGTGTGTTCCCCTCCGTGGTCGGCTACATGGTGGCCGTCGGCGAGCAGTCAGGAGAGCTGGAGGAGATGCTCGACCGCATCGCCCAGGCCTACGACGAGGAGATTGAGATCGCCACGGACCGCATGACGTCGGTCCTGGAGCCGATCATGATCATCTGCCTGGCGGTGGTCGTCGGCTACATCGTGGTCTCGATCGTGCTGCCGATCCTGCAGGTCGGGCAGTTCTGAGGGCGGCCAGGCCCGGGTGGGCGGAGCCGGGTTCGGCCGCTGGAGCGGCAGGAAGACTCCTGACGTACTTGCGGCCTGGACGACGCTCGGCTGCCCCTCCCGGGGACAGCCTGAGCCGACTGTCGGGGGCCTGGGCGAGACGGGGGCGGGGCCAGACGCGGCCTCGACAGCCTGGAGCCGAGGGAGGCGTCCGGGGGCTGAGACATCGGGGGACCGGGGGCACCTTCCGAGCCAATCCGAAGCTGTGGGGAAGATCCCGACGGTGCTATCGTATCTCGCTCTGCTGACAGACCTTCCGACGCCGAACCGGCCCCGGCGGCCTCCCTGGGCCCCTCCTGACGATGAACACCCGACTCCGAACCTCCCTGCCCCGCTCCGCCCGCGAGAAGGGCGGCTTCTCCCTTGCCGAGCTCATGGTCGTGATCGTGATCATCGGCCTGCTGGCCACGCTGGTCGTGCCCCAGGTCGTCTCGAGTCTCGGGCGCGCCTTCGGCGGCAAGGTCAAGGCCGACATCATGGCCATCGACGGCGCCCTGCGGGAGTACGCCATCCAGAACTCGATGCAGTACCCCGACGACCTCTCCGAGCTGATCACGCCGGACGAGAACGGCTACACCTACCTCAAGCAGAAGGCAATCCCGCTGGATCCCTGGGGTGTCGAGTACATGTACGAGCCCCCGATGCCGGGCCAGCCCGACCCCAAGGTCTACACCCTGGGCAAGGACAGCGCCCCCGGCGGCGAGGGTGAGAACGCCGACATCAGCAACCTCGGGCTCCTCGGCGCCGAGGACGAGTGAGCCTCCCCCACCGCGAACCGGCAGCAGCGCCCCGCCAGGGCTTCTCCCTGGTGGAGCTGCTCGCCGTGATCGCGGTGATCGGCCTCATCGCCGGGATCGTGGCGGTCGACTTCGTCACCAGCCTGCCCCGGGCCGAGCTCAACTCGACGGTCCACGACATCGCCGCGGCCGTCGGCGGCGCGCGCTCGGACTCCATCGCGCGCAACGGCGAGTTCCGGATCTACTACGACCTGGACGCCAACGGCTACACGGTCCGCAGCCCCTTCCAGCTCGGGGGTGCTGGGCTCGCCCAGCGCGACGAGGACCGGGCCATCGTCAAGCGCGTGATGTTCCCCGAGTCCCTCGACCTGGCGCGGGTGACCATCGACGGCCTGTCCTACACCGAAGGGCAGGTGTTCGTCTCCTTCTCACCCCTCGGCAGCGCCACGGGGCACACGGTCACCCTGCGCCAGTCCCCCGCCGACACGCTCACGACCATCGAGGTGCTGCCGCTGACCGGGCTCGTGCGCTTCCACTACTCGGACTTCGAGCGTGAGGTCGTGACCGAGGAGGACTTCGACTGATGGCCCCGCGCGCGGGACGCACGGGTGGCTTCACCCTCGTGGAGGTGGCCGTGGCCCTGGTCATCGTCGCGATCGGGATGACCTTCTGCCTGCAAGCCCTGCAGACCGCCAAGATGCAGGCGGCCCACACCCGCAACTTCAAGCTCGCCCGGGAGCTGGCCGTCATGACCCTGGGCCAGATCGAGGCCGGCCTCTACCAGGAGGAGGTCCAGAGCGGCTATACCGGCAGCTACGCCCAGGAGGGCTACCCGGACTTCCACTTCGAGATCATGCTCGGCGAGGACAGCTTCGAGGAGGAGGACTACGAGTACTCCTCGGACGCCTACCACGACTCCTTCGAGGCCCGCCGGCAGCGCCGCCTGGAGGAGGCCGAGGACCTCGGCGAGGACGAGGAGGACATCCAGGAGCCCTACGAGGTGGTGAAGATCCGCGTCGTCTTCCCCCGCGTCCTCGAGTACCGGAACTACCTCGACCTGGAGAGCTGGCTCGACTGGGAGCAGGTCTACGGTGACGAGGAAGACGGAACCAGCGACGGCGAGGATGAGGTCGGGGGTGCCTGACCCGCGGAGGCTGCCATGAGAGGAACACTGCTCCACCGCCGCCGCCCCGGGGACTCCGACCGCCGTGCCGGCTTCACCCTGGCGGAGGTCCTGGTCACCGTGCTGATCATGGGCGGGATCATGGTCTCGGTGACGCAGATCCTGCACACCGCGCGCACCTCCCGGGACACGATCCACAACATCCAGGAGACCCAGCTGGCGGGTCCGGCGATCATGGACATGCTCGAGCGCGACCTGCGCGGGCTGTTCATCTACAACCGCACCAAGCAGGACCACCTGCGGGTCAAGAACCGGGTCATGCTCGGCGTCGACGGGGACTCGATCGACTTCGTCACAACGACGGACAACCTGGTCCAGCGCTACGACATCGACAAGTTCCTGCGCAGCTCGATCAACGAGGTCGGCTACCGCCTGCGCCCCAACCCTGCCTACGACGACTTCCTCGAGATCTACCGCCGCGAGGACTCCGGCGTCGACGAGGAGCCCTTCGAGGGCGGCGAGTTCACCTTCCTCCACGACCGGGTCAAGGACTTCGACATCCAGGTCTTCGCCGAGGACGGCACGGACGCGGAGCCCTTCGAGGACTGGGGCCTGGAGGAGAGCGAGGACATCGGCGTTCCCGCGCGGCTGGAGATCACACTCGTGCTCGAGCTCCAGCGCCGCATCGAGCGCGAGGCCCTGATGCGCGCCCCGAACTACCTGACGGAGGTCACCTACAAGCGCGTGATCCGGCTGCCCGAGTGGTTGCGGGTCGACGAGGAGCAGATCCCGGTGCCCCTGATCCCGTCGGCGGGAGACCAGGACGACCCGGAGTCGGACTCGGATTCGGGCCAGAATCAGGGCGGTCCGCCGCGCTGACCCGGCCAGGCAGCCCTCTCTTCGGCTGAGCCGCCGAGGCCCCGGGGGGCTCCCCCGCTACAGCGGCGCCCCGATCGTCTCGCGCCCCCCCAGGTACGGGCGCAGCGGCTCGGGCACGTTGACCGTGCCGTCGGCCTTCTGGTGGTTCTCGATCAAGGCGATCAGCATGCGCGTGCTGGCCGCAACGGTGTTGTTGAGGGTGTGACAGTAGTGCACCTTGCCCTCCGCGTCCCGGTAGCGCAGACCGAGGCGCCGGGCCTGGAAGTCGTGGAAGCGCGAGGCGGAGTGGGTCTCGCCGTAGTTCTCGCGCCCGGGCATCCAGGTCTCGATGTCGAACTTCTGGATCTGGGGCTGACCCAGGTCACCCCCGCAGACGTTGACGACCCGGTAGGGCAGCTCGAGGGCCTGCAGCAGGGCCTCGGCGTTCTCGAGGATCGCGTGGTGGTGCTCGAGGCTGCGGGCCGGGTCGGCCACGTCGATGACGACCTGCTCGACCTTCTGGAACTGGTGCACCCGGTACAGGCCGCGGGTGTCCTTGCCGTAGGTGCCTGCCTCCCGCCGGTAGCAGGAGGAGAGGGCCACGAAGCGCCGGGGCAAGCTGTCGAACTCGAGGATCTCGTCCTGGTGCAGGGCGGTGATCGGCACCTCGGCGGTGCCCACCAGGCACAGGTCGTCGCGCTCGTCGCAGCGGTAGGCCTGGTCCTCGCCCCCGGGGAAGTAGCCCGTGCCCACCATGGTCTCGGTGCGCACCAGGGTCGGCACCGAGAGGGGCGTGAAGCCCTTGGCGACCATCGAGTCGAGGGCGAAGCGCATGACCGCTCCCTCGAGCAGGGAGAGATCGCCCTTCAGCACGTAGTTGCGGGAGCCCGCCAGGCGCGCCCCGCGCACCACGTCGAGCCAGTCGTGGGCCTCGCCCAGGGCCACGTGGTCGCGCATCTCGAAGTCGAAGCCGCGGGGCTCGCCCCAGGTCTTGAGCTCGACGTTGTCCGTATCGTCCTCGCCCTCGGGGACCTCCTCGGCGGGGAGGTTCGGCACGAGCAGCATGAGGCTCTTGATCTCGCCCTCGAGCTCTCCGTAGCGGCCCTCGAGCTGCTTGAGCCTCTCCTTGGACTCCTTCTGCGCCGCAGCCAGGGCGGCGCGCTCCTCGGGGGCGGCCTGGCCGATGCGCTTGCCGGCCTGCTTCTGCTCGGAGCGCAGGGCGTCGACCTCCAGCCCCAGCTCGCGCCACTCGGCGTCGAGGGCCAGGAGGCGGTCCACGTCGCACTCCATGTGCTTCTTGCGCGCCCCGGCCTTGACGAGCTCGGGCTCCTGACGGATCAGCTTGATGTCGAGCACCCGACTACTCCTTCCAGTCGGAGTTGATCTTGCCGAAGAGCTTGTTCTTCTTCTCGGCCAGCTGGACCTCGGCCTCGTCGAAGCGGCCCTTCTTGTCGAGGGTCAGGTCGTAGGGGAACCAGGCGATCTTCCAGCCGCCCTGGTTGATCTCGTCCTGGCTGAGGGCCAGCTTCATGTCATCTGGCTTGCCGCCCCTCCCCTTGCCCTTGGGCCGTACCGCCGCCTCCGGCTTCGGCACGCAGTTCCACATGCGCTCGTAGCGCTCGCCGCCCGAGCCGGTGATCGCGATCGACTCCCCCAAGACCGTGACGCTCTTGGAGCCGTTCTCGAACTTGAAGTCGAAGCCGAAGGGCGCCCCCAGCTTGACCGCCGTTGTCTCTCCGGCGCTGACAGTCCAGCTCGGCATGTTCTTGCCCGGGAGCATCAGGGCCTTCACGGTCTGGAGCTTCTTGCCCTTGCGGAGCTCACCGCACAGGAGGGTGTAGCTGCCCACGGGCAGCTCCACGCCCTTGGCCATCAGGTCGAAGTAGCTGTTCTCGTACTTGCCCTTGCCCTGGACCACCAGGAAGGTCGGCTTGCCGCCCTTGAAGGAGACCTTGACCTTGCCCGTCTCGAGCTCGGTCGGGTAGGCGCGGATCGAGGTCCCGCCCCCCTCGACCTCGAGGCGGTACCAGACGTCGCCGATCTTCTGGTACTCGCTGAAGGGCACCGCCCGCTTGGCCTTGGCGCCGATCAGGATCGAGTCGAACTCCGGGTGGAGCATGTCCTTGGTCAGGCCGTCGTGGCCCCAGAAGGTGGGCGGCCCGCCGTAGATCCCGTCCATGTTCTCGTCGATGATGCGGACCTGCTCACCGGCCACCTCGCCCACCATGCTGGCGCCCGCGGCCAGGTAGAGCTGGAGCTGGTCGTCGCTGGGCTGCATCGAGACCTGGATGTTCTGGTACATGTCCGACTGCGTGCCGAGCTTGGTCAGGCAGCCCCAGGGCCGGCTCCCGCTGTCGTCGGTGATCTCGAACTCGATCGGGTCCACGTTGCCCCGCAGGGGCACGTCGAGCTCGCCCTCGCCGTCCCCGTCGGCATCGATCAGGACCTCCGAGGAGCCCGCACGGTGGACCTTCGGTGACATCTGGCCCAGGCTGCTGAAGGTCGCCTTGCTGCCCTTCTTCTGCAGGGCGATGCGGGTCCAGAGGTTGTGGATCTCGTCCGCGTAGTAGGAGGGCCGCTTGAACTTGTCGTAGTCCTCCACCATCTCGAACCCCATCTTGACCACGACGGCGGCGCCCTCCTTGCGGGGGCCGGCCTTGGGGGGGCCGCCGGTGCCCGGCTCGCCGCCCTCACCCTCCTCACCAGCGCCCGGCTCCCCGTCGTAGCCCTGGGCCTTGAGATAGGTGTAGGCGCTCTTGGCCTCCAGGTACTTCCTGTCCTGCAGGTCGATCTTCTTGCGCTCCTCGACCACCATCTTGAGGGCCGCGCAGGCCTTGTAGAGATCCGCCTGCTCCCCGCGGGCATCCTCGTTGATGCAGGTGTAGCAGAGCAGCCAGCTCTGGCTCGCGTAGTAGAAGTCGCCCAGCTCGGCATAGGCCTCCGCCAGCATCTTGAACTCGAGGTAGAGGACGCCGAAGGTGGGCTGGTCCTTCTTCTCGAGGTTTCCGAAGTACCGGTTGTAGGCCTTGTCGTAGCGCCGCTTGAGCCTGTTGCGCTCGTCCTTGTAGACCTGCTCGAGCAGCGAGAAGTACTCGTACATGTTGTCGGCGAACTGGGAGCCGATGGCTCCCTTCCACGCCTTGCGCAGGGCCGCCATGCGCGTCTCGAGCTCGTCGTTGGTCTTGGTCGAGATGGCCTGAGCCGTGTCGATGATCCACTCCACCGCGGCGTGGGTGTCCTTCTTGACCAGGCGCTCCATCTCGGACTGAGCACCCACCTTCATGGCCTTCTTGAACTCCGTGCGCCAGGCGAGCTGGGCGTCCTGGGGAGCGGCCGGGGCCGCCCCTGCGGGTGCAGCGGCGAGGCTCGCGGGGGCCCCGGAGGCGAGCAGACAGAGGGGCAGGGCGAGGAGGGCGCTCGCGCCCAGACGGGAGACGGGGTGCTTCATGACTTCGACCGCTACGGGGTCTGAGGGCGCCCGAGGCTGGGGCGCGGGAGGGGGCCTGGCCCCCGGTGGGGCAGAGATCTTACCCCGGGCCCGGAAGGCCCTCCAAGGGGCAGCGGGAGGGGCCGTGGACCCTTCCCCAGCTCACCGCTCCCGCGGCGCCTACCTGCGCGAGGAGACGCGCTTCAGAAAGGCCCGTTCGGCCTTCGTGAGGGAGCTCATCCCCTCGGAGTGGATCTTCTCCAGCAGGCGGTCCATCTTCAGGTCCTCCTCGCGCCGGGTCTGCTCCTGATGGACCGCGCGCCGGGCGCGGAAGCGCTCGACCCAGTCCAGGTGGATCCAGCCCGTGCGGACCGCCACGAAGCCCCACAGCGCCCCCCCCAGGTGGACCCAGTGGGCCACCCCGTCCGAGCCGCCCTTGGTCAGCTGAGCCACGGCCGACATGAAGTCGATGGCCACGATCACGCCCGCGAGGAGCATCAGGGTGACCGGGATGAAGAACACGAAGACCTGAGCCCTGGGGCGCAGGGTGGCCATGGCGACCACGACGCCGAGGCAGGCCCCCGAGGCACCGTAGGCTCCGATCGGCAGCTCCTTGAAGCCCTCCACCAGCAGGTGCAGGAGGCCGCCGCAGACCATGGCCATCAGGTAGAAGATCAGGAAGCGCCGGCTCCCGATCGCGCCCTCGAGCATGGTGCCGAAGAAGTACAGCTGCACCATGTTCCACAGCACGTGGGTCAGCATGGCCGTGCTGTGCAGGAAGCCGTGGGTCAGGAGCTGCCAGAGGGGGAAGAAGGGAGCCCACTCCTTCCACTGCCGAGGCGAGAGCGACAGGTAGCGGTAGATCGCGGCCTGCACCTCGGGGACGGCGATGTAGAGCACCCAGCAGAAGAGGAAGATCCCGACGTTGAGGATCAGGAGCCGCTTGGTGACCGGCGTCAGGGGCGGCATGGCGAACTGCACGCCTCCTCCCTGGGGGCCGGAGCCGCCGCCGCCGCCCGTCCACGGGCCCTTGCCGCTGGGAGATGTGTTCTGCAACGTCCTTCGAGGAGATGCCTCCCGCTCGCCCGGCTCAGGCCGAGGTGCCGGCTCCCGCGGCGGAGTTCTCGGAGAGGACCGCCTCGAGGCCGCCCGCCCGGGCCGCGGCCAGCACCGTGTTCGAGAGGAGCATCGCGATCGTCATCGGCCCGACCCCCCCGGGAACCGGAGTGATGGCCGAGGCCTTCTCCCGGGCCGTCTCGAAATCGACGTCCCCCACCAGCTTGCCGTCCTCGCCGCGGTTGATGCCCACGTCGAGGACCACCGCCCCGGGCCGGATCCAGGCCCCCTGGACGAGCTTCGGGACCCCCACGGCCGCCACCACCAGGTCCGCCCGGGACACGTGGCCGTCCAGGTCCCGGGTACGGCTGTGGCAGACCGTGACCGTGGCGTTGCGGGCCAGGCACAGCTGGGCCAGGGGCTTGCCGACCAGCATCGAGCGGCCCACGATCACGACGTGGCGCCCCTCGAGCTCGATCCCGGCCCGGTCGAGGAGCTCGATGCAGCCGGCGGGAGTGCAGGGCACCAGCCCCCTGCGCCCCTGGACCAGGGCCGCCACGTTCTCCGGATGCAGGCCGTCCACGTCCTTGGCCGGGTCGATGGCCTGGACCACCGCCTCCTCGTCGAGGCTCTTCGGCAGGGGCAGCTGGACCAGGATGCCGTGGACCGCGGGGTCCCCGTTGAGCCGGGCGATCTCGGCCAGGAGCGCCTCCTGGGTGGTGTCCGCCGGGAGCTCGATGGTGCCGACGTCGATCCCGGCCCCGTTGGCGGCCTTGTCCTTGTTGCGCACGTAGACCGCGCTGGCGGGGTCGTCCCCCACCAGCACCACCCGCAGTCCGGGGCGCAGCCCACGCTCGACCAGGGCCGCGACCCGCCGGGCCACCTCCTCGCGCACGGCCTGCGCCGTGGCCTTGCCGTCCAGGATGCGTGCTTCCATTCCGTCTCGTTCCTCTCGGTTGAGCGCGCGCCCCGCGCGCGGTGCTGTTCGTTGCGGTCCCTGTGAGGGCGGGCCGAGCGGGCTACCAGCGCCGCTCGAGGACGAAGGGTCCGAGGCCCTCGAGGGCCTGACGCGCTGGGCTCTCAGGCAGCTGTGCGAGGCGCCCGAGGGCCCGCGCCACCAGCTCCTCGGCCCGCGCCAGAGCGTACTCCGTGCCCGGCCCCAGGTCGCAGACCTCCCGCAAGGCCCCGCGCCGGTCGTCGATGTCCGGCCGCGTGTACGCGTCCCGGATGGCCGACCGCGTGCGGTCGTCCGCCTGGGCGTAGGTGTGCAGGACCGGCAGGGTCACCTTGCCGTCCGCCACGTCGTTGCCGACGCTCTTGCCCACCACGGCCTCGTCGCCGATCACGTCCAGGCAGTCGTCGATGATCTGGAAGGCCAGGCCGATCTCCCCGCCGAAGGAGCGCATGGAGGCCCCGCTCTCCTCGTCTCCGCCGGGGTAGCGCACCCCCAGCTCGCAGGCCGCGGCGTAGAGGGTGCCGGTCTTGGCCGCCGCGATCGCCTCGTAGCGCTCCTGGGAGAGCTCGAAGTCGTAGCGCAGGGTGCTCTGCTCGATCTCGCCCACGCACAGGCGTCGCGTCGTGTCCGACAGCAGCCGGCTGCAGAGGCGTGAGGAGAGCTGGGTCGAGAGGCCGAAGGCCCGGGCGTAGAGGAAGTCCCCGAGCAGCACCGCCACCTGGTTGTCCCAGCGCTCGTTGACGCAGGCCACCCTGCGGCGCACCTCGGCCCCGTCGAGCACGTCGTCGTGCACCAGGGTCGCCAGGTGGATCATCTCGACGATGGCCGCCACCACCGGGTGCTCCTCGGTGTAGACCCCGTGGGCCTTGGCCACCAGGAGCACCATCACCCCCCGCAGCTGCTTGCCCCGGAAGCGCGCGATGTGATCGGTCATGTCGCGCACGGCCCCGGAGTCCTCCGAGAGCTGGGCGACGACGGCGCTCCGCATCTGCTCGAGCTCGGCGGCGATGGGGCCGACCAGGCGCTCCAGACGGGCGTCGGCGGAGCTCACGACCCGCCCTCCACGCGGCGCGCGCGCTCGAGCTCGAGCTCCTGGGGCGTGTTCAGGTTGGTCAGCACTCCCTCCAGCTCCGCGGCGGAGAGGATGCCCTCTCGCTCGAGCTCCTCGAGCCGCAGCTCGCCGACCCGCAGGTCGAAGCCTCCCTCGTCGAGGAAGGCGGTCACGCGCCGCCTGCCCGCGGCCAGGGCCCGGCGCATGGGCTCCACGCAGCGCCGGGAGTAGACCGCGCAGAGGGGCTCGCGCCCGCGCTCGCTGCTGAGGAAGCAGACGTCCAGTCGCTCCTCCCGCGCGCGCTGTTCGAGGGCCCGGAGCAGCCGGCGCTCGAGGCGCGGCATGTCGCAGGCGATGGCCAGGGTCAGCTCGGTGTCCAGGGCCTCGAGGCCGGCGACCAGCCCGGCCAGGGGACCGGCGCTCCTGCCCGGGTCGGGGGCGGGCTGGGGGCCGTCGAGGACCAGCGGCAGCCCCAGCTCGACGTAGCGCGGCTCCTCGCCGCAGGCCAGGACCACCGCGCCGCAGACCTCGCGCAAGAGGGCCGCCGTGCACTCCAAGAGGCTCACCCCGTCGAGCAGCAAGCGCGCCTTGTCGGTGCCCATGCGCAGGCTCCGGCCCCCGCACAGGAGCACGCCTCCGAGGACCTGCGCACGCGCTCGGCCCTCTCCCTGCTCGGCGTCCGGGACCTCCATGATCGAACGGGTCAGCTGCATCGAAGTGTTGGGCCAGGACGCGACCACGTCCCTTCGCGCCGAGGCGCCGACCGCGGTCCTACTCGCCTGCCCCCTCCGCCTCCTCCGAGTTCTCGCCCTCGCCGAGCTTCTCGGCCTTCTCGGCCTCGTCGGAGAGGCCGCGTTTGAACTGGGTGATGCTCGAGCCCATGGCGCGAGCCAGGGCCGGCAGCTTGGCCCCGCCGAAGATGACGAGGACGATGAGGAGGATCACCCACAGCTCGGTGGGTCCGGGAAGGGCCAGGAACATCATGGAGAATCCTAGGGGCCTGTCGTCCGCTGGGCGGAGACGCGTTCGCGCTGGTCGGAAGGGGAACGGTCGGGGAGCGGGTAGGTCATTGTAGCCCCCAGCCGGGGCGATTCAGCACCCCCAAGTCGCTGTTTAGGGGGCAGGATGGGCTCCGGCCGCGACTCAGCGAGGGGCGGTCCCCTGGCCGAAGCGCAGGTTGTAGCGCTCCTCCCCCCGGTCCGACTCCCAGACCTTGACCTCCCGGCCGACCGCGCAGGAGGCCAGGCGCTTGCCGTCCAGGCTGAAGACCAGGTCGTGGATGCGGTCGTCGTGGGCGGCGCGGTGCAGCAGCAGGTCGTGGGAGTCGAGGTTCCAGACCCGCAGGCTCCCGCTGGCGGTACCGGTCACCAGGCGCGGCTCCGTGGGGCTGAAGGCCACGGCCGTGACCACCTCGTTGTGCCCCGCGAGCTCGGGCAAGACGAGCTCCAGCTCGGGCACCCGCCAGATCCGGGCGGTGCGGTCCGTGGAGGCGCTGGCCAGGAGCTTCCCGTCCGCGGAGAAGGCCAGGGCCGTGATTCGCAGGGAGTGGGCGTCCCGGTAGCGGTCCAGGCTCTTGCCCGTTGCCGGGTCCCACAGGCGCAGGCTCTCGTCGCTCTGGGCGGTCACGACCCGGCTGCCGTCGGGGCTGACCGCCATCGCGGCCAGGGAGGACTCGAGGGACACCTCGACCTGCTCTCCGGTCTCCAGGTCCACGAAGAACACCCTCCGCCGGGGCCCCCCCACCGCCAGCCGGCTGCCGTCGGCGGAGATCTCCAGGCGCGAGATGGAGCTGCCGAAGCCCGTCAGGACCCGCTCCAGGTTCCCCATGGCCTCGTCGAAGACCTCGATGCGGCGGTCCGGGTAGGCCACGGCCACCCGGCCGTCCTCGGCGGCCACGGCCATGGCCGTGTGAGCTTCGCGCGCGACTCCGGGGTCCTGGCTCTCGTCCGAGCCCGGCACCAGGGAGCTGCTCTCCACCCGCGCACGGTCCGCGTCGATCACCGCCACCGGCGCCCGGGAGATGCGCGCCAGGAGACGGCGGCCGTCGGGGTCGAAGCCCACGGCGGTGCACTCGCCCCCCGCGGGCAGAGGCAGCGGCGTCAGGCTCGGGTCCCAGCGGGCGTCCCACCAGCGCAGGGTCCCGTCGTAGGAGCAGGAGGCGATCTCGTCCACGGCCGCCAGGCGCACAAGCCCGCGCACGGCCCGCTGGTGGCCGTTGAACACCCGCAGGCCCTTGCCCGTGTCGGCGGACCACATGCGCACGGTGCGGTCCTCGCCGGCGGTGAACAGGGCCCGGCTGTCGTGGCTGAAGACCACGTCGTGCACGGCGCCTCGGTGGCCGTGCATGCTCGAGGTCATGGAGCCGTCCGTCGCGGACCAGACGGCCACGCTGCCGTCGCTCGAGGCGCTCACCAGGTGCTTCCCGTCCGGGGCCCAGTCGAGGGCCACGACCCTCTCCGTGTGGTGGGTGGCGAGGTCGAAGCGCCCCTGCCCGGCCTCCAGGTCCCAGACCTTGATGCGCCGGTCCCGGCCGCCGCTGACCAGGTAGCGGGCATCCGGCGAGAAGGCGACGGCCAGGCAGGCTCCCGCGTGGCCCTCGAAGCGCTGGGCGACCCGACCGCTGAAGGTCTCGATCACCACCACGCTGCCGCCCTCCGAGCAGGAGGCGAGCCACTCCCCGCCGGGGCTGAAGGCGACCCCCGTCACGGACTCCTCGTGCTCGACGAGGGTACGCATGACCTCGCCACTTCCGGCATTGATCAGGAGCATCGAGCGGTCGGTCGGGTTGGACATGGCGATGATCTTCCCGCTCGGCGAGAGATCACAGCGCCAGCGCTCCAGGTTGGCCTTGTTGGTGAGGCTGAAGAAGGTCGGCCCCGGCAGGTCACGGTCGATCAGGCGCTTGCTCGCGGAGTCCCAGAGCTTCGGCCTGAGCCCGAAGCCGTAGGTCAGGAGCGTCTTCCCGTCGTCGCCTACCGCCAGGTCGGTCACGCCCTCGTCGCGCTGAACGCGGTAGTCCACGCTCGGATCGGAGCCCAGGTCGAGGTGGTGCCACTCCCAGCCGCGCATCCCGGGCTCGCAGGCGTCCAGGTTGCGCCGCACCGCCTCGAGCTCGTCGAGGCGCATACTGAAGGCGGCGGCGTTGATGCTGGAGCGGTAGGCGGTGACGGTGGCCAGGAGGCGCTGGGTGGTCAGGTCCTTGGTCTGCAGCGCCATGGCCCCCGCAATCCGCTCCGCCTCCGCGCGCTGGATCTGGGCCTCGATGGCCTCGGCGTTGGCGCGCTCTTGCTCCTCCTTCATCTCCTGCTCTCGCGCCTTGGCCTCGGCCGCCTTCTCGTCGGCGTCGGCACGGGCCAGCTCCGCATTGGCGAGCGCCTCGGTGATCTCCGCCTCCTTGACCTCGAGCTGGGAGACCGTCGACTGCTGCAGGTAGATGAACAGCACGATGCTGACCACGATCAGGAAGGCGATCGACCCGAGGGCGATGGTCGAGAGCATGTTGCGCGCCATCCACTTGCGGGTCTCGTACCACACGCCGGTGGTGTAGGCGCCCACCCCGCGTCCCTCGACCCAGGCGCGCAGGTCCTCGCCCAGGGCCATCATGCTCTCGTAGCGCAGGCTGGGCTCGCGGGCCATGGCCTTCTCGCAGATGGCCGCCAGCTCCCCGTCCACGTCCGGCTCCACCTGGCGCAGGGGCCAGGGCGGCGCCTTGCGCACCGCGTCGAGGATCGTGTGGGCCGGGACCTTCTCCCCCAACGGCTCGTAGGGCGCGTGGCCGCAGAGCAGGTGGTAGAGCATGGCCCCCATGGCGTAGGTGTCCGAGTGCACCCCCACCTCGTCGAGCTTGCCGCGCGCCTGCTCGGGGGCCATGTAGGCCGGCGTACCGACCACGTCGCCGTCGAGGGTCTTGAGGGAGCTGCTGCTGCCCGTATCGCTGTCGCTCCGGTCGGTGAGCACCTTGTGGGACTTGCGGGCCCCGCCCTTGCCGGGCGCCCTGGCCTCGGCCTCGCTACCGATCACCTTGGCCAGGCCCCAGTCCATCACGTAGGCCTCGCCGAAGGCTCCCACCATGATGTTCGCCGGCTTGAGGTCCCGGTGCACGACGCCCTTGGCGTGGGCGTAGGCCATGGCCTCGCAGACCCGCACGAAGACCGAGATCACCCGCCGCAGGTTCCACTCGCGGCGCTCGAGCCGGGCCAGCTCGAAGACCTTGCGCAGGTCGTGGCCGTCGATCAGCTGCATCGTGAAGTACACGCGCCCGGTCTCGTCGATGCCGATGTCGTGCACGGGCACGATGCCGGGGTGGTCGAGCTGGCCGGTGATCTGGGCCTCCTCGAGGAAGCGTGACAGGCGGCGCTCGGCCACCTCCTCGGAGGACTGGCTGCTGCCGGGCTCCACGCGCCCGCCCAGCACGACCTTCATGGCCAGGGTCCGGCGCAGCTCGGTGTCCCAGACCTCCTGGATGGCGCCCATGCCGCCACGGGCGATCTCCTGGCGGTGCTCGTAGCGCGAGAAGCTCGGGTCCTGGGCCGAGAGGCGCGCCAGCACCCGGCCCGAGGGGCGGCTGCCGCCCTCACCGCTCCCGCCCCCCGACCCCTGCGGACCGTCCCCGGAGAGCGAGATGCCCGGGTCGATACCATCCCCGTAGTGCTGCCGCAGGCGGACCGAGAAGGAGGCCGTGGGCTGCAGGCGCTCGAGGATGGCGGTCACCCGCTCGTACTGCTCGAGGAGCGAGTCCAGGTCCGGCCGCAGCTGTGCCCCGTGGCCGGCGGAGAACTCCTCCCAATCGACGTCCGGGTCCACCTCGAGCTGCCGCAGATAGGCGCAGAAGGCCTCGACGGCGGCGGGCGCGGGGGCCCCTGCTCCGTTCGGGCCCTGGGCTGCGTTCTCGTCCGGGGGCGGGGTCGGGATGCTCATGGCTGGGGGCCGCGCAGCGGCCCCGGGAAGGAAAAAGCTAACACACGCGGGCACCCGACTGGTGCCCACGACGCCCGCTCGTGGACCTCCCGCCCCGATCTCCCGTCACGGGGGCCTGCGCCCCCGGCCATACCTACTGCCAGCTCAGCTCGTAGGCGTTCGACAGGTTGAACTGGTTGCCACAGGGGCTGGCCGGAGGATCCCGGTACCAGACCTGGTAGCGCCGCAGGTCGCCGGACATCGCGCTGCCGAGGGTGGAGATCGAGGGGTCGCCACTCCCGGGGTAGTTGAGCTCCCCGGCGCCGTCCGTGGAGAGGATCACCAGGCGCACGATCTGGGCGTTCGTGCACAGGAGCCCGTCGCCCAGCACGTTCCCGGCGCCGCCGGACACGAGCTCGTTGCCCTGGAAGAGCAGCGCCGTCTTGCCCGCGGGCATGCCCGAGGCGTGGAAGACCAGGCTGTCGTCTCCGACCTCGGGCACCCCGGAGGCCACCAGGCGTGCGCCCTCGCCCGTGGAGTTCAGGCAACCGCCCTCACCCGCCGGGCCGTCGTTGTTGCAGGGACAGGCGGTGCCCGTGCCGTCGCCGAAGCAGAAGAGGATCCCGGGGCCGAGGGGCGTGCTCGAGGGATCGGCCGGGTCGCTCCCAGCGTCGCGCTCGTCCCCGTCCAGGAAGCCGTCCAGGTCCCGGTCGATGCCGAGGCGGATCTCCGTGCCCACCGGCACGACGGTCATGGTCAGCTCCGAACCTGCCGCGCCACCGTTCAGGAGGGTCAGGACCGGCACGGACTCCGCCTGGCGGTCGGACTGGAAGATCCCTCCGCCGACGTAGGCGTAGCCGCGCTGCTCCCCGCCCTGGACGCCCTTGACGAACAGGGCCACGGCCATGTTGTTGGCCAGGGCCAGGGCCTCCGAGGTGAACTGGTTGTCCTCCGCGGAGGGAGTCGCGCCGTTCGCGTAGGTGTGCTGGGCCCCCACCGCCGCGTGGGCGTCGAGGCTCGCCGTCCCGGGCGGGAAGAAGGGGTTGTTCGGCGAGCCGCTCGGCAGGTCCGAGCCCGAGAAGGCCAGCATGAAGGCCACCAGGTCGGCCACGTCCTGGTCCGAACTGGGGTTGAAGGTCGCCTCGCTGACGAAGCGCTCGATCGAGTCCACGCTGCCGTCGTGCAGGAAGCCGAAGCCGGCGCTGTTCGAGGTCTTGGTGGTGTTCATGCCCGTGCGCTCGTAGAGGTTGCGCAGCTGGGGCACCTTGATCGTCTTCTGGGTCGAGCCGTCCATGGAGACCATCACGTGGTGGCGCTCCCCGTCCGGGCCGGGGGGAGTCGGCACGAAGTTGAGGCCCTGGAACACCCCGTCCGTGCCCAGGCCCGTCGGCAGGGTGTGGCAGGTGACGCAGGCCAGGACGCCCGCGTCGAGGAAGTTCGGCGGCGTGTACAGCTCCAGGCCACGGGCCGCGTCACCGGTCCCGAGGGGTTGGCCCGCGGGTCCGAAGCGCCCGGTCGTGTAGTGACCGTCGAGGGCCAGGGCCGTCGGCAGGCTGTTGTCGAAGTTACGGAAGGGGTTGGGCGGGAAGTGGATCGTGGCCAGGAAGTCCTCGAACTCCTGCATGGAGACCGGGTCCAGGTCCTGGTCGGCCCCCTGCAGCCCCCGGAAGGCGCCGTCGAACCGCTCGATCCCCGCGCGGTCCCCGCGCCAGTGGTGGGGCTCCTTTCCGATGATGTCCTGCAGGGTCTGGGTCAGCATCGGCCCCTTCATCGGGTGCCAGTCCTCGCAGCTGTTGTCCGGGCAGTTGCCCTCGAGGGCCTCCTCCTCCCCCGCGGGGTCGCCCAGGTCCCAGGACAGGCGGTCCATGCGCGCGTCCACGTGGCAGGAGGCGCAGGCGATCTGTCCCAGGCCGGAGTTGTCGTGGGTGCTGTAGAGGTGCTTGCGCCCGGTCTTGATGGCCGCGGGGGTGGCGTCGTGGAAGCTCACCCGGGCCGTCTCCGCCTCGCTGCTCGTGGAGACGACCGAGATCGAGCCGTCGAACTTGTTGAGCACGTAGAGCCTGCCCGCGCCCTCGTCGAGGGCCAGCCCCGTGGGGCCCTCCCCCACCTCGATCGTCGCCCCGGAGCTCACCCGCGTGCCCCCCGGGCCGAGCACGATCACGTTGTCCGAGCCCATGCCCGCCACGTAGGCCCGCGTGCCCGCGCCGTTCCAGACGATGCCGCGGGGATCCCCCAGGGCCTGCTCCCGCTGGGCGAAGGGCAGGCTCACCTGGCTGTAGTCCAGGTGATCGTTCAGGTCGAAGACCCCGAGCGTCGCGCCCGCGGCATCCGTGAACCCGATGTTCACGCGCAGGAAGATGCTCTTCAGGTTCGGCTCGAAGCGCACCTCGTTGATCCCGTCCGTGCCCACGGCGGTCACGTCGCCCGTGTTCGGGTTCACGTCGAGGGCCATGACCATGTTCATCAAGCCCTCCGCGTAGGTCACGCCCAGCGTGTTCGCGTCGATCACCGCCACGTCCCGGTCCGGGAGGTCCCAGCCCGTGGGGCGCCCGGAGAGGGAGGCGCCGGAGCCGCTCACGAAGGCGGTCCAGTCCCCGCCGTTGTCGTCCATCCACTGGCCGCCGGGGTTCCGCTTCACGATCAGGCCCACCTCGGGGGCCGTCGGGTTGGCGCCGTTGAGGGGCGGCTGGAAGCCGCTGCCGCTGTTGGGGGGCGGGTTCTGGCCGCCGTAGGGACCGCTCGGGTGGTTGACCGTGTTGGGCGGGAAGTCGATCACGCCCTCGCCCTCGTCCGCGCCTCCGCCCAGGAGGGTCGAGGCGTTGCCCGACTCGAAGACGGCCGCGTAGACCCTCGCCCCATCCGGGGAGACGGCCAGGGCCCGCGGGTCCTCCGCCTCGATCTCGATGCGGGTGGGCGCCGTCGCGAGGGAGAGCGGGTCGAAGACCAGCACGCTGTTCGCCTGGGAGCAGGAGACGAAGGCCCGCTCCGGGCTGCCCGCGAAGACCACGTCGCAGGGCTCGTCGTCCGTCGCCAGGGTGGCGACCACGTTCAGGCTGTTCAGGTCCACCACGCTGACGCTGTCCGACAGGTGATTGACGACCCAGACCTCGGTCGCGGTCCGCGCACGCACGGAGACCGGGTCGTAGCCCACGGGCACCGCGGCCAGGGCCACCGGCTCGGCGCCCGTCGCGTCGAAGACCTCGAGCACCGCGTCGGCGGTGTTGACCGCCAGGAGCAGCCCCCCCGAACTCAGCTCGAGCGGGTGCACGTGGGGCGTCTCGAAGTTGACGAAGCTGTCCTGGGCAGACGCGGCGGTCACCGAGGTGCCGAGCAGGAGCGCGGTGGCGAGAGCGGGGCTGAGGTCTCGAGGTCGTCGCATGGGTGAGCGGCTGGGATGTGTGGGGCGAGGAGCACGGGCCAGAAGCCGGGCCCCGGAGTCTAGGAAAAATCCCTGGACCACAGGGGCACTGCGGGATTCCCTGGCCCTGGTGCGCCCTTGGGGCCTCCTGACCCTGCGGAGCTCCGGCCCCCGCGCCAGCCCGAGCTCCGGCGGGCCGTCCACGAACGGGAGCCGCCCGCACCCCGGGGGAGGGCGCGGGCGGCTCCGCGGTCCGTGGCGGGAGGTCCCTCAGACCCCCATCGCCGCCTCGAGCAGCCCCGCGTCGCGCAGGGACTCCTCCATGGCGGCGCCGATGCGGGCGGGACTGGCGATCATCTTGACGCCGGCGTCCTCGAGGGCCTCGACCTTCTCCTTGGCCGTCCCCTTGCCGCCCGCGATGATCGCGCCGGCGTGGCCCATGCGCTTGCCGGGGGGCGCGGTCTGGCCGGCGATGAAGCCCACCATGGGCTTCTTCACGTTGGCCTTGATGTACTCCGCGGCCTGCTCCTCGGCCGTGCCGCCGATCTCGCCGATCATCACGATCGCGTCCGTCTCCGGGTCCTCGTTGAAGGCCGAGATCACGTCCACGAAGTTCGTGCCGTTGACCGGGTCCCCGCCGATGCCGACGCAGGTCGACTGGCCGATGTTGCGGCAGGTCAGCTGGTAGACCGCCTCGTAGGTCAGGGTGCCGGAGCGCGAGACGACGCCCACGCGGCCGGGCTTGTGGATGTAGCCGGGCATGATCCCGATCTTGCACTGGTCAGGCGTGATCACGCCCGGGCAGTTGGGGCCCACCAGGCGTGAGTCGGAGTCCCGCACGCGCTCCATCACCTCGACCATGTCGAGCACGGGGATGCCCTCGGTGATGGTGATGATCAGCTCGATGCCCGCATCCACGGCCTCGATGATCGCGGCACCGGCGAAGGGCGGCGGCACGTAGACCGCGCTGGCGTTGCAGCCGGTGGCCTCGCGGGCCTCGGCGCAGGAGCCGAACACGGGCAGGCCCAGGTGCTCGGTGCCGGGCTTGCGGGGGTTGACACCCCCCACCAGGGTGGTGCCGTAGTCCAGGGCCTGCTGGGAGTGGAAGGTCCCCGTCTTGCCGGTGAAGCCCTGGGTGATGACCTTGGTGTCCTTGTCGACGAAGATGCTCATGCTGCTGGTTCCTCGAGTCAGGGCCTAGCCCGGATTGTTCGTGAAGGCGTGCACCAGACACAGCAACTCGGTTCCTGGTGCTGCTTTGCGGGTTCTGCCGACGCAGGCGACCCTGAAGGGTCGTCGAGGAAGCCAG
>CAZQAT010000049.1:0-25091 GCA_964591315.1 uncultured Planctomycetaceae bacterium
AGACCGCCTCGCTCGGTGAGCGAGCGCTGAACGGGGGCCAGGGCGCGCAGGAAGCCCTCGCCGGTTCCGCTCGCGGGGTGGTGCAGGACGAGCAGCTTGGGCTTCTCCGGCAGCTCGTCCAGGTAGACCGGGCCCTCGGCATCCCGCAGCTGCAGCGCGCTCAGGGGCACCTTGGCGGCCAGGACGACCCGGGGCACGGGCTTGATGGGGGCCCTGACCGGCGCCGGGCGCTTGCCCTCGAAGCGGGAGCGGGCGAAGTCCCAGGCCTCCCTGCGGCCGGCCTCACGGTAGAGCTTGTAGCCGCGGTCGACGCGCAGGCCCTCGAAGCGCTGCTGCTCCCCGTCCGGCCAGCGCACCTCCACGTCCACCGCTCCGTTCGCCGCGCCGAGGCCGAAGAAGAGGCGCCGGGAACTCTGGCCCAGCAGGCCCTCGCCGGCGTAGACGGTGCGGGTCACGACCTTGCCGTCGGAGCGCTCGACCCTGACGCGCGCGCCGACAGCGTCGATGCTCCCCAGGCGCCCGTGCAGCTCGAGCACGACCCGGTGGCCCGGGTTCGGGTGCACGTTCCGCAGCAGGCGCAGGCGCGGTCCCGAGCGGTTGACGAGCAGGAGGTCCTCGCGCCCGTCTCCGTCCCAGTCGGTGCGAGCCGCCACGCGACCGTCGTCGAGGAAGTCCACGTCACTGATGGGTGACACGTCCGCGAACTCACCGTCGCCGATGTTCAGGTACACGTGGTTGCGCTCGAAGCCGTTGTAGGAGAAGCCCTCGAGCTGGTTGAAGGTCGACAGGGCGGCCCAGTTGCGCACGTAGGCGTCCGTCAGCTCCTCCGGCGGCGGCGTGATGCGCACCACCCAGCGCCAGAAGAGGCTCTCCACGTCGGTCTCGCGCTGGCCGCTGATGAAGCCGTTGGGGACGTACACGTCCGGCAGGCCGTCCAGGTTCCAGTCGTGGAAGATCGCTCCCCAGGCCCAGCCGCCGTGCTCGACGCCGGCGTCGATGGCGCCCTCCTCGTACTGGCCGGGGGCGACGTTGAGCAGCAGGGAGTTGCCCTCGGCCATGCGCCGGTGGAGGCCGCGCACCAGCGGGTCCTCGGGCCGGTAGCCGGGCTCGGCGGTGGCCCGCAGGCCCGGGGCCGAGTCCATGTTCGTCACGAACAGGTCCAGGTCCCCGTCGAGCTCCACGTCCGCCACGCTGATGCCCATGCCCGCCGCCTGGTCGAGCATGCCGCGCTCCGCGGCCGCGTCGACGAAGCCCTCACCCGTGTTCATGTAGAGGTTGTTCGGGCCGAAGTCGTTGACGACGTAGAGGTCGAGGCGCCCGTCCTCGTCGAAGTCCTCCCACAGGGAGACGAAGGAGTAGCGCGGCGCACCGGCGGTCAGGCCCGTCTCCGCCCCGGCCTCGGTGAAGCGCCGCTCTCCGTCGTTGCGCCAGTACTGGTTGGCCGCGCCGTTGGTGGCGTCGTGGTAGGGCGTCGGGATGTAGTCGCGGCCCTGGCCCGTGAGGTAGCGCGAGGCGTAGAGGTCCAGGTCTCCGTCCAGGTCCGGATCCGCCGCGCAGAGGGAGTAGATCGGCGCCTGGCCGGGGCCTTTGAGCAAGCTCTGCTCGCCGAACTTGCCCGTCCCGTCGTTCCAGAACAGCAGCACGTCCTTCCCGCGGGCCACGCACAGGTCCAGATCGTCGTCGCCGTCGAGGTCGACCAGGAGGCAGCCGCGGGTCGTGTCGAGCAGGTTCACCCCTGCGGTCGCGGCGGCATCGACCATGCTGCCGTCGGGCTGGTTGAGCAGCAGCCGGTTCGGCAGGCCGCCGGGCTGGGAGATGTAGAGGTCGTCGCGCCCGTCCCCGTTCACGTCGCCGAGGGCCATGCCGAGCATGCCGGTGCCGGACCCCACATGGCGGCGGTCGCTCTTGCCCAGGAAGTCGTTCGCGCCGTAGGCCAGCTCCCGATTCCAGAGGGGGATCTCCTTCAGCACGTATCCGGAGATGGGGGCGAAGGTCGCGGACCTGCGGCGGATCAGGCGTCGGTTGTCGAAGACTCCACTCACCAGCCGCGGCGGGTCGCTCGGGAGCTCGCCCTCCTCGAGCTCGAGGCGCGCCTCCATGTCGAGCAGGGTGGGCGTGCCGTCGAGCTCGGCCACGGCGCGCAGCTCGACCTCGGCGCTCCAGCGACCCTGTCCCGTACCCGGCGTGATGGCCACGACCGAGACCCGGACGTCGAGCTGCTGTGCACGCGACCAAGGGGCGCCCGTGGACTTCTCGAGCAGGCTCTCGAGGCCCTCCGGCTCCAGCACCTCGGGCACGGGGTCGAAGATCTGGAAGGCACCGTCGTCGAAGCGCGGGTTCCGCAGCAGCACCTCGAAGCCCGCGAGGCCCTCGAAGTTCGGGGCCAGGTGCGGTCGCACGGCCTCGCCGTCGCGGCGCAGGAGGGCGGCGAAGAGGGACGCGCCCGCGCTCTCGAAGCGCACCGCCAGCTTCTCCCGCCAGCTGTCGTCGCCCTCGGAGTCGATGCGTGCTCGCAGCTCGTCGGCCCACTCGGGCACCGGCAGCATCTGGGCCGGCAGGGCACGCGTCTCGGTGGTGGGGGCGTCAGGGCCGGGCTCGGTGGTCGCCTCGACAGGCTCTGCCGGGGGATCGGCTGCCCGCGTCTCCGCGGTCGGCTGCCGGGGTTCCTCGTCCTCCGCCTCAGCAAGCTCATCGCCCCCACAGGCCACCAGGGCCAGCAGGGGGCAGAGCCACACCCAGCGGGGCTTGGGGAGGGCGGCGGGGCGAGGATCGGAGCGGCGCATCGGGCGGGAGAGGGGGGGCATGGTATCGGCCTCGGTGCCTACGGCCCACGCGCGCCGTGCACGAAATGGGAATCGAGAAAGGCCCCGGGAGTGAGCTGGGGCCGGTCGGCCCCCGTCGTTCGCCGTCGGCCCCGCCGGCCGTCAAGCTCCCGCGGGGGGGCGACGATCAATGGGGCGAGCCCAACCGCTCCAACCTCTCTCCCCGAACGCCCATGCCCTCCACCTCCCCTGCCCGCGAGCTCGACCCCGTTACCGAGTCCGTGCGGGCCTTCTACGAGCAGTACCCCTACCCCTCCTGCGGCGCACCGATGCTGCGCACGGGCTTCGACGCCCGGCTCGTGGCCGGCCACGCCCAGGAGTGTCGGCCCGCGGGCAAGCCGCTCTCGATCCTGGACGCGGGCTGCGGACGGGGCGTGGGCCTCCTGACCACCGCGACCCTGCACCCGAGCGCCCGGGTCGTGGGGGTCGACCTCTGCCGAGCCGCCCTCGAGGACTGCCGCGCCCAGGTGCGCGCCCGGGGCCTCGCCAACGTCGAGCTGGTGGAGGCGGACCTCCTGACCCTCGACGGTGTGTCGGTTCCTGAGGGGGGCTTCGACGTGATCCACAGCTCCGGGGTCCTGCACCACCTGAGTGATCCGGCCGCGGGCCTCGCACGCCTGGTGGACGTGATGGCGCCCACGGGCGTGATGGTGATGATGCTCTACGGCACCGTCGGCCGGCGGGGTATCCGCCGGGTGCAGCGTGCACTCGCGGCCTGGATCGACCCCGATGCGCCCCTGGCCGAGCGCCTGGCATCCTCGCGCCTGCTGGTCGAGGAGTTCGCCACCGAGGACGAGGACTGCCCCTGGCGCGCCGCCGCCGGCTGCCCGGACGCGGAGTTCGTCGATCGCTACCTGCACCCGAACGAGTGCGACTACGAGGTGCCGGAGCTCTTCGACCTCGTCGAGAAGGCCGGCCTGCGCTTCCTGCGCTGGACGCACCCCGAGCACTGGTCCCTCGACGGCGTGATGCCCGAGGGCCCCCTGCGCGACACGGTCGAGGCCCTGCCGGAGCGCGAGCGCTTCACCATGATCGAGCAGGTCGCACGACCGGAGAACCTGCAGCTCTTCCTCTGCAAGGCTGGGAACGGCCCGCGCCGCCTGCCTCCGCCGAGCGATTGGGCCGACCAGCTCTTCGCGACCCACCCGGAGGTCTGCTTCGAGGTGGGCCACCGCAGCCTGTGGAAGCAGCCGCGGCTCGAGTCCCTGCACTACCGACTGCGTGGCGGCGAGCCCGTGCTCCTGCCGCCCGGCCCGCTCCAGCGCGCGGCCCACATCCTCGCCAGCCAGTGCGAGCCCTTCCGCGGATCGACCCTGATGGGGGCGCTGGCGGAGGACGGGGTGCCCGAGGGCCAGCTCCTGCCGACCCTGGTCGAGCTGGTGGAGCGCGAGCTGGTGTACCTGCCCCACGAGGTGGAGCTGGAGTAGCTCAGGGCTTCAGGGCCCGGGTCGCGATCATGTCGGGCATCAGCCGCGTCACCGGCCGCCTGGGCTCGTGGTCCTCGTAGAGGCCCACCAGGTGGAAGCCCGCCTCGAGCTGGCCGCCGATCTGGTCACCGAGGGTGTGGCTGAACTCGACCGTGTGGAACTCCTCGCGCACCTGGGCCAGCTCCTCGGGGGTGAGGTCCCGCGTGTCGGAGTAGGGCAACGAGAAGCGCGGCACCAGCTCCCCGCGCTCCTCGGCGATGGGGTCGAAGACGTAGGCGGCGGGGTTCATGAAGCCGGCGAGCAAGGCGCCGCCCGGGCGTAGGACTCGGAAGGCCTCGCGCCAGACGGGCCGCACCTCGGGGGCGTAGCAGTTCGAGACCGGGTGGAAGACCAGGTCGAAGCTCCCGTCCTCGAAGCGTGAGAGGTCGTGCATCAGCCCCTGCTCGATACGGATGTCGAGGCCCTCGCGCTCGGCCACCCGGCGGTCGGTTGCGAGCTGGCCGGGGGAGGCGTCGAGCAGGGTCACCCGCGCCCCCGCGGCCGCGAGGATCGGCGCCTGCTGGCCGCCGCCGGAGGCCAGGGCGAGGATGCGCGCGCCCTCGACCTCGCCGAACCACTCCCGCGGCACGGGGGTGGGGGAGGTGAGCAGCACGGACCAGTCGCCCTCGCGGGCGCGGGCGATCTGTTCGGTGGTGACCGGCAGGGTCCAGGCGTCGCCCTCCTTGACCCGCGCGTCCCAGCCCTCGGTGTTGAGACGGTGGATGTCGAGGGGCTCGCTCATCGTGCGGGTACCGGCTCGGGCTGGCCGACGAGCTCCGGATGGCGGTGCGCCCTCGAGGAGTCGAAGGCCCAGACCCCGACCCGCTCGTCCAGGTGCAGGAGCAGGTGTGTGTCCTCGTCGGCCTCGGGGCGGCGCTCGGGCTCGATCAGCTCGCCCACGTGGCGGGCGCCGATCGAGAGGCGGACCTCGTCGATGAGCCCGTCGAACATGGAGTTCGGGTGCCCCCCGCCGTCCACGTCGGCGCCGACGAGGAGCGGCAGGTTGCGCTGGGTGCGCTTCCCCGAGCCCTTGCTCGCGCCCACGAGCTGGCCGTCGACGTAGAGCCGCACCTCCTCACCGTCGAAGACGCCGGCCATGTGGTACCAGCGCTCGGGCTGGAGCTTGAAGGCCTCCGTGGTGGCACTGACGTAGGCCCCGGTCAGGTGCACGATGAACAGGGGCTGGCCGTCGCTGACGAAGAAGCCGAACTCGCAGCCCTCGGTCTTGTTGACGAGCCCGCGGCGGCCGCGGAAGGAGTGGCCCTTGAACCAGCACTCGAGGGTGAAGGGCCCGTCCGGCAGGGCCAGTCGCTCGTGGGAGAGGCGCAGGTGGTCCCGCCTGCCGTCGAACTCGAAGGCGGTCTCCTGCGGGGGCTTCAGCGGCTCGGGCAGCTCTCCGAGGCCGAGGGGGACCGTGAAGCTCTTCGACGGCAGGGAGAAGCGGTGGGTCTCCGCCAGGACCTCGTAGGAGAGGGTGACCCGCGGCGCCCGCAGCCCGCGGTCCACGCCCCCGGCCTCCCGCAGGGCGCGGACCTTCAGCCCGCCGCTCTCCCCGGGCGGGATCTCCAGGTGCCCGTGGTCCGGCGCGAAGGCCCAGCGGGCGTCCTCGCTGTCCAGAGCCACCGCGACCTCGATCGGTCGCCCGGTGGGGTTCGAGATCGAGAGGGCGATCTCGTCGTCGATCGCCTCCTCGAGCAGCACCTCGGGCACGGAGGCGTAGGCGGGCCGCACCGAGTCCAGGAGCCGCCGCGCCGTGCGCCCCACCTCCGCGGTCACCAGCCGCGGGTCGATGGCGGCCCCGACGGGGAAGGTGGACATGGCGATGTCGTCGTCTCGCACGGTGACCAGGTTCCAGTGGTGCAGGTAGCCCGCCTCCGGCGCGTCCCCGGCCTGGTGGCCACCGACCGTGGCCAGGGTGAAGTACTCGATCCCGTCCCGCTTGCCGTCGTAGACCATGCGGTGGATGTGTCCGGCGAAGACCGCGGTCACGTTGCCCGCCTCCACCAACCGCTCGTGCACCCGCTGCCAGTCGTCCCCGTACTTGCCCCGATTCCAGCGGGGGTGGTGCAGGAAGACGAAGACGTGCTGCAGGTCCCTGGCCTCCTCCAGCGCGCTCTCGAGGAAGGCGAACTGGGCCTTGCTCATGCGCTGGCAGGCGGGCTTGTTGAAGTTCTTCTCCCCGGTGATCGGGTTGCCCTCGTCCGTGTAGAGGGAGATGAACATCGACCCCTTGTGGCGGAAGGCGTACCACAGGGGGCCGAAGTGCTCCTCGTAGTTGGCGTCGTGCTCGCCCTCGGGCCGGCCGTCGCCGCGCCAGTAGACGTCGTGGTTGCCGGCGACCGGGAACCAGGGGCAGGACAGCCCGTCCATGATCCCGGTGAACTCGTCCGCCTGATCCTGCCACTCCTTCGTGCGGTTGTAGCCCTGGATCATGTCGCCCACCGTCATCACGAGGTCGGGGTCGACGATGTTCACGTCCTCGACCGCCTGGGCCAGGATCTTCACCCCGCTGTCGGGGCCGCCGGTGCGGTCGCCGAAGACCGCGAAGACGAAGGAGCCGTCCTCATCCGGCAGCTCGAGGCGCTTGGGGTTCGGGCGGTCGGTCAGGAAGCGCTCGTCCGGCGCCTCGGGGAGGCTGGCCACCCAGGAGCCCCCGAGGGCGGCGAGGAACAGGAGGTGGCGGAGCTTCATGGGGGTGTCGTCAGCTCTTCTCGAACAGGCTCGGGGTGGTCTCCGGCAGCGCGCCCTCGTGCTCGAGGAGCCGACGCTTGAGCTCGACGCCCCCGGCGAAGCCGGTCAGGCTCCCGTCCGCCCCGATCACCCGGTGGCAGGGGACCACGATCGGGAGCGGGTTCTTGCCGTTGGCCGCGCCCACCGCCCGCGAGGCGTTGGGGTCGCCCACACGCTGCGCGAGCTCACCATAGGAGATCGTGGCGCCGAAGGGGATGCGCACGAGCTCCTTCCAGACGCTCTTCATGAAGTCCGTGCCCTCCGGGGCCAGGGGCAGGTCGAAGTCGGTGCGGGTGCCGGCGAAGTAGGCCTCGAGCTGGCGCTCCGCCTCCTCGACCAGGGCGCCGCCCTGCGGTCCCTCGGGCTCGGGCGCGCGCGGACCCTCGCCGTCCAGGAAGCGGATCTCGGTCAGCCCCGCCTCACTGGCCCGCAACGTGAGCGGGCCGAGGGGGCTCTCGATGGTCAGGTGCTCGTCGTTCATCGTCTCTCTCCGTGGTGGAGCTCCAGAGCCGCCGGGCAGCGTGGCCGCGCCAGGGTCGCGAGGCTCCTGCGCGGGAGGAGGCCTGGGGCGAGGTCGAGGGGCGTCACTCTAGCCGGGTCGTGGGGAGCTGCCGGCAGGAATCGGGCACGGGGCCCGGGAGGCTACACTCTGCCTCCCGGAGGCCCCCATGAGCTGGATCCAGACCGACACCGACCCCGAGCCCGGCAGCGAGCTGGCCGCCCTCTTCGACCGCGCCCGGGACCCGCGGAGCGGCGAGCTGGATCACATCATGGCCATCCACTCCCTGCACCCCGCGGGGCTCGCGGCCCACCTCGCCCTCTACGAGGCGGTCATGCGCGGGACGGAGAGCCTGCCGACCGTCGACCGCGAGCTGATCGCCCTGGTGGTCTCGGACGCCAACGGCTGCCACTACTGACGAACCCACCACCGCCGCGGTCTGCGGCGGCTGCTGAAGGACGACGCCTTGCTGGAGCGCATCGAGGCCGACTTCGAGACCGCCGGCCTCGACCAGCGCCGCCTCGCGATCCTGCGCTACGCCCTCGTGCTCACCCGCGATCCCGCCAGCGTGACGGAGGCCGACGTCGCCGGCCTGCGCGCCGCCGGCCTGTCGGACACGGACATCCTGCAGGTGGCGGAGGTCACCGCCTACTACGCCTACGTCAATCGCATCGCGGACGGGCTGGGGGTGGAGGTCGAAGACTAGCCCGGAAGGGGGGCGGGACACCAGGGGGGCGACCCGCGGCCGCGACGGGCCGAGGATTCCCGTCGGCTCCCGTTGCAGCCGGGACTCGGGCGCTCCAGGATGGGCGCCCCATGCGCCCCCACGCGAAGCTCTCGGCCCTCTGTGGGATCGTCGTCCTGCTGGCCAGCTGTTCCTCCGGTGAGGGGAGCAGCCACCAGCCGCAGGAGCTCCAGCAGAGGCGCGGAGATGCGTCCCTGCCGTCTGCGGAGGGAGACGACCTGCTCCTGCGCACGAGGCGCGAGCGGCGTGTGCCCGGGAAACCCGAGTGGATCGCGTCCATCGACGTGGACGGAGACGGAGCGTTGGACGTGGTCAGCTCGACGAACTCGCCCGGGGCCCTGATGCTCTGGCGCGGCGGGCGCGGGACGATTGAGGGGATGCTGATCGGCGACTACCCCTTGCGACCGACAGCCTTGAGCCGTGGTGAGGGTCAGCCGCCCCTGGTGGCCGTGGCCTCGCGGTCGGAGGACAGCGTGGTGCTCTTCGACCTCGCGACGCCGGGGCAGGCGGAGCGGGTGCTCGAGCTCTCCCTCGACGACCGCCCCATGACCCAGGCCGCTGGTCGTGTGGGCGACAGCGGCGAGAAGCTCTGGGTCGTGACCCGTCGCGGGCTCCTGCTGCGCATCGGTGCCGGCGGCCTCGAGCACACCCAGCAGCTGGTCTCCAGCGTCCCTCGCTGCGCCAGCACCCTGGAGCCGGAGGTGGGGCTCGTGGTCGGCTTCCAGGAGACGGACAGCCTGGAGTGGTACGGACCCGCGGAGGGCGGCGAGGACCTGGTCCACCGCGGCAGCTGGGAGCTGCCCGGGCCGCCCCGGGACCTGCTCGGGCTCGACGTCGACGGGGACGGGGACCAGGAGCTCATCTGCGTCGAGGGAGAGGACCGCGGCTGGATCTTCGGCCTCGACGGGGCGGAGCTCTTCGCGACCGAGCCGGGGCCGCGGGGCTTCCGCACCACCGCCATCCCGATCCGCCTGCTCTCCTTGCCCGAGCGCGGGGCGGGGACCTGGGTCGTGCTGGCCTCCAAGGGGGTGGCCTGCGAGGTGTGGCAGATGGCGGAGCGCGGCCCCCGGCGCGTCGACTTCTTCCTCGCGGGCCAGACGCCCAAGGACTTCTGCCTCGCCGACTCGAACGGCGACGGGTTCCGGGACTTCTTCATGGCCAACCGGGACGCCCTTGGGGTGAGCGTCATCCGCAACGACGAGCGGGGCTCGGTCAGCCCGCGCTCCCTGATGGTGGGCACCTTCCCGAACGACATCGCCTCGGGGGACTTCGACGGGGACGGGCTGGAGGAGGCCTTCGTGATCGACGCGAAGGACCAGCGCATCACGAGCCTGGAACGCACCGAGGGCTGGCTGCAGCCGGGGAGACGGCTCGTGACCGGTCGTTCGCCGCGAGCGATCACCTGCGCCGACGTCGACGGTGACGGCAACCAGGACCTGGTCTGGCTGGAGCGGGTCTTCGACGGGACGCGCCTCAACCTGCTCCTCGGCGACGGCCGGGGCGGCCTCTCCTCGCCGGAGGGCTTCGAGCCGGTCCCCCTGGGCGTCGGTGCGCGGGACCTCTTCGTGGAGAGCTTCGGCGACGACCCGCGACGCTTCCTGGTCGCCGCGGACCCCGAGGGCAAGCGGCTCGTCTGGCTTCACACTCGCCGCGAGGGGGGGGGGCTGGCCACCGACCTGCGCGGGGAGCTGAGCCTGCCGCACCCTCCGCGCTCGATCGCCGCGATCCACTTCGGAGGCGTCTGCCGGGGCCTGGCCCTCGCGATGCCCCAGTCCGTGCACGAGACCCTGGTGCACGTCTACGCGCCGATGCTCGAGGAGGGCGGCCCGCTCACCTGGCGCCTCGTGACCCAGACGGTGGTGTCGGGCCACGTGATCGACCTGGAGACTGGCGACCTGGACGGAGACGGCAACGACGACCTCGTGGTCCTCGCGGCCAACCGCGAGGGCGCCGTCGGCGGCCGCGTGGCGCCCCTGCTCCTCGAGGGCTTCATGCTCCGGCCGCTGGGCCTGCTCGAGACCGGCCTGCGCTCCATGCGGATCCTGGCGGAGGACTTCAACGGCGACGGCCGGGCCGAGCTGGTGGTCGCCAACCTCGACAGCCACAACGTCAATGTCTGGCTCGCCGTCGATGGGGAGCAAGGTGGCGTGGACTTCCGCAGGCTGGACGACGTGGGCTCGGGGGTGGGCTGCATCGCCCTGGCCGCGCCGGACCTGGACGGCGACGGGGACCCCGATCTGCTCGTGGTGGACTCCGCCAACGACGGCGTGGGCGTGATCTACAACGACACCGAGCAGGTGCGTTGAGGCGCCGTCAGTCGCTCAGCTCCTCGAGCATCAAGGTCAGCGCCGGCCCCAGCCGCAGGGAGCCCCCCGCGTCGTTCGCTCCGGCCGCCTCGCGCATGCCGCTCAGGAAGCCGTACTCGCGGCCGTAGGTCTCCTCGGAGCTGCGTAGCACGGCGGTGTAGATCGCCCGCAGCTCCTCGTCGCTCGGCCCGAGCCCCGTGCCGTAGATCGCGGCGATGCCCTGCAGGAGGTTCGAGGGCGTGCCCGGCAGGTCGCCCACCTGCAGGTCCACGGCGGGCTGGAAGCCGTAGTAGGTCACGTCGCCCCAGGCCCCGGAGCCGTACTGCTGGCCGCGTAGCTGGCAGTGCACGGCCTCCTCGAGGATGCCGTCGAGCTCCTCGCGGATGTCCGGCCGCAGCGCGCTGTACTCGGAGAGGATCTTCCAGCCCCGCACCTGGTCCGCGGCCATGGAGCCGCCGAAGCGGATGGCCTGGGGCCAGACGACCCTGAACTTCTCCCAGGCGCTGTCGACCACGCGGCGGAACAGCTTCTCCTCGGGGAAGCAGGCCGACATGGTTGCGGCCCGGTCGCCGTAGTGGCCGAAGTCGTCGTCGAAGCCCGGGTCGATCTTGCGCCAGTCGCCGGGCCAGTAGTGGGTGTAGAGCATCGTGGCGACCGCGTCCCGGGAGACTTCGAGCAGGCGCTCGTCGCCGTTGAGCTTCGCCAGGCGCGTGAGCTGCACCGGGACGTCGAAGCGTCGAATGCCGCGGGTCGAGTTGTTGCCCTTGCCCTTGCGCGGGTTGTAGCTGGCGGCCACGTCGCCGTCCGGCAGGACCCCGTGGGTGAGCACCGTCTCGGCCATGCGCTCCGCCGCGGCCAGGCAGCGCGCCCTGTAGGCCTCCGGCCCCCGCTCGGCGGCGTCGAGCAGGAAGCGCATGTAGACGTGGATCTCGATCTCGAGGTCGTCGAGGGGCTCGTCCGCCCGGGGATTCCACATGCGGGGCAGGTGGGTCTCCGGGTGGATCAAGAGGGTCAGGGTGTTCTCGATGTAGTGCTCCACCGTCTCGACCCAACGCGGATCGGGCTCGTGCTCGATGGCATCGAAGAGGGTCCGCATCAGCGGGTGGTAGCCCGCCTCGTGCACGCGCAGCCGCTCCCCCGTGATGGCGTCGAAGAAGGCGCACACCAGCCCCGTCTGCTCCGGTCCGAGGTCGTCCAGGCTCCTCTCGAGCCAGGGGTCGAGGATGCGGTGCATCAGCGCGAGGATCTCCTCGCGCAGCGCCTCCTCGCTCGGGCAGGGCAGGGGCACGAGCACCTCGAGGTCCGTCCAGGCCGCGACCTTGCCCTCCCGGGCGGAGAGTTCGAGCGAGAGGCGCGGGATCGGAGTCGCGCCCATGGCCTCCGCGATCTCGGCCCCGGTCCACTCGAAGCTCGTCTCCTGCACCGGGCCCAGGTCCAGCTCCGCTCGCCGGCCGCGGCCGTCGACGATCGCCACCCTGCCGGTGCCGCGCATGGTTCCGCGCACCACCATGCCCTCCACCAGGGGCGCGTAGGCCGGGATCGGCTGGTGGCCCAGCGCCTCCTCGCGGGTGACCATCCAGTTCTTGCCGTCGAGCTCCAGCGTGCCGCAGCGCTCCTTCTGCAGCCACCAGGGGATGGCCCCGGGGACGACCTTCGGCTCCAGGGGTTGGGAGAAGTCGCCGTTGCGCAGCATCGGCACGAGGAGCACGGGCTCCTCGGCCTCCTGGGCGGGGAGGTGCGCGGCGAGGAGGGCCAGGGCGGTGAGCGCGAGGGGGAGGCGGCGCATGGGCGGACATCTTGCCCGAGCCCTCGCGGGGTGTCCACGCGGCGTCCCCCGTCTGTGCGGATCCGGAGTAAGCTGAAGTGCTTCCTACCCCAGCCCACTCCCTCGATGAACGCCCTCTTGCGCCCCCTGGCCCTGACCTTGCTCGCTCCTCTCGCCGCGGCCCAGTGGTCCTCGGACCCCGCGAACAACCTCGCCGTCGGCGACAGTGCCAGCGACCAGAACCAGCCGAAGCTGGCCGCCACCACGGACGGGGGCTGCTACGTCTCCTGGTTCGACGGCATCGGCAGCGGCTGGGACGTGCGCCTGCAGCGCCTGGACGCGGACGGCGTCGAGCAGTGGGCCCACAACGGCGTGCTCGTGGCGGACCGTTCCTTCAGCTCGACCCAGGACTACGACCTGGACATCGATCCGGCCGGGAACGCGGTGCTGACCTTCCGAGACGACCGCTTCGGGGGCGTGCAGATCACCGCCAACAAGGTCACCAGCGCCGGCGTGCTGGTGTGGGGGACGAACGGCGTCCAGCTGACGAACACCGGCGACTTCGTCGCCTCGCCGCGGGCCGCGGCGACCGCCAGCGGCGACGTGGTCGTGGCCTGGACCCAGAACAGCTCCACCAAGCTGATGCGCCTGGCGGGCAATGGCGGGACCGTGTGGGGGGCGCCGGTGGACCAGACGCCCGGGGCCGGCAGCTACTTCGCCAGCGACCTGCAACCCTGGGGGGACGACGTGATCCTGGCGATGGTGCACCAGACGGGCAGCTTCAGCTCCCCCAAGCACCTGGTCACCCAGAAGTTCAACGCGGGCGGCACCCCCCTCTGGGGCGCGAGTCCCCTGGCGGTCTTCGACGGCGGCTCCCTGCAGTTCGGCAACTTCCCGACCTTCGTGCTCGACGGCGCGGGCGGAGCCGTCTTCGCCTGGTACGGGACGGGCCCTCTGCAGTGCTACGTGCAGCGTGTGCGCTCGAACGGTGCCGAGCTCTTCCCGCACAACGGCGTGGGGGTCTCCACGAACCTGTCGAACACGCGCGTGAGTCCTTCGGTGGCCTTCGACGCCGCGAGCCAGAGCACCTACGTCTTCTGGGAGGAGCAGAACGGCTCCCAGAGCCAGTCGGGCCTCTCCGGGCAGCGCCTGGACGCTACCGGCAGTCGCCAGTGGGGGCCGACCGGCCAGAGCCTGATCGGGCTCTCGTCGGTGGAGATCAATGACGTGCGCACCCTGACCACCCCCGGGGGTGCCTACGTCTTCTGGAAGGCGGTCCCGAGCTTCGGGCAGGACACGGCGAGCGGCGCCGTGGTCGACGTGAACGGCAGCCTCGTCGTCGCGCCCACCTCCTTCGCCTCGACCCCGAGCGGCAAGTCGCGCCTGCAGGCCTTGGGCAGCACGGGCGGCGAGGCCTTCCTGGCCTGGAGCGACGAGCGGGTGGACGGTGGTGACATCCTGGCCCAGAACTTCGGCCCCGACGGCTCCCTGGGCAACGGCGCGCCGGGCAGTGCCTTCTGCTTCGGCACCGGCTGTCCCTGCGCCAATGACGACGCCGCCGCGGGCTGCGCCAACTCCACCGGCTCCGGTGCCCTGCTCGCCTTCGGGGGCAGCGCGAGCGCAGGTGCCGACGACCTGGTCGCCCAGTTCACCGGCGGTCCGGCGGGCAAGCCGGCCCTGCTCTTCACCGGCACCCTCCAGCAGAACGGTGGCGCGGGCTCGACCCTCGGCGACGGCTTCCTGTGCGCGGGGGGCATGATCCAGCGCATGGACGTCCACATCCTCGACGGCGCCGGCGCCTCCACCTGGGGCCCTGGGTTGGCGGCGGCCTGGGGCTGGAGTGCGGGCGACCTGCTCGAGCTGCAGGTCTGGTACCGCGATCCGAACGGCGGCCCCTGCGGCTCCGGCTACAACCTCTCGAACGGCTACGAGCTGACCCTCCAGCCCTGAGCCTCAACCGCCGGGCTCGTCGAGCTCGGCGAAGGGGTTGCCGCAGATGCGCAGGTAGGGCGTGTAGGGCCCGTAGTAGGTCAGCGGCTGGCCGGAGTCCGGGCCGTGCTCGAAGAAGTCCGTGGACATCAGGAACTCGCCGACCACCGTGTCCTCGAAGCGCCGGAAGCTCGGCTGGGCGCCCGGGACCCAGTCGTAGAGGTCCACGTGTTCGTAGAGGGGCGCGAGCATCCCGAGCATGGCCAGGCGCCGGTGCTCGGCGAAGCGCTCCTGCAGCTCGAGGGCGAAGGCCCGCAGGTCCTCCTCGCGCACCTCGAGGTCTCGCAGGTTGCGGCGCAGGACCGAGAGGATCATGGCCTCCGTGTCGCCGGTGCGGACCTTGAACCAGTACCAGCCGCCCGCGTAGGCAGCGCCAACCGCCGCTGCACCGAGCGCGCCGCCGAGCAAGATGCGGCGGGTCGGCTTCTTCGGGGGCGTCGCGTCGTCCATCGGGTCAGGCCAGCAGGTGCTCGGCCGCGTGCAGGGCGAGGGCCGAGAGGGTCAGGGTCGGGTTCGCTGGCGGGCAGGTGGGGAAGGCTCCGCTGCCGAGCACCAGCAGGTTGCTCACGCCGTGGTAGCGCTGGTGACGGTCGAGAACGCTCGTCGCCGGGTCGTCGCCCATGACCGTCGTGCCGAGGATGTGGGCCTCGGTGCGATTCAGGCCGCGAACCTCGATCGACTCCACGGGCAGGGGAGAGAGGAGCCCTTCGAGCTGCCCCGGGAGGGCGTCGAGCCCGCGCTGGGCCCAGGCCGAGTGGCCGCCGTGGATCGCGTCCACCACCCGCGGGTCCTCGACGTTCGGGACGATGCGGTTGGCGTCCTGGGGGTCGTCCTCGAAGATGAACTTGAGCTTCAGCATCTGACGCCAGCGCCCGAACTCCGCCCGCAGGCTGGGGATGTTGAAGGTCTCGATCAGGCAGCCGGCCCGCTCCCGGCGGTGCTCGCCGTCGTACAGCATGTAGCCGTGGCCGGTGACCGCCGTGCTGCCCTGGAAGTTGTCGAGGCCGTCGAGGTAGACCGCCACGTTCTGGCCGATCTGCTCGCACAGGCGCCGGCCGAGGAGCGGGTGCTCGAAGCCAGAGCGCAGCAGGATGTGGGCATTGAACATGGCGTTGGCGCCCAGGACCACGAGCTCGCCTCGGGCCTCGAGCTGCTGGCCCTCCTGCTCGTAGACGACGCCACTCGCCACGCCGCCGCTGCGCTCGACGCCCTCGACCGTGGCGCCGTAGACGACCTCGACCCGCTCGTCGTCGTAGATCTCCGCCAGCTCGTTCATGACCGTGAACTTGGCGTCGATGGGACAGATCGAGCAGCTCCCGCTGGCGCAGCAGCGGGGCCGCTTGCTGGTCCCGCGCCGCGCGCGCGCGGTCGGCTGGCGCAGGAAGAGTCCGGGGTAGGCCCGCTCGAGCAGGCGCTCGGGCGCGGTCGGGTTGTGGGGCGGCTGGGGGTAGGGGCCCCGGCGCGGGTAGGGGGTGCCGACCGCGGGCCCCGAGACCTCCATCACCTGCTCGACCCGCTCGTAGAAGGGGGCCAGCTCCTCGTACTGCACCGGCCAGTCGCGGCCGACCCCGTAGAGGGTCTGCACCCGAAAGTCGTTCGGCAGCATGCGCGGGGTGCAGGCCCACCAGCGGTTCGAGCCGCCGCCGAAGCCGATCGAGTAGACCCACTCCTTGTCGCTGCCCAGGCTGCGGTGGCCGGGGCCCTCGTAGCTGGAGGTGGAGAGCTTCTCCACCTGCCAGGCGTGGGGGTCGCGGCGTCCGCGCTCGAGCACCAGGATCCGCGCTTCCGCCGGCGCCGCCTCCAGGTAGCGCAGCAGGAAGAAGGAGGAGGCGAAGCCCGTCCCGACGAGGATCAGGTCGTGCGTGTCCGGGCTGGCGAGGTGGGGGCGAGGGGCCACTGCTCGGGAGTCTAGCTCGAATTAGGCGGCGATCGAGGGCCCTCGTGCGCCGCGATTCGAGGGAACGCCCCCGGCACGGTCGGGGGCGAGCAGCTAGCATGTGCTCCATGACCGCGAGCTCGGAGCCGAGGAGACGGCGCACGCAGATCGGCGCCTGGTGCGTCCTGGGGTTGGCCTCCGGCCTGGGGGGCTGCGGCTCCGTCGACGACGGCCGGCCGAACGTGGTGCTGGTGGTGCTCGAGGACGTGCGCGCCGACCACGTCTCCGCCTACGGCTTCGACAAGCCCACCACCCCGGCCCTGGACGCTCTGGCGGCGGAGGGCACGCGCTTCGACCGCTGCCGCGCGAGCGCCCCGTCGACCCTGGGGAGCATCGCGTCCATGTTCACCGGCCTGCACGCCTACCAGCACGGCGCCCACCCCGTGCTGGTCGATGACCTGCCCGAGGAGCGGCCCCTGGACCTTCGCCACCGCACCCTGGCGGAGGTCCTGGGCGATGCGGGCTACGCCACCGCCGCCTTCGTCTCGGATGCACCGAGCCTGGGAGTGGGCGGCCAGCTCGACCAGGGCTTCGGCGAGTACGTGATCCAGGCCGGGCCGGGCACCGAGCGCAACGCCGCCGTCTTCGACTGGCTGCACCGGGTCGACGGGCCCTTCTTCCTCTGCGTCACCTACTCCGACGCCCGCCCGCCCTACAACTCCTTGCCGCTCCCGGACGAGCGGAGCGACCTGCTCCCCGCTGGCGGCGTCGTGGCCACGGAGAGCCTGGTGGAGGAGCTGATGCGACGCGTCCTCTTCGAGCAACGCGCTGCGCCGGCGAGCGTTGTCGCGGAGCTGCGGCGCCGCTACGAGCTGGGCATCGCCCAGGCGGACCGGGCCCTGGGGGAGCTGGTGGAGATCCTGCGGGCCGAGGGCGTGCTCGACGACACGGTCCTGATCGTCAGCGCCGATCACGGCACCTTCTTCGGGGAGCGTGGCCTCGTCGGAGACCGCCAGGGAGTGGCCGAGCCGGGGGTCCACGTGCCCTTCGTGCTGCGTGCTCCCGGCGCCGAGCCCGGCGCCGTGGACGAGCGGCACCTCTCGACCGCGGACGTGCCCGGTCTGCTGGCCACCCTCTGCGGGGAGGAGCTCGCGGGGCCCCTGGCCGCCGCCTTCCCCCTGCCGGCCTGGCGGCCGGTCACGATCACCGAGCTGCACCACTCCGCTCGCCGCAATGTGGCGCGCTACGGGGACCGCTTCCGCCGGGTGCGGCGCGTGCTCTACGTGGGGGACTGGAAGCTGGTCCAGTCCTCGGACGCGCGCAACGAGCTCTACGACCTGGCGACGGATCCCGAGGAGGCGAACAACCTCTTCGACGAGGACCGCAAGCGCAGCTTCGAGCTGAGCCAGCGGCTCGTGCAGTACCTGCGTGAGAACCCGGCGCCGCGCCTACCGGAGGCGTCCCCCGACTCGACCGGCCAGGCCCGGGTCCAGGAGCTCGGCGACCTGGGCTATCCCGGGGGGGCGTCCGTCGAGGACGACGCCCTGGCGGTCGAGGACGGCCACGCCGCGGACGACGAGTAGCTACTCGATCAGCTCGAAGACCCGGATGTTCCCGGGCCCCGAGACGTTCGCGCTGCGGAAGACGAGCCTGAAGCCCGGCAGGTTCTCGTAGACCGTCGCGTCGGGGTGGCAGAAGTTCGCGAAGGGCGTGTTCGGGTCCGGCCGCCAGCGGGGATCGGGGCGCACGCCGGCCTCGTAGAGGAAGCGGCCCCAGAAGTCCCGGTTGGCGAGCACGTAGCGGCAGTCGTTCGCGATCAAGAGTTCCCGGAGGGCGAGCAGGTTGCCGTGCACGAAGGCGTCGCTGAACTCCTCGATACGCCGCCGGCTGGCGGTGGTCTCGTACTTGGGCTGCACGAGCATCGGGAAGTGGCCGTGGGCGAGGAGGGCCGTGCCCGTCTCGAAGTCCGATGAGAGCGCGGAGCCCGGTGGCAGGTTCGTCTCGGCCCAGCGCACGACCTCCGCCAGCTCGACGCCCCGGGCCTTGGGGTGGTACCAGGGGCACTGGTAGGACTCGAGGCCGCGGTAGGTGTAGACGAGCTGGTAGCCGAGGAATACCACGACCGCGGCCCAGCGCAGCTGCGTGCTGCGCAGGCGGGCCGCGGCGCAGGCCGCCACGGTCGGCACCAGGAGCGCCGGCAGGACAGCGGTGCGCCGCACGAGCCAGGCAGCCACGATGCCCGCCGCGACCATGCCGAGCAGCACGAGCCAGCGGCCGTCCTCCTGTCCGCGCAGCCAGCCGACGACACCCCAGGCGACTGCCAGCCCCAAGAGGCCCAGCCCCCCGTAGCCGAAGAAGCCGAAGAAGGTGGCGTGGTCCGAGGTGGCGAAGGGGCCCTGCCACAGGAGCCGCGTGTCGAAGGTCAGCGCCGTCGGGTCCTCGGGCAGCACGCCCCCGTGGGCCAGCTTGGCCTGCAAGAGCTCGATCACGTGGGCGTAGTCGCCCCCCAGCCCGAGCAGACCGGCGACCAGGCCGAGGATCAGGACCACCGCCGGCGCCACCAGGCGCGCGGGCAGCCCCGTCAGCCTCCCGCTCGCCTCGACCCGCCCCGCGACGAACAGGCCCGCCGCGACCAGCAGGGGCAGGGAGACCAGGAAGCCCTTCGAGCGCAGTACGGGCACCGCGAGGGAGCCGAGCACCAGGAGGCCCAGGGCCCAGGGCGCCGCGCGCCCGGCGAGGGGGTTCTGGCCACTGCGCAGGGTCCAGCCGAGCACGACCACCGCCTCGATCGAGAGCATGAAGCCCATGGCGTGCCAGGTGCTGGCGGCGAGCAGGAGCGCCGCCGCCGCCCACAGCCCGGCCCCGATCGTCTTCAGCCGCACGGCCCGCGCGAAGAGCCACAGGTGCAGCGAGAACCAGGGCATGCTGAAGTCCTCGCGGATCAGCACGAAGCCGACCGTGCGGAAGTTCCCGAGCAGCAGGAGGAACACCAGGGCCGCGAGGGCGGCGGCCCAGGGCTTGCGGGTCAGCTCCCAGGCCAGGCCGAACACGCCGAGCACCGACAGGCTGGCGAAGAAGGCCATCACCCACAGGGCGCAGACGTGCAGGGGAGCGCTCTTCCCGCTCAGGAGCCAGGCCCAGGCGACGACGAACTCCTGGCCGACGGTGAACATGGCCGGCACGTCCGAGCTGCCCGGGTGCTCGATGCGCGGGTCCGCGCCGAAGTCCTCGGGCGGCAACCCGCCCGCGTCGGCGATGCGCTCGGTGACGTAGAACAGGAGCCCCGGGTCGCTGCGCAGGAGGGGGCGCGCGTCCTCGGCGTCGAAGTTCGGGTCGTCGAGGGTCGTATGGACGCGAATCGCGGTGCCCGCTGCGACCACGAGCAAGAGGAACAGCGCAAACAGCAAGCACTCGCGCCGGCTACGGGCGTCGGGGGGGGTGCTCCGACTCTCCTGCTCCACGTCCATGGCGGGCGGGAGGATACCCGAAGGCCCCCTCAGGTCGCCCGGGCTTCCTTGCGCCAGCGCACCGGGACGAGGAAGAGCGAGGCCACCACCAGGAGGGCGAAGCCCACGTAGTAATAGACGAGCACGGCGAGCTCGACCTCGATGAACAGGAGCTCGTGGGCCCAGTAGGCGACGAAGCTCGACTGCTCGAGGGGCTGGCCCGCCAGGCGCCGCAGATCGTTCTCCCAGATCGTCAGGGGGCACAGGTCGCCCATGGCCGCCACCGTGGCCACGAAGGCGATGATGGCCAGGTGCAGGCCCCGGAAGACGCGGTTGCCCACCCAGCGCCAGCCGAAGGGGCGCCCCAGGAGGATCAGGAGCTCACCGACGATCACGAAGAGCACGACCGCGAAGTGCATCACGACGATCGAGTCCGCCAGCATCAGGCAGCTGTCGGGATCTTCGGGGTACCAGCTCTCGGCCACGGCGACGACGGACGGGGCGGTCATGGGGGAGCCTCTCCGTAAAATATGAGGAGGGGGGCCCCGACCTCAGGTCGAGGGCCCCCCTCCGTTTGAAATCAGGTGGAGCCTACCAGCTGTCGCGGCGTCCGCCGCCGCCGCCGCCGCCACCGGGGCGGGGCTGGCGCTCGCGGGCCTCGTTGACGCGCAGGTTGCGGCCGTCGAGCTCCATTCCATCCAGGGCCTCGATGGCGGCCTGGGCGTCGGCGTCGTTGTTCATTTCCGCGAAGGCGAAGCCCCGCGGGCGACCGGTCTCGCGGTCAGTGATCAGGCTCACTTCCTTGACGGAGCGACCACCTTCCTCGAGGGCGGCCGTCAGGCCAGCTTCGGTCGTGTCCCAGGACAAGTTGCCGATGTACAGTCTCGTTCCCATTCTCTTTCAGTCCTTGCTTTCCGTTGTCTGTGTCTGCGCCTCTTCAACCAATCCAAACAACGGAGAGGGTCGAACCACGCGGATCAGGGGTTTGTCAGACCGGGGACTCGCGAAGTGCTCTCCCCCGGACCCGCGAATTGTGGCATACGGGTGCCGGTTGCTGTCAACCCGAACTCTGAAGGCACTTTTACGATCGGGATCTTCCCCCAGGGCGCCGAGGGGCCTGGAGAGGGGCATCTGACGCCCCCAAATGCCTTCAGGGCGGGGATCCTGGGGTATGATCGTCTCCTCATTCTCCCTTCACGGCTCCCTCCTCTCCCCAGGCGAAATGACCTCGATCAATCGCTCCAGGCTCGCTCTCGCCCTCGCCTTCTCCCTCCTGGGCCCCGCCTCCGCGGCGGCCCACGACGACGATCCCAAGATTCTGGACCGCCAGGCCCCCTACCAGGGCCTGGGTTTCCGGCCGGGGGCCTATGTCTCCGGCGGCAGCCTGGCGGGGGCCGGCAACGTGCAGGGGACGGGCCTGGGAGGCGTGATCCTCTCGACCCTGAGCTCGGGCCACGTGAGCTACGAGTCCCAGGGCATGGAGCTCCTGTCCTGGATGCCCCTCTCGACCCTGGGGGGCGACGCCTTCTCCGGCAACGACTGCTGGGGCTACGTGTCGGGCAGCGGCCGCGAGTACGCGATCATCGGCACCTCCGAGGGCACCTCCTTCGTGGAGATCACCACCCCCTCCGACCCGGTGCTGGTGCAGTTCATCGCCGGCGCGCCGAGCCTGTGGCGGGACATCAAGGTCTACCAGGACTACGCCTACATCGTGAGTGAGGGCGGCGGGGGCATCCAGGTCGTCAGCCTGTCGCAGATCGACAACGGCACGGTCAACCTGGCCAACACGATCTTCTCGGGGGGGACGCAGGACAGCCACAACGTGGCGATCGACACCACCTCGGGTTACCTGTACCGCTGCGGCGGCGGGTCGAACCAGGGGCTGCGGGCCTACAGCCTCTCGAACCCCGTCTCGCCCAGCTACCAGGGCTCCTGGCACAGCCGCTACGTGCACGACGTGCAGGTCGTCACCTACACCAGCGGCCCCAACGCCGGCCGCCAGATTGCCTTCGCCTGCAGCGGCTTCGGCAACGGCTCCGGCAGCACGGGGGTGACGGTCATCGACGTCACCAACAAGAACAACATGTGGGTCCGTGACCAGTTCTACTACCCGAACGCGGGCTACTCCCACCAGGCGTGGCTGACGGAGGACCAGCAGTACCTGCTCCTCAACGACGAGCTGGACGAGAACGGCCAGCTGCCGACCACGACCCACGTCATCAACGCGGGCAGCATCAACAACCTGAGCTACGCCGGTTCGTTCACCAACGGCAACAACGCCATCGGCCACAACCTCTACACCAAGGGCAACCTGGTGTTCGAGGCCAACTACCGCAGTGGTGTGCGGGTGTTCGACATCAGCAACCTGCCGAACGCGACCGAGACCGCCTTCTTCGACACCTGGCCCGGGGACAACAACGACGAGTTCAACGGACTCTGGAGCGTGTACCCCTACTTCCCCAGCGGGGTGGTGATCGGCAGCGACCTGGAGCGTGGCCTGTTCGTGTGGCACATGGGCGACCCCAAGGTGCAGCTCGACATCCCCGGGGGCTTCCCGGAGCGCATCGACCCCGGCGGGCAGGCGGTCACGGTTCAGATCTCCGAGCTCAGCAACGGTGACCTGCAGCAGGGCACCGAGAGGCTCTTCTACGACAACGGGGGCGGTCTCGTCGAGGTGCCCCTCGTCAGCCAGGGCGGCGGCTCCTATCTGGCCAACTTCCCGGCCATGGCCTGTGGGACCAACCTCACGTGGTTCGTGGGCGCACGCTCCACGGACGGGATCCTGTGGACCCTTCCCAAGGAGGCCCCCTACAACACCTTCGACTCCACCGCCGCCGTGGGCGAGATCGTCGTCTTCACCGATGACATGGAGACCGACAAGGGCTGGACCGTCGGGAGCCCCACGGACACGGCGACCTCGGGTGTCTGGGAGCGCGGTGACCCGATTCCGAGCCCGGGTAGCACCCAGGACGACCACTCGCCCAACGGGACCCTGTGCTGGACCACGGGCATCAACGGCGACGTGGACAACGGCATCACCACCCTGACCTCGCCGGTCTTCAACCTCTCGGGCCTCTCCGACCCGATCATCAGCTTCTGGCTCTGGTTCCGTCGCGACGGCATGGCCCAGGCGGTCGATCAGTGCCGCATCGAGGTCACCAACGACGGCAGCAACTGGGTCGAGATGGAGCGGATCAAGGCCGTCCCGCCCGAGATCGACGGCTCCTGGGACTGGAAGGTCTTCCACGTGGCCAACTGGGTCGTCCCCACGTCGCAGGTTCAGCTCCGCCTGCGGGTCCAGGAGGACAACCTCGACACCTTCGTCGAGGCCCTGGTGGACGATGTCAAGGTCTCCGAGTGGACCTGCTCGGGCTGCACCTCGTCGACGGCGAACTACTGCAACTCCTCCCAGAACTCCTCCGGCCAGGCGGCGACGATCTTCTCCACGGGCTCTCCGGAGATCGGCCTGAACAACTTCACCCTCGAGGTGAGCGGCGCGGTTCCGGGCAACCTGGGGCAGTTCTTCTACGGCGAGGGCACCAGCAACACCCCCCTGGCCGAGGGCACCCTGTGCGTGGACGGCGGTGGCGCCGGCATTCAGCGCCTGCAGCCCCCGGACCAGATCGACGCCTTCGGCTCGGTCAGCCGTTTCCTGGACTTCAATGCGCCGCCGGCCAACTCCGGGCCTGGTGCGATCCTGGCCGGCTCCACCTGGTACTTCCAGTTCTGGTACCGCGATCCGTCGGGCGGCCCCGGCGGCTCGAACCTCTCCGACGGCCTGAGCGTGAGCTTCTGCCCCTGAGCGGCCAGCCCTTGGACGGTGTCCCGGCGCAGGACCTCCTGGTCCCCGAAAGGCTCGCGGGCAAGCGCTTGGACGCCGTCCTGGCGGAGCTCTCCCCGGGTCGCTCCAGGGCCGCCTGGCAGAAGGCGGTGCGCCGCGGCCAGGTACGGCTCGACGGTCGGCGCGTGCTGCGCTCGAACCTGAGGCTACAGCCCGGCTCCCGCCTGCAGGTGCCCGGGCAGGAGGCGCCCGTGGCCTCGCAGTCCCCCGAACTCGTGGTGCTCCACGAGGATGACCACATCCTCGTGCTCGACAAGCCCGCCGGGCTCCTGACCCACGGCACGGAGCGTCGGCCGGAGCCTAACCTGGCGCAGCTCGCGGCGGAGCGCTTCGGCCGCCTGCCGCTCCTCATGGGGGAGGAGCGCCCGGGCATCGTGCACCGCCTGGACCGCAACACGAGTGGGGTGATCGTCCTGGCACGCACGGCGGCCGCCATGGAGGAGCTGCGCGGAGCCTTCCGCGAGCGTCGTGTGCGCAAGGAGTACCTGGCCCTGGTCCACGGCCGGCCGGAGGCGACAGGCTTCGAGTGCGACGAGGATCTCGGGCCTCGCGAGGGCCACCCGGACAAGCAGGAGTGTCGGCCCCGGGGTGAGGGGAAGACCGCCCGGACGGGTGTCGTGCTCGAGGAGCAGCTGGGAGAGCTGAGCCTCCTGCGCTGCCGGCCCCACTCGGGGCGGCGCCACCAGATCCGGGTGCACCTCTCCGCCCGCGGCCTGCCGATCGTCGGCGACCCCATGTACCGCCCGAAGGGCACGCCGGCGCTGCCTTCGGGCGCGCCCCGTCTGCGGCGCCACGCCCTGCACGCCGACAGCCTGTGCTTTCGCCACCCCCACGATGGAGAGGAGGTGGCGTTCTCGGCGCCCTTGCCCGGCGACCTGCGGGAGGTGCTGGACTGGTTCCGGGCGCGCGTCGGGACCTGAGAGAGGCCCTCAGCCGAGCTCGTCGCGCAGGCGCGTCACCAGCTCCGGCAACACCTCCGCGGCCCGGCCCGGCAGGAACTCGTCCTCCGGATGCAGGTTCTCGGGGGCTTCGAGGCTGTTGACGAGGGTGCGCGCTCCGCGTGCCCGGGCCGCGGCCAGGAAGCCCGCCGCGGGATAGACGGCGCCGCTCGTCCCGGCGGCCAGGAACAGCTCGCAGTCCGCCATGGCGGTCTCGATCTCGGGCAGGTGGTAGGGGACCTCACCGAACCACACCACGTCCGGCCGCAGCCGCGGGAAGTCGCAGGTCTCGCAGGGCACGAAGGTCTCCGGGTCGACGTGCTCCACGTCCCGTACGCGCCGGCCGCAGGCCTCGCAGCGCAGCACGGCCAGCTCACCGTGCATGTGCACGGCCCGAGAGCCTGCTCGATCGTGCAGGTCGTCGACGTTCTGGGTCACGAGCAGGAAGTCCGCGCCGCGCTCGCGCTGCAGCTCCTCGAGCTCGGCCAGCGCCCGGTGGCCCGGGTTCGGCTCGACGGTCCGCAAGAGCGCGCGCCTCTCCTGGTAGAAGCGCCAGACGCTCGCGGGGTCGAGGGCCCAGGCCTCCGGCGTGGCGACCTCATCGACCCTTCGGCCCTCCCACAGGCCACCGGCTCCGCGAAAGGTGGCCACCCCCGAGTCCGCGGAGA
>CAZQAT010000049.1:25191-26268 GCA_964591315.1 uncultured Planctomycetaceae bacterium
CCTGGTCCACTCCGCCCGGCCCGACGGCCGCTCCCCCGGGGTCGAGTTCGAGTTGGGTATGATCACCGATCGTGCCGTGCGCTTCGAAGGCTGCGAGCACGACTCTCCAACCTGGATCGATTGCGAGCGCACCGGTCCCGACTCTCGCATCGCCAACATCGGCGGGGACGTGGGCGTGATACATTTTGGATATGAGTGCTGATGGGGATGAGCTCCTGTCGACCGCCGAGGTCGACGCGGCCCTGGCCAAGCTCGGTGGCTGGACCAGGGCCGGGGACGAGCTGCGGCGGGCCTTACACTTTGATCACTTTCGAGCCGCTTTTGCCTTTCTGACCGAGGTCGCGCGGCTTGCCGAGGAGCACGATCACCATCCGGAACTGCGCAGTAGCCATCGCGACGTGGAGTTGCGGCTCACGACCCACAGCGCCGGCGGACTGACCACAAAGGACCTGTGCCTTGCCTTGGAGATCGAGGGCTTGTTGCGTACCGGCGAGTCGTAACAAACTTTGAAGCTTGGGGGGGTGTTGATTTGATCGGCTACCCAAAAAGGGTATAAGGGGCGCTACCAGTTGTTCCGTTTACTCTCCACCAGGTCCACATATTTTCATGTCGAACGAATCGATCGAGGAACAGATCCAGGCCCGCGTCCAGGAGTTCTCCAATGAGCTCAGTGCGCTCGTGCGAGCGGCGGCCCTCGAGGCCGTCGAGCAGGTGTTGGGCGGACAGAGCTCGCCGCTGATCGCTGGTGCCACTCTTGGTGGCAGCAAGATGAGAGTCCCGACCCGCGCGGTCGGCGGTCAGGGCAAGCGGATCCGCCGCACCCAGGCTGCCCTCGATGCCGACAAGGCTGCTCTTCTGAGCTACGTATCCTCCAACCCCGGCCAACGCCTCGAGGAGATCTCGGTCGGGATGAGGGTCGACTCCAAGCACCTGAAGCGGCCGGTGACCCTGCTGCTGGGGGAGAAGAAGCTGCGCAAGGAAGGCCAGCGCCGCGGCACGCGATATTTTGCGGGTGGACGCGCCAAGGTGGGAGGAACCGTGAAGCCCGCCCGCAAGGTGACCACCAAGAAGAAGGCC
>CAZQAT010000049.1:26368-31577 GCA_964591315.1 uncultured Planctomycetaceae bacterium
CAAGGTGGGAGGAACCGTGAAGCCCGCCCGCAAGGTGACCACCAAGAAGAAGGCCGGGAAGAAGAAGGCCGCGAAGAAGAGGGCCGGCAAGAAGAGGGCCACGAAGAAGAAGGCCAGTCGCAAGAAGGTCGCTGCCCGTCGTTAGGATCTCGGCCCGACCTCCAGGTATCACCGGATACCTGGGGCGCCCCCAAGCTCCGAACGTGGGCCTGGAGGATGCGCAGAGCCTCCGTCCCAGGGGGGCGGCCAAGATCTGGTCGCCCACCCCCGGCGCTCCGGCAAGGATGACCGGTCCGCCTGGAATCGATGGGGTCCGCAGCTCTCGTGCGGCGTGCCTCTGGGGTTCCAGACCCGGGGAAGCAACCCATCCGCGACGGCCACGAAGAACGTGACGGTCGCCTTGGAGCATCCCCGGGTAGGACTGGGTCCCCGTCCAGCTGTGGGCGTGTGCAGCCTCTCCTGAGCGCCTGGCCCCAGGGGTCACCGGTGAGTTCGCGGTCTCGAGCTGCCGCGGGAGCCGAGCTCCGAGTAGGCTTCGGCACCCTGCCTTACCCCGTCCGCATGCCGACGCCCCGCCCCGAACCCGTCCACGTCCACGAGCTCTTGCGCGAGCACTGGGGGCTCGAGGGCGCGCTCCAGCGCTTGCCTGGGGAGAACGAGAACTACCTCGTGGAGGGCCGTGACGGCGATCGTGCCGTGCTCAAGATCGCGGATGCCTCCCTGACGCCGGAGCAGCTCGAGTTCGAGCAGCGAATGGTCGAGGCCCTGCATGCAGCCGGGCTCGGGCTCGAGCTCCCGCGGGTCCTCCCTGCGCGCCACGGCGGGGCGGTTCGTCTGGAGACGGGCGAGGTGTCACGTCCCGCGCGCCTGCTCGCCTTCGTTCCCGGCCTCCCCTGGGGAGAGACCGCGGCGGCGACGCCCGCGCTCCTGCAGCGCCTGGGTCGGCTGCTGGCCCGCATCGCCGAGGCCCTGCAGGCCCTCGATCATCCCGCCGCCCGTCGCAGCCACCGCTGGGACCTCGCGGCCGCCGACCAGCACCGCCCGCGCGCGGGCCTCGTCGAGGGCCGCGACCGGCGGCGGCACGTCGAGCAGGCCTTCCAGCTCTTCGTCGCCTGCGTGCGACCCGAGCTGCCGGCCCTGCCTCGGGGTCCGATCCACGGGGACACGAACGACGAGAACCTCCTGGTGGACGGTGAGCTCCTGTGTGGCCTGGTCGACTTCGGCGACGCCCTCGAGGCGCCCCTGGTGTGCGAGCTGGCGATCGCCCTGGCCTATGTCCTGCAGCACGGGAGCGATCCTCTGGTGGAGGGAGCCGTGGTGGTGGGGGCCTACCACGGGCACAGAGCCCTGACCCCCGCCGAGCTGCGGGTCCTGTTCCCGCTCGTCGTCGCGCGCCTGGCCGTGACCCTGACCGTCTGCGCCGAGCGTCGGCGGGAGGATGCCGAGCATCCGACCTGGTTCGCGACGGAGGAGCGGGCCGAACGGCTGCTGGCGGAGCTGCTCGCGCACGAGCCCGCCGCCGTGGGGTCGGCCTGGGCGGCCGAGACCGGCCTCGAGCCCTTCCCCCAAGAGGGGGCCAACGTCCAGGAGCTCCTGGACCGTCGCCGCGCGCGCATCGGTCCGTCCCTCTCGATCTCCTATCGTGACCCGCTCAAGATGGTGCGCGGGCAAGGTCAGTTCCTACACGACGACCGTGGTCGGCCCTTCCTCGACCTCGTCAACAACGTCTGTCACGTGGGGCACTGCCACCCGCGGGTCGTGGACGCGCTCCAAGGTCAGGTGGCGCGGCTCAACACGAACACGCGCTACCTCCACGACGGCCTGGTGGACTACGCGGACCGCCTTTGCGCCACCCTGCCGGGCGGCCTCGACGTCTGTTTTGTCTTGAACTCCGGCAGCGAGGCCAACGAGCTTGCCCTGCGCCTCGCGCGCACCCACACCGGGCGCCAGGACGTGGTTGTCGTCGACGGCGCCTACCACGGGCACACGGGCGGCTTGGTGGCGATCAGCCCCTACAAGTTCATGGGGCCGGGCGGCAGCGGGCGCCCCGAGCCCTGGGTGCACGTGGTGCCGATTGCGGACGGCTATCGGGGAGTGCACAAGGGGCACGGTCCTGCGGCTGGCCGCGCCTACGGTGACGAGGTGGGGGCCGTGATCCAGGCCGCCGGCGCGCCGATCGCAGGGATGATCTGCGAGTCCCTGCTCTCCTGCGGCGGGCAGGTGATCCCGCCGGAGGGGTATCTGGCCCGGGCCTACGAGCACGTGCGCGCGGCCGGGGGCCTGTGCATCGCCGACGAGGTGCAGGTGGGCTTCGGCCGCGTGGGTAGTCACTTCTGGGCCTTCGAGACCCAGGGCGTCGTGCCGGACATCGTCGTGATGGGCAAGCCCATCGGCAACGGCCACCCCCTCGCGGCGGTGGTGACGACGCGCGAGATCGCGGAGTCCTTCGCCAACGGCATGGAGTTCTTCGCCACCTACGGCGGCAACCCTGTCTCCTGCGCGGTGGGGCTGGCGGTGCTCGACGTGATCGAGGAGGAGGGCTTGCAGGACCACGCCCTGGAGCTCGGTGCGCACTTCAAGGCCGGCCTCGAGGAGCTGGCGACGCGTCATGCCTTGATTGGCGAGGTGCGCGGGCTCGGTCTCTTCCTCGGCCTGGAGCTCGTGCGCGACCGCGGGACCTTGGAGCCCGCGGACCGTGAAGCGGACGAGCTCGTGCAGCGCATGCGGGCCCGAGGCGTGCTGCTCAGCACGGACGGGCCCTTGCACAACGTGCTCAAGGTCAAGCCGCCGATGGTGCTCGAGCGGGGGGACGTGGACATGGTTCTGCGGGCCCTGGACGACGAGCTGGCGGCACTGGGCTGAGGGCAGCCACGAATCGGAGTCGCGGCGGGAAGCTCGCCGACCCCAGATCGTAGACTGCTGTCCGGACCCCGGCACCGGACCCATGAAGCTCCTGCCCTCGTTCCTCATCGCCTTCCTTCTCGGGCTGCTTGCCTGGATCGGTTGGACGTTGGCCGCGGACGAGGGCGGTACTGTGGAGGTCGCCCTGCAAGGGGGATCGGCGACGGCGCCGGTCGAGAAGGGGGATCGAAGCGCGAAGGAGCTGCAAGCCCCGGCGGTCCGCAAGGAAGAAGTCCCGGCCCTCCCGGTCGAGCAGCTGGTCGAGATCGAGGCGGCGCTCGATCTCGACGGACTCGCGGGTCGCGTGCGCTACGTCGACCGGAGCCCCGTGCCCCACGCGAGCATCTCGGTACGCTCGGACCTGGGGGGCGAGCTTCGCGGAAGTGCTGACGCTGACGGACGCTTCGAGATTCAGGTTCCCCTCGAGCGCTGGGAGGCCAAGCTCGAGAGGATCCAGCGGGAGAATTCGAGGAGCTTCGAGAGGGCCTGGGAGCGCCATGAGAGGCGTCACCGACGGCAGAGCCCGGGGCTCCTGGAGCACAAGCTCGCGACCGAAGGGCGCGAGCTGAGTCGCTTGCTCGACCGCACGCTCGAGCTGCGGGTCACGGCCCGGGACCGCTCCGGCTACGAGGTGGAGCGCATGGTGACTGTCCCGCGGGAGCGCCCTCGACCCATGCGGGTCGACCTGGTGCTGGAGCGTCGCCTGCCCTTCGGCGGCCAGGTGCTCGGCCTCGAGGGTCCGGAGGAGTTGGTTGACGTGCGGCTCTACGACGAGGACTGGAACCTGGTCAGCGCGACGCAGACGGACGAGGAGGGGGTGTTCGTGTTGCGGTCGCCTGCTCCGGGACCCTATCGGATCCACGCCCGCAAGCAGGGCGCCGGTACCGCCTACGTCAACGGCATCTGGGTGGGGTCGGGCGTCTCCGGGGTGCACCACCAGTTGTCCTTGGGCGGCGACGAGCACCTCCGTGGGCAGCTCTTGACCTCCGACGGCGATCCGGTGCCGGACATCGAGATGGTCGCCGTGGCGTCGGGCCTCGCCCTCCAGAACCCTCGCAGGCCCGCCTGGCCGACGGCGCAGGCCCTGGGGGACTTCGAGCGCAATCAGGGTCTGGGACTGCTCCACTTGCGAACCGACCCCGAGGGTCGCTTCTCGATGCGCGGGGTACAGGAGGGGACCTTCCAGGTCATCTTCGCGGAGTTGCCGGAGTCGCTCCAGCCGAGAGGGCTCTACAGGACCGGCGTGGACAACGAGGTCAGGTTCCTGGGGCGCATCCTGTTCATCACCTTCTCCGGGGACAAGAGGCTCCGTCGTCAGGCAGTCGTGCACGTGGTCTCGCTGGAGAAGCCCCGGCCGCCCCGCAAGGCGATCCACGTCGTGGAGCGCGCGGCCCAGGGCTGCATCCGCATGGTGGTCGAGCCGGACTCTCTCTGGGGGATCAGCTACCAGCTAGGCGGGGAGTTCAGCAGACAGCGGGAGCTACTGGTACCCGATGATCGAGCCGTCACCTTCCACGAGCTCAGGCTCTGGAGTACCCACTACGGCAAGTGGTCCGAGGAGCCCCAGGGCTGGTCGAGGCCTTCGACGAAGGGGTCACTCGAGGTCACCCTGCAGGATCCGGATGGACAGCTCGTCAAGGCCCGCGTGACCTTGTGGAGGGAGGACGGTGCAAGCCCGAGGCGCTTGTTCCACCGGCGCCTCCATGATGCTGACTCACCCCTGCCAGCCCTGGAGCCCGGGGTGTACCGCTACGCGGTCGAGTCGCCCGCGGCCATGGCGGCCTGGACCCTGCCCCTTGAGGAGCCGCGGCCCGTCGCCCTGCGGGCCGGGGAGACCCGGCGCGTGTCCGCGCGCCTCGAGTCGGCGGGGCGCCTGCGATTGCTCCTCGAGCCGGCGGCGGGCCTGGACGCCGCGGCCGCCTTCCGCGCCCGGCTCGTGCCCCGGGGGGCGACAGGGGGGCCGGTGGACCTCACCTTCGGGGGCGGCGGCGGCGCTTCGGTGGCCGTCCTCTCCCCCGGTGTGACCACGAACTGTGAACCCGCACTCGCGGTGGGGGAGTACGACCTGGAACTCCACGACGAGGACGGCGTTCGGGCGACACGCAGGGTGGAGATCACCGCCGGCGAGTGGACCGAGCTACGGGTCTCTCTCGGGGAGCCTCGCTGAGGGCGAGGGAGGAGCTCGCGGCCTGCTGCCGGCCCGACACCTTCAACACCTCGAACGCGGTCGAGGTCCAGTGGTGAGGGGCTGGGGCCCCCAGGGGGGCCGCCGGACTGAGGGTCAGTCGCCCCGCAGATTGAGGCCCAT
>CAZQAT010000050.1:0-16437 GCA_964591315.1 uncultured Planctomycetaceae bacterium
GAGCCGTTCGAGAGCTCGCCGCGGCCCGCTAGGGGCAGAAGGTCACGCTCAGGGCGTCGCTCAGGTTGAAGCCCGAGTTGCCCGCGGGCACGTCCCTGTACCAGAACTGGAAGTGCTTGCGGTCCCCGGCGGCCACCTGGCCGGGCCCGCTGTCGAAGGGCGGCCCGCTGAGGTCCAGGGCCTGGAAGACCCCCCCGAGCCCGTCCACGAGGACCGGCGTGAGGCGCGTGATGTCCTGGTCCACGCAGCGCACCCCGTCCCCGAAGGGAATCGCGGCGGCCTCGGAGCCGAAGTAGAACAGCCCGATCGTCTGGGGCGGGCAACCCGATGCGAGCAAGGCCAGGTCGTTGCTGCTCAAGCTCGGCGAGCCCGCGAAGGTGATCTCTGCTCCCGGCCCCGCGGAGTTCGGGGAGCTGACGCACTCGTTCAGGATCGGCTCGCACTCCACCCAGACCTCTCCGGGGTGCTGGTAGAGCCAGGCCACCTCCGCCGCCTGGAGCCCGTGGTCGTAGACCTGCAGGTCATCGAGCCCCCCGTCGAAGAGCAGCAGGCCGGCGCCCTTGCCGGCGAGCAGCCACGGCCCGCTCGGGAGGCCCCCCGGGGTCCCGCCGGAGACCTGGGAGACGGAGCTGCCGTCGATGAAGAAGCGCACCGTCCCGTCAGCCTCGAAGACCACGGCCACGTGCTGCCAGGCACCCTGCACGAGGCCCGTGGTGTCCACGTGCTCGTTGCCCCCGGAGGTGAACACCAGGTCCGCCCCGTCCAGCTCGAGCTTCCATGATCCCGGGTTGCCGAAGATCCACTGGCGGCCGCTCAGGGCCTCCGGCCGGACCCAGAACAGCAGGCTGAAGCTCCCGTTCAGGCCGTTGAGCGGCGCGCCGTTGGGGGCCTGCCCGCGCGAGAAGGCGCCGTTGAAGCCGATCGACGTCCCCGTGGTCGGGGTGGCGCCGGGAAGCCCGAGGCCCATGGGGCCGAGCTGGTCCCCGTGCAGGCCGTTGCCCGAGTCGTCCAGGAAGTCCGGCCCCACCAGCTCGTCGAGGCGGTAGTGCAGGGCGAGGTCGGCCTGCCCGTCGTAGCCCTTGATGCGCACCTCACCCGGGCTCGTCAGCCCCGTGCCGTCCCCCACCGAGTAGCCGAAGCGGTCGACGCCCTCGAAGCCCGGCGGCGGGGTGTAGCGCAGCTCGTCCCGGCCGCCCGGGCCGGTGCCGGGGGAGAGCTCCACCAGCCCGCCTCCCACGCTCGCGGCGTCGAAGGACTGGATCACGAGCGGGTCGCAGTTCCCGTCGAAGTCGTTGGCGAGGACGTCCACCACCACCGGCCCCGTGCCCGTGAGCTCCTCGTCGAGCACCTTCGGCGGCACGGGAAGGGCGTAGCCGTCCGTGGTGGTCAGACAACCGACCGCGTCGCGGTGGGAGCGCACCACCCCGGTCGTGACCGGTCCGAACTCGAGGCATCCGCCGCACATGATCACGCAGGCCGGGTCCAGGCAGTGGGGCGCGTTCCAGTTGTGGCCGAGCTCGTGGGCGAGGACCGAGACGACGCCCCCGAAGCTCAGGTTGAACTGGGTCAGGGCGTAGCCCCAGGACTGGTTGCAGGCGACGCCGACCCAGGCCAGACCGATGATGTTGCCGTCCATCTCCTTGCCCGTGGCCAGGTGCGCCAGGTCCCGCGGCACCCCTGCGTGCACGGTGTTCCACTCGCTCCGGAAGTCGTTCAGGAGCGTCCCCGGGTCGAAGGAGGGGTAGGGGTCGGGCTCGACGGTGCGCACGACGGTCGCGCTGATCAGGTGGGAGATGGCCACCTCGCGGGCGAACATGTCGTTGACCGCATTGAGGGCCGCCTCGATGTTCAGGGCGGTGGCCACCGAGTCGGAGCCGTGCAGCAGGTAGTTCTCGTGGTCCGCGTCGAAGGCGATCTCCGCCTCCCGGAAGCAGCCGCTGCCCGTCCCGGCGAAGGCCGTGCCCATGCCGGAGGGCGCGAGGGGCAGCAGCTCCGCCCCACAGAAGCCGGGCGGGAGGGGGTCGTCCCCGGCCTCGAGCAGGCGGTGGGCACCCTGCTCCTCCGGCTCGAGGCTCCACCAGACCCCGGAGGAATGCCGCACGAGGGCCTTCAGCCCCCCCGGCAGGAGGGTCGCCGCCACGCTCCACTCCGGCGCCTCCGCCACGTGCCCCCGGTAGGTCGAGACCGGCGGCGTCGGCACCTCGTGCAGGAGGCCGTCGCCCCGCGCCTCGAGCAGGCGGTAGCCCGCGGCCCGGTTCGAGTGCTTCGTGAGCACGAGGGTCGCGGCCCCGTCGGAGCGGGGCACGTCGATCACCAGCTCCGCGGGCAGCCCCGTGGGCAGGTCCAGGCGCACGAGCTCCCCGGGAGCCGGGGCGGCCGCGGAGAGGCCGAGGGTCAGGAGGGAGAGGAGGATCATGGCGGGCCGGGGCTCGGGGCGGGAGATCCTCCGAGCCTACCAGGCCTGCGACATGGCGCTGAGACAAGGGCAGAAAGCCCGTGAGGAGCGGCCCCCGCCGGGCGGCTCTCTCGGTCCCCAGCAGACCGCGGGCCCGGCCCTCAGGAGTCCGAGCCCGCCTCGACGGTCGCCTCGAGCGCCTCGAAGCGGGCCGTGAAGTGGCGCAGGACCTCGGGGGCCTCGACGATGCGCACGCCGCCGAGCTCGTGGCGGCGGGCCCAGACGGCGGAGACGACCTCGATCACGTAGTCCATGTGGCTCTGGGTGTAGGTGCGGCGGGGCAAGGCCAGGCGCACCAGCTCCAGGGCCGCCGGGCGCTCCTTGCCGGTCTGCGGGTCGGTGGAGCCGAGCATGACCGAGCCGATCTCGCAGGAGCGCACGCCGCCCTCGAGGTAGAGCTCCGTGGCGAGGGCCTGACCGGGGTAGGCGTTCCAGGGGATGTGGTCGAGGAAGCGCGCCGCGTCGAGGAACACCGCGTGACCACCCGGGGGCAGGAGCACGGGGATGCCACGCTCCGCCAGGGCCTTGCAGACGTAGGCCACCGAGGCGTGGCGGTAGGTGAGGTAGTCCTCCTCGAGCACCTCCTCGAGGCCCTGGGCCACCGCCTCCAGGTCACGGCCGCTCATGCCGCCGTAGGTCGGGAAGCCCTCGGTCGTCACGAGGGCCTGGCGCAGGCGGCCGGCAAGCTCCTCGTCGCGCAGGGCCAGGAAGCCGCCGATGTTGGCCAGGCCGTCCTTCTTCGCGCTCATGGTGCAGCCGTCCGCCAGGGCAAAGATGTCCTGCACGATGTCGCGCACCGGGCGCCCGGACTGGTCGAGCTCGCGCTGGCGGATCAGCCAGGCGTTCTCGGCGAAGCGGCAGGCGTCGATGAAGAGGGGCTTGCGGTAGCGGTCGCAGAGGGCGCGCACGGCCCGCAGGTTCGCCAGGCTGACCGGCTGCCCGCCACCGGCGTTGTTGGTGACGGTCACCATCACGAGCGGCACGTGCTCCGCCTGGGCCTCGAGCAGGCGCTCGAGGCCGGCCAGGTCCATCTCGCCCTTGAAGGGCGCCGGGGAGCTCGTATCGGCGGCCTCGGCGCAGGGCAGGTCGACGGCCGTGGCGCCGGTGGCCTCCACGTTCGCGCGGGTGGTGTCGAAGTGGGTGTTGTTCGGCACGACGGAGTCCGGCCCGACCATGGCCTCGAACAGGAGGTGCTCCGCCGCGCGCCCCTGGTGGGTCGGGATGACCTGCTCGAAGCCGAAGATCGCGCGCACCGTGTCCCGGAAGCGGTAGTAGCTCGGCGCGCCGGCGTAGCTCTCGTCGCCGCGCATGATCGCCCCCCACTGAGCGGCGCTCATGGCGCCCGTGCCGCTGTCGGTCAGCAGGTCGATCAGGACGCCGTCGGAGGGCAGCCGGAAGAGGTTGCCGTGGGCCTCGCGCAGGAGCTCCGCGCGCTCCTCAGGGGTGGTCATCCGGATCGGCTCGACGCTCTTGATCCGGAAGGGCTCGATGATGGGGAGCATGTCCTCGCCGGGCTAGCGGTAGGCGGGGATGCCGGTCAGCTCGTGGCCCAGGGCCAGAGTGTGGATGTCGTGGGTGCCCTCGTAGGTGATCACCGACTCGAGGTTGAGCATGTGGCGCCCGACCTGGTACTCGAGGCTGATCCCGTTGGCCCCGAGCATGTCGCGCACGGTGCGGGCGGCCTTCAGGGCCATCTCGACGTTGTTGCGCTTGGCCATGGAGACCTGCGCGGGCGTCATGCGGCCCTCGTCCTTGAGGCGGCCGAGGCGCAGGGACAGCAGCTGGGCGAGGGTGATGTCCGTGGCGATCTCCGCCAGCTTGGCCTGGGGGAGCTGGAAGCCCGCCAGGGGCTTGTCGAAGACGATGCGCTCCTTGGAGTAGCTCAGCCCCTCGTCGAACACCGCCTGGGCCGCGCCGATCGCGCCCCAGGAGATGCCGTAGCGGGCCTGGGTCAGGCAGGAGAGGGGGGCCCTGAGGCCCTTGGCCTCGGGCAGCATGGCGTGCAGGGGCAGGCGCACCTCCTCGAGCACCAGCTCGCTGGTGACCGAGGCCCGCAGGCTGAACTTGTGCTTCTGCTCCGGCGCGCTGAAGCCCGGGGTGTCGCCCGGAACGATGAAGCCGCGCACGGTGCCCTCGCACTGGGCCCAGACGATGGCCACGTCGCAGCCGGTGCCGTTCGTGATCCACATCTTGCGCCCCTCCAGCACCCAGCAGTCGTCCTCGCGGTGCGCGGTGGTGGTCATGCCGCCCGGGTTCGAGCCGAAGTCGGGCTCGGTCAGGCCGAAGCAGCCGATCGCCTCGCCGCTGGCGAGCTTGGGCAGCCAGTGGGACTTCTGCGCGTCGCTGCCGTACTCGTGGATCGGCCACATCACGAGCGAGCCCTGCACCGAGACGAAGGAGCGCAGCCCCGAGTCGCCGCGCTCGAGCTCCTGGCAGATCAGGCCGTAGCCCACGTTCGAGAGACCGGCGCAGCCGTAATCCTCCGGCAAGTTCGAGCCGAAGACCCCCAGGTCCGCGAGCTCCGGCACCAGCTCCGTCGGGAACGTGCCCGCCTCGAAGTGCTCCGCGATGCCCGGCAGGAAGCGCTCACCTACCCAGGAGCGGACGGTGTCGCGCACCATCATCTCCTCTTCGCTGAACTGGTCTTCGAGGTCGTAGAAGTCGAGGGCTCGGGAGGCGGCCATGGGCGGAGATCCGGTGCTCGGAATGGGGCCACGGGGGACGGGGGAACCCGACCCTTGCGTGAGGAATGGACTTGTGCCGCGCCACACCTTAGGATATCCAGGTCCTCTTGTCGTCACCTTCCTCCAGGAAGGCCCCCACCCCTCCCCACCGGAGAGAGATCCGCCCCCATGAGAGTCGAGAGCTGGCTGGTCGAGCACCCCCCCGAGCCGATGGTTCTCGGAGCGCGCGAGGAGACCCCCGAGGCCGGCGAGGCGCTGGTGGAGGTCGCCGGCTGCGGCGTCTGCCACACGGACCTGGGCTACTTCTACGACGAGGTCCCGATCCGCAGCAGCTACCCCCTGACCCTCGGCCACGAGGTCAGCGGACGGGTGGTCGAGGCCGGCGCGGGGGCCGAGGGCTGGGTGGGCCGCGAGGTGGTCGTGCCGGCGGTCATCCCCTGCGGCACCTGCGACGCCTGCGAGAGCGGCCGCGGCTCGATCTGCCCGCAGCAGGTCTTCCCCGGCAACGACCTGCACGGGGGCTTCGGCACGCACCTGCGGGTCCCGGCCCGGGGCCTGTGCCCGGTGCCCGACCTCGCCGACGCCTCCCTGAACCCCGCGGGGCTCGAGCTCTCGGCCCTGTCGGTCATCGCCGACGCGGTCTCCACCCCCTACCAGGCCATCGAGCGCGCCCAGCTCGCTGCCGGCGAGGCCGCCGTGTTCGTCGGCACCGGGGGCGTGGGCGCCTTCGGAGTCCAGCTCGCGGCGGGCCGCGACGCGGCGGTGGTCGCGATCGACGTGGACGAGGGCCGCCTGGCGCGGGTGGCCGAGCACGGTGCGGCCCTGACCCTGAACGCCGCCGAGCTCGACTTCAAGGAGATCAAGGGCGCGGTCAAGGCCTTCTGCAAGGACCGGGGCGTGCCCACCTGGCGCACCAAGGTCTTCGAGACCTCCGGAACCCCCGCCGGCCAGAGCACGGCCTTCGGGCTCCTCGGCCACGGGGGCTACCTGTCCGTGGTGGGCTTCACGCCCGCCAAGATCGAGCTGCGCCTCTCCAACCTGATGGCCTTCGACGCCACGGTCCAGGGCAACTGGGGCTGCCTGCCCGAGCACTACCCGGCCATCGTCGAGCTGGCCCTGGCGGGGACCCTGTCCCTGGAGCCCTTCATCGAACGCCGGCCGATGGCCGCGATCAACGAGACCTTCGAGGAGCTGCACGCCAAGGGCTCCCCCAAGCGCATCGTCCTCATCCCCTAGGAGTCGAGATGGAATTCAAGGACCACGAGCTCACCCCCTACACCAAGAAGACCGCCGTCGACGGCCTCCCGCGGGTCGACTACGAGGAGCGCCCGATCCGGGGCGCCGACGGCGCGGAGATCCCGAGCCTGCACACGGTCTGGATCACCCTCAACAACCCCGACCAGTACAACTCCTACACCACCCAGATGGTGAAGGACGTGATCCTGGGCATGCGCAAGGCCTCCTGCGACCGGGCCTGCGTGGCGGTCGTCTTCACCGGCGCCGGCCACAAGGCCTTCTGCACCGGGGGCAACACCGAGGAGTACGCCACCTACTACGCGGGTCGACCGGAGGAGTACCGCCAGTACATGCGGCTCTTCAACGACATGGTCAGCGCGATCCTGGCCTGCGACAAGCCGGTCATCTGCCGGGTCAACGGCATGCGCATCGCCGGCGGCCAGGAGATCGGGATGGCCTGCGACTTCACGGTGGCCCAGGACCTGGCCCTCTTCGGCCAGGCCGGCCCGCGCCACGGCTCCGCGCCGGACGGGGGCAGCACCGACTTCCTGCCGCTCTTCGTGGGCGCCGAGCAAGGTATGGAGAGCTGCACCCTGTGCGACAGCTGGACCGCCCACCAGGCCCACCGCTTCGGCCTGCTGACCCGCCTCGTGCCGGCCCTCAAGGTGGACGGGGAGTTCGTCCCCAACCCGATGGCGACCCTCGACCGCTGGACCGACGACTACGGTCGCATCGTGCACGGCGAGCCGAAGCAGGGCGCGGAGCGCAAGGCCGCCAGGGAGCTGCTCGCCAAGGGAGAGGTGGACCTCTCCCTGCTCGACGCCGCCGTCGACGAGCTGGTGGGCAAGCTCTTGATGACCTTCCCCGGCTGCCTGATCAAGACCATCGAGAGCGTGCGCAAGCACAAGCTGGCCCACTGGGACAAGAACAAGGAGTCCAACCGCGCCTGGCTGGCCCTGAACATGATGACCGAGGCTCGCACCGGCTTCCGCGCCTTCAACGAGGGCACCAAGGCCTGCCGGGACGCGGACTTCGTGCTCCTGCGCCAGCTCCTGGCGGAGGGACGCACCTGGGGCGAGGAGCTCGTCGACGAGGTCCTGGCCAAGGCCCACGGCCGGTCCCTGCAAGAACAGTCCTGAGCCGTCGAGCGTCGTCCCCCCCAACAGGCCCCTTCAGCAGTCCCCCATGACCCGATCCAACACCATCGAGCGCGTCGGCAACGCAGTGCGTTACGAGGAGCACCACCAAGGCCAGCTCTGGCGCGTCTTCCTCGACCGCCCCAAGGGCAACATCCTCGACGGGGAGATGATCGACGGCCTGACCGAGGTCTTCCGCCGTGCGGCCGCCGAGAAGCACCTCAAGCTGGTGACGATCGAGGGCCAGGGCAAGCACTTCTCCTTCGGCGCCAGCATCGAGGAACACCTGCCCGGCCAGTGCGGAGCGATGCTCTCCAAGCTGCACGCCATGTTCGAGGCCTTCCACGAGAGCCACGTCATGGTGCACGCCCTGGTGCGCGGCCAGTGCCTGGGGGGCGGCCTCGAGGTGGTGGGCTTCTGCCACCGGGTCTGGTGCCACCCGGGGGCCTCCCTGGGCCAGCCGGAGATCATGATCGGCGTCTTCGCGCCGGTCGCCACGGCCATCCTGGTGGACCGCATCGGGCGCGGCAATGCCGAGGACCTGTGCCTCTCGGGCCGCATCATCGACGCTGCCGAGGCCCTGCACATGGGACTCGTCGACGAGCTGGACGAGGACCCCTGGGAGGCCTGCGAGAGGTACTTCGTCGCGCACATCCGCTCGCGCTCGGCCTCCAGCCTGCGCTTCGCCGTGCGCGCCATGCGGGGCTACTTCGGGGCGCGCTACCAGCGGCGCATCAACGACCTCGAGCACATCTACCTCGACGAGCTCATGGTCACCCACGACGCCACCGAGGGTCTCGAGGCCTTCCTCGAGAAGCGCGAGCCCGAGTGGAGGGACGAGTGAGCCCCGCGGCGGACTCCACGACGCGCGTCGCCCAGCTCGTCGAGGAGGCGGAGACCCTCTACCGCGACTACGACTTCGCGTCCGTCCATGCATGGAAGGAGCAGACCGGCGGCCTGGCGATCGGCTTCATGCCGATCTACGTGCCGCGGGAGCTCCTGCACTCCCAGGGGTGTCTCCCCGTGGGCGTCATGGGCGGGGGTGACGACCTCGAGATCATCCGCGGCGACGCCTACTACCAGTCCTACATCTGCCACATCCCGCGCAGCACGATCGAGCTCGGGCTGACGGGGAGACTCGACTGCCTGGACGGGATGCTCTTCCCGGCCATCTGCGACGTGATCCGCAACCTGTCGGGGATGTGGAAGTTCGAGTTCCCCGACAAGCTCTCGCGCTACCTGGACGTGCCCCAGGACTTCACGCCGGAGCTGGGGGGCGCCTTCTACAAGGCCGAGCTGCTCGAGCTGGCCGCCGACCTCGAGGCGCGCGGGGCGCAGCCCCTGGAGGCCGAGAGCCTGCGGGCCTCGATCAAGCTGTACAACCGCCTGGCGGGGACCATCCGCGACCTCTACCAGCTGCGGCGGGACGAGCCCTGGCGTGTGCCGACCGCCGAGCTCTACTGCCTGCAGCGCGCGGCGACGATCCTCCCCGTCGAGGAGAGCATCACGCGGCTCGAGGAGTACCACGCGCTGGTCCTCGCCGACGAGGAACGGACGCCCATGGACCAGGCGCGTGTCGTCCTGGCCGGCTCCTTCTGCGAGCAGCCGCCCCTGGGCCTGATCAAGACCCTCGAGCGCTCGGGCTGCTACATCGTCGACGACGACTTCGTGCAGGTGCACCGCTGGCTGACCCGGGACGTGGCCACCGACGGCGACCCCCTGGACGCCCTGGTGGACGCCTTCCTGCACCACACCATGACCTCCCCCACCCGCTACTGCGGGGACGCCTCCAAGGGCAGCGAGCTCGTGGAGCGCGTCGAGGACGCGGCCGCCGAGGGCGTGCTCTTCTGCGCGCCGTCGTTCTGCGACCCGGCGCTCCTCGACCAGCCCATGGCCGTGACCGCCGTCGAAGAGGCGGGCATCCCGTGGACGGCCTTCAAGTACGCCGAGAACAACGGCCAGTTCCAGGTCATCCGCGAGCAGGCGGGGACCTTCGCCGACTCGATCAAGCTCTGGAGCGGAGTCTGACCATGAGCCCCACCAAGCAAGCCCCCCCCGCGCAGAAGGACGACAGCCAGCTGCGCCAGAAGGAGATGATCGCGGCGCACTACTCGCGCCTGGCCCAGGCCCCCGAGACGGGTGAGAAGAGCGTCTACACCTTCGTCCCTGGCAACCTGACGGAGCTGATCCGTAACTTCGACCTCTTGCCGGTGCTGCCGGAGATCAATGCCCTGCAGTCCGCCATGCGCGGCAAGTCCAAGGAGTACATCGCAGCCGCCGAGAAGGACGGCCACTCCGAGGACGTCTGCACCTACGTCAAGTGCGACGTGGGCATGAAGCGCGCCGGCAACGTGGGCCCCACGGGCGAGCGCCTGCCGAACCCGGACCTCTTGCTGCTGTCGTACACGGGCTGCTTCACCTTCCTGAAGTGGTTCGAGATCCTCAAGCAGGAGTACGACGCGCCGGTGACCATGCTCCACGTGCCCTACCAGGGCGAGGGCGAGATCACCGACTCCATGCGGACCTACGTGGTCGATCAGCTCAAGCAGAAGATCATCCCGGCTCTCGAGAGGATCTCGGGCAAGAAGTTCGACATCGACAAGCTGCGCGAGCAGCTGCGGCGCTCGGCCAAGGCCGAGGACGACCTGGTGGAGGTGCTCGAGGCGGCCAAGAACGTGCCCTCCCCCATCGACGCCTACTTCGGCGGCGTCTACTACATCGGCCCCATCTTCACCGCCTTCCGCGGCACCGAGGAGGCGATCGGCTACTACGAGCTCCTGAAGCAGGAGACCCTCGAGCGCGTCGCCGCCGGCAAGGGCCCGATCACGCCCGAGGGCGAGATGGGCGAGGAGAGGTACCGATTGGTGGTCGAGGGCCCGCCCAACTGGACCCACTTCCGGCAGTTCTGGAACATGTTCGCCGAGGAGGGCGCGGTCTGCGTGGCCTCGACCTACACCAAGGTCGGTGGCGTCTACGACACGGGCTTCCGCCACGACCCGGACCGGCCCCTCGAGAGCCTGGCCGAGTACTGCCTCGGCTGCTACACGAACCTCAACCTGCCCACGCGGGTGGAGATGCTCGAGCGCTACGTGACCGAGTACAAGGCCGACGGGCTGCTCGTGAACTCCATCAAGAGCTGCAACTCCTTCAGCGCCGGGCAGCTGATGATGCTGCGCGAGATCGAGAAGCGCACCGGCGTCCCGGGCGGCTTCATCGAGAGCGACCTGGTTGACCCGCGCTACTTCTCGGGGGCCAACATCAAGAACCGCCTCGAGTCCTACTTCCAGATGATCGAGCAGAAGCGCGAGGGGGCCCTGGTTTGAAGTACTGCGTCGGTATCGACCTCGGCTCCACCACCACCAAGGCCGTCATCCTCGGGGACGAGGGCCAGGTCCTCGGCCGCGGCATCACCAACAGCCGCAGCAACTACGAGATCGCCTGCGAGGTCTCGGTCTCCGAGGCCCTGATCGACGCACGCTTCGGCCTGCTCGACGAGGCCCTGGACGACGCCGGTGTCGAGGCGGACCGCAAGCAGGTCCAGCTCGAGGCCCTCGAGCGCGGCTTTCGGGAGGAGCAGTACCGGGCCGACCTGGGACAGCTGCGCAGGGTCATGGAGGGCCTGCTGGGCAAGGGCTACAGCGGCGAGGAGTCCAGGGCCGTGGACACGGTGCTCGGCACCATGCTCGAGGAGTCCGCCAGGCTCTACGCCCCCGGCACGACCCGCAAGAGCGACTTCTTCCGCGACCTGGCGGGCAGCCGCTTCCTCGAGCTGGCCCAGGGCCAGGCGCGGGTGAAGGACCTGTCCTACGACCGCCTGGTGGGCCTCTACGACAAGGCCATCCTCGAGGTCGAGAACATGGTCGCCCACGACGAGTCCTTCCGGGACCGCATCGACGCGGCCCTGGCCAAGGGGCCCGAGCCCGATGAGGTCCTCGCGGCCGCGGTGGCCCGCGTGTCCGACACGCCCCTCGAGAAGTCCGGCAGCGTCGGCACCGGCTACGGCCGCGCCACCCTGCCCTTCCCCAAGGACGACATCCGCTCCGAGATCCTGTGTCACGGCCTCGGGGCCCACGCCATGTTCCCCAACACGCGCACGGTGCTCGACATCGGGGGCCAGGACACCAAGGCCATCCAGGTGGACGAGAACGGGATCGTGACGTCCTTCCAGATGAACGACCGCTGCGCCGCGGGCTGCGGCCGCTATCTCGGCTACATCGCCGACGAGATGAACATGGGCCTGCACGAGCTGGGCCCCATGGCCTGCAAGTCGAAGCGCCCGGTCAAGATCAACTCCACCTGCACGGTGTTCGCCGGCGCGGAGCTGCGGGAGCGCCTGAGCCTGGGCGAGAAGCGCGAGGACATCCTCGCGGGCCTGCACCGGGCGATCATCCTGCGGGCCATGAGCCTGCTCGCCCGCTCCGGCGGGGTCGAGGAGGAGTTCACCTTCACCGGCGGCGTGGCCAAGAACCCCGCGGCCACCGACGCCCTGAAGCGGCTCATCTTCGAGAACTACGGCGAACGCACCCTGAACATCTCGCCCAACTCGATCTACACCGGGGCGCTCGGCGCGGCCATGTTCGCCCAGCGCGACTGGAACCGCCGCCGGTGCGCCTGAAGCGCCCGGGATTGAGAAGCCAACCATGAGCGAATCCCCCAACACTCCCCTCCTGGTCGCCGGCGTCGACGTCGGCTCCGCCTCGGTGCAGGTGGCCCTGCTCGAGGACCGCGGCCCCGAGGGCGCCCAGCTCCTCGAGGGCCTCTCCGAGCGCCTGCGCCGCCGCGACCCCGAGGAGGTGGCCGAGTCCGCCTACGACGCCTGCCTCGAGCGCGCCGGCCTCTCACGCGACCGTGTCGAGTACGTGGCCACCACCGGCGAGGGGGAGTGCGTCCCCTTCCGCACGGGCCACTTCTACGGCATGACCACCCACGCCCGAGGTGGGCTGTTCCTCGAGCCCGAGGCCCGCTCGATCCTCGACGTGGGCGCCCTGCACGCCCGCGCGGTGCTGATGGACGAGCGCGCCAAGGTGCTCGGCTACCGCATGACCAGCCAGTGCGCCTCCGGCTCGGGCCAGTTCCTCGAGAACATCTGCCGCTACCTGGGCGTCACGATCGACGAGGTCGGGCCCCTCTCCCTCGAGGCGGACGACCCCGAGACCTGCTCCGCGATCTGCGCCGTGCTGGCGGAGACCGACGTGATCAACATGGTCAGCCGGGAGATCTCCACCGCGAACATCATCCGCGGCATCCACGACTCCATGGCGGGCCGCTTCGCCAAGCTGCTGCGCTCCCTGGGCGCGGAGGGCACCGTGCTCGTGACCGGGGGCCTGGCGGCGGACGTGGGCCTCGTGCAGGCCATGAAGGACGCCTGCGCGGAGAAGAAGAGCGAGCTCGACATCCGCACCCACGAACACTCGGCCCTGGCCGGCGCCATCGGCGCCGGCCTGTGGGGCGCCTACCGCTCGCGGAAGCTCGCGGGCAAGGGGCTCACCCTCACCGCGGAGGGCGCATCTTGACGGGAGCCAGCCCGTCCGAGCTCTCCCTCGACGGCCGCGTGATCCTCGTCACGGGCGCGGCGGGCGGCATCGGCGCCGCGGTGGCCGCGCGCCTGGAGGGTGCCGGGGCCAACGTGCTCGGCACCGACATCACGGCGGAGGAGGGCACCTTCGCCTGCGACCTGACCGACCGCTCCGAGGTCGAGCGCCTCGTCGCCCACGTGGACCGCACGGCCGGCTGCCTCGACGGCTTCGTGCACTGCGCCGGCATCACCCGCGACGGCGTGCTGTGGAAGATGTCCGAGGAGGACTGGCACGACGTGCTGCGGGCCAACCTCGACAGCGCCTTCTACCTCCTGCGCGAGACCGTGCCCCTCCTGCGCGTGCGCGGCGCCTCCGTCGTGCTCGTGAGCTCCATCAACGGCGAGCGCGGCAAGTTCGGCCAGTCGAACTACAGCGCCTCCAAGGCCGGCCTGATCGGCCTGGCCCGCACCGCCGCTCGGGAGCTGGGCGCCTTCGGGGTGCGGGTCAACGTGATCGCCCCCGGTCTGATCCAGACCACCATGACCGACGCCCTGCCGGAGGAGGCCCGCCAGCGCGCCCTCGAGGAGACCGTCCTCGGCCGCCTGGGCGAGCCCGACGACGTGGCCCGCGTGGCCTACTTCCTCTGCTCCGACCTCGCCCGCCACGTCACCGGCCAGGTGCTGCGCGTCGACGGCGGCCAGCTCATCTCCTGAACCCTCCCCCACCGCCATGGACCAAGCCACCCTCGCGACCGAGAAGGTCATCGTCCGCACCCTGCGCCCCGAGGACCTCGAGGCCGTCATCAAGGTCGACGCCAAGAACGTCGGCCGCCGCCGGGACGAGTACTTCAGGATGAAGCTGGCCCAGAACCTGGCCGAGTCCGGCATCAAGGTCAGCCTGGCGGCCGAGCTCGACGGCGCCTTCGTCGGCTTCCTCCTCAGCAGCGTCTTCTACGGCGAGTTCGGCAGCCCCGAGCCCGTGGCCAACCTCGACACCTTCGCGGTGCACCCGGACTTCAAGCGCCAGGGCGTGGGCCACGCCCTCCTGCACCAGCTGCGCACGAACCTGAAGGGCCTGGGCGTCGGCCAGCTCCGCAGCGAGGTGAGCTGGGACGACCTCGACCTCCTCGGCTTCTTCCGCAGCGAGGGCTTCGAGCCGGCGCCGCGGGTGTGCCTGGACCTGGAGCTCTGAGCAGCGCGGCAGTCGCGGCCAGCTGAACTCCGATGTCTCTCTTCTTGCCCGCCGTCATCCAGGGCGGCATGGGCGCCGGCGTCTCCTCGTGGACCCTGGCGCGCGCCGTCTCCCAGGCAGGCCAGCTCGGCGTCGTCGCGGGCACGGCCCTGGACGTGATCCTGGCCCGGCGGCTGGAGCTGGGCGACCCGGGCGGCCACATGCGGCGCGCTCTTGCCCAGCTCCCCCTCCCTGGCGTGGCCGAGCGGGTGCTCGAGCGCTTCTTCCTCCCGGGCGGCAAGCTCGGCGGCGCGCCCTTCAAGAGCCTCCCGCTCCTCGATGCCAAGCCGTCCCGCGAACGCCTCGAGCTGATCGTGGCCGCCAACTTCGTCGAGGTCTTCCTGGCCAAGGAAGGCCACGACCACCCGGTCGGCATCAACTACCTGGAGAAGATCCAACTCCCCACCCTTCCGTCCCTCTTCGGCGCCATGCTGGCGGGGGTGACCCACGTGCTCATGGGAGCGGGGATTCCGCGCTTCATCCCCTCGGCACTCGACAGCCTGGCCGAGGGCCTCCCGGTCAAGCTGCTCCTGGACGTCCGGGGCGCGGAGCGCGGGCAGGAGCACCTGCTGCGCTTCGACCCACGACAGCTCACGGACGGAGAAGCCCTGCGCCTCGAGCGCCCCGCCTTCTTCGCCATCGTCTCCTCGGCCTCGGTCGCCAACGTCCTGACGCGCAAGACGAACGGGCGCGTCGACGGCCTGATCGTCGAGGGCTCCAGCGCCGGCGGTCACAACGCGCCGCCCCGGGGTCGCATGCAGCTCGACGAGGCGGGCGAGCCCGTCTTCGGCGAGCGGGACGTCCCCGACCTGGAGGCCATCGCCCGGCTGGGCGCGCCCTTCTGGCTGGCGGGTTCCTACGCCAGTCCCGAGGGCCTGCAGCGCGCCCGGGAGCACGGCGCGGTGGGCGTGCAGGTCGGCACGGCCTTCGCCTTCTGCCAGGAGTCGGGCCTGCGACCGGACCTCAAGCGCCGGGTCTTCGAGGAGCTGCGCAGCGGGGACGCGCGGATCATGACCGACCCCCTCGCGTCCCCGACGGGCTTCCCCTTCAAGGTCCTGCAGCTCGCGGGCACCCTCTCCGAGGAGCGTGTCTTCGAGGAGCGTGAGAAGGTCTGCGACCTGGGCTACCTGCGCCACGCCTACGCCCGTGACGACGGGAAGCTCGGCTGGCGTTGCCCGGGGGAGCCCGAGAACGGCTTCATCCACAAGGGAGGCGAGCGCGAGGCCATCGCCGGTCGCAAGTGCGTCTGCAACGGGCTCCTGGCCAACATCGGCCTCGAGCAGGTGCGCCGCGACGGGCGGCCCGAGCTGCCGCTGCTCACCTCGGGCGCCGAGCTGTCCCTGGTCGAGTCCGTGCTGGAGACGCGCGGCCCGCGGTACTCCGCGGTGGACGTCCTCGACAGGATCCTGGCCCCGACCGCCTGACGGCTCGCGGCGGCATCCGCTAGGATCCCGACGTGACGTCTCCCCCCCCTACCGGCGCGGTCGCCCTGGCCTGCGCGGGCCTCCTCCTCGCAGGGGCCTCGCCGCAGGGCGGCGACGCGCCCGTCCGCTTCGACCGCGACGTGCGGTCGCTCCTGGCCCAGCGCTGCTTCCCCTGCCACGGGCCGGACGCGGAGGTGCGCGAGGCGCGCCTGCGGCTCGACCGGGCCGACGGCAAGGACGGGGCCTACCGGCTGCGGCGCGGGCGGGCGGCGATCGCGCCGGGGTCGGTCGAGGAGAGCGAGCTGTGGACGCGGGTGACCGCCGAGGACGAGCTCGACCTGATGCCGCCGCCCGAGTCGCACCTCGAAGCCCTGGACGCAGACGAGCTGGAGATCGTGCGGCGCTGGATCGAGGGGGGCGCGCCCTACCAGGATCACTGGGCCTTCGTGACGCCGCGGAGGCCAGGGCTGCCGGAGGTGCGGGACGAGGGATGGGTGCGCCGGCCCCTCGACCACTTCGTCCTGACCCGACTCGAGGACGAGGACCTCACCCCGACCCCCGAGGCCGACCGCCGCACCCTGCTCCGGCGCCTCTCCCTCGACCTGACCGGCCTGCCGCCGACCCGCGCGGAACTCGCCGCCTTCCTCGCGGACGACGCCGCCGGGGCCTACGAACGCCAGGTCGACCGCCTGCTCGCCTCACCGCGCTTCGGAGAACACTGGGCCCGTCCCTGGCTCGACCTGGTGCGCTTCGCCG
>CAZQAT010000050.1:16537-30671 GCA_964591315.1 uncultured Planctomycetaceae bacterium
CCGCGCTTCGGAGAACACTGGGCCCGTCCCTGGCTCGACCTGGTGCGCTTCGCCGACACGAACGGAGTGCACCACGACCACTACCGGGACCTCACCCCCTACCGCGACTGGGTCATCCGGGCCTTCGGGGAGAACCTGCCCTACGACGAGTTCGTCGCGTCTCAGCTCGCCGGAGACCTCTTCGAGGACGCCACCGAGGACCAGCTCGTCGCCTCCGGCTGGCACCGGCTGCACCTGATCATCGACGTGGGCACCGCGCTGCCCGAGGAGAGCTACACGCGCAACGTGATCGACCGCACGACCGCCTTCGGGACGGCCTTCCTGGGGCTGACCGTGCAGTGCGCCTCCTGCCACGACCACAAGTACGACCCCATCGCCCAGCGCGACTTCTACTCCCTGTTCGCCTTCTTCAACAACCTCGACGCGGCGCCTGAGACCGGCGGGCGTCGGGGAGTGGACTTCCGGCGCGGGCTGCAGCAACCCTACGTGGACCTGCCCACCGAGGAGCAGGCGGGCGCCCTGGCGAAGCTCGAAGCGCCGCTCGGCGCGGCCGAGGAAGTGTTGCAGCAGGCGGAACGCGACCTCGAGGCGGGCGCGGCGGAGGAGAAGGAGGCCCTGACCGCCGCGCGGGACCAGGCCAAGGCGGCGCGCGACGCGCTGCGCCAGGAGCGCGACGGCGTCCAGGCTCAGGTGCGCGCCGCGATGGTCATGCGCGAGCGCGCCGAGCCGCGAGCCGCCCACGTGCTGCTACGCGGAGACTACGCGAGCCCCGGAGAGGAGGTCACCCGCGGCACACCAGCCTTCCTGCCGCCCCTCGAGAGCGCGGGCGCGACGCCGACGCGCCTCGACCTGGCCCGCTGGCTGACCGACCCCGCCCACCCGTTGACCGCCCGCGTCGCGGTCAACCGCTTCTGGCAGCAGCTCTTCGGTGTCGGCCTGGTCGAGACCGCCGAGGACCTGGGCACCCAGGGGGAGTTCCCCAGCCACCCGGAGCTGCTCGACCACCTGGCCCTCGAGTTCGTCGCCTCGGGCTGGGACGTGAAGGCGCTCCTGCGGCGCCTGCTGCTCTCGGCCACCTACCGGCAGAGCTCGCGGGGAAGCGCCGAGGCCTTCGCCGCCGACCCCGCCAACCACCTGCTCGCTCGCGGCGGGCGCTACCGCCTCGACGCGGAGGTGATCCGCGACCAGGTGCTCTTCACCAGCGGGCTGCTCAACGAGGAGCGCTACGGCCGCAGCGTCAAGCCGCCGCAGCCGACCGGGATCTGGAAGGCGGTCACCCTGCCCGACTCCAACCCGCGGGTCTTCCAGGCCGACGACGGCCCGGCCCAGCGGCGGCGCAGCGTCTACACCTTCTGGAAGCGCGCCCTGCCGCCGCCCCAGATGACGATCCTGAACGCTCCCTCGCGGGAGTTCTGCACGGCGCGGCGCGAGCGCACGAACACGCCCCTGCAGGCGCTGCTCCTGATGAACGAGCCCGAGTACCTGGCGGCGGCGCGGCACCTGGCGCGCACGACCCTGGCCGAGGAGTCCGACCCGCGGGCGCGGCTGGAGCGGATCGTCGAGACGATCACCTCCCACCTGCCCGACGAGGAGGAGCGCGCGGTCCTGCGCGGCTTCACGGAGGAGGCGCTGGAACTCTACGCCGCCTCGCCGGAGCTCGCGGCGGAGCTCTGCGGCGACGAGGAGCCCTCCGCCGAGCTCGCCGCCTGGACGATGCTCGTCAGCGCCGTCCACAACCTCGACCGCACCAGGACCCGGGAGTAGCCGTGCACGAGTCCGTCGACAATCTGGGCCACCTGCAGTCCCGCCGCCAGTTCCTGGGGGCCGGCGTGGGCCTCGGCGCCGTGGCCGCCGCCTCCCTGCTTCCACGTGAGCTGCGCGACGGCGGCGCCCTCGAAGGCAGCGGCCTGCACCACACGCCGCGGGCCAAGCGCGTGATCTTCCTCTTCATGGCGGGCGCCCCCAGCCAGCTCGATCTCTTCGACCACAAGCCCGGCCTCGCCGAGCACTTCGACCAGCCCCTGCCCGAGAGCGTCAGCATGGGCCAGCGGGTGACGGCCATGACCCGCGGCAAGGAGCAGAAGGTCCAGCCCTCGAAGTACGCCTTCGCCCCCGCCGGCGAGAGCGGCGTGGAGTGGTGCGAGCTCCTGCCGCACCTGGCCCGGCGCGCCGACGACATCTGCGTGGTCAGGTCCCTGCACACGAACGCGATCAACCACGACCCGGGCAAGACAGCCATGTGCACCGGAGCGGAGATCCCGGGCAAGGCGAGCATCGGCGCCTGGTTGAGCTACGGCCTGGGCTCGATGAACCGCGACCTGCCCGACTTCGTGGTGCTGACCTCGGCCTTCTGGACCGGGGGCACGCGCAACGTGCAGGGCCTCTACAGCCGCATGTGGTCGAGCGGCTTCCTGCCCTCCAAGCACCAGGGCGTGGCCTTCCAGACCAGCGGCGACCCGGTGCTCTTCCTCTCGAACCCGGCGGGGATCGACGGGGCCGTGCGGCGCCGCTGGCTCGACGCGGTGGGCGAGCTCAACCGCAAGCACCGGTCCGCGGTCGGCGACCCGGAGGTCGAGACCACCATCGCCCAGCAGGAGCTTGCCTTCCGCATGCAGCGCTCCCTGCCGGAGCTGACGGACCTCTCGGGCGAGCCCAAGAGCGTGCTCGACCTCTACGGCCCCGAGGTCGAGAAGCCCGGCTCCTTCGCACGCAACTGCCTGCTCGCCCGGCGCATGATGGAGCGCGACGTACGCTTCGTGCAGCTCTTCCACCGGGGCTGGGACCACCACTCGATCCTGCCCAAGCAGCTCCCGGGCCAGTGCTACGACGTGGACCAGCCGGCCGCGGCCCTGATCGAGGACCTGCGGCAGCGCGGCCTGCTCGAGGACACCCTGATCGTCTTCGCCGGCGAGTTCGGCCGCACCGTCTACGGCCAGGGCAAGCTGAGCCGCGAGGACTACGGGCGCGACCACCACCCGCGCTGCTTCTCGGGCTGGCTGGCGGGCGGCGGGATCCGCGGCGGCATGAGCTACGGCGAGACCGACGACTTCAGCTACAACGTGGTCAGGGACCCCGTCCACGTGCGCGACCTGCACGCGACCATGCTGCACCTGCTCGGCATCGACCACGAGCGCCTCAGCTTCCCCTTCCAGGGGCTCGATCAGAGGCTGACCGGGGTCGAGCAGGCCCACGTGGTCCGGGGCATCCTGGCCTGAGGTGCGCGGGCCTCGAGCGGGGCCGACCCCGGGCCCCCGGGGGAGCTCGGAGTGCTCAGGAACCAGCCCGACGAGAGATTTTTCTGACACTGTGATGGCCGCCGAGGTGAGTTGTGCCGTTCGATGGAGCTCCGCCGACCTCGAGAGAACGGGGCTCGGCTCCTGCATTCATGGTCCCCAACGCCGATCCCATCCCCGCCCCCCCCGCGAAGAACCTCGAGACGAAGTTCGTTCTCGAGGCCCGCCACGTGACCCCCGCGCGAGCCCTCATCGAGGCCCGCTGCCGGCGCGACCCGGTCTGGCCCGTGGGGGTCGTGCTGAGCGTCTACTACGACACTCCCGACTGGCTGCACCTGCGGGAGAAGCTCGACGGAGCGCGCAGGAAGTCGAAGGTCCGCCTGCGCTGGTACGCGACGGCCGGTGAGGAGACCCCGGTCGGGACCGCCTTCCTCGAGCACAAGGCCCGGCGCGGCGCGCGCCGCAAGAAGATGCGCATCGACACAGGGATCTCCGCCACCGAACTGGCCGGCCTCAGTCTCTCGGACCCCGCCCTGCGGCGCGTCCCACAGCTCTTGCGAGAGCGCGGCCTGCCCGTCCCCGGGGCGTTGCTGCCGGTCTTCGAGGTCCGCTACCTGCGCCACCGCTACGTCGACCCGTGCACGGGCGCGCGCCTGAGCCTCGACTCCGAGATCCGCGTCTCGCGCACGAACGCCGTGCGGGTCCTGCCGGCGCGCCCCTTCGCCCTGCGTGACGCGGTCTTCGAGGTCAAGGGCAGCCTGGACGACCTGCCCGAGGGTCTGGTGGGCCTGCGAGAGCTTGGTTTCCGCAAGTCGGCCTTCTCGAAGTACGGCGCCTGCGCGCGCCTGCTGCGCTACGGGCACCGCTCCTTCCGTGGAGGCGTCGCATGAACTGGCAGGAGCTCGTCGAGCTGGTATCCGACTTCGGGACCCAGGGCATGGAGCAGACCGGGCTGCCGGTCTTCCTGATCGCCATGCTGATGTCCCTGGTGAGCGCCCTGTTCGTCGCCTACCTGTACGGAGTCTTCTACAAGAGCCGCGCCTCCGGCAGCCAGGTGCACCGGGCCTTCCCCCTGCTGGGCATCTCGGTCACGGCGATCTTCATCACGATCCAGTTCTCGCTGCCCCTCTCCCTCGGGCTCCTCGGGGCCCTCTCGATCGTGCGCTTCCGGACGCCGATCAAGGAGCCGGAGGAGGTCGCCTTCATCATGCTGGTGGTCGCCTGCTCCCTGTGCTGCGCGACCTTCAACCTCCTGTTCCTGGCGATCATCTTGGGGATGGCCGTGCTGGCCCTGCTGGTCATGTCCCGCTTCGTCGGGCGCAGACCCTCCGCGGGCCACGGGTTGGCCCTCGTGCGGCTGCGTGGTGAGGAGGGCGAGGCGGCCCAGGGCTCGGTGGTCGAGCTCCTCGGCCGAGAGCTGCCCCTGGGCGGCCTGGACTGCGTGACCACCGAGGGGGACGAGCTCTGCATCACCTACCGCTTCACGGGCCTGGCCCCCGAGCGGGTCGAGGACCTGCGGCGGTCCCTGTCCGGCTTCCCCGGCTTCAGCTCGATCGACTTCTACTTCGACCGCGCCGGAGCCCTCTGAGGCGAGACCGTGCGCGCGCCCCTCGTCCTCTCCCTCGGGCTCCTCGGCCTGGGTGGCCTCGGCGCCCTGATCGAGTACTCGCCCTGGTTCGCTTCCCACCGCCGGGTCATGCGCGACTCGACGGTGCCCGCCCGCGCCCTGGACTCGGGCACCTACGGTGACGTCCTACGTGAGCTGGACCTCGTCACCACCATCCAGCCCGAGGTCGACTGGCGCTGGCGCGGCAAGCCTCGCGGGCTCGCCTACACCGCATACCCCGGAGCCAGGTCTCTGCCCGACAGTGCGGTCCTGGCCACCGACGCCCTCGCCGAGGGGTGGACCACGATCTCCCTGGCGCTCGACGAGCAGGACTTCGACCACCCCAAGTTCGGCCTGATCTCCAACGGCAAGAGCGGCATCGAGCGCAAGGGGAGCCTGTCCTACTTCGAAGGGCACGACCGCCGGTTCTCCGGCCCCTGTGGCGTGCGGCTCCACGGACACCCCGAGCGGGACCCGCGGGGCTGGTCGAGCTTCCGCCTCTACCTGCGTTCGCGCTACGGCCCGCGGGAGCTGCCTGACGCGCTGCTACCGCGCGCCCTCATCCGGCCCCTCGACCGGCTGATCATCCGCGGAGAGTCCGTGACGAGCACCGCGCTCTCCTTCGACATCGCCCGTCGGGTGGGCTCGATCGCGCCCGACATGCGCCCGGCGCGCTTCGTGCTGAACGGTGAGGACCAGGGGGTCTACTCCCTGACCGAGCACCTGACGCGGCGTGCCTGGGAGAGCCGGCTGGGCCACGGGGACTTCGCCTTCGTGCGGTCCCGCGGCACGAACTCCAGTGAAGATCAGCAAGCCGGCGAGGAGCTCTCCGAGTGGGCCCATGCGCTCGAGCCCGAGGACGCGAGGATGGACGTGGTCGGGAGACGCGTCGACCTCGACAACCTCACCCGTCACCTGTTCGTGATCGCCTGGTGCGGGACCAACGACTGGGCCCAGGGCGCCATGGTGCTCGACCGGACCGAGCAAGAGCCCCGCTGGCGGTGGATCCACTGGGACATGGACCGCGGTCTGCGGCCCACGAGCCGCATGTCCGAGGGGCCGGCCTGGAGCAAGCGTGCGCTGGACCTCCTGCTCGGCGAGCTGCCCCTGGAGCCGGGCCGCTGGGAGCACCTGGCGCGCTCCGGGCAGAACAACTCCGTCCGGGGAGTGCTGTTCAAGAAGCTCCTGCGCAACGACCCCGAGTATCGAGAGGCCTTCCTGCGAATCGCCACGGACGCGATGAATCACCGGCTCACGGCGGAGTTCTTCGAAGAGCGGCTGCTGTACTACACGAGCTACGTGGACGGCCGGCGGCTCACGGTGGGGATCCTGCGGGGCGTGCGAGAATTCTTGCTGAACCGCAGCCCCTACCTGCGTGAGGACCTGCAGCGGGTCCTGGACCTCGACGCGGCCCTGCGCTGCCGGGTGCTCGGTCCCGAAGGCACGCGAGTCCTCATCGACGGACATGCGCGCACCCTGCCCTACGAGGGTTGGTACTTCCCCGGGCAGGAGATCTCCGTCGACCGCGACGCGCCGGACGGCTGGGCCTGGCGCGTCGGGGACGGCCCTGCCTCGTCGGCGCCCTGTCGCCTGGAGGTGCGCGCGCCCTTGGAGGTCCGGGTCGAGTTCGAGTGAGCGGCGGCTGAGGACTCTTGCCCTTGCTCGAGGGCCGATCCAGGGCCGTAGCAGCCGCGAGAGGCGTCGCGCCAGCTCAAACTCCCCGAGATCGAGAACTCGGAGTAGGCTGGTCTCCATGATCCGCCGCATCCTGCTCTCGTTCTCCGCTCTCTTGCTCCTCCTCTCCGCCGCCCTCTGGGGCGGCAACGGAATCCAGGCCGGGCCCTACCTCCAGAACGCGACCTCCACCTCCCTGTGGGTCTGCTGGGAGACGGCGAACGGCGTCTCCCTGGAGAGCCGCGTCGACTACGGCACGACGCCGGCCCTGGGGAGCTCGGCCACGGGCTCCTACCTGGTCTCGAGCGCAGGCACGGCCATCCACCACACGCAGCTCACGGGCCTGACGCCGAGCACGACCTACCACTACCGGGTCGTGACCGGCAGCTGGAGCAGCGCGGTCTATCACTTCCGCACGCCCCCCTCCCTGACAGCCGAGACCCGCTGGCGCTTCGCCGCGCTCTCGGACACCCAGGTCGACGGAGCGAACTCGAACAAGCACCGGGAGGTGATCGAGGACGGGGTCATCGACTTCGTCCAGAAGAACTTCGGCACGGACGTGCCGAGCCAGCTCGCCTTCCTGATCAACGCCGGCGATCTGGTCTCGACGGGCTCGAACCACTTCCAGTGGCAGAACCACTTCTTCGCCCAGGCGGAGCAGCTACTGCGCGAGGTGCCCCTCTACCCCGTGCTCGGCAACCACGAGGCGAACGCAAGCCTGTACTTCGAGTACATGAACCTGCCCCTCAACGGCACGCCGGGATTCGAGGAGCACTGGTACTACACCGACTACCAGAACGTGCGCCTGATCGGCATGGACACGAACGCGCCCTTCACTGTCCAGGCCCAGCTCGACTGGCTGGACGCAGTGCTGGCGGACGCGGCCACAATCGACCGCATCGACTTCGTCTTCGTGCAATTCCACCACCCCCACAAGTCCGAGCTGTGGACCCCCGGGGAGTCCGGCTTCAGCGGCCAGGCCGTCGCGCGCCTCGAGCAGTTCTCGAGCGACACGGGCAAGCCCTCGATTCACTTCTACGGCCACACCCACGGCTACTCCCGCGGCCAGAGCCGCGACCACGCCCACCTGTGGGTCAACGTGGCCACGGGCATGGGCAACCCCGACTACTGGGGCGAGTACCCCCAGGCGGACTACGAGGAGATGCAGATCTCGACGCCGGACTGGGGCTTCGCGATCATCGACGTGAAAGCCGGTGACGAGCCGAGCTTCCGGCTGCGGCGCATGAGCCGGGGCAACGAGGTCCTGCCCCGCGACAACGACGTGACCGACGACATCACGGTGCGGCGCTACAACACGCCGCCGGACAAGCCCGTCGCGCTCCTGCCGAGCCCGGCCAGCGGCGAGGTGGCGGGCTTCTCCGTGGAGCTGGTCGGCTCGACCTTCACGGACACCGACGGGGACTCCCTGCTCGAGTCCCACTGGCAGGTCAGCGAGACCTCTGGCGACTGGTCGAACCCGGTCATCGACGACTGGCGGCGGATCGAGAACCTGTACGCGCCGGCCAACGGGGACAGCTGGTACAGCGAGGACAACGTCGTCGACTCCGCGATCGAGGACGTCTTCCTGAAGGAGTCCCTGCCCGGCTGCCGCACCGTCTACTGGCGCGTGCGCTACCGGGACTCGGGGCTCACCTGGAGCGACTGGTCGGACGAGCAGAGCTTCCAGGTCGGCATCTCGGACGGTGGCGCGAACGCGCCGGTCCCCGCCAACGGGGCGACCGGAGTCAGCCAGACCCCGCAGCTCGAGTGGTTCCCCTGCACCCCGGCGGACTCCTACGAGGTCTACTTCGGCACGGGCCCGGTGCTCGGCCCGAACGAGCTGGTGGGCGCCCAGACGGGCACGACCTGGTCCCCCGGCCTGCTCGCCGCGGAGGCGACCTACTGGTGGCGCATCGACTTCGTCGAGGGCGCTCAGACCACGGTGGGCAACGTCTGGAGCTTCACGACCTCGAGGGACTTCCCCACCCAGGGCTCGAGCGAGTGGCGCTTCGCCGACGCGAACCCGACCACCGGCCAGGCCCTGCAGACCGCCTTCGGCACCTCGCAGCTGATCCCCCTCGGGATGACCCTCGGCAGCGACTGGTCCCTGGGGACCACCGGCGGCGCGGTGCCCGACATCGCCGGCCAGCAGGCGAGCTTCATCCGCCTGGACAACGTCTCCGGCCCGAACACGGGTCTGCAGACCTGGTTCGACGCCCCCGCCAATGGCGGCGGCGGGACCGGGGACCTGTACCACTTCACGCTCATCTGGGACCTGTTCCTGGACTCCTCCCAGGTGGACCTGCAGGCACTCTGGCAGGGCAATGCGACGAACTCGAACGACGCGGAGCTGTTCCTCAACTGCGCCACCGGCGGCTTCTACGTCGACGGCTACGTGGGCTCGGGGCTGTGGAGCACGGGGGAGTGGAACCGCATCGTGCACCGTGTCGACTGGGGCCAGGGCACTTCGGCCCTGTTCGTGAACGGCACCAAGGTGCTCTCGGACGACGACATCCCGGCCCCGGACTGGATGTACGGGCAGGGCTCGGGGAACCCCACCTGGATGCTGACGGACGACAACGGCGGGACGGACGTCTCCATCGTGCACTGCGCGAACCTGGCCATCGTCGACGCCCTGATGCCGGACGCCGCGATCGCGGCCCTGGGCGGCCCGAAGGCCTCTGGGATCTTCACGGACGAAGTGACGAACTACTGCATCAGCGCCGCCAACTCGGCGGGTCCCGGCAGCTGGATGGGCGCCAGCGGCACGACCTCGATCTCCGCCAACGACTTCCAGCTGCACGCGGGCGGCGCGGTGCCCTTCCGCCCGGGCCTCTTCTACTACGGCCCCGACGAGGCGCTCGTCCCCTTCGGGAACGGCTTCGGCTGCGTCGGCGCCGGCGCCCTGGGGCTCCACCGCCTGCAGCCGCCGCTCCTGACGAACATCCTCGGCAACGCCTCACGGCCCCTGGACTTCACGGCGCACCCGGCGAACTCCGGACAGGGCCAGATCAACCCCGGCTCCACCTGGAGCTTCCAGTTCTGGTACCGCGACCCGGACGCCGGCGGCGCTGGCTTCAACCTGTCGGACGGGCTGCGGGTGACCTTCGGCCCCTGAGGGCGGGGCTCACGCTCAGCGCGTCCCGACCACGCCGATCTCCGCCGCCGAGGCCCAGGCGCCACCGCCGGTCTCGGTCAGGACGCGCACGCGCAGGTAGCGGCCGGTGACGGGCTCGGGGAGGTCCGCGGCCTGGGCGGTCTTCACCTGCGTGAAGGTCGTCCGCAGGTGCGGCTTTTCGCCGAAGCCGTCGGGCTCCGTCGCCAGGTAGAGCTCGACCTCCCCGAAGGTCCCGTTCCAGCCGTTGTCCTGGCGGGCGAGGTAGCGGAAGCCGCGCACGTCGTGGACGGCCCCCAGGTCGATCACGAGCTCGTGGGGCGGCTGCGCCACTCCGCTCGACCAGGCGCTGTGCCAGATCGTGCGCGGGTCCCCGTCGATCGCGTTGGCGGCCAGCTTGCCGTTCTCGGGGTTCTGGCTGCTGTAGCGCAGGACCTTCAGCCCGCCCGTCGGAATCAGGTCCTTGGCCTCGATGCGGTGCACCTTGCCGCGCTTGCGCGGCTTCGGTCCCTGGCCGGAGGTGCCCCACTTCGCCTGGCGGTCCTTCTCGTGGCGCGTGCGGGCGGGGTCGCGGTAGCTCCCCGGCCGCGCGGGCTCGTGCTCGCGCTCGGCGATGGCGGCCAGGCGCTCGACGACTTTCGCCTGGCTCGCCGCCAGGTCCGTGGCCTCGCTCGGGTCCTTGGCCAGGTCGTAGAGGGCCCACACCCCGCGCTTGCGGTCCAGGACCCCCTTCCAGTCCCCCACCCGCACGGCGCGTTGGTTGCCGAACTCCCAGTACAAGAAGTCGTGCGGCTCCTGCTGCGCCGTCCCGAGGACCGTGGGCAGAATCGAGCGGCCGTCCACATCCGCGGGCACCTCGGCCCCGCACAGCTCGGCCAGGGTCGGCAAGACGTCGGGCTGGTAGAAGACGAAGTCACTCACGCGCCCCGCCTCCACCTGGCCGGGCCAGCGCACGAGGAAGGGGATGCGCAGACCGCCCTCGTACAGGTTCCCCTTTCCGCCCCGGAACTCGACGCCCGTGCGCGGATCCACGTTGGGCCCGAAGAATCCCCGCGGATGCTGCTTCGAGCGGAAGCGGTCCCGGCCCCCGTTGTCGCCGCTGAAGACGACGATCGTCCGCTCCTCGAGCTCGAGTTCGGCGAGCAGGTCGAGCACGCGCCCCAGGTCGTCGTCCACGCGGCTGACCATCGCGGCGTAGTTCTTGATGTCCTGGGACACATCCGCCCCTTCCATCCAGGCCGCGTCCTCGTAGTGCCGCCAGGCCGGATCGTCGGCGGGGATGTCGTACATGCCGTGGGGCGGCGTGATCGGCAGATAGCAGAAGAAGGGGCGGCCCTGGTTCTCGCGGATGAACGACAGCCCGGCCTCCATGATCTCTGCGTGAGAGTAGGTCTGCCCCGTGCGCCCGCCGACATTGCCCTCCAGCGGCACCTCCTCGCTGTTGCGCACGAGGTACGGCGGGTAGAAGGAGTGCGCGTGCACCTGGTCGTAGTAGCCGAAGAAGACATCGAAGCCGTGCTCCTCCGGCACGCCGGTCGAGTCACGTCCTCCGCAACCCCACTTGCCGAAGCCGCCGGTCGCGTAGCCGCGGTCCTTCAGGATGCTCGCGATGGTCGTCTCCCCCTCCCGCAGGGGCGTGCCGCCGTCGTTGGCGCGCACCGAGGCGTGGCCCGCGTGCTTGCCGGTCATCAGGTTGCAGCGCAGGGGCGCGCAGACCGGCGCACCGGCGTAGGCGCGGGTGAAGCGCAGGCCCTCGGCCGCCATGCGGTCGATGCGCGGGGTCTCCACGTGGGGGTTCCCCATGTGGCCGAGCTCGAAGTACGCCAGCTCGTCGCACATCAGGTAGACGACGTTGGGGGGCTGCTCGTCAGGGCCGGCGGAAGTGGCGAGGAGCGGGCTGGCGAGGAGGAGGAGGGTGTGGAGGGGGCGCATGGGCGTCAGGATACACGCTCTGGGCCCACTGGCTGGCAGCACTCCATTCTGTGGGATATCCTCAAGTGCTCCACGGATCCCTGGAGGTGACAACCATGACCCTTCGCACTGTCTCGTCCGTCCTGCTCGCCCTCGGCGCCCTGGCCCCGGCCGCCGCCGCGGATATCGTCTGGACCGGTGCCGTCAGCGACGACATCTTCGACGAGGCCAACTGGGACCTCTCGAACTCGACCGTGACGATGGTCAACCCCAACGTCACGATCGACGACGATGTGATCATCTCCAACACCGCTCAGCCGGTCCAGATCCCCGACATCGGCGGCCAGGTGCGCTTCCAGATCGGCGACGGCTACACCCTGACCATGGACAGCGCCTCGGTGTACGTGGCCGGCAATGACGGCATCGGCGGTGTTCCTGGCACGAGCGTCGGCCCCAAGGTCCGGATCCAGAACGGCAGCAAGCTCCACGTCTTCTTCATCACGAACCGCACGGCCCTCGACGTTGGTTCCGGCTGCAAGGCGACCTTCGGCGGCGGCGCGACGCCCATCAACGGCTCGACGGTCGACATGGACGTGGGCAGCCTGGTCAACTTCCTGGACGAGACCGTGGCGGCCTTCACCGCCGAGCACCTCACGAAGTTCACGGTCGAGGACACCACGGCGGTGATCGGCGTCAACCTCGACGTGGTCTCCGACGGCAACACTGGCTGCAACCTGACGGCCATCCCCAACTTCCCGGTGTACTGCGTCGGCGCCATCGGCAGCTGTCCCTGCGGCAACGGCAACGACGGCAGCATGGGGAGCGCCGGCTGCGCCAACAGCTCGTCGATCGGGGGCGCGGCGCTGATCGCCTCCGGCTCGACCTCGGTCCAGGCCGACGACCTGCGCCTCGACGGCCTGGGGCTCGTGCCCGGCCAGCTCGCGGTCTTCTTCCAGGGGGACGTGAACCTGAACGGGGGCTCGGGCATCATCTTCGGCGACGGCCTGCGCTGCGCGGGCAATCAGCTGCAGCGCCTCGAGACCGTCGTGATCGGCCCGAGCGGCAACCTCGCCACGACGGTCAACCTGGGGCAGGCGGGCAGCGTGCTGCCGGGCCAGACCCTGAGCTACCAGCTCTGGTACGCCGACAGCACCGGGTCCCCCTGCGGCGCAGGCTTCAACGTCACCAACGCCGTCGAGGTGAGCTGGACGCCCTAGGGGCGCGGCTCACCCGTCCTCTCCCCCCAGGTACCCGAGCTTCTTCAGCTCGAGGATGCGCTCTGGAGAGAGCCTGCCGCCGGTGGAGTCGCCCATCTCCCCCAGCAGCTCGTTGATCCCCTTGCACTCCGCCAGCAGGGTCTCGAGCCGCTCGGTGACCGCAGCCAGGCGCGCGGCGTTCTGCTCCACGAAGGCGGCGCTGGTGTGCAGGTTGTTGCGCTCCTGGGGATCGAGGCTCCGGTCGTAGAAGGCCCGCGGAGCTCTGCGACCAAAGGCGTGGACGTACTTGTACGGGCCCTCCTCGTCCGAGCCGATCACGATGTGGCCGTTGAAGAGCACGAAGCCGTCCTCGGGCTCCGCGCCGCTCGTGATCGCGCCCGCCAGGGAGGCGAGCTGCCCCACCGGCTCCAGACCGCACAGCTCGAGCAGGGTCGGCGCCAGATCCGTGGACTGGGTGATGGCCTGGACACGGCGCGGGGCGACGCCGAAGCGCTCGGGGAAGACCATGAAGAGCGGCACCCGTGACACCTCGTCGTGGTGGGTGTCGTGCAGCATGGTGCGGTGCTCGAAGAAGGACTCTCCGTGATCGGAGGTCACGATGATCAGGGTGTCGTCCAGCAGCCCCTTCCCCTCGAGGATGCCGAACAGGAGCCTCAACTCGTCGTCGAGCTGGCGGATACCCGCGTCGTAGAGTCCCCTCAGGTACGTGAGGTGCTCCTCCGGCAGGACTTCCTTGCCCTCCGAGACGTCGTCCAGGAAGGTCGAGGAGCAGCGCCCCTCCAGCCCCGGCCCCCTGGAGCAGCCCGTGAAACCCTCCGGGGTCTCCCCCGCGAACTGAGCCACCAGCTCAGGGCTGGCCTCGTAGGGCAGGCAGGGGCCGTCGGGGGAGTGGTCCGAGTGGGCGTCGAAGAAGTGCAGGAAGGTGAAGCTGCGCTCGGGCACGCCCTCCGCCTCGAGCATTCCGATGTACTTGCGCATGACCCCCTCGGCGTCCGCCCAGCGCCCGAGGAAGTGATCGAAGCCCTGGTCGAAGCCGTAGTCCTCATTGAGCCAGGCCCCGTGGCTGGTGAAGGCGGCGGTCGTGTAGCCCCCCGCCTGGAAGCGCTCGGCGACGGTCACCACCGAGTCCGGCAGCACGCGGATCGGCGCCTCGGGATCCTCGTCGGGCCACACCCCGTGGGCCGGGTAGTGCAGCCCCGTCAGCATCGTGGCGTGGGAGGGCAGGGTGCAGTTGGCGTTCGCGAAGTGGTTCTCGAACACCACCCCCCGCTCCGCCAGGCTGTCGAGGAAGGGCGTGGTCGGCCGGTCGTGACCGCCGAAGCCGGTGGCGTCCGCCCGCAGGGTGTCGAGGGAGATCAGGAGCACGTGCCGCGGCGGC
>CAZQAT010000051.1:0-30654 GCA_964591315.1 uncultured Planctomycetaceae bacterium
AGCTCCAGATGATGTGGCTCGCGTCCGTGGTCATCGTCCAGTCGGTGCCGTCCTGGAGCTCGCCACTGTGGTAGTCGACGTCGTTGAACCAGACGTTGGTCAGGCTGCCCGAGCCGCCCCACGGGATGCGGAACTCGTCAGCGCCCTGGCCCGAGTTCTGGTTGTTGACCACGTAGACGTAGTCCCAGGTGCCGTCTCCGTTGTCCCAGACGCGCGAGGCGCACTGGTAGTAGCCGTTGATGCCGCTGCCGCCTTCGTTGGCGTTCGTGATCGCGGCGATCTGGACGCCCGCGTCCTCGCTCTGCCAACCGTAGACGCAGGACTCACCCACGTTGTTGATGCTGTTCCCATCGCCCTGCATGGACAGGCCGCTGGTGAAGTTCACCGTGCGCCAGGTCGCGTTGTTGTGGGCGAAGCCGTTCTGGTGATCCTCGTAGTGGATGTAGCAGCCCTCGACGATGTAGGTCGCACCCACGTTCAGGCTGGGGGTGATGTCGTTCACGGCCACCTGCAGGCGCCCGCGGGTCGTGGTGTTGCCGCTCGGGTTCGGGGTCGAGTGGTTGTGGTCACCGACGGTGGGGTTCACGGCGTACTTCGGGCCCCCGTTGGAGCCGTCGTTGAGGCCCGCGCCGTAGGTGTCGGCGCAGCCGGGGCGCAGCACGGGCGCGCAGCCGCCGCCGGTGCCGTTGCCGCAGCCGCCCTCGCAGAGAGCGCAGAAGCCGTGCTTGAGCCAGGACTGTCCCAGCTGCTCGAAGCGGCGCCCCTTGAGGCGATAGACGTTCTGGGAGATGACCGGGTGGTTCTGTCCGCTCCCGCTTGTCCAGACCAGGTCCTGGTTGCCGATGTTGCAGGACTGCGATGCGACCGAGTAGGCGGCGATCCCGCCACTCTGGCCGTAGTAGTTCATGGCGTTGCCGTTGGAACCGGAGTAGCCCATACGGTGGACGGTCATGTCCCCCTGAGCCGAGGCGATGGACGCCGTGAGAGCAGCCGCGGTGGCGGCGGTGAGGAGCAGTTTCATTCTGAGTCGAGGAGCAGGGGAACCAGCGTCCGAGACGCCTTGCTGGAAAGAAATCTGGGCCCACGGGTCAGTATATGACTCCGCAGGGGCCCCCTGAATTCTACGGCCATGTCAGGGCTGCGGGGGGAGATTCTGTGCGCCGGGTCCAGGGGGAGCGGCCGGAGTGTGTCTCCAGCCCATACACCGGTTGTAAAAACGTGCTGCAGCCCGGTCCGGAAGAGCCGGACCGGGCTGCAGCCCGATGGTTGGCGTTGTCAGCAGCGCAGGCCCCGGGCCCGCGCCGCCGGTTGCCCTACGGCAGCCAGCTCACGCCCCAGGAGTTCGAGAAGTTGAAGTTCGCTCCGCCGGCGTTGTTGGCGTTGCAGGAGCTGCCCGGGTCCCGGAACCAGAAGGTGTAGTAGTCCGAGCCGCCCACGTTGGCGAAGGAGCCGTAGGAGGAGCTGCCCTGGAACACTCCGCCGGTGTCGACCCAACCGAAGGCGTCGGTCATGACCACGTCACCCCGCTGGGTGGAGCCGCCCACGCAGAGCAGGCCCTCGGAGTCGTTGATGTTGTTGAAGCCGGGGCTGAGGTCGACGGTGCCGGAGAGGATCAGGCCGGGCTTGCCGAAGGCGCAGTCGGTGACCGCCAGGTTGAAGGTGTCCGCGCTGACCTGAGCGTTGCCGCTACCGGTCAGCTTGGCTCCGAGGCCGCTGGGGTTGGTGTTGGGGCAGCCGTGGTTGGTGGCGCCAGTGACGCCGCAGGGGCAGTTGCCGCCCGAGCCGTCGCACATCGCCATGCCGGTGTTGTCGCCGGAGCCAGCGCCGGGGCCGTCCAGGGGGAACAGCAGGGTGCTGCCGACGCCGGGCTCGAACATGTCGAGCTCACCCACGCCGGAGTTCGGACCGGCGTTGGCCGTGAAGCCGAAGCTGTAGGCCGTACACCAGTTGATGGCGTTGGCGTTGGGGTTCTGGGCGTAGGTCTGGGGGCAGCTCCAGATGATGTGGCTCGCGTCCGTGGTCATCGTCCAGTCGGTGCCGTCCTGGAGCTCGCCACTGTGGTAGTCGACGTCGTTGAACCAGACGTTGGTCAGGCTGCCCGAGCCGCCCCACGGGATGCGGAACTCGTCAGCGCCCTGGCCCGAGTTCTGGTTGTTGACCACGTAGACGTAGTCCCAGGTGCCGTCTCCGTTGTCCCAGACGCGCGAGGCGCACTGGTAGTAGCCGTTGATGCCGCTGCCGCCTTCGTTGGCGTTCGTGATCGCGGCGATCTGGACGCCCGCGTCCTCGCTCTGCCAACCGTAGACGCAGGACTCACCCACGTTGTTGATGCTGTTCCCATCGCCCTGCATGGACAGGCCGCTGGTGAAGTTCACCGTGCGCCAGGTCGCGTTGTTGTGGGCGAAGCCGTTCTGGTGATCCTCGTAGTGGATGTAGCAGCCCTCGACGATGTAGGTCGCACCCACGTTCAGGCTGGGGGTGATGTCGTTCACGGCCACCTGCAGGCGCCCGCGGGTCGTGGTGTTGCCGCTCGGGTTCGGGGTCGAGTGGTTGTGGTCACCGACGGTGGGGTTCACGGCGTACTTCGGGCCCCCGTTGGAGCCGTCGTTGAGGCCCGCGCCGTAGGTGTCGGCGCAGCCGGGGCGCAGCACGGGCGCGCAGCCGCCGCCGGTGCCGTTGCCGCAGCCGCCCTCGCAGAGAGCGCAGAAGCCGTGCTTGAGCCAGGACTGTCCCAGCTGCTCGAAGCGGCGCCCCTTGAGGCGATAGACGTTCTGGGAGATGACCGGGTGGTTCTGTCCGCTCCCGCTTGTCCAGACCAGGTCCTGGTTGCCGATGTTGCAGGACTGCGATGCGACCGAGTAGGCGGCGATCCCGCCACTCTGGCCGTAGTAGTTCATGGCGTTGCCGTTGGAACCGGAGTAGCCCATACGGTGGACGGTCATGTCCCCCTGAGCCGAGGCGATGGACGCCGTGAGAGCAGCCGCGGTGGCGGCGGTGAGGAGCAGTTTCATTCTGAGTCGAGGAGCAGGGGAACCAGCGTCCGAGACGCCTTGCTGGAAAGAAATCTGGGCCCACGGGTCAGTATATGACTCCGCAGGGGCCCCCTGAATTCTACGGCCATGTCAGGGCTGCGGGGGGAGATTCTGTGCGCCGGGTCCAGGGGGAGCGGCCGGAGTGTGTCTCCAGCCCATACACCGGTTGTAAAAACGTGCTGCAGCCCGGTCCGGAAGAGCCGGACCGGGCTGCAGCCCGATGGTTGGCGTTGTCAGCAGCGCAGGCCCCGGGCCCGCGCCGCCGGTTGCCCTACGGCAGCCAGCTCACGCCCCAGGAGTTCGAGAAGTTGAAGTTCGCTCCGCCGGCGTTGTTGGCGTTGCAGGAGCTGCCCGGGTCCCGGAACCAGAAGGTGTAGTAGTCCGAGCCGCCCACGTTGGCGAAGGAGCCGTAGGAGGAGCTGCCCTGGAACACTCCGCCGGTGTCGACCCAACCGAAGGCGTCGGTCATGACCACGTCACCCCGCTGGGTGGAGCCGCCCACGCAGAGCAGGCCCTCGGAGTCGTTGATGTTGTTGAAGCCGGGGCTGAGGTCGACGGTGCCGGAGAGGATCAGGCCGGGCTTGCCGAAGGCGCAGTCGGTGACCGCCAGGTTGAAGGTGTCCGCGCTGACCTGAGCGTTGCCGCTACCGGTCAGCTTGGCTCCGAGGCCGCTGGGGTTGGTGTTGGGGCAGCCGTGGTCGGCAGCGCCGGTGACGCCGCAGGGGCAGTTGCCGCCCGAGCCGTCGCACACGGCCGAGCCGGTGTTGATGGTCCCGGAGCCGTCGGAGGGGCCGCGCAGCGGGAAGGTCAGGGTGCTGCCGACACCGGGCTCGAACATGTCGAGCTCGCCCACGCCTGCCTGCGGGCCAGCGTCAGCGGTGAAGCCGAAGCTGTAGGAGGTGTGCCAGTTGATGGCGTTGGCGTTCGGATTCTGGGCGTGGGTCTGGGGGCAGTCCCAGCGGATCTCGCCGACGCCCTGGGTCATGGCCCAGTCGGTGCCGTCCTGGAGCTCGCCGCTGTGGTAGTCGACGTCAGTGAACCAGACGTTGGTGAGGTTCAGGCCGGTGCCGGACGGGATCGAGAAGGAATCGGCGCCCTGCGTCGAGTTCTGGTTGTTGACCACGTAGATGTAGTCCCAGGTGCCGTTGCCGTTGTCCCAGACGCGCGAGGCGACCTGGTAGTAGCCGTGGACGCCGGAGCCGCCCTCGTTGTTGTTGACGAGCTCGGCGATGACCACGTTCGGGTCCATGCTCTGCCAGGCGTAGACGGCGGACTCACCCACGTTGTTCGGGCCGTTGCCGGAGACGGTCAGGCTGCTGTTCACCTGCACCCGGCGCCAGGTCACGTTGTTGTGGGCGTTGCCCTGCTGGTGGTCGTAGTAGGAGATGTAGGCGCCTTCGATGAAGTACGAGGCCCCGGCGTTCTGGCCGGGGTCCATGTCGCTCACCGCGCACTGCAGGCGACCGCGAGTCGTGTTGTTGCCGCTGGGGTTCGGCGTCGAGTGGTTGTGATCACCGGTGACGGCGTTCACGGCGTACTTCGGGCCTCCGCCCTGTCCGTCGTTCAATGTGTCCCAGTAGGTGTCGGCGCAGCCGGGGCGCAGCACGTTCGCGCAGCCACCGCCGGTGCCGTTTCCGCAGCCGCCCTCGCACAGGGCGCAGAAGCCGTGCTTCAGCCAGGACTGGCCGAGCTGTTCGAAGCGGCGTCCCTTGAGGCGGAACATGTTCTGGGACATGACCGGGTGTTGCTGGCCGGAGCCACTCGTCCACGGAACATTGACGTTGCCGATGTTGCAGGACTGCGTCGCGAATGAGTACGCGGCAATTCCACCGGCCTGGCCGTAATATCGGATGTCGTTCGGGTTGGATCCGTCGTGCCCGATGCGGAAAGTCGTGACGTCGCCCTGAGCGGAGGCGACGGAAGCCGTGAGAGCGGCGGCCACGGCGGCCGTGAGCAGCTTGTTCATTCTCGAATTGGGAGCAGGGGGTTCAGGGTGGGGGACGCAACGCGTGGGAAAGGCGCGGTCCTTGCAGGTCCGGTTCAGGGCACCGAAATGTCCATTTGAGAGTGTACGGGCAGCCTCCGGTTTGGGGCCGTGTATCCCTGGGGAAGCTCTGCAGGTGCCTGGAGGGCGGCTGAAGAGGCTGGGAGCGAGGTCCTTGGACGGTTCGAGGACGCCTGGGGTTTCCTTTTAGTCACAGGCTGTGCGCACCCGCTCGATTGCCGGACTGCAACCCCCGCGCATGCCCTCTCCTTGGGGTAGGATTCCCTCAGGGGGGCCCCCAGGCCGGTTCACCGTGCGATTCTGCGCCCTTCCGCACCCTTGCGACCAACGCCTTGCGAGCTGAAGTCCGTGCCGACCGGGGCGAAGGCCCTCCCATCCTTTACATACCTGGTATCGACGGGACAGGGGAGTTGTTGCTCGAGACCTCCGCCTCGCTGGAGGAGCGCCACCGGCTGGTGCGCATGCAGTACCTGGCGGAGCCGGTCGCTCCTTCCGAGTTCCCCCGAGCCGACACCTACTCCGGGCTCGCGGGCAGCATCGCCGCCCGCTGCGCCGAGCGAAGGCTGCACGGGGCGCTCGCCATCGCGGAGTCCTTCGGCGGCGCCGTGGCCCTGCAGCTCGCCCTCGACAATCCGGGGCTGATTCGGGGGCTGATGATCGTGAACTCCTTCGCGCGCTTCCCCGACCGGCTCCGCCTGGCCTGGGCCCTGCGCCTCTCGCCTCACCTACCGCGCACGGCCTTTGACCTGGGTCGGCGCTGGCTGGCTCCCGCCTCCCTCTTCGGCAGGCTCCGCGAGCCCGCGGCCGTGGATGCCTTCCGCGCCCTGCCCGGGACCTTCTTCGACCAGGCCTACGGCCGGCGGCTGCGGATGATCGCGGGGCTCGATCTCCTGCCGCGCCTGAGCGAGCTGCGCATCCCCGTGGCCCTGGTCGCCGCCGACCGGGACCGCATCGTGCCCTCGGTGCCCTGCGCCCAGGAGATGGCCGCGCACCTGCCCGATGCGACGCTTGAGGTCGTCCCCGGCGGGGGGCACCTGATCCTACCCCTGGCCGCCCAGCCCTGGCAGGAGCGGCTCGACGCCCTCGCGCAGCGGGCTCCCGTCCCAGTCCACTAGTTTCTCCCGAATGGGCCCAAGGGGCCCGCCCGACGTCCGTTCTGGGCAGCGGACCCGGAGAAGACCCTCGAGACGACCCCCATGACGCCGCCTGCCGATCGGCAGCGACCCGCGGACAGCGACTGGATCCGCGAGCTGCTGCAGCGCCACGAGCGCCCCCTGATCCTCTACGCCGCCCGCCTGCTGGGCGACGTCGAGCGGGCCCGGGACGTCGTCCAGGAGGCCTTCCTCCGCCTCTGCAACCAGGACCGCGATGCCCTCGAGGAGCGCGTGGACGTGTGGCTCTTCACCGTCTGCCGCAACCTCTGCCACGACGTGCATCGCAAGGAGAGTCGCATGACCACCCTCGAAGACGACAGCGCTGGGAGCGCGGTGGCGGCGGTCGCCTCGCCGGCCGCCTCGGCCGAGTCGAAGGACGACCTCGCCCACGTGATGGAGAAGATCGAGCTCCTGCCGCCCAAGCAGCAGGAGGTGCTGCGCCTCAAGTTCCAGCACGGCCTCTCCTACAAGGAGATCAGCCGCATTACCCAGGACAGCATCGGCAACGTCGGCTGGCTCCTGCACACGGCCCTCAAGGGCCTGCGGGAGCGGCTGGCCACGAGCGAGACTCGAGGAGCGGAAGCATGAGCGCCCACGGCAAGACCCGGAAGGACTGGAGCGACGACCCGCGGCTGACGGCCTACGCCCTCGGCGAGCTGGACGAGGCGGAGCGCGCGGCCCTCGAGGCGGAGATGGCGGGCGACGAGGCCGCCCAGGCCGAGCTCGCCGGTCTGCGTGACTTCGCAGCGAGCCTGGAGGAGCACCTCGCGCGGGAGGCGGCGCACGGGCTTGGAGCCACCGAGCTGCGAGCCGAGCAGCGGGCAGTCATCGAGGAGCGTCTCGACGGCGGTGCCGCCGCCCTCGGGCAGGCGCCGGCCGCCGGCCGTGTGTACCGCATGCGGGCCCGGGACTGGGGCGCCGTCGCGGCGACCCTGGTGATCGCGGTCGGAGGCTACGCCATCTATCACACGCAGGGGCTGGCGGACTCGGCTCCCACGGGAGACGCAAGCCTCGTGGGCACGGAGCAGCTTGCGGACGGTGGTGCCGCCCCCAGGAGCTCGTCAGCGACTCAGGGTGATCCGAGCGGGCAGAGGTTCGCGGGCAGGGATGGCACCACGGCCAGCCCTCCGGCCGCGGCGAAGAGGGTGTTCGGGCAGAAGTCCGAGCGATCGCGTGCAGCGCTCGGCTACGCCGATGCGCCCGAGCTCGAGGAGGTGGAGGTCTTCGATCTCGCTCTCGAGGAGCCCGTCTTGATGGACCAGGCGTTCGACCTCGAGGCTGGGCCCTTGGAGGGCAACCGCGAGGCCTACCAGCGCATCTACGAGAACCCCTTCCTCTCCCCGCGCACGGCCCCCCTCTCGACCTTCTCGATCGACGTCGACACGGCCTCCTACAGCAACGTGCGGCGCATGATCGAGGACGGCTACCTGCCGAACCCGGACGCCGTGCGGATCGAGGAGCTGGTCAACTACTTCCCCTACGACTACCCCGCGCCCGTGGGCGAGCACCCCTTCTCGGTCAATGTCGAGGTGGGCAGCGCCCCCTGGAGGCCCCAGCACCGGCTGGTGCGGGTGGGGCTGAAGGGGGTGGAGACCCTGCCCGAGGAGCGTCGCGCCTCGAACCTGGTGTTCCTGATGGACGTCTCGGGCTCCATGAACAACGAGGACAAGCTGCCGCTCCTGAAGCAGGCCCTGCACCTGCTGGTGCAGGAGCTCGACGAGCGGGACACGGTCTCGATCGTGGTCTACGCAGGCGCCAGCGGCCTGGCCTTGCCCGCGACCCGCTGTGACAACAGCGTCGCGGTCCACATGGCCCTCGAACAGCTCAAGGCCGGCGGCTCCACGAACGGCGGGGCGGGCATCGAGCTGGCCTACAGGGTCGCGAAGGACAACTTCATCGAGGGCGGGATCAACCGCGTGATCCTCGCCACGGACGGGGACTTCAACGTCGGCCTCAGCGACGACGGCAGCCTTGTGCGCCTGATCGAGGAGAAGGCGAAGACAGGTGTCTTCCTGTCGGTGCTGGGCTTCGGCACGGGCAACCTGCAGGACACGAAGATGGAGCTCCTGGCGGACAAGGGCAACGGGAACTACGCCTACATCGACTCGGTCTTCGAGGCCCGCAAGGTGCTCGTGGACCAGATGGGCGCGACCCTCGAGACGATCGCCAAGGACGTCAAGATTCAGGTCGAGTTCAACCCCGCCGAGGTCCAGGCCTACCGCTTGATCGGCTACGAGAACCGGCTGATGGCCGCCGAGGACTTCAATGACGACACGAAGGACGCGGGTGAGATCGGAGCCGGCCACTGCGTGACGGCCCTGTACGAGGTCGTGCCCCACGGGGTCGAGCTGGAGGTCTCCGGCGTCGACCCCCTGCGCTACCAGGCGGAGGGGCAGCTCGCGGGCTCGGCCTTCGGGGGGGAGCTCCTGAACCTGAAGCTGCGCTACAAGCGGCCCGAGGGGGCGACCTCGACCTTGCTGGAGACCCCGGTGGTCGACTCGCAGGCCGACTTCCAGGAGCTGTCCGGCGAGACGCGCTTTGCCGCGGCCGTGGCGGGCTTCGGGATGATCCTGAGGGACTCGAGGTTCAAGGGGGACCTGACGATCGAGCAGGTCTCGCGCTGGGCTCGGGAGAGCGCCGGCGAGGACGTGGGCGGCTACCGCGCTCAGTTCATCGGCCTGGTGGGCAAGGTGCAGCAGCTCCTGCCCCGCTGAGCGCCCGGGCGGCAGCTCGCCGAGCCCCGGCCCGGGCGGGGGGCGGAGCTGGGACCGCCTGTGGACAGGTCGTGGCCGGGCCCTCTGCGGCCGGCTGCGAGCCCGCTCGGCCGTGGGAGGCTCATGGGGCGCCGCGGAGGCCCGACCCGCACGGCCCCGCCCGGGCCTGGGGGTGTAAGTCCCTTCGAGGTAAGGGTTCAGCTGAGCTGTTGCCCTCAGAGGGGCTCGCGCCGGGGTGTCCGTGCGACCTTGGGCCGCTCTCCGTTCATCTCCTCGCTCGACCCCAAGATGGTCAGCTTGGGGCCGTGTGGGGCGAATGTGGAAAGTTCTGGGTTGTGGGTGACCTCAGATGGTTTCGCATGGGTGCTGTGAACCAAAAGCCCGCAATAGTCGGCGATGAATTGGGGCCGGCTGGCTAATCTCTCGCGCCCATGATTCCCCTCCACCGTCTCCACCGCCGCCCATGAGCCCCCAGAGCTGGCTCTCCGGCGAGCACCGCACCCAGCTGGACCCCGAGGGGCGGATCCTGCTGCCCCTGGCCGTGCGCAACCTGCTCAATCCGGCCCAGGAGGAGATCGGCCTGATGGCCACCCTCGAGCCGGAGGGCTGCCTGGGGGTCCGGCGCGTCGACCAGTGGGACGCCTACGTGGGCGGGCTCCGCGAGCGGGCGGGGTCCAGCCTCCGCCACCGGCGGCTGTCGATGATCCTGGCCGCGACCTCCTCTCCGGTGAAGATCGACCGCCAGGGGCGGCTGCGGGTGCCGGACGCCCTGCTGGGGCGGGCCGGGATCGAGCGCAGCTCGGACAAGGAGGCCAAGACCGAGGTGGTCGTCGCGGGGCACTTCGAGGACCTGCGGGTGTGGTCCGCCCCCCGCTGGGAGGCCTTCTGCGAGGAGGCCCTGCGGGACTACGGGGCGGACCTCGACTCGCTCCAGGTGACCGCGACCAGCGGGCTGGAGTAGGCGGCGCTGCCGACGGACCCGGAGCGGATCGGCCGGCGGCGCGGGAGCCTTGGACGAGGAGTCAGGGCAGGAAGTGCAGCTCCAGCCCGTTGCTCAGGTTGAAGCCCACCGGGCCGCCCGGGGGGTCGCGATACCAGAACTGGAAGTTCCAGACCGAGCCCACCGTGATCGCGTGGGAGCCGCCGTTGAAGGGCGCCTGGTTGTAGTCCACCGCCCGGATGGCGTTCCCGAAGACGTCGATGATGATCGGCGGCTGGATGCGCTGGATCGCGCCGCCGATGCAGAGCGTGCCCTCTCCCAAGGGCAGCTGGGTCTGGGAGGGGCCGTAGATGAACAGGCCCGGCTTGCCGGGGGGACCCCCCTGGCAGGTCAGCGTCAGGTCGTTGGCCACCATGCTCGTGGAGCCGGCGTAGCCGATCTGGGCGGAGTTGCCGGTCGAGTTCTGGCTCGTGACGCAGTAGGTCTGGTTGGCGCTGCAGTCGGTCGGGCGGTAGACGACCTGGAAGACCCAGTCCCCGCTGACGCCGAGGGAGCAGGAGTCACTCCAACCGCCGGGGATGGCGAAGACGACGTTCTTGCCTGGCTGGCAGCCGTTCCCGTCATGCACCAGGGAGGGGTCGAAGATCATCCCCGCATTGGCGTTCAGGAACTCCAGGGTCACCGTGAGAGTGCTGCTGGTGACCGTCACCTCGCCGGGGAGGGGTTCGATGTCGAACTCGTTGATGAAGCCGTCCGTCAGGGTGGGCCCCGAGAGGCTGAAGATCGGGGCGCCCGGGTTCGGCAGCCCACCCGCGTAGATGTGGAGCGACTGTTCCAGGGACTGGGGAGCGCCGCCGAACTGGGAGCCCCAGCCGACCCCGATGCGCAGGATCTCCGCGGGGAGGTGGTTGGCGGGGATCTGCAGGACGGCGCCCGCCTCTTCACCGGCCGCGAAGCAGGGGCAGGTCGTCGTGCCGGCTCCGGTCCAATTGGCGAGGGGCGGCTCCTCAGGGCAGGTTCCTTGGGCCGCCGCCGCGGCCGTGAACAGGGAGAGAGCCGCGGCCGTGGAGCTTGCTCGGAGAGTTGAGGTCAGATTCATGATGGATCCTTGGAGGCCCTCGGGAAGGACGCGAAGATCTTCCCCCGCGCCCGCAAGCGAGCCTAGCCCGGCGGCCCCACCTGTCAACGCGGCCCGCCCGGGGATGCCTCGGGGCCCCATGCGATGAACACCTACGCGATCCTGATCCTCCTTGCGCTCCTGGCGGAGTACGCCGTCGACCTGGTGGCGAGCCTGCTCAACCTGCGTTCCCTCGACCCGCGGCTGCCGCAGGAGTTCGAGGGCAGCTTCGACGCGGAGAAGTACGCCAAGTCCCAGGACTACACCCGCGCCACGACGCGCTTCCACCTGGTGGAGTCCAGCTTCAATCTGCTGCTCGTGCTCGGCTTCTGGCAGCTCGGTGGCTTCACCTGGCTCGACGGCTGGACGCGGGGTGTGGGTTGGGGGGCGGTGCCGACGGGGCTGCTGTTCATGCTCTCCCTGGTCCTGGGCATGAAGGTGATCCACCTGCCCTTCTCGCTCTGGTCGACCTTCGTCATCGAGGAGCGCTTCGGCTTCAACCGCACCACGGCGAAGACGTACTGGGCGGACCAGTTCAAGGGCATCGTGATCGGCGGCATCCTCGGCGGCTTGCTGATGTCGGCGATCCTGTTCTTCTTCGACAGCACCGGGGACAGCGCCTGGCTGTGGTGCTGGGGCACGGCGACGGCCTTCACCCTGGTGGCCATGTTCGTGGCGCCCACCTGGATCATGCCCCTCTTCAACGACTTCACGCCCCTGGACGAGGGGGAGCTGCGGGATGCGATCCTGGGCTACGCGGAGTCGGTCTCCTTTCCCCTCGAGGGCCTGTTCGTGATCGACGGCTCCAAGCGCTCCTCCAAGGCCAACGCCTTCTTCACCGGCTTCGGCAAGAACAAGCGCATCGCCCTCTTCGACACCCTGGTCGACGGGCAGACGACCGACGAGCTGGTGGCGGTCGTGGCCCACGAGATCGGCCACTACAAGCGCAAGCACATCCTCAAGGGGCTCGTGGTGGGGATCCTGCACTTCGGCGTGATCTTCTGGCTGCTGTCGTTCTTCTTGAAGAGCGAGGGCCTCTTCACGGCCTTCGGCGTGGCCGAGCCCTCGGTGCACGCGGGGCTGGTGTTCTTCGCCCTCCTCTACACGCCGATCGAGATGGTGCTCTCGATCGCCATGAGCGCCTTCTCCCGCAAGAACGAGTTCGAGGCGGACGCCTTCGCCGCGGAGACCACCGGGGCCCCGGAGCGCCTGGTCACCGCCCTCAAGAAGCTCTCCAGCGAGAACCTCTCGAACCTCACGCCGCACCCCATCTACGTGTTCCTGAAGTACTCGCACCCGCCCGTCCTGCAGCGCATCGCGGCCCTGCGGGCCCACGGGAGTGCCTGAGCCGTGGGCGCGATCGAGCGCGAGGCACGGCTGGTCGTGGTGGGGGAGGGCCGCGGCGCGCTCTTCGAGGAGCTGGCGGCCGCGCGCACCCTCGCGGGCCTCACCGTGGGTCCCTTCGAGGAGCGCCGCCTGGCGGACGAGTACTTCGACCTGCCGGACGGTGTCCTGGCCGCGCGGGACTGCGCCCTGCGCCTGCGCTCGCAGGTTACAGGTGACGCGAGCGACCTGCGCCTGACCCTCAAGGGTCCTGCGTCGGAACGCACCGCCAGCGCCGTGGCCCGCGAGGAGCTCGAGGAGTCCTGGAGCCCGGCCTTCTTCGAGCGCGTGCGCGAGCGGCTCTGCGAGCTGGGGGTCGCGCTGCCCGCGGGCTCGGGCGATGACCCCCGTGAGTGCCTCCTTGGTTGCGGCCTCGCCTCCGTCCAGCGCCGCGTGACCACGCGTCGCGCCAGTGAGCTCTCGAGTCCCACCGGCCCTGTTGCCGAGCTCGTGCTCGACCGCGTCGAGTACGGCGCCGGCGGCCTCACGGTCCTGCACCGGGAGGTGGAGATCGAGGCCCTCGGCGGCCTGGGCGTGGAGGAACTCGAAGGGCTCGCCACGAGGCTCAGCGCGGAGCACCCCGGCCGCCTGCGCCCCTGGCCCTGGAGCAAGACCCGGCTGGGCAGGGCCCTCGAGGAGCTCCAGGCCGCCGGCGAGCTGGGGCCCCTCTCGCAGGCAGGTGAGCTGGAGGACGGCGCCTACGATCGCGTGGGAGCGCGGCTCAGCCGTCAAGAGGCTGCCCGCTCCACCCAATCTGGCTAGTCCGGCAGCGCGAAGTCCTCCCAGGCGCCGCGGATGATCGTGACCGCCCGGTCGAGGGCTTCCTTCGGCACGTAGACGTCCGGGCGCGAGAGGGCCATGTGGACGGAGGTGCCGAGCTCGGCCACGTCGCGGTCGAGGGCGTGGAACAGGACGGGGATGCCCTCTTGCTCCAGCAGGTTCTTGGCCAGCTCCGCGTCCACGGGGGTGGCGGCGGCGATCAAGAGGGCGTACTCGTCGGACGGCTTGGTCATGGGGGTCCTTCCTATTTCAGTGGCCGATCTTCGCTTGTACCCAGGCGATCTCGTCCCGCAGAGCATACAGGGCGCCGTGCTCGTCGATCGCCAGGGACACGATACGGGCCTCGATCTCCAGGGTCTCGGGGTTCGTGCCGGTGAGAGTCTCGGTGATGAGGGGAACCTCGCTCGGCTCCTCGGTGGCCGGCTCGCCCGGGCGGTGGGTCCGGTACCGTCCCAGTGTGAGGTGGTCCGCGACGGCCTGCCGGCGGTCGCGCTCGAATCTCTCCTCGAGCACGGCGAGGGCGGCCTGCAGGGCCGGCACGTCCAGGCCGGCGTAGCGCTCCTCCCACGAGAGCTCCAGCGGGTCCGCGGCGGGCTCCTCCTGCGGCGGGGGGGCGGGTCCCTCGGCGTCGGTCCCCGCGGCCGGGCCCGGGCCCGTCGTGGGGGCCGGCCCGGGGGTCGAGGTCTCCACGAGCGGGAGACCGGTCTCGACGCTGGAGCCCTCCGGCGGTGTTCGTCCAGGGTCGACGGCCGCCGCGCCCCGGTCCGCATCGAGACCTCGAAACAGGTGCGATCCGGCGGCCAGGGCGACCAGCAGCAGGGCGAGGATGGGCAGGGCTCGATTCACGACGAGGAGGCGATGTGGCTCGCTCCGGTCAGTCTAGCCCGGCCTATTCATGAGCCTTCAACGCATTAGCACCCAACCGGCAGCCTTCGGCAGCCTCTCCGCCCCTGGCGGCACTTTGGGTGTCGCCCGATCCTCGACGACCTCACCAGGTCGCCTCCGGTTCGTCCGACACCCAAAGTACCGCCAGGAACGCAGTTGGGTCCCAATGCGTCAAAGCCTCATGAATAGGCCGGGCTAGACCCGCGGGCCGGCCGAGGGTCAGCCCCTGGCCAGGCCGTACACCGATCTGGGCGTGATTCCGGCTGATTTGCCCCCCTTGCTGTGCGGGATTCGGAAGTGCGGGTACAGTCGAGGTGTCGGGCTGGGCCCCCGTCCGGGGGCCGGCCCACCCTTGCCATCCGAGCCCGCGCCGGCACTTCGCCCGCGCGCAGCCGTTGAGGGAAAGCATGACGAAGCCCCAAGTCGACCTCCGCCACGTTGCCTGGACCGCCCTGGGTCTGTTCCTGACCGGGTCGGTCGCCCAGGCCCAGTTCTCGCAGACGGGCCCCTTCACGGGCTCTCACCAGGAGGGCTTCGAGACCCAGGACACCTCCTCGGGACCCTTCCCGCCCTGCGTCGTGGATCGGTCCTTCAGCGACAACGCGGACCTCTGCTCCTCCAGCGCGGCGGCCCACATCACCGGTGGATGGGGCTTCGGTTGCTCGATCCAGGAACACGGCGGCTCCCGCCTGTTCGGCTGCACCGGAGGGGACACGGTCTTCACCTTCGACACGGCTGCCACCAGGTTCGGGGGCTACATGGGCACGAACAACCCCAGCGCCAGCCACGGGTCGATCGACTTCTTCGACGACTCGGGCACCCTGCTCTACTCGGACACGATCGTCGCCCCGAACGACTGCACCTGGACCTGGAACGGCTGGGACTTCGGCGGCGCCCTGGTCAAGGAGATCCGGCTACGGAGCAACTACTCCTCGGGGGGCTACATGATGCTGGACGACCTGGAGGCGGACATCCTCCCTGGCCAGGTCGGGACGATCCTCTGCTCCTGCGACATCGCCGGGGTCTCGGCTCCCTGTGGGAACCAGGGGCAGCAGGACCGGGGCTGCGGCAACAGCAAGCACTCCGAGGGCGGCATGTTGTTCGCAGTCGGTTTCCCGAGCGTGACCAACAACTCCGTCGTGCTGCACGCCACAGATGTCGTGGGGACCCTGGAAGGCGTCTTCTTCCAGGGAGACCTGAACCTCAACAACGGCATGGGGGTCGCGCTCGGCGATGGCGTGCGCTGCGCCGGCGGCAACCTGCAGCGCCTGGAGGTGGCCTTCTCCGGAGCCGACGACAAGGTCGACTCCACGGTGGACCTGACCAGCGCCAACGGCATCACGACCCTGCCGGGCGACACCCGCCTCTACCAGCTCTGGTACCGCGACACGGCCGCCGCCCCCTGCAGTGCCCAGTACAACCTCACGAACGCCATCGAGATTCAGTGGCTGCCGTGACGGCGGCTCGGACCGCTTGACGCGCGGTCGATGCTCCCAGGGCCTGGTGCGAGCGCCCGCCGCTCAGCGATCGTCATCAGGGAAGAGGTCGAACTCCGGCCACACACGCACCTGCTTGGCGGCCTCGTGCAGCAGCGGGTCGATCTCATCCGAGAGTCGGTTGCCCTCCTGGTCGTAGCGGGCGTTGAAGAGCACGGCCCAGGACACGCCCCCGCTGCGGCGCACGAGCAGGGTCTCCGTGCCGGGGAGCGAGCCGTTGTGCCAGATGTTGGGAGGGCGCTCGCCGGGTGGCTCGTAGACGAGCCACCCCATGCCGTACCAGCGGGCGCCCTTCGGCCCGCGCTTCACGCCCGGTGGCTGGGACAGCATCAGAGCCAGGGTGTCCTCCTCGAGCAGGCGCTTCTCCGGCGGGCCGTCGAAGAGGTGCAGGAACCGCAGGAGATCGGGAGCCGTGCTGATCCAGCCGCCCACCGCGTCGAGGGCCTGGTGGTCCCACTCTCCGTAGGCGCCGCGAGTCGTCCCGCGCGATGCGCCGAAGCGTCGGAGGGCGGGTTCGTGGCCGGTGTGGTAGCTGACCTCGCCCTGCGCTCGGTCGGCCTCGCGGCTGGCGCCGACGCGCATGGACGTGACGTCCAGGGGCTCGAGCAAGAGGCGCTGAACGGCCTCCTCGTAGTCCTCGCCGGTGGTCCGCTCGATCACGCGTCCCAGCAGGCAGTAGCCGAAGTTCGAGTAGCTGTAGACGGCCCCCGGGTCGTGGTCCAGGGGACTCCGGAGCATGTGGCGCACGATCTCACGGGAGCTCAATCCAGGCGAGCGGGGGCCGAGGTCGCTGCCGGTGCGCGGCCCGACGAACATCGGATCGCCTGAGGACTCCCGGTCGAAGCCTCCGCGGTGGTGCAACAGGTGGCGGATCGTCACGTCGGCCCAGCGTGGGTCGCTCGGCACGCGCCCCGCGAAGAGCGAGGGGTCCAGGTGCAGGAGCACCGAGTCGTCCAGGCCGAGGCGGCCTTCCTGGACGAGCAGCAGGATGGTCGCGCTCGTGACGGGCTTGGAGACGCTCGCGATCCGAAAGATGGAGTCGGGCTGGACGAACTCGTTGCGCCGCACGTCCGCGAAGCCGAAGCCCCGGGCGTAGATCAGCCGGCCCTCGCGGCTGATGGCGAGGGCCGCGCCGGGCACGCGGTTCTCCACCAGGAAGGCCTTCATCGTCTCGTCGAAGGACGTCAGGCGCGGGTCGCCCGGCCCGGAGAGGGCGACACCGTCGGCGTGGTAGTCCTGCGGCGGAGCGACGAGGGCAGCGGACAGCAGGAGGGCGACGAGCACCGGGGCGGATCTCGGTCAGCGCTGCCGGCGGCGGCCGAGGAACAGCTCCAGGAGCTGCTCCGCTGCCCGGGTGGGGAGGGTCTCGCCGGCGCGCACGCGGGCCTCGAGCTCGCGGGCCCTTGCCTGCACGTCGCCGTCCTCCTCGAGGGCCGCGCGCAGCCCGGCCTCGACCTCCTGCCACATCCAGCTCCCGGCCTGGTGGCGGCGGCGCTCCTCGAGGGCGCCGCTGTCACGTAGGGCTCGCTGGTGTGCCTCGATGGCCTCCCACAGCTCCGTGAGCCCCGTGCCCTCCAGGGCGCTGACGCACAGGGCCGTGGGGGTCCAGTGTTCGCTCTTCGGCCGCAAGAGCTGCAGGGCGCCGGCGTACTCGGCCCTCGCGCGCTGGGCGGCGTCCAGGTTGTCCCCGTCCGCCTTGTTGACCGCGATCAGGTCGGCCACCTCGAGGATGCCGCGCTTGATGCCCTGCAGCTCGTCGCCGGCGCCGGCCAGCATGAGCACCAGGAAGACGTCGACCATCTCCTCGACGACCGTCTCGGACTGCCCGACGCCGACGGTCTCGACCAGCACCACGTCGAAGCCCGCAGCCTCGACGAGGCGCATGGTCTCCCGCGTGCGGCTCGCGACGCCGCCCAGGGTGCCGGAGGAGGGGGACGGTCGGATGAAGGCGCTCTCGTCCCGGGCCAGCCGCGCCATGCGCGTCTTGTCGCCGAGGATCGAGCCGCCGGTCAGGGGGCTGGTGGGGTCCACGGCCAGAACGGCCACGCGTCTGCCGGCGGCGGTCAGGTGCGTGCCCAGGGCGTCGATGAAGGTGCTCTTGCCGACCCCGGGGACCCCGGTGATGCCGACCCGGTCGGTGGCGGGCTCCTCGCCGGTGTGCAAGGCCTCGAGCAGCTCCACGGCGAGGGCGCGCTTGGCGGTGTCCCGGCTCTCGACGAGGGTGATCGCCTGGCCCAGGACGCGTCGGTCGCCGGCCCGCACGCCGTCGACGAGCTCGGCGAGCTCGAGGGCCTGGGTGGAGCCCTCGCCCATCAGTGCCCTTCCCCGTGCCCGAGGCGTGCGGCCAGGGCGTCGAGCAGCTCCAGCGCGGCCTCGCCCAGGCGCGTGCCCGGTCCGAAGATGCAGCTCGCCCCCGCGGCCAGGAGCTCTTCGTGGTCGCCCGGGGGGATCACGCCGCCGGCGACGATCAGGATGTCCGGGCGGCCGAGGCGCGCCAGCTCGTCGCGCAGGGCGGGCACGAGGGTCAGGTGTCCCGCGGCGAGGGAGGAGGCGCCCACCACGTGCACGTCGTTCTCGATCGCCTGGCGCGCGGTCTCCTCCGGCGTCTGGAACAGGGGCCCGACGTCCACGTCGAAGCCCATGTCGGCGAAGGCCGTGGCGATCACCTTGGCGCCTCGGTCGTGGCCGTCCTGCCCCATCTTGGCCACCAGGATGCGCGGCCGGCGGCCCTCGTCCACGGCGAAGCGCTCCGTGCGCGCGCGGACCGCCTGGAGTTCGTCGTTCGTCTCGCCCACGGCGGCACTATACACCCCCGTGATCGACTGCACCGCCGCCTCGTGGCGGCCGAAGGCGCGCTCGAGGGCGTCCGAGATCTCACCCACGCTGGCCCGGGCGCGGGCGGCGCGGATCGAGAGCTCCAGCAGGTTGCCGCTCCCCTCGGCGGCGCTGGTCAGGTCCTCGAGGGCCGCCCGCGTGGCCTCCTCGTCGCGCTCGGCCCGGAGCTGCGCCAGGCGCGCGACCTGGGCCTCGCGCACGGCCTCCACGCCCACCTTGCGGGTCGCGACCTCGGGCTCCTCGTCGCGCTCGTAGCGGTTGAGGCCCACGATGACCTGGGCGCCGGAGTCGATGCGAGCCTGGGTGCGGGCCGCGGACTCCTCGATGCGCCGCTTCGGGAGGCCCGTCTCGATGGCCCGCGCCATGCCCCCCAGCTCGTCGATCTCGGCCAGGTGCTGCCGCGCACGATCGGCCAGCTCCGCGGTCAGGGTCTCGACGAAGTGGCTGCCGCCCCAGGGGTCGATCACCCGGCAGGTGCCGGTCTCTCGCTGCAGGTAGAGCTGGGTGTTGCGGGCGATCCGGGCGCTCTCGTCCGTGGGCAGGGCGAGCGCCTCATCGAAGGAGTTCGTGTGCAGGGACTGGGTCCCGCCCGCCGTGGCTGCCATGGCCTCCAGGCAGGTGCGCATCACGTTGTTGTGGGGGTCCTGGGCGGTCAGGCTCCAGCCGGAGGTCTGGCAGTGGGTGCGCAGGGAGCTCGAGCGCGGGTCCTTCGGAGAGAACTCCGCCATCAGCTCCGCCCACAGCAGGCGCGCGGCGCGCAGCTTCGCCACCTCCATGAAGTAGTTCATGCCGATCCCGAAGAAGAAGGACAGGCGCGGGGCGAAGCTGTCCACGTCCAGCCCGGCGGCCACGCCCGTGCGCACGTACTCGATTCCGTCCGCGAGGGTGTAGGCCAGCTCGATGTCCGCGGAGGCGCCGGCCTCCTGCATGTGGTAGCCGGAGATCGAGATCGAGTTGAAGCGCGGCATGTGCTGCGACGTGTACTCGAAGACGTCGCCGATGATCCGCATCGAGGGCCCTGGCGGGTAGATGTAGGTGTTGCGGACCATGAACTCCTTCAGGATGTCGTTCTGGATGGTCCCGGTGAGCTGCTCGAGGGGGACTCCCTGCTCCTCGGCGGCGACCACGTAGAGGGCCAGGATCGGCAGGACGGCGCCGTTCATGGTCATCGACACGCTCATGCGGTCGAGGGGGATGCCCTCGAACAGGATGCGCATGTCGAGGATCGAGTCGATCGCGACCCCGGCCATCCCCACGTCGCCGACGACGCGCGGGTTGTCGGAGTCGTAGCCTCGGTGGGTGGCCAGGTCGAAGGCGATCGAGAGGCCCTTCTGTCCGGCGGCCAGGTTGGCGCGGTAGAAGGCATTGGACTCCTCCGCGGTCGAGAAGCCCGCGTACTGGCGCACGGTCCAGGGCCGCTGGGCGTACATCGTCGGGTAGGGCCCGCGCAGGTAGGGAGCCACGCCGGGCAGACCACCGAGGTGGGGGAGGCCGTCGCGGTCGGCGGGCCCGTAGCGGCCGCGGAGTTCGATACCCTCAGGGGTCGGGGTGGTCGGGCCCCGGGGCGTGGCCGTCGGGGGAGGAGCCCCGGCTCCGAGGTCCTCCAGGGTCCCGCGCAGGAGCTCCTCGGTCATGGCCTCGATGGCGCCGCTCCCGGCCGCGGGGTCCTCAACGACGTCGAGCCCGCCCTCCTCCGCCAGGAGGGCCTGGGTGTTGGAGGCCAGCCGGCGCGCGCTCGCCGGGTCCAGGCCTTCCACGCCCTCGAGGGGCTCGGTGGTGATCGAGTCCGCGCCACCCAGGGCCGCCGCGAAGGTGGCGGTCGTGCCCCGCAGCAGGCCCGTCCACGGGTCGCCGGTGGTGTCCCCGCGGGAGATGGTCCGCGCGTGCACTTGCAAGCGCGGGCCGTCGCTGCCGGCCAGGCGCGCGAACCCCAGGCGCAGGGCGCGCAGGAGGGCGATCGAGAGGTAGATGTCCTCGTCCACGGCCACCTCGATCTCCAGCACGTCGAGTCCGGCACCCTCCGCCTTCAGGAGCTGCGCGGCCTCGGAGAGGGCCGCACGCAGTTGCGCGAGGGGGCCGGCTCCGTCGCGGGCGGCGGCCAGGGTCGAGACCTGCGTGGCGCCCGGCAGAGCCCCTCCGGTGCCGAGCAGGGCGATGCCCCGGGCCGCCGCCGCCTCGCGCAGGGCGGACAGGTCGCCGCCGGCCGCCGGGGAGATCCGCAGTCCCTCGACCCCGCGCCGGGCCGCGTCCTCCACCACCGCGGCCAGGTCGGTACAGGCGGCGAGGTCGAACTCCTCGTGCCGGGCCCAGCCCCGGGTCGCTCGGGCGGGGACCGGGCCGTGGGGGCCCCCGCGATCCCCGTACAGGGGCTGGATCACGAGGCCCTCGTCGGTGACCGTCACCAGCCGCTCCTCGAAGTCCTCGCCCTTCAGGGCCGCCTCGGCCCGGGCGCGCCAGTCCTCTTGGCCGGGGAAGGTGCGCGCGGTTCCGGTCTCGCTCTTCGTCTCGCTCATGAGGGGGTCCCCGGGCGGTTGGGGTGGGCGCGGGAATGGGGCAGACTAACATCTCGACCTGACCCCCTGCCCGGAGCCCGACCTTGGACCGACCCTTCCGCATCCTCGGCCTGCAGCAGATCGCCCTCGGCGCCCGCGACAAGGGCCGCCTGCGCCACCTGTGGGTGGACCTCTTCGGCCTCGAGCTGGAGGGGGACTTCCGCTCCGAGAAGGAGAACGTGGACGAGGACATCGCGGTCCTCGGCCGGGGCCCCGGGCGGGTGGAGGTGGACCTGATGCAGCCCCTGGACCCCGGCGCGAAGCCCGACGTCTCCTCCCCGGCCCTGAACCACGTGGGCCTGTGGGTCGACGACCTGGCAGCGGCGGTGACCTGGCTCGAGGGGCAGGGCTTGCGCTTCACCCCCGGTGGGACCCGCAAGGGAGCCAGCGGCCATGAGATCTGCTTCGTGCACCCCAAGGGCAACGACGCCTTTCCGGTCGGTGGCGAAGGTGTGCTGATCGAGCTGGTGCAGGCGCCGCCGGAGGTCGTGACGGCCCTGGGGTGATCGCCGGTGTGTGAACGAGCCAGGTGATCACTGCCGAGTGGTGGGGGGGACAAGGACGCACCACTCCACATCCGGTGGTAGTTTTCAGCATGGTGCGCCCCATTGAGGGTCCCACCCCCCCCATGAAATGGTCTTGGGGGACTCTCGAGCCGTGTTTTTCGGTAGTGCGAAGAAAATTCCGTGGTCCAGCGCGTCCCGCCCGTTTCGGGAAGAGCCCTGGTCCACGGCCTCCAATAGCTGAATAGAGCCCTAGCCAGATCCATGAACATGTTCCGCCACACTTCCCTGTGCGCGCTCGCGCTCTGCATCACCGCCGCCGCGGCTCCTGCCCAGGACCTGTACGACACCACCGTACTGCGCAACCTCTCCTTCCAGTTCCATGACGCGAACTGGTGGACGCTGCTGCAACAGAACTACTCCTCGCAGACCCACATCCTCGCCGACCTGACGGTCGAGGACGTTACCTACCCCGATGTAGGCGTGCGCATCCGCGGGAGTTCGTCCTACACCATGCTCCCACCCGGCTCTGAGAAGGTCTCATTGCGCGTCAAGATGGACCTCGTCCACCTCGCCCAAACCCTGATGGGCTACGGGACCATCAACCTGAACAACTCCTACGGCGACCCCACCTTTTGCCGCGAGGTCGCGTACCAGAACATCCTCGCGGAGCACATGCCGGCTGGTCGCGCGAATCACGTGACGGTCTCCCTCAACGGCGCGAACTGGGGTGTCTACGCAAACATTCAGCAATGGAACAGGGAGCTCCTCCGTGATTGGTTCGAGGACGAGACGGGCCTCCGCATCAAGGTCCCGAGCAACTCCGTCGGCCCGGGGCTGAGCTACGTCGGCTCCGACCCCTCGAACTACACGAGCGACTACGAGATCAAGGGCGGCGGAGGTCTGGCAGATCCGTGGGGGGCCTTGATCGGTATCTGTAACGTGGTCACGAACGGTTCGACGTCCAACTGGGAGCAGTCCATCGACGAGTTCGTCGCTATCGATCCCTCGATCCGCGCGGTGGTCCTCGAGAACATCTACGGCGACGTCGACAGCTACATCAACAAGGGCTCGGACTTCGTGGTCTACAGAGACCCCCTCGATGGTCGTGCCCACATCCAGCAGACGGACGCGAACGAGACCTTCCGGGCAGACAACTGGTCGGCGACCCACGGCTTCGGCGACAGCAACAAGCCGTTCCTGAGCCACGTGCTCTCGGTCCCGGAGCTGCGTCAGCGCTACATGGCGCACCTGCGGTCGGTCCTCCAGGGCTTCACCTGGACCAACCTGGACCAGCAGCTGTCCGCCTACCGAAACCTCATCGATGCAGCCGTCCAGGCCGATCCGAAGAAGCTGTACAGCTACCAGGACTACCAGACCAACTTCACCAACACGGTGAGCATTGGCGGAAGCACTGTCATCGGTATCCAGGAGTTCGTGACGCAGCGGGGTGTGCTGGTGAACCAGAACGCGGAGGTGTCCGCCCAGGGCCCGCAGATCTCCAGTGTTGCTCACAGTCCGGCATTTCCTAACCCCGGGGAGTCGACATGGGTCACAGCTCAAGTGGATACAAGCGGTGGCGTCGTCGGTGTTCAGCTCCACTATCGTCTGACGCCCGGTCGCTTCCTGGCTACTCCCATGTTCGACGACGGCGGCCACAGCGACGGAGTCGCAGGGGACGGCGTCTACGGGGCGCAGGTCCCCGTGAACGGCACTGGTGGCCAGAAGGTGGCCTACTACGTCAGCGCCGAGGCGACCAATACCTATGGCTCGCTGTCGTTCTCGCCGCAGAACCCCGAGATCATGCCGCACGAGCTGTCGTTCTCTTACGGGCCGAGCGGCATCCGCATCACCGAGTACCTGTACTTCGGAGCTGACGGAGAGTTCATCGAATTCACGAACACTTCCGCGGCATCGATCAACATGACCGGTTGGAGCTACGACGACAACAGCGCCACGCCGGGGACTATCGACCTCTCCGCGGCCGGGATCCTGGCCCCGGGTGAGTCCGTAGTCTTGACCGATGTTGACCAGGCGAGCTTCATGGCAGCCTGGGGGCTCTCGGGCGTGACCGTCATCGACGGCAACCTCGCCGCGGGACTGGCGCGGAATGACCAGATCAACGTGTTCGACGCCAACGACCAGCTCGTGGAGCGGCTCGACTTTGGCGACGAGCAATACGTTGGCTCGATCCGCGCCCAGCACCAGAGTGGGAAGTTCTGTGCGGAGAGCTTGGGGGACAACGACATCTATTCCTGGACCCTCTCTGAAGTCGGCGACGCCTGGGGCTCTTGGGCCTCCGCGGGTGGCAGCGTGGGCTCGCCGGGCTCGTACACGGGTGTGAATTGCGACCCCACTCTGGGAACCAACTACTGCGTCGTGAACCAGAACGAGTCGGGGACCCAGGCCACCATCTCGGCACTTGGTAGCGGGACCGTCGCCGACCAGGACATCACGCTGCAAGTGGCCGACGCGAACCCGAGCAAGCCCGGCTTGTTCTTCTATGGCACGGGTGCGCTCCAGGTGCCCCTCGACAATGGCTTCCTCTGCGCCGCGGCGCCGCATGTGCGGATTACGCCTGTCCTCGTGGCAGACTCCTCGGGTGCGGCCTCCTTGTCCCTGGACTTCCAGGACCCCTACGCGAGCGGCCTTGTGGCGGGTAATACGCTCTATCTCCAGTTCTGGTACCGCGACGCCGGGACCTCGAACTTGTCTGACGGCTTGTTGATCCCTCTCAACTGAAGGGGAGGCCCCGTCAAGTCTCCGTCGCGCGTCCCGGGCAGGCCATCACAGTGGCCTGGATCAGAGATCTGATCGTGGCGACCTACCTCGAGTGAGCGGGGTAGGTCACTCCGCCCCCTACCCCCCTCGCTTGGCTCTCATGGAGGGCCCCTCTATCTCGAGTATGTCCGAACGTAATCCCAAGGATGGCAAGGGTCTGCCGCAGCAGGACAGAACACTCGCATCGCGATACGAGTGCAAGTACCTGATCGACTCGGAGGCCGCACAAGTCCTGCGCGGCACGATCCAGAAGTTCATGCGCCCTGACCGGTTCGCGGCCAACCGTCCTGGCTATCGGTACACGATCTCCAGCCTCTACTTCGACAGCCCCACACTGGACCTGTTCCGCGGCACCTGCGAAGGGCGTCTCACCCGCTACAAGTTGCGGGTCCGGACGTACACGGACGACCCCGCATCGAAGCTGTTCTTCGAGATCAAGAAGAGGTGGAACCAGGTGGTCTTGAAGACCCGCGTGGGTGTCGATCGCGCGCTCGCTGCCTCGATCCTCGAGGACGGCAATCCGGTTGGGGTTGTCCCCACGAGTCTGGCTGAGTTCCGGATGCGCATGAACGAGCTGGCCGCGGAGCCGGTCTTGAAGGTGCGGTACGACCGTGAGGCCTACGAGGCTCGCACGAACGAGCCGGTTCGCGTGACCTTCGACCACAACATCCAGTACGCGGTCACGAGATCACCGGAATGCTCGGTCGATGGAGGGGTCTGGGAGAGTGCCCCGCTCGATGGGATCGTCGTGGAGATCAAGTTCACGAACGCCTGTCCCACCTGGGTCACGCAGATCATCGATCGCTTGCAGATGATGCGCGAGTCCATTCCCAAGTACGTCTGCTCTCTCGAGGAAGCCCTGGACCAGGCTCATGCCACGAACAGCCTGACTCCGCTCTACGCGCTGGACCGCACCACTCCCACCAACACGGACCGAGAGAACCGCAGGAGAGCGGGAGGAGAGGACCAGTGACCGAATTCCAACGAGCCCTGGACGGGTGGTTCACCCTGTCCAATGGGGGCGGCGGTGGTTCGACCATGCTGCTGGCCTCCCTCTTGCTTGCGGTCTTCCTCGGGCAGGCGATCGCCTGGGTGTATCTGCGGACACACCACGGTCTCTCCTACTCCAAGGGCTTCACGCAGTCGCTCGTCGTTCTCTCCCTTGCCTCCTCTCTGCTCGTCCACGTCATCGGGGACAGCTTGGTGACGGCCTTCGGACTGCTTGGGGCGCTCGCGATCGTCCGCTTCCGGAACGTCCTCAAGGACACGCGTGACACGGTCTTCGTCCTGGTCGCGCTCATCCTGGGTATGGCTACAGGGACGACGAAGTTCGACGTGGCAGTGCTCGGAGCGCTGGTGCTGCTCGGCATGTTCGGCTACATGCACCTCATGTCGTTCGGCGCGAAGGGCAAGTACGACGGTCACCTCACGTACGTCCTGGACGACGAGGAGGACGGGATGGCGGGCGAGGCCGTTGATGAGATCCTCGATGCCTACTGCCGGGGCGTCCACCAGGAGGCGCGCCACGAGCTGGGAGAGACCCTCGAGGTCATCAGTACCATCCGGCTGCGAGACCCCGATCGCAGCAGGGAGTTGGTGCGTCGACTGCTAGGTGTGTCCGGTGTGCGGAGCGCCCACTTCGTCATTCATGATGTCAACGTGGAGATGTGAGCGAGATGAGTACCGAACACACTGACTCTCCCCCGCCGCTGCGACGCGTCCGGACGCCGATCAGGATCCGCGTGAGGGAGTTCCTGCGCGGGCCGGTCCAGGTGTTCATCTGGACGGCGATGGGCTTGTTCGCAGTCTGGCTGTCCGGCGTGATGCAGGCGCCGGGTCGATTCCCCGGCGTGGTGATGCCCGTCGAGGCCAACCTCGGTTTCAGCAGGGACGGAGTCGTGGCCGAGGTCGCCGTCGAGCCAGGAGAGGTCGTCGCCCGCGGTGCCTTGCTCGGCAGGCTCGACGACGCCGAGCTCCTGGCGCGGATCGCTGTTGCGGAGACCAGCGTCGCCACGGTTGCCGCCGAGCTCGACTCGGTCGCCCGGCGTCACGAGATGCGCAAGGCCGAGAGGGCCCTCGAGCACCGTCTCTCCGAAGAGAATCAGTCCCTCGACCGAGAGGCGAACGAGGTCCGTTGGCTCGACTCCATGGCTCGGTTGCGTATCGAGGCTCAGGACCGCCGTCTGGAGGTCGTCGCTCTCGAGGGCGAGCTGGCGACGATGCGCCTGGAGGTGGAGCTCGTCGCACTCAGGCTCACGCGAGCTCGACAGCTCGCGGATCTGAACGTGGGCCAGCAAGCTGAGGTCGATGACCTCGAGCTTCAAGAGCAGGCCGCGCGCCAGGAGATCGCCGCCGCTGAGGCGTCACTCGAGGCGAACCGTGCGGGTGCTGCTGATCTGGAGCGTCGACTCGAGGAGGCCCGTTCTGCGACCGGGGGCACTCAGCAGGCACCGGATGAGATTGGGGAGCGCGCTGTCTTCGAGACCGCTGCCCAGGATGCCGCCCTCGCGGAGTTGCGCGTGATCGAGAGCCGGCTCGACCTGAGCAGGGCCGAGATCGCCGCGCTGCAGGTCGAGGCCCAGGCCTTCGTGCTGCGGAGCACGATCGAGGGCCGGGTCACTGCGGTCGAGGCCATGCCCGGACAGGCGGTCCTGGCCGGGGCCGTGGTGGTGCGTGTCCACTCCCAGGATGCGGAGGTCATCACCACATTCCTGGCGGAGCCCATCTCACCGGATGAGGTTCTTCCCGAGACGATGAGTGTCGGCCGAGCGTCAGCACCGGAAGTCACTGCGGAAGCCCGTGTGATCGGCCATGGCCCAGGTGTCGAGCTGCTCCCGGCGCGTCTCTGGGCTCATCCGGAACACCCGGTGTACGGGCGCACGCTCCTCCTCGCGCCGCCCGCGGACTTGCGGCTGGTCCCTGGAGAAGAGGTCCGGGCCGAGCTGCCATGAGTCGGCTCCTCCCCGAGGCAGGGCCGACCTGGCGAGTCTTGGGCCTGCTCCTCCTGTTCACTCCCACGATCGAGGCGCAGCAGCCCTGGCCGGCGGAGCCCGCTGGCCAGGCGACCTACCTGACCCCCATCGAGGGCCCGGGCACGAACGACTTCTACGTCGACCTGAGCGGCGCGAGCTGGAACGCCTCGACCCGCACGCTGTGGTTGGTTCGTAGCGGGCCTGACTTCTGGACCTCGAAGATGTGGGCCGTGGTCGAGGACGGCAGCGGTGGCTTCGAGGTCGACTACCGCAATGGTCTGCGAGGTGAGTGGACGGGCCTCGGTGACGCCGAGGGAGTCACCCAGGCCGACTGGAGCGATGACGTCGTGTACCTGATCCTCGAGGGACAGGAGCGGATCCGGGAGTACGACGTCTCGACCTACGGTACTGCGACCGTGCTGAACGACTGGGACACGAGCCCGTACCTGCCGGCGAGGGGCAACATGGGCGCGGAGGGGATTGCCTTCGTGCCGGACGCCTTCCTGTCCGAGGCGGGCTTCGTGGACGAGAGCGGAGTGCCCTACGTCAGCAGCGGGGGTCTGGGCGGCCTGATGTTCATCGGGCACCAGAACGGCGGCAACATCTACGTCTTCGATCTCGACCGAGTCACGGGAACGTTCACCTTCGTGGGCGAGTATCAGACCGGCTACGATGAGACGGCCGCGCTCGAGTTCGATCGCTCCTCGGGACTCCTGTACGTCTGGCACGATGAACTCCACGACATCCTGTCGGTGCTCGACCTGACGTCGGCCGATGTGCCGGGCATGGGCTACCGCCGCTTCAATGTCGTCGAGTCCTACTTCGGGCCGAGCCACTCCAACTACGAGGGCCTGGCCCTGGTCTCTGGCGCCGACTGCCGAGGGGAGGGGCGCAGCCTGTTCATGACCATCGACGACGGCGGCGCCTTCTCCCTCGCCTTGTATCAGGAGTTCTCCCCTGGGTGTGGGGCCGACACGGCCTTCTGCGCGGGGGACGGGACCGGTAGCCCTTGCCCCTGTGGGAACCTCGGGGCTCCCGGTGAGGGCTGCGCCAACTCGACCGGCAGCGGGGCCCTGCTCTCGACCCGCGGCTCGAGCAGCGTCTCCAGCGACGACCTGACGTTCACCCTCACTCAGGGCCCGGCGGGAGTGCCCGCGATCGTCTTCGCCGGCCCCGGAGTGGCGAACGGGGGCCTTGGAAGCCCCCTCGGCGACGGACTGCTCTGTGTCGGCGGTCCGATCCAACGCCTCGGCGTGGTCTTCCTCGACGGCGCGGGTGCGGGGACCTGGGGTCCGGGTCTCGCGCCCCTGGGGGGCTGGACGGCTGGAGAGACGCGCCACCTGCAGGGCTGGTACCGGGACAATGCCGGTCCCTGCGGCGGGGGGACGAACACCTCACCCGCCACCAGCCTGACCTTCCTGCCCTGAGGCGGGGAGCAGGAGCGCGCCAGGCGCAGGAGTCGAGGCCCGGGCCCACGATCGCCCGCGGGGCTCGTAGGGGGGCTGAGAACAGAATTACGAAGGCTGACGTAGCCACCTACGAAGCTGATCGTATAACTGCTCCCGCACAGGCCCTGGAGCCCCGCCATGACCCCCTCCAACCGCGAGCGTCCCACCGACTCCCAGCTCTCCCTCCTGTCCGTGCTCTGGTCCCGTGGACCGTCCACGGTGCGCGAGGTGCACGAGGCCCTGCCCGATGACCTGCGCCGGGGCTACACGACGACCCTCAAGCAGCTGCAGTTGATGGTTGAGCAGGGCCTCGCCCTGCGGGACGAGTCCCAGCGCAGCCACGTCTACCGGGCGCGGGTGGGCGAGGAGGAGACCAAGGGCCGGCTCGTGGACGAGCTGCTCGACAAGGCCTTCGGGGGGTCCGCGGCCAAGCTCGTGATGCGCGCCTTGTCCGGGCGGGTGGCGAGCGAGAAGGAGCTCGGAGAGATCCGCGCGCTGCTCGACTCGATCGAAGGGGGAGAGAGAGGATGAGCGCCCACGACTGGACCCACGCTCTCTCGGCCCTGGGGGGCACCCTGCTGCACTTCCTCTGGCAGGGTCTCTTGATCGCGCTCCTGCTCGAGCTGTGGCTCCTCACGACACGCTCGCGTCCGGCCCGGGAGCGCTACGGGGCTCGCTGCATCGGGCTCCTGGCCATGCTGATCGCGCCGTTGGCCAGCTTCGCCTGGCTCTGGCAGCAGCCCGTGCCCCCGGGCCTGGACGCAGCCCTGGCCCCCGCGACCGGCATCGAGGTGCCCTCCGATGCCGCGCCGCTGCAGGGCGTCTGGATGCCCTGGATCTGCGGCCTGTGGGCAGCCGGGGCCTTGCTCTGTGCCCTGCGGCTGGCCGGCGGCCTGTGGCAGGTCCGGCGGCTCATGAGCAGGCAAGGCGGCATCGCCCTGGGGCCGGCCTGGGGAGCGCGCTTTGCGCGCCTGGCCTCCGAGTTCGGCGTGCATGCCCGAGCGAAGGTCGTCGACTGCGCCCAGGTGGCCGTGCCCACCGTGGTCGGGGCCTTCAAGCCGGTCGTGCTCCTTCCCGCTCGGATCTTCACGGGCCTCAGCGAGGAGCAGGTCGAGGCTCTCATCGCCCACGAGCTGGCGCACGTCGCCCGCAACGACTACCTCGTGAACATCGTGCAGTCCCTCGTGGAGGTCCTGCTGTTCTACCACCCGGCCGTCTGGTGGATCTCGCGTGGAATCCGCGTGGAGCGCGAGTTCTGTTGCGACGATCGCGCGGTCGCTGCGACGCAGGACGGCCTCTCTTACGCCCACGCCCTGACCACTCTGGAGGGCTGGCGGGGGGCACAGCTCCAGCTGGGGGTCTCGACCCTCGGAGGGTCCTTCACGCACCGCATCCTGAGGTTGGTCGGCGGAGAGACCGGCCGCCACGCTCCCTTGCGCCGTGTCCACTCCCTGGCTGCCTTCGTGCTCCTGGCCTCGATGGGGGCCTCGACCTACGGCCTCGCCAGCTGGACGGTGCCCGCGTCTTCCCACGGCTGTGATCACTGCCGCCACCACGAGAGCGGGGAAGTCGAGGAGGATTCCTACCACCTGCTCCGCACCGTCATCCGGGCTTCGGCGAAGGAGGGCGGAGCGATGGCCACCGAAGGTGCCGCGAGGGAGGCCGAGGGGATCTTCTTCATCCGCCACGACCTGGGGGCGGTGAGGGACCTGGCGCTGACCGAGGCGGACACCCACCGGTCCTCGCCGAGACCCTTCGAGGTCGACAGCCTCATCCTCGGCCGCCTCGTCGATACCCGGGCTCTGGCTGTCGAGGGCGTCGTGCCCTTGCCCCTCCTGCGGGCCAGGACCGCCTCCGCCGGCGAGTCGGGCACATCCCAGGTCTCGTCGATCGAGGTGGAAGAGCCCGAACTCGAAGTGAGGGTCCGGCTCGTGGCGACTGCCGATGAGGACCTCGAGGCAGAAGGGCTGAAGCCCCGTTGATGGCCCGCCCGGCAGGGTGGGGCCGGGGCTAGCCCGGCCTATTCATGAGCCTTCAACGCATTAGCACCCAACCGG